>DATJVP010000190.1:0-13559 GCA_035581425.1 Allostellaceae bacterium | reverse complement strand
GGAAACGCCTCGCGGCGGCGAAGGCGCGGGCGCGGAAGGCGGAGGCGGAACGGAACGCGCGCGAGCCGGGCTTCGGCTGGGATCAAGGGCGCAAATGAACCGGCGCCGCCAGCACTTCGTGCAGGAATACCTCGTCGACCTCAATGCCACCCGCGCGGCCGAGCGCGCGGGTTATGCGAAGTCGACCGTGCGGCAGATCGCCTACTCGCTCATGCGGGATCCGGAGATCGCGGCGGCGATCCGCGCCGAGCAGGAGAAGCGGCAGGAGCGCACGCTCGTCACCGCCGATCGCGTCGTCGCGGAATTGGCGCGGGTCGCCTTCGCCGATCTGGGAACGCTCGCGGATTGGGGACCGGAAGGCGTGCGGCTCAAACCCAACTCCGAGCTCAGCGCCGACGAGCGCGCGGCGATCGCGGAAATCTCCGGCGACGCTAAAAGCGGCGCGCGCGCCAAGCTGCACGACAAGATGCGCGCGCTCGAGGTCCTCGCCAAGCACCTGGGCGTCATCGGCCGCAAGCCCGGCGTCTTCCCGCCCTGGGCCCAGAACCCGCACCAGACGGCCGAGCGCGTCCGCGAGATCATCCTGGGACGCCTCGCCAAACTCGCGGAGACGCAGACGGAGGAGACGAGGACGATCGAGGCAGGGGAAAAGGACTCCTGAACCACCAAGGCACCAAGACACCAAGTTCATTTTTTTCGAGGCATCCCGAGCGTGTCGAGGGACGCCCCGAAAATGAACTTGGTGTCTTGGTGCCTTGGTGGTTCAACCCGGTTTCACACCGCCACCAGCGCCCGGAAGGCACGGTTCGCGACGGTGAGCATCGCCAAATCCGGCTGCGCCGCTTGCACGATCTCCTGGATGAGCCCGTCGAGATGCGCGAGCTCTTTCGCGTGCATCTGGAGCCACTTCTCGAACTCCGCGCCCTCGCCCAAGGCCTTCGCGGCGAGATCGGCCTGGTGGCCGTAGAGGTCCTCGATGAGCGCATTGATCGCGAGCTTCTGCCAGGCCGTCTGCGACTCGAGCCGCCGCGCGGCCACGCGCAGGAGGTCGAGCCGGAAGCGCGCGCCCACCGCAAAGCAGCGCTGACCCAGCGCCTCGATCTCGCCGCCGGTCGTGGCGCAGAGGCGCACGATGTCGACCGCCGAGCCCAGGAAGTCGAATTTCGCGACGCGCGTCGCAAGCTCCTCCGGCACCTTGCGCGCGACCCAGCCCTGGACGCGCCGCGCGAATTCGGCTTTCTGCGAATCCGGCATCAGCTCCGGGAGGCCCGCCGCCAGTTTCCTCACACCGGGGCGGAAGGCTTCGACGCGCTCGGCGATGTCGAGCGCGTTCATGCCGCGCAGGAACCAGGCGGTCGCGCGCTCGACGACGCGCCCCGCCGCCAGCAGCATCTCCGCCTGCGTCTCCGCCTCCACCTTGTTGTCGAGCGCGTTCACCTCGTCCCAGAGCGTGTCGAGGTCGTAGACCGCGCGCACGACCGCATAGGAGCGCGCGACATCGCCGACGCCGCGTCCCGTCCGCTCCTGAATCTCCGCCGCGAAGGTAATCCCGCAGCGATTGACGAGATCGTTCGCGACACAGGTCGCAACGATCTCGCGCCGCAGCCGGTGCCCCGCGATCTGCGGGCGGAAGCGCTCCACGAGCTTCGGCGGAAAATAAGCCTCGAGATCCGCGAGGAGATGCGGATCGTCCGGCAGGTCCGTCCCGTCCAGGTCCTGCGCCAGCGTGTTCTTGGCATAGGCAAGAAGCACCGCCAGCTCCGGCCGCGTGAGGCCGCGCCGCCCCGCCGCACGCTCCGCGAGCGCCTCGTCGTCCGGCAGGAACTCGACCGCGCGGTCGAGCTTTCCCGCCTTCTCGAGCGCACGCATGAAGCGCGCCTGCGCATCGAGCCGATCCGCCGCCTGCATCTGCGCGAGCGTCAGCGCCAAGCCCTGGAGATAGTTGTCCCGAAGCACCAGCCCCGCCACGTCGTCGGTGATCTCGCGCAGCACCGTGTTCCGCTGCTTCAGCGTGAGATCGCCGGACGCCACCGCGGCATTCAGCAGAATCTTCAGGTTCACCTCGTGGTCGGAGGTGTCGACCCCCGCGGAATTGTCGATGGCGTCGGTGTTGATGCGGCCGCCGCAGGTCGCGTACTCGATCCGCGCGCGCTGGGTCACGCCGAGATTGGCGCCCTCTCCCACCACCTTCGCCTTGATCTTCGTGGCGTTGATGCGGACGGGGTCGTTCGCGCGGTCGCCGGCGTCGGCATGCGTCTCCGTACTGGCCTTGATGTACGTGCCGATACCGCCGAACCACAGAAGATCGACCCTCGCCTTGAGGAGCGCCTGGATCACCTCGGCCGGCGTCGGGCGGTCGTTCTTGAGCCTGAGCCACTTCCGCGCCTCCGGCGAGATCGGCACCGCCTTGAGGGTTCGCGGATAGACCCCGCCGCCTTTCGAGATGAGCTTCGCGTCGAAATCGGCCCAGCTCGAGCGCGGGAGATCGAAGAGGCGCTGGCGCTCCGCGAAGCTCTTCTCGGGATCGGGATTGGGGTCGAGGAAGATGTGCCGGTGATCGAAGGCGCCGATGAGCTTCGTATGCTTCGAGCGCAGCATGCCGTTCCCGAAGACGTCGCCGCTCATGTCGCCGACGCCGACGCAGGTGAAGTCCGTCGCCTGGATGTCGGTGCCGAGCTCGCGGAAATGCCGCTTCACCGTCTCCCAGGCGCCGCGGGCGGTGATGCCCATGGCCTTGTGGTCATAGCCCTGCGATCCCCCGGACGCGAAGGCGTCGTCGAGCCAGAAGCGGTATTCCTGCGAGACGCCGTTGGCGATGTCGGAGAAGGTCGCGGTGCCCTTGTCGGCGGCAACGACGAGATAGGGATCGTTCTCGTCGTGGCGCACGACCTCCGCGGGCGGAACGATCTGATCGCCGACGATGTTGTCGGTGATGTCGAGGAGCCCGCGCATCAGGATCTTGTAGCACTCGATCCCTTCGCTCTGGAACGCCTCGCGCCCCGCGCCCGGCGGCGGCGGGCGCTTCAGGACGAAGCCGCCCTTGGAGCCCACGGGCACGATCACCGCGTTCTTCACCATCTGCGCCTTCATCAGGCCCAGGATCTCCGTGCGGAAATCCTCCTTGCGGTCGGACCAGCGGATGCCGCCGCGCGCGACCTTGCCGCCGCGGAGATGGACGCCCTCCATGCGCGGGCTCAAGACGTAGATCTCATAGAGCGGCCGCGGCAGCGGGAAGAGCTCGATCGCGTGGCTCGCGAGCTTCACCGAGAGATAGGGCTTGGGCCCGCCCTTCTCGCCGCGCTGGAAGAAGTTGGTGCGCAGGCTCCCGCGGATGAGCCGGAGATAGGCGCGGAGGATGCGGTCCTCGTCGAGGTTGGTGACGGCGTCGAGATCGGCCTCGATCTCCCTGGCGCGCCGCTCGGTCTCGGCAGCATGGTCGCTCGCGGAGGGATCGAAGCGCGCGCGGAAGAGTGCGGCGAGCTTCGCTGCAAGCGCGGGATAGGCTCCGAGCGTATCCTCGAGATAGGCCTGGCTGAAGGGGAAGCCCGCCTGGCGCAGCACTTTCGCGTAGAGGCGCAGCACCACGACCTCGCGCCAGTCGAGGCGCGCGCCGAGGACGAGGCGGTTGAAGCCGTCGCTCTCCATGTCGCCGGCCCAGATGCGCTGGAAGGCCTGCTCGAAGCGCTCGCGATCGCGGCCGACGTCGCAATCCGCCTCGACCGTGAGCGCGAAATCCTGCATCGCAATGGGCTCGGCGTCGCCCACGGGCTGGATGCGGTAGGGCTCCTCGGAGATGACGCGAAGGCCCATATGCTCCAGCACCGGCAGCACGTCCGAGAGCGCCACCGCTTCCGCCTTGCGGTAGATCTTGAAGCCGAGCTCATGCCCCTCCGCCTCGACGGGCTTGTAGAGCGTGAGCGCGAGCGGCGTTCCCGCGCGCACCTCCTCGATGCGCGCGATGTCGTAGAGCGCGGCCGCGGCCGAATAGCGCTCGCGATAGGAGGTCGGGAAAGCGCCGCCGTAGCACCGGAAAAGCGCGTTGCCCTCGGCCTCGCCATGCCCGTCCGCGAGCTCCTCGGAGAGTCCGTCCTCCCAGCTCCGTCCGGCCTCGGCGAGCCGGCGCTCGACCTCCGCGACGTCGACCTCGCGCGCGGCGCGGTCGGGGGTGTCGAGGATGAAATGGACGCGCGCCAGCACGGATTCGCCGAACTGCGTGTCGAAATGCGAGATCGTGCCGCGATAGGCCTGCTCGAGGATCGCCTGGAAGCGCTTCCTGAGATCGGTGTTGTAGCGCTCGCGCGGGCAATAGACGAGGCAGGAGACGAAGCGGCCGAAATTGTCGCGCCGAACGAAGAGCGCGATCCGCTGCCGCTCCTGCAAATTGAGCACGCCGAGCGCGGTGTCGAAGAGTTCCTGCTCGCTGCTCTGGAAGAGCTCGTCGCGCGGAAGGCCGTCGAGGATGTGGACGAGCGCCTTCGCGTCGTGGCTCGCCGGCGGGAAGCCCGCGCGCTGGAGGATGTGCGCGACCTTGTGGCGCAAGAGCGGCGTCGAGCGCGCGCTGCTCGCATAGGCCGTCGAGGTGAAGAGGCCGACGAAGAGATGCTCGCCCAGCACCTCGCCGTTGGGCGCGAAGATGCGGATGGCGATCGCATCCATCTGCGCGGGGCGATGCACGGTCGCGCGCTTGTTGGCCTTGGCGATCGAGAGGAGCCGCGCCTCGCGCAGGAAGTCCTGCACCTCCCGCGGCAGGGTCTCGAAATGCCGGAGCCCGTCGAAGACCGCGTAGCTCTCGTCGCGGAGGATGCCGAGCCCGTCGGCGATGCCGATGTCGAGCCCGTTCCCCTCCTTCGCGAAGCGGTAGCGCCGGTAGCCGAGGAAGGTGAAGTTGTCGTCGCCGAGCCAGCGCAGGAATTCCTCGGCCTCGCGCACCTCCTCCGGCGGGACCGAGGGATGCGGGCCCGCGACCATCGCCTGCCGCACTTCCGCGAGCGTCGCGCGCATGCGCGCCCAATCCGCGACCGCGACGCGCACGTCCGCGAGCACGCGCTCGAGCGTGGAGGCGATCTCCGCGAGGCGCGCGGGATCGCTCTGCTCGCTCGCCTCGATGTGCATCAGCGATTCCCGCAGGACCGCCTCGCCGTTGCCGCCATCGCCCGCGAGGAGCTCGACGAGCCTTCCCTTCTCGTCGCGGCGCACGCGCAGCATCGGATGGATCACGAGATGGACGGTGAGCCCGAGGCCGTTCAGCGCCGCCGAAACCGAGTCCACCAGGAACGGCATGTCGTCGTTGACGATCTCGATCACGGTGCGGCCCGCGTGCCAGCCGTCTGCGTCGGCGCGCGGATTGAAGGCGCGGAGCTTCGCCTGCCCGACCTTCCGCTCCTGCGCGAAGTTCCAAAGCGAGAGCGCCGCGCCGTAGAGATCGTCGGCGCCGCGGGGCACCACGTCCTCGGGCGGAACGTGGCTGTAGAACTCGCTCACGAAGCGCTGGATCGCGTCCGCGCGCGGCGCCGGAAAGCGCTCGCCCACGCGGCCCAAAATCCCCGCGATTCGCTCTTGCTTCTGGTCCTCCGCGCGAAGCGGCATGGCGTCGTCTCTCCCTTTTTATCCAATCGTTGCAGGGGGTTCGATCCCCCTCTGGCGCGAAAGGGGCTTCCCCCGCCTCCGGCAAAGCTTTAGGTTAATACGGTCGTCCCTTTCTCACGGGGATCGGCGGAGCCGGGGCTGGCTTCCGATCCCTAATCCTACTGCCGCCCGAGGACAAGCCCATGACAAGGCCCGAGAGCAACCGCAGCAAGCCTCGGCGTCTCGTTCTGCTGGACGAGCAGGACAAAGAGGCGATGAAGTTCTTCGCGATGTGGCTGAAGTCGCCGACGCGGATCGGCGCCGTGGTGCCCTCGAGCCGCCACCTCGCGCGCGCGATGGCGCGGGAGGTCCAGAGCGTGGGCCACGGCGTCATCATCGAGCTCGGCGCCGGCACCGGCAGCGTCACGCGCGCGCTCCTCGAAGCCGGCATTCCCCGCGAGCGTCTCGTCGTCGTCGAGCGCGATCAGGAGCTCTACCGGCTCCTGAAGCAGCATTTCCCGGAGCTCACGATCGTCAAGGGCGACGCGCGCGAGCTGCGCCGGCTCTTGGCGCCGCTGGGCATCCACGAGGCCGCGGCGGTGGTCTCGAGCCTGCCGCTGATCTCCATCCCCAAGCTCACGCGCACGCGCATCCTCGCGGAGTGCTTCGCGCTCCTGGGCGACGGACGCCCGCTCATCCAGTTCACCTATGGGCCGATCTCGCCGATCGACCGCGAGCGTCTCGGCGTCACCGGACGCGTCGCCGCGCGCGTCTGGAAGAACCTGCCCCCCGCCTCCGTCTGGCGCTACGAGCGCCGCCGCGCCGCACAGCGCGAGCGCCGAGTGGCGTAGGGCGGCGACCGTTGCTAAGCTCGAGGCCATGAGCGTCAAAATCGAGCCCATCGACCCCGTCGGGCGGCCCTTTTTTGCAGGCGTCGTCTCCGGCTGCGATACCGCCAAGCCACTTTCGCAAGAGGACATTGCGGCGATCCACGCGGGCATGGACCGGTTCGGCGTGCTGGTCTTTCACGACCAGGTGCTCGATGACGACCGGCAGATCGCGTTCAGCCGCAGCCTCGGGCCGCTCGAGGCGGCCACCGGCGACCTGACCCGCCTCGCGGAGCGGCGGCTCAGCATGGACGTCAACGACATCTCGAACCTCGATACGAGCGAGAAGGTGCTGGCGCGCGACGACCGCCGGCGCCTTTTCGGGCTCGGCAATATGCTCTGGCACTCCGACAGCTCCTTCAAGCCGGTGCCCGCGAAATACTCGATCCTGTCGGCGCGTCGGATTCCCGAGGCCGGCGGGAATACGGAGTTCGCGGACATGCGCGCGGCCTACGACGCGCTGGACGAGGCGACGAAGCGCGATATCCACGACCTCGTCTGCCGGCACAGCCAGATCTTCTCGCGCGGCGTCCTCGGCTATACCGAATTCACCGATGACGAGCGCGCGCAAAGCGCGCCGGTGCGCCAGCGCCTGGTGCGCCAGCACCCCAGGACCGGCCGCCTCTCGCTCTATCTCTCGAGCCATGCGGGTGAGATCGAGGGAATGCCCGTACCGGAGGCGCGCGCGCTCTTGCGCGACCTTACGGAGCACGCGACCGACCGACGCTTCGTCTACGCCCATGTCTGGCGCCAGAACGACCTCGTCATGTGGGACAACCGCGTCACCATGCACCGCGCGCGGCGCTACGACCACACGAAGGTGCGCGACATGCACCGCACCACCCTCACCAACGAGGTCTCGAGCCTCGAGCAGGCGCCGCCGCCGCTTTCATCCGCGCGGCGTGCCTGAACCTGCGCCCATTTCCCTCAGGCTTCGACCCGCTGCGCCACGCGGCCGCGGTAGATGATCAGGGTGGCGATGAGGCCCGAGGCCGCAGCGGCCATGAGCCAAAATCCCGGCGCGGCACGATCCTTCGTCTGATCGATGAGCCACGTCGAGGCGAGCGGCGTGAAGGTTCCGAAGAGCGCCACGGCCAGGCTGAACGCCAATGAGAAGCATGTGGTGCGCACCTGCTTTGGCACCTCCTCGGAGAGCGCCGCCACCATCGCGCCGTTGTAGACTCCGAAGAACATCGAGAACCAGAGGTCCACGAGCAGCATCTTGCCGAAGCTCGGCGCCGCGACCAGCCAGGAGAGCGTGGGATAGGTCGTCAGCAGCGCCAAAGTCGAAATGACGACCAGCACGGGCTTGCGTCCGATGCGGTCGGAGATGGCGCCGCCGACGGGCAGCCAGAGGAAATTCGTGACGGCGACGAAGAGCGTGACCAGCAGGCTGTCGGTGGCGGAGAGCTTCAGCACGGACTTGCCGAAGGTCGGCGTGTAGACCGTGATGAAGTAGAAGGTCACCGTCGTCATCGCGGTCAGCATCATCCCGAGGATGACGATCCGCCAATTCGCGAGCATCGCCGCAAGCACCTCGCCGGCCGTCGGGTGGTGGCGCTGAGCGAGGAAATCCGGCGTCTCCTCGAGCGAGCGCCGGATCACGAAGATGAAGGGAATGATCATGCAGCCGATCGCGAAGGGAATGCGCCATCCCCAGGCGACGATCTCGGCCTCCGGCAGCAGGGAGTTCAGGACGTAGCCGATGATCGCGGCCACGAAGATCGCGACCTGCTGGCTCGCGGATTGGAAGGAGGTGTAGAACCCCCTGTTTCCCGGCGTCGAGATCTCGAAGAGGTAGATCGACACGCCCCCGAGCTCGACGCCGGCAGAGAAGCCCTGCAGCAGACGCCCGACGAGGACGATGATCGGGGCGAGGACGCCGATGCTCGCATAGGTCGGCGAAATCGTGATGAAGACCGTGCCCGCGGCCATGATGGAGAGCGTCAGGATCAGTCCCTTGCGCCGGCCGATATGGTCCAGATAGGCGCCGAGCACGATCGCGCCCACGGGGCGCATGAGCGCGCCGAGCCAGAAGGTCGTGAAGGTCAGCATCAGCTCCGTGACTTCATTGCCGGTCGGGAAGAAGGCCTTGGAGATGGCCGTCGCGTAGAACCCGAACAGGAAGAAGTCGAACTGCTCCAGAAAATTTCCGCTCGTGGCCCGCAGGATCGCCGCGAGTCGCGATTTAATGAGGGGGCTCTGCTGCATGGGCGCTCTCCCTCCCGTGTTTTCCTAGACTAGCAAGTTTACCGCGCTCAATCGACGATTTCGGCGCGCCGGGATTCACCCCAGAAGGGCGACCGTCCTGCCCGCAACCGCCGGCAACACCGTCTCGAGCCCGGAGACAATGCGGCCTTGGATAAAGACGACCAGGATGCAGGCGCGACCGTTCGGCAGCTCGATGTAAGCGGCGTCGTGGCGCCTGTAGCTGGCGTCGGCATCGCCCGTCCAGGTGGTCCAGCCGGCCTTCGACCAGAGCTTGGCGCCGCGAGGCAGACCTGCACCGAGATAGGCTTTGACCTGGGCCATCTGGTGAGCGACGAAGTCGGGATCCTCCAGCGGGCGGGCGAAGAGGGCTGCCATGGCGCGGCTCCGGAGCGGCGTCACCATGCGGCCCGCGAAGATGGCATAGAAGAGGCGCGCCGCCGCGTCGGTGCTGAGGCGGTTGTGGTTGTTGCCGCCCAGGCGCACGAAGGTCTTCTCCCGACCGTAGCGGTCGTCATCCATCAGCTTCTGGCAGAGGTTGATGGCCTCGGCCTCGGGCCAGCCGAGACCGCGGAAGTAGCGGTTGACCCATTGCCGGCGCTCGGCCCAGTCGCGCATCTGCGCCTCGTCCAAGAGCGTATCGCCGGTCGTGCCGGTGACGAGGTCGATCACATAGTTGGTGGCGGTGTTGCTCGACCAGCGGATCATGTCGCGCATGGCGCGGTCGAGCTCGGCATGCTCCGCGAGCGCACCTTCCTCGAGGCGCGCGTGCGCAGCCGCGAGATAGAAGGCCTTGACCACGCTGCAGGGATAGAACGGCGCCTCGCCGCGATAGGCGAAGCCCACGGGACGCTCGGCGGCGGTATCCGGACGAAGCGGACCGGAGAAGGGAAGCAGCGTCAGCGCAAAGTCGTCTGCTGCGAGCCCATCCGCGCGAAATCGCTCGAGCATCCACTCCGTAAGCGTCGTCCCTATCGCCTCGCTTTCGGTCGAGCTGTCGAAGAACGGCATGCGGCCCCCCGCGTCGCTCCCTGATTGACGCGCCGCGACAGCATATCCGCGAACCCGGTAGCGTCCCAGACACTACCGCGAACCCCATCCAACGGAATGCGAGGAGAGTGTCAAACAGGATCACACGCATTTGATGGATGCTCTCGGTGTGATCTGCTGCATTCATTGCGCCACGGGACTCGACGCAGAAGGGGATCACGGTGGCGAGCAAAAATCATAGGGGAACTTTGCTTGGGGTCGTCGCGGCCCTGTCTGCGATTTTGCTCGTCTCCGGCTGCAGGATCGAGGACGTCTCTCAGCCCCAGGCGCGCCCGGCCGCTCCCGGTCCCGAGGCGATCAAGCGCGGCGAATATCTCCTCGACGCCGCGAACTGCGTCGGCTGTCACACCGATGCCGGCGGGGCTCGGCTTGCGGGCGGCCGTGCGGTCCTGACGCCGTTCGGCGCCTATTACAGCCGCAATATCACGCCGGATCCCGTCTACGGGATCGGCGCCTGGAGCGACGAGGACTTCGTGCAAGCGCTGCGCCGCGGGACCTCACCCGCCGGCGCACATTATTTCCCGGCCTTTCCGTTCCCGGCCTTCACGGGCATGACGGACCAGGACATCCTCGACATCAAGGCATATCTCTTCGCGCAAGCGCCGGTCGCCGCGCCGAACAAGCCGCATGCCGTCGGGTTCCCGTTAGACATGCGGATCTCGGTCATCCTCTGGCGCGCGCTCTATTTTTCCCCCGGGCCGATGGCCGCCGATCCCGGCAGGACTCCCGAATGGAACCGCGGCGCCTATCTCGCCAATGCCGTCGCCCATTGCGGCGAATGCCACACGCCGCGCACCGCGCTCGGCGGGCTCGAGACCGAGCGCGCCTTCAGCGGCGGCGAGCTCTACGGCCCCGGCGCCAAGCTCGCGCCGAACATCACCCCCGATCCCGTCGAGGGGATCGGTGACTGGAGCCTCGACGAAATCGATCGGCTCCTGGAAAGGGGCATGACCGCAAAAGGCGATTTTGTCGGCATGCCGATGGCAGAGGTCGTCGACGGAACCGCAAAACTCACCGCAGCCGACCGGCACGCGATCGCAATCTACCTGAAGTCGCTGCGGCCCATCCCCAGCAAGGGGAGCTGAGCCGGCTTACGCGGAAGCCGGTCTCTACACCTTCTTGACCGGCGGAATCGTCCAGGAGCCGTTGATGATCGAGGGCGATTTTTCGTTCGGCCAATACATGCGCAGCATCAGAACGAACTTGCCGGAAGGAGCCGGCAACCAGTTCGATTCCTTGTCCGCCCCCGGCGACTGATTCTGGATGTAGAGATCGACGGAGCCGTCCGGATTCTGCTTCAGGTTCTGCCGGGCGCTGATCGAGTAGCGGTTGAGCGGGTTCGCGACGAAGAAGAATTTCTCGTCGTACATGGTCAGAGACCAGAATCCGCGGACGGGCGGCAATTGTCCCTTCGGGAAGTGCATGACGTATTTGTTGGCGCCGCTGTAGCTGTCTCCATCCGGGCCCTTGAGGGAGGTGGGATAGACCGCATCCTGGATCCTGTTGGCGCCGAGGCCGATCGCGGTCACGAGCGCGCGATTGAGATAGTCCGTCCCATAGATTCCAGTGACCGTGTCGAAGAAGAAACCGTTGGTGTACTTGACGGATTTGTTGACCTTGATCTGAAGCATGATCCGGTCGAAACCGGCTTGTGGGATCCGGCTTACGAAATCGGCATTGAGCTTGCTCGCGTCGTAATCCTTGCCGGGAACGAGACCGATCTGCGCAAACTTCGCAACCGCAGGCGCGTCCGCGGCCGCCGGCGGATTGGACTTCATCAATTGCGCCAGCAGCGTGAAATAGGCGACCGCATCCATTTTGTTGACCTGTTCGCGCACCGCCGTCTTCATGTCGAGCGAGGCATCGACCTTTCCGGGCGGCGGCGTATAGGGCTTGCCGTAGGCGCTCAGCGGAACCAGTTTGCACTGGTCCTGCAGCGCGTGCACGGCGTCGTAATCCTCCGGCGTGCCGGTGCAGTAGATCCGGCCCAGAAGCCAGACGATGCTGGTGGGCGATTTGAGCTGCTTTACGCCGGCCGGAAGGGCTCCGGTCCAGCCCGGCCCGGTGATCGCGTAGGTCTGCGCGCCCGTCCCTGTCGTCCGCTTGCCCGGGACCTGGAATACGTTCGTCCAGCCATCGAGCATCGGAAACAGAAAGTAGCGGCCCTTCATGTCCGGGATGCTCAGCACCCAGGGCTCGCCGGCGACATCGATCCAGGCGGTGGTGTAGAGCGTGTCGGCGTTCGGCGCCGTCACATCGCGAAAGGAAGCGTCTGGATATCGCCGCGCCTTGATAATTTGCCCCATGGGGCAGCGCATCGCTTCCGGCGCCGCGACATTCGTCATGATGCGACGGGTCATTTCCATCGTCACGAGCGGGTAGCCGTAGACGTAAGCGTCGGTCGCTAGCCAGAATTCCTCGAGCCCTTGGCCGATGCCCATCTCGCCGAGTTGGGCCCGGCTCGCCGCCGAAATCGCGGTGCTCGCGAGAAGACTCAGGCCGGCGATCGTCACCTGGCGTCGGGTCACGTTCATTCCCATGGCGACTCTCTCTCCATATTTATGGGTGGTGAATTGCAGCGGACTCGCCGGCCCCGGGCCTCGTCAGAACTGCGATCATGAGAGGATTTGGCGGGTCGGGATGCTGCTGTCGGTGGGTGCGATGAGGGGCGCGATTTTCACATTTGTGCCGTCCGGTCGCTATCGGTGAAAACCCTGAATTCCGGGCGCGGGCGCGTTGCATGACCGCGCGGTTTCCCGCATCCGACCACAAAGACTCGCGGCTCCGGCCCATGCACTCGCCCGAAATTCAGGGCCGGTAGAGCCATTGGCCTCACCAATTTGCATGACGCGGAGCGGCGGCGCCCCTTCGTAGGATTCGCCCAGCATTTCCCGGTCCGGCGGCGCGACCGCTGGCGGGACTTCGCAGGGATCGACGAGCAAGGCGTTCGACTCGGCTCGATCCGAGGAAGAGGCCACAAGATGCGCGCCGGTGTTTCGAGCATTTCCTTGTCCGGTAAGCCCTGGAGCGGGCGGGCACCGTAGGGTCCCATGCCCCACGTCGCCCTCGCGCATCTCTCGCTGCTCACCTACCTCGCGGTGCTGTCGTTCCTCTTTGCCGCCGGAACCACCAAGGGCCTGATCGGCGTGGGAACGCCCGCGATCGCCGTGCCATTGCTCAATCTGGTTCTCGATCTGCCTGCGACGGTGGCGCTGCTTTCCGTTCCCCTCATTCTTACGAACATCCCGCAGGCGATCGAAGGCGACCCCTTGTGCGTGGTGCTCAAGCGATTGCTGCCGGTCTTCCTCGGCCTCGCCTTCGGCGTCTTCGTCGGAATCACACTCCTCGCCCTGGTGGCTTCGATCTACCTCAAGCCGGTCGTCGGCCTGATCCTCATCTCGATCGCCGCGACCATGCTGCTTTCGCCGCGCGTGCGCGTGCCGCGCCACCTGGAGCCGATCGCCAGCCCCGCGGCGGGCATCGTCGGCGGATTGACCGGCGGACTCGCGGCTTCGCCGGGTCCCTTCGTGTTCCTTTACCTGCTTGCGCTCGGCATCGAGCGCGACCGCTTCGTGCAGTACGCCTCGATGTTCCTGATCGTTGCCGCCACGCTGATGACGCTCGCTCTCGGTGGAGAAGGCCTGCTCAGCCGATCGGACGCCGTCGTCTCGGTCATCGCGAGCGTGCCGATCTTTGCGGGGATGTGGGTGGGTCGGCGGGTCCGTCACCTCCTGAGCCAAACACTCTTCCGCAAGCTCGTCATCGGGCTGGTCGCGATCAGCGGTGTGCTCCTGGCGACCGACAATCTGCGCTTCAGCCTGATCTCTCCGCCGCCCAGCCTTGCCGAGG
>DATJVP010000189.1:0-4951 GCA_035581425.1 Allostellaceae bacterium | reverse complement strand
AAGATGCCCGCCCGTCATCGAAACCGCGTCCACCAACTCCAGACGCAGCTCGTCCGCCACCTGCGCCAAATCGCTCTCCGCAAGCGCACGCAAATCCGCGGGAACCTTGATCCGGTCCAACAGCGGCGTGCGATTGGAGATGTGATTGGACTCGCCGGCGGTGCTGGAGGATTCTGAAACCGGTTTCTTGCTCACGGGGACGATCCCTAGGTCAATTCAGGTTGCGCGCAAACGCCGCAGCCGCCCGCTGTTGCGCCGGGGGCTGCCGTTGCCATGGATATTGCGCGCCAACTAAACACAGACTTGCAAGATTCGCAATTCAGACGCGATTTGCGCAATGGAGGACATCGACTCGTCAATGCTCTTCCCATCTCTTTCAAGGCGTAGCGGGCAAATGGGGCAAATCAAGGGCATTTGACCCCAACGACACTACGGGCATTTCCTGGATCGCCTGCGGTCCCATTTGCAAATCCGCGCAAAGACAGGCTATTTTCCCGGCTCCAAGACGAGGACCTCCATGGACAATCCGGCGCGCGGCAACGGCACTTCGACGAGACGGCGCTTGCGGGTGATGCTGGCCCAGCCCCGTGGCTTTTGCGCAGGCGTGGAGCGCGCCATCGAGATCGTCGAGCGCGCTCTCGAGAAGTATGGCCCGCCCATCTACGTCCGGCATGAGATCGTGCACAACCGGCACGTCGTGGAGCGACTCCGCGCCAAGGGAGCGCGATTCGTCGACGAGCTCGACGAGATCCCGCCGGGCAGCGTCACCATCTTCAGCGCGCATGGGGTGAGCCGCGCGGTCGAGGAGGCCGCGGAGGACCGCACGCTCCCCGTGATCGACGCTACCTGTCCGTTGGTCTCGAAGGTGCACAGCGAGGGTCAGCGCTACGCGTCGCAGGGCCGCGAGATCATCCTGATCGGCCATGCCGGCCATCCCGAGATCGAAGGCACCATGGGCCGGATCGACGGCAAGGTGCATCTCATCTCCAAGGCCGAAGAGGTGAAAAACCTCAAGGTTGGCAATCCTCAGAAGCTCGCCTTCATCACGCAGACGACGCTCAGCGTCGATGACACGCGAGCGGTGATCGACGCGCTCAAGGAGCGCTTCCCCGCGATCGTCGGCCCCGACACCAAGGACATCTGCTACGCGACGCAGAACCGCCAGCGCGCGGTGCGCGAGCTCGCGCATGATGTCGACGTGATGCTCGTCGTCGGCGCCGCCAACAGCTCCAACTCCAACCGCTTGCGCGAGATCGCGGTCGAGCAGGGCGTGAAAAGCTATCTGATCGCCGATGCCGATGCGCTCGATCCCGCTTGGCTCGAGGGTGTGAGCTCGATCGGAATCACCGCCGGGGCCTCGGCGCCCGAGGATCTCGTGCAGCGGCTCATCGAGCGGCTACGCCAGGTCGCGGAGGTCGATCTCCAGACCTTGCCTGGTATCACCGAGAACGTGCGCTTCCGCATGCCCGCGGAGCTCGCGGAAACCACCGCCTGAGCGCCTACCCCTTCACGTCCTGAGGACAGAGTCGTGGCCGTACCCCTGCACCAGAAAGTCCGCGTCGGCGCTTACGTGATGAAGCAGCACCTCATGGGGGTGAAGCGCTATCCGCTCGTGCTCATGCTGGAGCCGCTCTTCCGCTGCAACCTCGCCTGCGCGGGATGCGGCAAGATCGACTATCCCGATCCGATCCTGAATCAACGCCTCTCGGTGAAGGAGTGCCTGGAGGCGGTCGACGAGTGCGGCGCTCCCGTGGTCTCGATCGCCGGCGGCGAGCCCCTCCTCCATCGCGAGATCAACGAGGTCGTCGAAGGCATCATCGCGCGCAAGAAGTTCGTCTATCTCTGCACGAACGCGCTGCTGATGGAAAAGAAGATCGACCTCTTCAAGCCGAACCCCTTCTTCGTGTGGTCCGTGCATTTGGACGGCGACCGCGAGATGCACGACAAGTCCGTTTGCCAGGAGGGCGTCTACGAGAAGGCGGTCTCGGCGATCAAGCTCGCACGCGAGCGCGGCTTCCGCGTGAATATCAACTGCACCCTCTTCGATGGCACCGACCCCGTCCGCGTCGCGACCTTCTTCGACGACGTGATGGCAATGGGGGTCGCGGGGATCACCGTCTCGCCGGGCTACGCCTATGAGCGCGCGCCGGATCAGGCACATTTCCTCAACCGGCGCAAGACGAAGCAGCTCTTCCGCGACATCTTCCACCGGGGACGTGGGCACAAGTGGTCGTTCAGCCAGTCCTCGCTCTTCCTCGACTTCCTCGCGGGGAACCAGAACTACCATTGCACGCCCTGGGGCAATCCCACGCGAACCTATTTCGGTTGGCAGCGTCCCTGCTACCTTCTCGGCGAAGGCTACGCAAAGACCTTCAAGGAGCTGATGAGCGAGACGAATTGGGACGCCTACGGCACCGGCAATTACGAGAAGTGCGCGGATTGCATGGTCCACAGTGGCTACGAGGCAACCGCGGTCATGGACGCCGTGAAGCGGCCCCTGAAGGCGCTCGGCGTTGCCATGCGCGGCATCAAGTCCGAGGGCGCAATGGCCGAGGAGATCCCGCTCGACCGCCAGCGGCCCGCGGAATTCGTGTTCTCGCGCCACGTCGAGCAGGCGATGGCGCGGCTCACCGCCGAGCGCGGCGGCGCCGGAAGCGCTCCCGCGGCGGAGTGATCGCTTCTCTCGATCGAGGAGACCGATGATGACCCATACTCTCGAGCAGTTCGCGGCTGACTGTCACCGCATCCTCAAGGCCGAGCCCGGCCCCAAGGGCCGCCAGAAAGTCTGCGCGCTCCTCGAGGAGGTGCTCAAGGACAAGGCTTTCGTCGCGAAGCACGTCGGCGACGGGACGCCCGAGCGGAAGGTGATCTACGAGGATCGCGAGCTGGGCTTCTGCATCCTCGCCCACTCCTATGAGGGCGCCAAGAACAGCTCGCCGCACGATCACGGCCCCTCCTGGGCCATCTATGGCCAGGCGGGCGGTGAGACCATCATGACGGATTGGGCGCTTATAGAGTCCGCGAGCCCGAGCAAGCCAGGCAAGGTCCGCTACGTCCGCGAATACTCGCTGAAGCCCGGTATGGCGCGCGTCTACAACGAGGGCGATCTCCACTCTCCCCGTCGCGAGGGCCCGACCCGCCTCATCCGCCTCGAAGGCACGAACATGGACCGCGTGAAGCGCCTCAAATACGAAGCGGTCGAGACGGTCCGCGCCTAAAGCTTCGTCAAGGTATCGCCAAGCGCTCGGCCGGCGGCGCGCAGCGCGTCGAGGGCTGCGCGGAACTCACGGTCGAGCGCGCGAAGCGTCCTGACCTGACGCGGCTGCACTGCGATCGACAGCAACACGCGCGGCAAGTTCGGCCGTCCGCGGCGCGTGAGCGGCAGTAGCGCCGCCGGCGGCAAATCCTGCTGGGCCGTATCTGCGATGGCGCGGAGCACCACGAAGGGCACGCGTGCACGCGCCGCAGCGGCGGCGACGATGTGGCTCTCGAGATCGACCGCTACGGCCCGCGTCGTGCGATGCAGTTCGGCTTTGGCGGCGGTCGTGGCGGCGATCTCGTCGGCGCCGAGCATGCCGCCGACGAGCACCGCGAGCTTCGCCGCGCGCGCGGCCTTCGCGAGCCGCTCGTGCCAGTCGATGTCGACCCAATGAGCACTGCCGTCGCCGCCGCGGATCGCTGCCGGGAGCAATACCGTTCCCGTGGGCAAGCCCGGCGCCAATCCGCCGGCAATCCCGAAGCTCACGAGCCCCAGCACCGGCCGCGCCAGCAGCTCCGCGATGGCCGCCTCCGTCCCCGCGCGCGTGCCCGCCCCCACAGCGACAGCGAGGCCGAGGTCTCGGGCGAGCGCCGCTTCGGCCGCAAGGCCGGTGACGGCGCCGACGGTCATTACATCCCGTGCGGGGTCGTGCGCAGATTGCTTCGCCCGAGCGCGCGGTAGCGCGCGAGCGCCCAGAGCGGGAAGTAGGCGCGATAGCCGTGATATCGGAGATAGAACACGCGCGGGAAGCCCACGGCGGTATAGAGCTCCTCGTCCCAGAGACCGCGCTCGGTCTGCGTCGCGAGCAGGTATTGAATGCCGCGCTTGACCGCGACGCTGTCGCGCTCGCCCGCTGCCATCAAGCCAAGGATGGCCCAGGCCGTCTGCGAGGGCGTGCTCTCCTTGGCTTCTCCGCGCGGGCGGTCCGCCCAATAGGAGCGCCCGTCCTCGCCCCAGCCGCCGTCGGGACGTTGCCGCGCGACGAGCCACTCGACCGCGCGCCGGATCGGCTGCGAGCGCGGATTGTAGCCGACGACGTTCAGCGCGGCGAGCGCGGACCACGTGCCGTAGATGTAATTCGTGCCCCAGCGGCCGAACCACGAGCCGTCTGCCTCTTGCTCGCGCACGAGATATTCGACGCCCGCCGCCAGTGTCTGGTCGTCGCGTTTGCCGTCGCGCGCCAGAAGTTGGCCGAGGAAGCTCACGCAGCGTGCGGAGACGTCGGCAGTCGGCGGATCGAGCAGCGCACCATGATCGGCAAAGGGAATATAGTTGAGGTAGGTATAGGAGTTGTCGGCATCGAAGGCGCCCCAGCCGCCGTTCCGGCTTTGCATGCCCTCGATCCACTCGGTGGCACGGTCGATCGACTCGCGGTAGCGATCGGGCGCGTGGCGATGGAGCGCGAGCGCCACGACCGCGGTGTCGTCGACATCGGGGTAATGCGGGTTCTCGTACTGGAAGGCCCAGCCGCCGGGACGAACCTCCGGCCGCCAGACCGACCAATCGCCCTTGACCTCGAGGATTTGCCGATCGGCCATCCAGGCGAGGCCTCGCTCGACCGCACCCTCGGCGCCGCCCGCTTCGAGCAGCGCATGACAGGCAAGCCCCGTGTCCCAGATCGGCGAGAGACAGGGCTGGCAATAGCTGCGCCCGGGCTCAAGCACCAGGAGCTTCCGCAACGCAGCCTTCGCC
>DATJVP010000188.1:0-6472 GCA_035581425.1 Allostellaceae bacterium | reverse complement strand
CGACAGGACCCGTCCGGCGCCAAATCAGAACCCTAAACGATTTTTAATGCTCCGCTCAGAATGCGATTAGGGGCGATCGACAATATTCCCATCGTCGTTCCCCGAATGCGCCGCGTTGGGCGCATTACATTGCTGAAAGGATCCTGCTTATGAACAGACTTCTCGCCTTCCCCGCCCGGCGCAAGCTCTCGCTCGCAGGGGCGCTCCTTGCGACCACCGTTCTCGTCGGTGGCGGCCTCACCTACTCCCGCTCCGATGCAGCCGTCTCGGCGGTGGATGCGCCGCTCGGGCTCCCGGCAGTCTCGACCCAGGTGGGATTTGCCGATCTCGCAGCCAAGGTGAAGCCCGCGGTCGTAAACATCTCGATCTCGCGGCCGGCGGAGGTTTCGAGCACTCCGGAAATGCCGCAGGCCCCCGAGGGCTCGCCCATGGGCGAGATGTACAAACACTTCTTCGATCGCCGGGGTGCGGCGCCCGAGCACGCTCTCGGCTCGGGCTTCATCATTGATCCCGCCGGCTACATCGTTACCAACAATCACGTTGTCGAAGGTGCCAAGAATGTGACGGTCACCCTCGACGACGGCAGCTCCTATTCCGCGACCGTCGTGGGCCGCGACGCCAAGACCGACCTCGCCGTGCTCAAGGTCGATGCCAAGAAGCCCTTGCCCTACGTCGCCTTCGGCGATTCCGACAAGTCGCGCGTCGGCGACTGGGTCGTGGCGATCGGCAACCCCTTCGGTCTCGGCGGGACGGTGACGGCGGGGATCGTTTCCGGTCACGATCGGGACATCAACAACGGACCCTATGACGACTTCCTGCAAATCGATGCGCCGATCAACCCCGGGAATTCCGGCGGCCCGCTATTCAACCAGTCCGGCCAAGTGATCGGAATCGACACCGCGATCTATTCTCCGAACGGCGGCAGCGTCGGTATCGGATTCGCGATCCCCTCGAACATAGCGACGAAAGTCGTGGGGCAGCTCCGCGAGCACGGCCGCGTCGAGCGGGGCTGGCTCGGCATCCAGATGCAGCCGATGAGCCCGCAACTCGCCACGGCCGTCGGGCTCTCTAAGTCCGAGGGCGTGATCGTCGATCAGGTCGAGGCCAACTCTCCGGCCGCGCGTGCGGAATTGCATCAGGGCGACGTGATCACGGCCTTCGACGGTAACGCGATTAAGGGCACGCGCGACCTTGCGCTCGCGGTCGCCGGTGCGCCAACCGGGAAAACCGCGACGCTCACCGTTTGGCGTAACGGCTCCGAGAAGAGCATCAGCGTCGTCATTGCAGCACAGGCGAAAGACAAAATCGCCGCCACGGCGACCGATCAAGGGCAGAGCGCCCCCGTCGGAATGGCACTGGCGCCGCTGACGCCCGACGCGCGGAGCGAGATGGGCCTCGCGCCCAACGCCAAGGGCGCCGTCGTCGCGGAGGTGAAGCCCGGCAGCCTCGCCGAAGTGAGCGGGGTCAGGGCCGGCGATCTGATTTTGAACGTCGGCAACGACGTCATCAGCACGCCCGATGAGGCGGCCTCGAAGATTCACGAGGCGCAGAACGCGAAGAAGGAAGCTATTGCGTTGCTGGTCTCGCGGAATGGAACCGCCTACTATCTTGCCTTGCAGCTCTCTCAAGGCTGATCAGCACCGGCCGGGACGGCGCAATGCCGTCCCGGTCCACTTCTGAGGCTACATGAAGATCCTGGTCGTTGAGGACAACGAGCACGTCGCACAGTTCATTTGCAAAGGCCTGCGCGAAAACGGCCACGCCGTGGATCGCACCGCGACGGGCCGAGATGGGCTTTTTATGGCTACGACGGGCGTGTATGACGCGATCGTTCTCGATCGCATGCTGCCGGAGGGCGTCGACGGCCTTGCCATCGTAGCAACGCTGCGCAAGACCGGCAGCAATACTCCAATCCTGATCTTGAGCGCGCTGGCTCAGCTCGATGAGCGCATCCGCGGCCTGCGCGCCGGCGGCGACGACTACCTCACCAAGCCCTTTGCCTTCGACGAGCTTGCCGCGAGGCTCGAGGCGCTCGTGCGACGCAGTCAAAACATCCCGGCGGAGGCCGTGCTCGAAGTCGGCGACCTCCGCCTCGACATGGCCCAGCATAAGGTGTCGCGGTCGGGGCGGCCAATCGACCTGCAGCCGCGCGAATTCAAACTGCTGGAATATCTGATGCGGAACGCGGGACGCGTGGTGACTCGAACGATGCTGCTCGAGAACGTATGGGAATATCACTGCGACCGCCAGACGAACGCGATCGACGTGCATATCAGCAAGCTGCGCCGAAAGATCGACGACAGTTCCCTGCCGCCGCTTATCCATACCGTGCGCGGCGTCGGGTATCGGCTCGGCGGCGGTGATTAGATTCCTGCATTCGACGTCGGTGCGAATCGCGCTGATTTATGCGCTGATATTCAGCCTGTCGGCTTCCGTGCTCGTAGGCTTTGTTTGGTGGCGGACGGTCGGTTATCTCGAGCAGGAAACCGATGCGGTCATCTTGGCCGACGTCCAGGCAATCGCCGATCGATTGCACGACTTCGGCGTACCCGGAGCCATCGAGACGATCGACAACAGGATTGCGGCCCCCTCGGACGAATACGCGATCTATTTCCTCGGCGATTCCGCTCTCGCGCGCATTGCCGGCAATCTCACCGCCTGGCCCGCAGCGCTCGGTCACGAAACCGGTTGGCACCAGGTCGAGCTCGAGCGCAACGGCCAACTCCATGCGACGCGGATGCTCTATGCGCGCCTGTCGAACGGGTTTCATTTGCTGGTCGGACGCGACATCCAGGATCGCATGGCCATTCGGCTGCTCGTGTTGAAGGGCTTGGGTTGGGGCAGCGCCGCCGCATCGCTCTTGGCGATCTTAGGTGGGCTTCTCGTGCGGCGTGCCTTCATGACCCGCCTCGAGGCCATCAATCGCACGGCATCCGCCATCGTTCGCGGCGATCTCGCGCGACGAGTGCCGGTTCGCGACTCCACCGACGAATTCGATCAGCTCGCGCGGACCATCAATGGAATGCTGCAGCAGATCGAAATTCTCGTCGATGGCGTACGCAATGCCTCCAACGCAGTCGCGCACGATCTACGCACGCCGCTCACGGAGCTGCGCGGCCGGCTCGAGAGGATCCTGATCGCGCGTCCGTCGGCCGAGGCAGCGCTCTGCGAAATCGAGGACGCCGTCGCGAGCCTCGATCGCTTGATCGACGTATTCAACGCCTTGCTGCGGCTTGCCGAAATCGATTCCGGCACGCGCATCTCAGGATTCGGCGCGGTAGATCTCGCCCGCGTCGCAAACGAGGTCGCCGATTTCCATGGTGCAGTTGCGGAAGAAAAGGCCGTCGCCTTCACGTCGTCGGTCAAGGCCGGCATCGTCGTACACGGCGATCCCTTTCTATTGACCCAGGCCATTGGAAATTTGGTCGACAACGCGATCAAGTTCTCCCCGCCGGGCGGCAAGGTCACACTCGCGGTGGAGCAGGTAGACGACCGCCGCGCCTCCGTGACGGTGAGCGATCAAGGGCCAGGCATCCCCGACGAGGAGAAGTCGCGCGCGACGGAGCGCTTCTATCGCGGCAAAACCGGCGAAGGCGCTGGCGGCGCCGGGCTGGGGTTGAGTATAACTGCTGCCGTAGCGCGCCTGCACAGCGGAAGCCTGATTCTCACGGACGGGAATCCCGGCCTCACTGCGACGATCGTCTTGCCGCTTGCGACGCACCCACCGGCGGCTCGGTCCGATCGGTTCGCGTGAGACTGCACCCTCCGCCAGCCGGCCTGTGCCTCATTCTCTGGCGGCATCGGGTCGCACCGGCGATGCGCGGTGTCCCGGTTTGATGCCGTAGAGGTGCTCGAGACTGGAGCGATAAGCCCGGATCTCGCGCGCTATTTGCTCTTGATCCCAACCCATCGTCTCCGCAACCGCCTGCGCGGCTTTTTCCGCAGCTTCGTAGCCCATTGTCGCAGTCCACCCGGCGCCGACGCGACGGAAGAGCAGGTCGATGAGGCTCGTCGCATGCTGGGCTCGGGCCGCGTATTCGAGATCGGAGAGCTTGATCGTGGTGTCCTCGTCGAGGAGCGGCGGCGAGTTCTGGTTCTCGGGGAATTTCGTTGCCGCGTAGGAAGGCGCCTGCGGGGCGCGGGACGGCTTCAGCTTCGAGGCGACCAGCGCTGCGAGCTCCGGGCCGGCGGAGCGATGCGTCATGATCGGGCCCGCGGTCATTGCGTAGACGCCGGGCAGGCCGTCCGAGGAGAGATCGTGCACTTCGCGCGATCGCACGCCTTTGGGAAACGTGGGATCCGCGCCGAGCGGCCGCACGCCCGCCCAGGTGAACAACACATGCTCGCGCCGCAGATTGAGCGCTGGCAGCATGTAGTTCGTCTCCTCGATAAGCCAATCGATTTCTTCGTCGGTGGCGCGGATGTCGTCGGGGTCGCCCTCGTAAACGGTCTCGGTGGGGCCGAAAAAATGCATGCCGCGCCAGGGGAAGCAGTAGAAGGGCTCGTTGAGCCGGTTGATCGTCGCAATGCCATAGTCGGCGCAATCCGGCGGCAGTCGCACCATGATGTGTGCGCCCTTGGTTCCGGTGATGTATCTGCGCTTTGTCGCTCCCGCCGATGCATTCACACGGTCGATCCAGATACCCGCCATGTTCAGTACGAGCTTGGCGCTTACGCTGGCGGCGGCAGGCTGCAGTTGATCCGCGAGCGAAAGCTCCCAACTGTCGCCGGTGCGGCGCATGCCCGTGACGGCGGTGTAGTTGCGGACCGTGGCGCCCAAGCGCTCGGCATCGAGCACCGCATCCATGCAAATGCGCTCCGGCCACTCGAACCGGTATTCGTCGAACATCGCCAAGCCCTGCAGGTCCTGGGGATCGCGCAGCCAGCGAGCGAGCGGGATAGTGGCGATCTCTTGCGCTGGTATTCTCTTGTATCCCAGCGGAACCGAGCTCGGTCCCAGACGCTCGAGCACGCGGAAGGCGAGCGACACCTGCCACGGCGCGTAAGCACCGCGGGCGTAAATCGGAAAGCAGAATTTGGCCTTCTGCGTGCGCTCCGGCGCGGTCTCCACCATTTGCGCGCGGCATGCCATCGCTTGACGCGCCATCCGCAGCGCGATCGCCAGCGTTCTCGGCCGGCGCAAAAAATCCCACATGGACTCGCCCGGCGCTAGATACCGCAATCCGCAATGCAATAGTCGGCTCGACCGGCTCGAAGAGCCGGCGCCGAAATCGCCCTTGTCGACGAGCAGTACGTCATGGCCTGCCGCGGCGATGTGTTGAGCGGCGCTGGCGCCGTTGACGCCGGAGCCGATCACCGCGACTGCGAATGATTTTCCGTTCAATGTCGATAGTGGCTCGCGCATCCTATCCCTCACTGTTGGGGATTTTAGATCCGTCGCTGTGGAACGCGGAGATCGCGGAGATGCTTGCCATACCAGCCGCCGGGAAGAATAGTACAGGACGGGACCGGAGTGGCACCTTGCCGCAGCTGACTGCGTGGCCAACCGAATTCGACTACTCAGCGGTCAGACATAGGGGAGGGATCATGCGGAACGATCGGAAGAACACAGTTCGCCGCCGTACTGTGCTGGGCGCTGGGGCAGCAATCGCCGCGGCAAGCGTGCTGCCCCCGGGGCTTGTGCGGCCCGCGCGCGCAGCCGCGGGGACGCTCAGAGCGGGCATTGCGGGCTATAACGTCATCAACACGCTCGATCCGGGCAAGCACTCGCTGATCCCCGAAGCCTATGTGGTGTGGGCTCTTTTCAATGCCCTGGTGAAGTTCAACGAGAAAATGGAGGTCGTGCCGGATCTCGCGGAGTCCTTTGCCGTCAAGGACAACACGACGCTGGCATTCAAGCTGCGAAAGGGCGTGAAATTCCATGACGGCAGCGAGATGACCGCGGACGACGTCAAATTCACGATCGAGCGGCTGCAAAGCGAGAAATACAATTCCCCGAACAAGGGCAAGGTCTCGGCGGTTCAGGAGGTCAAGATCCTCGATCCCTACAGTGTGGAGATCGTGACCAAGCAGCCCTTCGCGCCATTGTTGACGTTCCTCACCAATGCGCGCACCGGAACACAGATCGTGCCCCGCAAGGTGGTGGAGGCGGTGGGCGATGATGCGTTCGGACGAGCGCCCATCGGTACCGGCGGGTACAAGCTCAAGGCTTGGAAGGCGAACGAGAGCGTGAGCCTGGTCGCGCATGACGGATATTTCGTCAAGGGACAGCCCAGCGTCGCGAGCGTCGAGATTCCCCTGATCGCGGAAGAATCGAGCGGCGTTACCGCGCTCAAGGGCGGCCAGATCGATCTCACGAGCACCGCGCCCTTCGCGGACGTTCCCGCGCTCGAGCAGGACAAGACCATCAAGGTCCTGCGTCAGCCCGGCATGAACTGCCGCTTCATCTCCATGAACCATCGCAAGCCGCCCTTCGACGACGTGCATTTCCGCCGCGCGGTATCGATGGCGT
>DATJVP010000187.1:0-23988 GCA_035581425.1 Allostellaceae bacterium | reverse complement strand
CTCGTCAACTGGGTGGTGCCGGCGGCGGAGCTGCCCGACCGCACCGCCGCGCTGGCGAAGCGTCTCGCCGGCGGTCCCGCCAACGCCTATGCCGGCACCAAGCGGCTGCTCTCGCAGTCGCTGGGATCCTCCATCGAGACGCAGCTGCAGGCGGAGGCCGAGAGCTTCGCCGCCTGCGCCGGCACCGAGGATTTCGCCGAGGGCGTCGCGGCCTTCATCGCCAAGCGCCCGCCGCGGTTTACCGGCAAGTAGCCTGCTCAGATCCCCGCGAACAGCGGGTCGGTGCGGATGAAGTCGGTCCGCGGCAGCGCCCGGTGCGCCGCCGGGTAGGCGCGGTGCGAGCAGTCGCGGCGCGGACAAGTCCGGCAGGTGATGCCGATGGGGTCGGCGCGATCCTTCTCCTCGATCCCGAGTCCGTCGGCATAGACGAGATGATGGGCGTGTTGCGCCTCGCATCCGAGAGCGAGCGCGTATAGCGCCGCGCGCAGGGGCCCGCGCTGCCAGGGCTTGGAGACCGTGCGCGCGATCGAGATATAGCGGCTCCCGTCGGGCATCTCCGCGAGCTGGGTCAGGATCTTGCCGGGGCTTTCGAAGGCGTGGTGCACGTTCCAGATCGGGCAGGCACCGCCGAAGCGGGCAAAGTGCAGGCTGTTGGCGCTGAAGCGCTTCGAGACATTGCCCGCGGCATCGACGCGAATGAGGAAGAAGGGCACACCCTTGGCGCTCGGACGCTGCAGCGTCGTGAGCCGATGGCAGACCTGCTCGAAGGTGGCGCCGAAACGCGCGGCAAGGACGCCGAGATCGTAGCGCACGGCAGCGGCGGCCTCGATGAAGGCAGAATAGGGGAGAAGCACGGCGCCCGCGAAATAGTTGATGAGGCCGATGCGGATGAGAGAGCGCGCGTCCTCGTCCGCTGCACCCGCGCGTGCGAGGATGCGCTCGACGAGCGACTGGTGCTCGATCGAGGCGATCTCACAAGCGAGCTGGAAAGCGCGGCTCGAGGCCGAGAGCATCTCCGAGAGCAGCACCCGGCTGCGATGCGGATCGTGCCGGCGGATCATGGCGCCCATGATGCTCGCGGGCATGACCTGCACCTTGAGACGATGCGCGGTTTCCAGGTAGCGCGCGAGGGAGGGGAAGAGCGTAACGGCGTCGAGCGTCCCGCCCTTCCATAGCGTCTCGGCGGCTTCCTCGAGTTCAGGGAAATGATTGAGCTCGGCCTGGAAGAAATCTCGTGCGGCTTCGACGGGTGGGGTCCGCGCTCGCGCAACTTCGGGATTGGCCGTATCCGGGACTGCCTCGAGCTCCTGCCGCGCCTGCCGGTAGGCGCCGTAAAGCACGATCATCGCTTCGGCGACCCCCGGCGCCGTCGTCGCGAGCTCGCGCAGGTCCTGCTTGCCGAGATCCATCCCGCGGAAGAGCGCGTCGGTCAGCACCTCGCCGAGACCGCTCACGAGCCGTGCCTCGTCGTCGGTCGAGAAGCGCTGGAGATCGATCCCGAAATTCTGCGCGAGCTTCAGCAGCAGCCCCACTGTCACCGGCCGCTGATTGTGCTCGATGAGGTTCAAGTAGCTCGCGGAGATTGCGAGCTGCTCCGCCATCTGCGCTTGCGACAGGCCGGACTCCCGCCGCAGCCGTCGCACCTTGTGTCCGAGCATCAGTTTCGCCGGCATCGCCCAAAGCCTCGCGTCCTATCTCGCAGATGCGAAAGCATGAACCCAGCGCGGACATTTCACAATGGTTCAGTTTACAAGCAAGCTTTGTAAAGATTTTACAAGCGCACCCTTTTCTTGGCCTTTCCGCGCGTTTTTGGACGGCAGACTCGCGTTTTTTGGCGGATATTGCGCCGCAACAGGTCATTCCCTCTCACCCGGAGAACGCGATGAGCCCCCTCGACCACGGTATTCCCGCAACACCTGACGCGCTCCACGGGCGGCGCTTCGACGGTATCCGCCGCGATTACGGCACGGCGGAGGTAGCGCGGCTCTCGGGTTCGATCAGGATCGAGCACACGCTCGCCGAATTGGGCGCGCGTCGGCTCTGGAAACTCCTCCACACGCGGCCTTACGTCGCCTCCCTTGGCGCGCTCACCGGGAACCAGGCGATGCAGATGGTGCGGGCGGGACTCGAGGCGATCTACCTCTCGGGCTGGCAGGTCGCGGCCGACGCCAATCTCGCCGGCCAAGTTTATCCCGACCAGAGCCTCTATCCCTCGAACTCCGTTCCCGCGGCCGTGAAACGCATCAACCAGGCGCTTCAGCGCGCCGATCAGATTCAGCATCTCGAGGGCAAGAGCGGCCCCTACTGGTTTGCGCCGATCGTCGCCGACGCTGAGGCAGGCTTTGGCGGCCCGCTCAACGCCTTCGAGCTCATGAAGGCGATGATCGAGGCGGGTGCGGCCGGCGTCCATTTCGAGGACCAGCTCGCCTCCGAGAAGAAATGCGGCCATCTCGGCGGCAAGGTGCTCGTCCCGATCCGGAGCTTCCTCAAGACCCTCAATGCTGCGCGGCTCGCGGCCGATGTCTGCGGCACCTCGACTCTTGTGATGGCGCGGACCGATGCCGAGAGCGCTCAGCTTCTCACCTCGGACATCGACGAGCGCGACCATCCCTTCATCGACCGCGAGAGCCGCACGGAAGAGGGTTTCTACCGCATCAAGCGCGGGGCGGGTGTCGACTACTGCATCGCGCGCGGCCTCGAATATGCGCCCTATGCCGATCTCCTCTGGTGGGAGACTTCACGGCCCAATCTCGCGGAGGCACGTCGCTTCGCCGAGGCGATCCATAAGCGCTATCCGGGGAAGCTCCTCGCCTACAACTGCTCGCCCAGCTTCAACTGGAAGGCCAATCTCGACGACGCCGCGATCGCGTGCTTCCAGCAGGAGATCGGGGCGATGGGCTACAAGTTCCAGTTCATCACCCTCGCGGGCTTCCACAGTCTCAACTACGGCGCGTTCGAGGTAGCACGCGCCTACCGCGAGCGCGGCATGGCCGGCTATTGCGAGCTGCAGCAAGCGGAGTTCGCGGCCGAATGCCACGGCTACACCGCGGTGAAGCACCAGCGCGAGGTCGGCACTGGTTATTTCGATGCCGTCAACCTCGCGGCTTCCGGCGGCCGCTCCGAGACCACCGCCCTCGACCGCTCGACCGAAGCCGCACAGTTCCACTGAACGCAAGCACAACAGGAGAAGTCATGAGACGCGCCATCGATGAGCTCTACGAGAAGTCCATCGACTTTCACGCGAAGTTCCGCGATCCCGAACTCGACGAATACCTCGCGAGCCTGACGCGGGCCCTCGAGGATGCTGACACGCTCCACCATCAGCTCGGGCACCTTCTGAAGCACGTGCGCGCGACCGTCGCTCACCCCGTACGGCCGCGCCATCTCAACGACGCGATCGAGCGCTCCGAGCGCGTCTTGAGTCGGCTGGATGCCGGGCAGCATGCGTCGCCCTCACGCCGCGCAGGCTAGTCCGTGATCCCGCTTCTGCGGAAAGCGGAAACCCGCTAGCGTCCCTCGCCTGTCACCCCTACAGGCGAGGGAGGCCGGCTATGGCGGATCTCAAGGGCAAGACGCTCTTCATCACGGGTGCATCCCGCGGCATCGGTCTCGCGATCGCGCTGCGTGCCGCGCGCGACGGCGCCAACGTCGCAGTCGCCGCGAAGACGACGGAGCCTCACCCCAAGCTTCCGGGCACCATCCACACTGCGGCGAAGGAGATCGAGGCTGCCGGCGGGAAGGCGCTCGCGATCATGACGGACATCCGCTTCGAGGATCAGGTCCAGGCCGCGATCGACGCGACGGTGCAGCGCTTCGGCGGCATCGACATCCTCGTCAACAACGCGAGCGCCATCAGCCCGACCGGCACCCTCGCGACGCCGATCAAGCGCTTCGATCTCATGCTGGGGATCAACACACGCGGGACCTATCTCTGCTCGCAGCTCTGCCTGCCGCATCTCAAAAGGGCCGCGAACCCGCATATCCTCACGCTGTCGCCGCCGATCAATCTCAATCCTCGGTGGCTCGCCCCGCATGTCGCCTACACCATCGCGAAGTACGGGATGAGCCTCTGCACCATCGGCATGGCCGAGGAGTTCCGCGCGGAGGGTATCGCCATCAACGCGCTCTGGCCGCGCACGATCATCGCGACGGCGGCACTCCAGGTGATCCCCGGCGCCGAGCCCGAGCGCGGGCGCAAGCCCGAGATCATCGCCGACGCCGCGCATTGGATACTGACGCGCCCGAGCCGGGAGACGACCGGCAACTTTTTCATCGACGACGAGGTCCTGCAGCGTGCGGGGATCACGGACCTGACGCGCTACGCCGTCGACCCCACGAAGCCGCTGAAGCAGGACATCTTCCTCGATTGAGCCGCGCGGCCTCGGCTGCCGAGCCGGAAATCTCAACTTTTTCCTAACGGCTCTCCCCTAGATTCCGCACGGGTAGACTGCTCGGAGAGCACAGTGGGGAGTGGCGGCAAGGGCGGCAGGCGCGCGGACGCGAGGGCGCCGGGCCGCTTCATCATCGAGGAAGCGGCCATCGCCGGATATTCCGGCGCTGCGCTGGCGGTCGATCCCGCAGGCAGGGTCCGCGGGCTCAATTCGCCCGCATGTGATTTACTGGCGGAGCTATCGGAGGCAGAGCGCGCGGCAGCGGAAAGCGCGGTCGCGGCCCGTGAGCGCGGTGCGGCCGCGCTCGAGACGCTCAATCTCGGAGGGAGCCGCGCGACGATGGTATTGCCGCTTGCGGGCGGCGAGGTGATCCTGCTGATCGGAGAGCGCGGCGTCGAGGCGTCTCTGCGCGAGGCGCTCATCGAGAGCCGGCAGCGCTTCAAGGCCCTGGTCGAGATCTCCAGCGATTTCGCGTGGGAGACTGATGCCGAGGGCGGTTTCGTCTTCGTCTCCCCGCAAGGCGCGCTCGGCTGGTCCGCAGCCGAGCTGCTGGGCCGCAAGGCCGCCGATTTTCTGGTGGAGCCCTCGGAATCGCAAAACCAGGTGTTCCGCACGACGCGCGCCATCGCCGATCTAGATCTCTGGTTCCGCCGCGCCGACGGCGGCATCGCCTGTCTCGGTGTTGCGGCAGTGCCGGTACTCAACCGCAACGGCACGCGCAAAGGTGTGCGCGGCGTCTGCCGCGATCTTACTGCCGAGCGCGCACGCGACGACGCGCTCGCCCGCGCGCGGCTCCGCGACCGCCTGATGGCGCATCTCGTACGGACGATGCGCGACGAGATCGAGCCGCACAGGGCGCTCGCCACCGCAGTGAGCGCCGCGGGCCTCGCCGTAGCTGCAACCGGCGGCATCGTGCTGCGGCAAAGGCCGGACGGCGGGCATGAGGAAGGCGCGCGCTGGGGCGAGGCGGTGCCGACCGCGGTTTTGGACGCGATAAAGCAGGAGCTTTCGGACACGTCGGAGATCGACCGGGGACAGGACGGCTTCCGCTTTGTAGGCCTCGCGACGCGCTATCGCGGTTCCACCAACGGCGCGATCCTGCTCTGGCGTCCCGAGATGGACGGCGCATTCGCCGAGGCCGACCGCTCGATCGTCATGGACGTGGCGGATCAGCTTGGCATTGCGATCGCGCAGATCGTCCACCACGAGCGCATCCTCCAGCTCTCGCGGACAGATGGACTGACCGGCCTCCTCAATCACCGCGCCTTCTTCGAGGAGCTCGATCGGCGGTTTGGGATCACGGAGCCGAGGCGCCGGCCGGGCGCGCTCGTCTATCTCGATCTCGATAATTTCAAGCTGGTGAACGACCGCGGCGGCCACGACGCGGGCGACGAGACGCTCAAGGCCTTCGCTCGCATTCTCCGAGAGAACACGCGCGGGGGCGACCTCGCTGCCCGGCTCGGCGGCGACGAGTTCGTGGTCTGGATCGACGGCATCGATCCCGCGACTGCCGAGGATCGTGCGCGCGCGATCGGCGAGGCGCTGGAGGCGCTGGCCCCGCTCACCGGAGACCCCGACCGGCCGCTCTCGGTTTCGATCGGCCTCGTGCTATGCCCGAGCGGCGGCGGTGAGAGCGCGGCCTCACTGGTCTCGCTCGCGGACCGCGCAATGTATGTGCGCAAGAAATCCGGAAAGGGCGGCATCCATTTGGACACGATCGCCGCGGAGGCGGTAACGGGATGATCGGGCTCCTCCAGCGCGTGATGGGCAGCCTTCGCGGCGCCGAGCCGGCGATAGACTACGAGGAGTCGAAGCGCGTCGCCGCCAGCGGCGGGGCGGCCGACCGGCGCGCGCTCGCCCGTCAGTCCCGTCTCCGGCCCGAGCTTCTTTACTATCTCGCCTCGGACGCCGACCCCGAGGTCCGGGCTGCGGTTGCCGCGAACGAGGCGACACCGTTGCAGGCGGACCTGATTCTCGCGCACGATCGTGACGAGACGGTGCGCGTCGATCTCGCGCGCAAGATCGCACAGTTGGCGCCCGGCCTCAGCTCGGAGCAGCACGAGCGGCTGCGCGAGATGACATACGAGGTGCTGGAGATACTCGTGCGCGACCAGATGCCGCGCGTGCGGCAGGTGATCGCGGAGACGCTGAAGGACGTGGCCGATGCCCCGCCCGACGTGATCCGCAGCCTCGCACGCGACAGCGCGATCGTGGTGGCGGAGCCGGTGCTGCAGTTCTCGCCCGCGCTCACCGACGAGGACCTGCTGGAGATCATCGGCAACTCGCCAGTCCCCGGCGCGCTCGCGGCGATCGCACGGCGTGCTCGCCTCCCGGCCGACGTGGCGGACGCGATCGGTACAAGTCCTGACGCCGACGCCATTGCCGCGCTCCTGGAGAACCCGAGCGCGCAAATCCGCGAGGAGACGCTCGACCGGATCGTCGAGCGCGCGCCAGAGGTTATAGCCTGGCACCGCCCGCTGGTGACGCGCCCGCTGCTGCCGGCGAATGCCGCCCGCAAGCTCGCCCGCTTCGTCGCAGGAAACCTCCTGACGCTGCTGGCGGAGCGACGGGATCTCGACCCCATCACCGTCAAGGAGGTTCGCACCGTGGTGATGCGGCGGCTCGAGACGGAGCAGAGTTCGGAGGAGAAACCGGCCTCAGGTAGATCCTCCAGCTCGAGGGTGATCGAGCGGGCTCGGGCGCTTCATGCGAGCGGGGCGCTCGACGAGTCCGCGGTCGTAACCGCGCTCGGCAACGACCGCGCCTTCGCGCGGGCAGCCCTCGCCGTGCTCGGGGATCTCCCACTCGAGCTGGTGGACCGCGTCCTCGGGGCGCACAGCGCCAAAGGTGTCACTGCTTTGGCTTGGCGCTGCGGCCTCAGCATGCGTGCCGCGGTCAAGATTCAGGTTCAGCTCGGGCAGATCCAGCCGCCTGCCGTGCTGCAACCACGGAGCGACGGGCACTATCCCATGAATGAAGATGCGATGCGCTGGCAGCTCGAATTCTTCGGCGACCTCGCCCATGAGGCCGCGCGGTCCTGACCTGCCCACTGGCTGTTTTCTTCCTCGGAGCGATTGGCTAAGCTTCGACGCCCGCGCAATGGCGAGGCCAAGAGAGGGCACATGACGATCTCAAGAATTCGGCGGCTCGCCGCGATCTCGATCGCTTCGATTGCAGCGGTGATCGCTCAAGGCGCGTCGGCACAAGAGGTGCTGCATTCGCCGCGGGACATCGCGGCGTGCCTCTGCATGAACCAGAACGTGGGACAGCTACGGGGCGACGTCGATCGGCAGCGCCAGGACTACGACGCTGCCAAAGCCAATTACGAGCGCCTCAGCGCCCAGGCCGAATCCCAGCGTGGGCAGGTCAACGTCAACGACTCCAACTCGATCGCGGCCTTCCGGCAATTGCTGGAGCAGCGCGATACGGCGGAATACCACTACCAGGTCGAGGTGGAGCCCGGCTATGCCGCAATCGTCGCCCGCTACAACCAGGCGGTCGAGGGCTACAATTCGAGCTGCGCCAGCAAGATGTACGACAGCGCCGTGCTCGCGGAGGTGCAGAAGACGCTTTATTGCCCGCGCTGAAGGGCCCGGCGCTAGTCAGCCTCCGCAGCCGTAGAGCGTCTTGGGATCGACGATAGGCTCGGCGATCGTCACGAGCTCCCCGCCGCGCACGGCGCGGAAGAAGCAGCTCCGCGTTCCCGTGTGGCAGGCGGCCCCGGCCTGATCGACGAGCAGGAGCACGGCATCGCCATCGCAGTCGACGCGAACCTCCACGAGGCGCTGTGTCTGACCGGATGTCTCACCCTTCCGCCAGAGCGACTTCCGCGATCGCGACCAATAGCAGGCGCGCCCCGTTGCGAGCGTCTCCACCACGGCCTCGCGGTTCATCCAGGCGAGCATCAGCACCTCGCCGGTATCGTGCTGCTGCGCCACCGCGGCGATGAGGCCGTCGCCGTCGAAGTGGAGATCCGCCAGCACCGCTTGTGTAGCGTCCTGGCTCAGCATGGGGATGGCCTCCAGGAATAGGGATCCATCCGCCAATATTACGCCGCTGGCGCCGCTCCCGGCAATCGACCCTTGCTCAGGGCTTCAGGACCATTCCCTGCGGGCGGATGAGGCCGTCGACGCCCGGCGTGAACCCCTCGAGCTTTGCCGTCGTCCCCCAGATCCATTTGATGTTGTAGAGGAAGATGTGCGGGCGATCCGCGAGGTAGATCGAGGCCGCCTGTTCATAGAATTTGAGCCGCTCAGGCGGCACCGTGGTCCGGCGCGCCGCTGCGAGCGCCTCGTCGAGCTTGGTGTTGCAGTATTTGCCCCAATTCAAGAAACCATCGCATTGCAGCCAGATGCTGATGTTGCCGTCGGGGTCGGGCCGTCCGCTCCAGAACACGATCGTTGCCTGGTAGTCGCCCTTCTGCGTCGCATCCGTGAGCGTCCGCGCCTCGGTCGCCTGGATTTTCATGTCGAAGCCCGCTTCCGCGACCATCGACTGGATCACCTGGGCCACCTGCAGATCCTGCGGATTGTTTGCCGCGAGCATGGTGAAGGCGACGCGCTCGGCGCCGGCTTCCTTGAGGAGCCTCTTTGCCTTCTCGAGGTCGCGCGGCGGCACGGGATGGCCGGGGTCGTAGTAGGCCGAGCCCGGCAGGATCGGCTGGTTGTTTGGGACGTATTCGCCGTTGAAAGCGACCTGGTTGAGGAGGTCGCGGTCGATCGCGGCCTCGAGCGCCTCGCGCATCCGCGGGTCCTGACCCAGCGGGTTCTTCGACTGCGGTCCGTTCGAGGTGTTGATGGAGATCGTGTAATAGAAAATCGAGGGGCTCACCACGAGCGCGAGGTTCTTGTCGCCTCGGATCGAGGCAACGTCCGTCGGCGCCACGCGCTCGATCACGTCAAAGCCGCCGGCCTTGAGGTTCGCTAGCCGAACGGTGCCATCAGGGATAGGGACGTAGGTCAGGCGGTCGATATGGATCGCATCCCGGTTCCAGTAGCGATCGAATTTCTCCGCGACGATCTTCTCCTGCGCGACGCGCTGCTTGAAGACGTAGGGACCGGCGCAGACCGGACTTCCGCCGAACTTGTCGCCGGCCGCCTCCGCCGCCTTCGGCGAGACCATCATGCCCGCGCGGTCCGAGAGCACGCCGATCAGCGGTGCGTTGGGCTCGGAGAGATGGAAGGCGACCGTCGTCGCATCGATCACCTCGACGCTCTTCACCTGCTTGAGCTCGGTCTTGCGCTTGGAGAAGGCGGCGTTCTGGTAGCGCTCGATGTTCGCTTTGACCGCCGCGGCATCGAAGGGCTCGCCGTCCTGGAATACCACGCCCGGCCGCAGCCTCATCGTTAGCGTGAGGTTGTCTGCCGACCACGACCAGGATGTCGCGAGCTGCGGGACGTAGTTGAGCTTGGCGTCGATGTCGACAAGCTTGTCGCAGAGGCTCGCGAACACCACGCGGCCGACGAAGGTGATCCCGAGGGCGGGATCGAGCGCGTCAGGGTCCTCGGCGAGCGCGATCCGGAGCTCGCTCGCCCGCGCGAGGCTCGCGCCCAGCAGCATGCTCGCGGCCAGGATTCCAACACCGATCGAGCGCTTCATTCCGTCCCCCATGTTCAATCGCTGCCCCAGCGCGGGAGTATACGTTTCCCGCGCCACTGTGCATCCTCTTTCACTGGAGGGATGGCGGATTAGCTCCGCCAGCGCAGCATGCGCTCGGTTACGGGATTCTCGAAGGGCCGGTTCTCCGCGCGGGCGCGGCGATATTCATTCTTGAGGCGGTAGTACCACTTCGCCTGCCGGTCGGCGTCGTCGATCAGCATTAGCGGCGGCGCGTATTTCAGCCCCTCCTGCTGCATCGCCATCACGTCGCGGTCTTGGCGGAGGAACGCCTGCACGAAGGGCCGGAGCACCGGCTTCAGCACGGTGAGCCACGGCATGGTCCAGTAGATCGCGTGATTGATCTCGGCCTCGGTCGGCCCGACCGGCGTCACTGCCGTCAGGTTCGCGACGACGCGGCGTCCCGCGCGGATGTGCTCGACGCGCACGCTCGGCAGGCTGAAGGTGATCTCGGTCTCGGGCTTGCCGCCGAGGAGCCGGTAGGCGTTGGAGTTCGAGCTCGGCGCGTGGCGCAGCATCGCAAAGCCGAAGGGCGTGGGACCGAAGGGTTTCGCCTTCTCGTGGATCGAGCGGCGCGAGCGCCACCACCAGGCGCGATGAACGAAGGGCCCATGCGCGGGATCCATGAGACCGACCACCGCATGATCGACCGCACAGGGGAAGAGCATGCTCTCGAAGAGCTGGGGCGCGGTCTCGCCGAGATCGGGCACGATGGGAATTTCCGGTGCCCCCGCGGGGTCGCTCCCGAAATAGACCCAGAGATTCCCCTGCACCTCGCGCACGGGGTAGCTCGTCGCCCTGATCCGAGCGGGATCGAAGGGCTGGCTCTCTACCAGCGAAGGGATCGCGGTACAGCGCCCGTCGCGCGCAAAGCGCCAGCCGTGATAGCTGCACTCGAGCTCGTTGCCGTCGTAGCGCCCATAGCGCAGCGGGATGCCGCGATGCGGGCAGATGTCGCGGAGCGCCCAGGGCCTGCCCTCCTTGTCGCGCCCGAGAAGGAGCGGCTCGCCCAGCATGGTCTTCGCCTGCATCTGCCCTCGCCGAAGCGCGTGGCTGGGGAGTGCGAAGTACCAGCACTCGCGGAGCGGTGCGGCGGCGTCGGTCTCCATTGCGTTCGGGAGTCCCCTTAGGAAATGGCACAACGGGGCGGAGCTTACCCTCGCGGGCAGATCCCGCGAAAGGGCCACCGCGGCCCTATGGGGTTGGTTGGCGGTCATTTTGCCAGTGCGAAGCACTCCCGGGGATACCCGGAATTAACCTTTGAATGTAATGCTCTGCTTGCGGTAGGCCGGGTTTGGAATTAAGGTGCGATGCACAAAGAAGGCGCCGCGGATAACCGGAAGGCGCTTCAAGTCGTGGGGCTACCGAGGTACTGGGTATGGACGATACGCGTCGCCTCCGGGGTTCGGATGGCGGATACCTTCTGGAGGACCTTGCAGTCGGCATGTGCGCGAGCTATGCGCGCACGATCACCGAAGCGGACCTCGTCTTGTTCGCGGGCATCTCCGGCGACCACAATCCCGTTCATATGGACGAACGCTACGCTCAGAAGACGCAATTTCGCGGCCGCATCGTCCACGGCATGCTCTCCGCGAGTTTCCTCTCGACAGCGATCGCCTCGAAGCTGCCCGGGCCCGGCACGATCTACCTCAAGCAGAATTTGAATTTCCGCGCACCCGTCCGCATCGGCGATACCGTCGAGGCGCAAGTTACGGTGATGGACATCATCCGCGAGAAGGCCCGCGTCGTCCTCAAGACCGTCTGTCAGGTCGACGACACCGTCGTAATCGACGGCGACGCGCTGGTCATCGTGCCCGCGCGGGGTTGAGCGCCCGGCTTCCGGTTTCACCGGAGCCGCGATATCTTCCGCCTCCATGCGCATCCTGCGTCATCCCGCCGCGCTCGAGCCTGCCGAACGCGGCTCCGTGGTGGCGATCGGCAATTTCGACGGCGTCCATCTCGGCCATCAGCTCGTGATCGGCCGCGCCCGCGAGATCGCGCGCGGCCTTGGGGCGCCACTCGCGGTCCTTACCTTCGAGCCGCATCCCTACGGGGTCTTCAACCCGAAAGCGCCGCCCTTTCGTCTGACGCCACTGCGCGGCAAGGCGCGCGCACTCGAAGCGCTCGGCGTCGATCTTCTCTTCGTGCTGCACTTCGATCTCGCTTTCGCGCAGGTCTTGGCGGAGGACTTCGCGCGCGAAGTCATCGCGACCGGCACGCAGGCGCGGCACGCACTGGTGGGCTACGATTTCCATTTCGGGCACAAGCGGCGCGGCACGCCCGCGCTGCTCCAGGAGCTCGGCGCGGCGCTCGGCTTCGGCGTCACCGTGGTCGAGCCGATCGCGGCGCCCGGCGGCGCCGTCTACTCGTCGACGCGGATCCGCGAGCACCTCGCCGCAGGCCATCCCCGCGATGCCGCTGCGCTTCTTGGCCGTCCCTTCGAGATCGAGGGCAGGGTCGAAACGGGCGACCGCAGAGGCCGCACCATCGGCTTTCCGACCGCGAACCTCTCGCTGGGCGATTTCCTGCGGCCCGCGGGTGGCGTCTACGCTGTCCGCGTCGCGATCGAGAGCGAGTCGGAATGGCGCGACGGCGTCGCCAATCTCGGCACCCGTCCCACGGTCGGCGGCAGCGATCTCCGCCTCGAGACCCATCTCTTCGACTTCGCCGGCGACCTCTACGGCAAGCACCTGCGCGTGGCGCTTATCGAGCACCTCCGCCCTGAGCGCAAATTCGCGGGGCTCGATGAGCTCAAGGCGCAGATCGCCACGGATGCCGCCCGCGCGCGGGCGATCTTAGCGGCCGAGCCGCGCCCGCTTGGTTGACGGCAAAGCTCGGCTTCCCTATGGTCCCGGCCATGACTCGGATATTGCTCGGTCTTTGCGCACGAATTACCTCGCCGGCCCTCGCCTGAGGGCCGGGATCGCCCGCGCGCCGTCTGCCGGCGCGGCATTGTCTGCGCCGATGATCTGAACCCAGAAGCCGAACCGAGCCATGGCCACCGACTACCGACCGACCGTGTTCCTGCCGCAGACGTCCTTTCCGATGAAGGGCGAGCTACCGAAGCGCGAGCCGCAACTCCTCGCGCGCTGGCAGGAGCTGCGGCTCTTCGAGCGCCAGCGCGAGGCCGCCGAGGGGCGGGAGAAATTCATCCTGCATGACGGTCCGCCCTACGCGAACGGCAACCTCCATATCGGCCACGCGCTCAACAAGATCCTGAAGGACGTGATCAACCGCGCGCAGCAGAAGCTCGGCAAGGATGCGAATTACGTGCCGGGCTGGGACTGCCATGGCCTGCCCATCGAATGGAAGATCGAGGAGAAGTACCGCGCCGAGAAGAAGAACAAAGACGACGTTCCCATCGTCCAGTTCCGCAGGGAATGCCGCGACTTCGCGCAGCATTGGCTCGAGGTGCAGCGCGAGGAATTCAAGCGCCTCGGCGTCGAAGGCGACTGGGACCATCCTTACAGCACGATGGATTTCGGTTCCGAGGCGCAAATCGTGCGCGAGATCGGGAAGTTCCTGATGAACGGCGGCCTTTATCAGGGCGCGAAGCCCGTGATGTGGTCGGTCGTCGAGCAGACCGCGCTAGCGGAGGCGGAGATCGAATATCACGACCACACCTCGACGACCGTCTGGGTGCGCTTTCCCGTCATCAAGGCCTCGCATCCAACGCTCGCGGGCGCTGCGATCGTCATCTGGACGACGACGCCCTGGACCCTTCCGGGCAATCGCGCGATCGCCTATGGGCCGAAGTTCGACTACGTCGTGCTGCGCGTCACCTCCGTCAAGGAAGGCGGTAGGGCGCGGCCGGGCGAGACCCTCGTCGTCGCGAAGGCTCGCCGCGCGGCAGTCGAGGCGGATATCGGCTTTGAATCCGAGGTCGTCGCGGAACTCGCGGCCTCGGATTTGGCGGGTGCGATCGCGCGGCATCCGCTGCGTGGCCAGGGTTATGACTTCGACGTGCCGCTCTTCCCGGGCGAGTTCGTGACCGATACCGACGGCACGGGCTTCGTCCACATTGCGCCGGGCCATGGCGCCGACGATTTCGAGCTCGGGCAGAGGCATGGGGTCGAGATACCGCAGACCGTCGATGGCGACGGCAGCTATTTCGCGCATGTGCCGCTCTTCGCGGGTGCGCTCGTCTATCGGCAGAACGGCAAGCCGGGCGATGCCAACGACAAGGTGATCGCGACGATCGAGGCCGCGGGCGGCCTCCTCCAGCGCGGCAAGCTCACGCATTCCTATCCGCATTCCTGGCGCTCCAGGGCGCCGCTCATCTTCCGCAACACGCCGCAGTGGTTCATCAGCATGACCACGAACGAGCTGCGGCAGAAGGCGCTCAGGGCGATCGACGAGACCCGCTGGGTTCCGCCGCAGGGCCGCAACCGGCTCTACGCGATGATCGAGAGCCGGCCGGATTGGTGTATCTCGCGCCAGCGCGCCTGGGGCGTGCCCATCGCTGTCTTCGTCAACAGAGAGACCGGCGAGCCGCTGCGCGACCAGGCCGTGATCGACCGCGTGGCCGATGCTGTCGCGCAAGAGGGTGCCGATGTGTGGTTCACGGCGGACCCCGCGCGCTTCCTCGGCAACCGCTACGATCCCGCGAAGTACCGGCGCGTCGACGACATCCTCGACGTCTGGTTCGAATCCGGCTCCACGCACGCCTTCGTTCTGGAAGGGAATCCCGCGCTCGAATGGCCGGCCTCGCTCTATCTCGAGGGCTCCGACCAGCACCGGGGCTGGTTCCATTCCTCGCTTCTCGAATCCTGCGGCACGCGCGGGCGTGCGCCCTATGAAGCCGTCCTGACCCACGGCTTCGTGCTGGACGAGCAGGGTCGCAAGATGTCGAAGTCGTTGGGGAACGTGGTCTCGCCGCAGGAAGTCGTCGAGCGGAGCGGCGCCGACATTCTCCGGCTCTGGGTGGTGGCCTCGGACTATTCCGAGGACCTTCGCATCGGCCCGGAGATTCTCAAATATCAGGGCGACGTCTATCGCCGGCTGCGCAACACGCTCCGCTATCTGCTGGGCGCGCTCGCGGGCTTCTCCGAGCGCGAGCGCGTGGAGGCCGCGGAGATGCCGGAGCTCGAGCGCTGGGTGCTGCATCGTCTGGCCGAGACCGACGCGCTCGTGCGCGAGACCGCGGACGCTTTCGCCTTCCACACGATGTTCACGGCGCTCCACAATCTCTGCGCGGTCGACCTCTCCGCTTTTTACTTCGACATCCGCAAGGATGCGCTCTATTGCGACCGGCCGGACTCGCTACGCCGCCGCGCGGCGCGCACGGTTCTGGATCGTGTCTTTGACTGCCTCGCGCGTTGGCTAGCACCGGTGTTGTGCTTCACCGCCGAGGAGGCATGGCTCGCGCGCCACGGCGAGGGCGAGGACGTCAGTGTCCATCTCGAGACTTTTGCCGAGGTGCCGCAATCTTGGCGCGATCCCGCGCTCGGCGGGAAATGGGCGAAGCTGCGCGACCTCCGCCGCGTCGTGACGGGGGCGCTCGAGATCGAGCGCGCGCAAAAGCGCATCGGCTCGGGTCTCCAGGCAGCGGCCCGGCTTTATGCACCCTCGGATTATCGCTTGGCGCTTGAGGGCATCGACCTCGCGGAGCTCTGCATCACATCAGAGGGGTCGGTGCAATTCGCGCCGCCGCCCGCGGGCGCCTTTACCTTGCCGGAGGTGGCGGATGTCGGCGCGGTGATCGAGCTCGCACGCGGCGAAAAATGCCAGCGCTGCTGGCGGGTCCTGCCCGAGGTGGGCACCACCCCGGACTACCCGGACCTCTGTCGGCGCTGCGCCGATGCCGTGGCAGCGCTCGCTGCTGCCAATTCGTGATCCGCGGCCTTGGCATCGCGCTCTTCGCTGCCGTCGTAGCAGGCGACCAGCTCAGCAAGAGCTGGATCGTCTCCTATCTCGGAGATCCCGAGCGGCATGCGGTTCAGTCCATCGCCCCGTTCTTCGATCTGGTGCTGGTACGAAACCGCGGCGTCAGCTTCGGGCTTTTCAACGGCGACTCCGCCGTGAATTCAATCTTGCTCTCGGTCGTCGCAGGAGTGGTGGTGCTGGGCCTCTTCGTCTGGCTCTGGCGCACGCGGAGCGCGCTTGTCGCCGCCGCCACCGGCCTCGTTTCCGGCGGCGCCGTCGGCAACGTGATCGACCGCCTGCGCTTCGGCGGGGTCACGGATTTCCTCGATTTCCATTGGGGCGAATGGCATTTTCCGGCATTCAACCTCGCGGATTCCGCGATCACCGTCGGGGTGGGACTCCTGCTCATTGACGGCTTGCTCAGCCGGAGGGAAAGCCGTAAGTAGGAGCGGGCAAGGCAGACGAGGCGACTTTGGGTACACGTTTTACGGGAGCGATCCTGGCCGCTGCGGCGCTGATGGTGTCGCTCGGAGGCTGCACCGATTTCAAGCGCGCGATCGGAATGGAGCGGGTCGTCCCCGACGAGTTCGCGGTGGTGTCGCGGGCGCCGTTGGCGATACCCCCGGAATTTACGCTGCGCCCGCCGCGGCCGGGCGCGCCGCCGACGCAGGAAGTCTCCGCGCCCGACGCGGCGCGAAACGCGGTCTTCCGCTCCGGGGATCAGCAGGCGACGTTGCCGCCGGCCGCCGGAGAGCGTAGCCCCGGCGAAGGGGTGCTGCTGCGCGAGGCGGGTGCCACCGATGCCGATCCCAGCATCCGCCAGCGCGTGACCGACGAGGCCTCGGGCTCGCCCGGCGATGAGAAAGGCTTCGTGGACAAGCTCCTGTTCTGGCAAAGCTCGGGACCGCCGCCCACCAATCAGGTGATCGATCCCGCGAAGGAAGCCGAGCGCCTCAAGGCGGCGCAAGCGAACGGAAAGCCCGTCTCGCCGGACACGACGGTCGCCGCGCCGTCGGACCAGCAGGCACCGACGATCGAGCGCAAGAAGAGCACCTCCGTCTTCAACCTGTTCTGAGGCCGCGATCGCCTTGCGCATCCTTGGCCCGATTGTGATCGCGGGTCTGCTCGTTGGTGTAGTGCCGGCCGAAGCGGGGCAATTCAACGCCGAGAGCTTCACGCTCGCGAACGGCCTCCAGGTCGTGGTCGTGCCCTCGCACCGCACACCCGCGATCGCACAGATGGTCTGGTACAAGGCCGGCGCCGCCGACGAGGCGCCGGGCAAATCGGGGATCGCGCATTTCGTCGAGCACCTGATGTTCCGCGGCAGCAAGGCGATGCCGCCCGGTGCCTTCTCGCGCACGATTGCCGAGAATGGCGGGCGCGACAACGCCTTCACTACCGAGGACTACACCGCCTATTACCAGACCGTCGCTTCCGACCGCCTCGAGCTCGTGATGCGCCTCGAGGCCGAGCGCATGCACGATCTCCTCATCACGGAAGAGCAGGTCAAGACCGAGCGCGAGGTCATCATCGAGGAGCGTCGGACGCGGATCGACAACGTGCCCGGCTCCCTGCTTGCCGAGCAGATCGATGCCGTGCTCTTCCTCAACAGCCATTACCGGCTGCCCACCATCGGCTGGCAGCACGAGATGCGCGGCCTCGGTGCGGATGACGCGCGGAGTTTCTATCAGACTTGGTACGCCCCCAATAACGCCGTGGTCGTGATCTCCGGGGACGTGACAGTGGAGCGGGTGCGCGAGCTCGCGGAGAAATATTACGGGCCCGTCCCCGCGAAGCCCGTGCCGGAGCATCCGGCGCTGACGGAACCCCCGAAGGTCGCCTCGACGCGGCTCGAGATGACGAGCCCACGCGCCGCCAATCCCTATTGGAGCCGCAGCTATCTCGCGCCCACCTTCATCGAGCAGGCTGGAAGGCCGGCGGATGTCGCGACGGTGCTCGCGGAACTCCTGGGCGGTGGGGAAACATCGCGGCTCTACAAGCGGCTGGTCCTCGACAAGAAGCTCGCGACCTCCGTCGGTGCCGACTATTCCGGGGAGCGCAACGCCGGCTCCTTCTCGATCTATGCTGAGCCACGCGAGGGCGTCGACATCGGAGCGCTCGAGGTCGCCGTCGCGGCGGAGGTCGCGGTCCTCCTGCGCGACGGTGCCTCCGCCGACGAGGTAGCTCGAGTGAAGCGCCGGCTCCAGGAAGGCGCGATCTACGACCGCGACAGCTTGATGGCGCCGGCGCGCATCATCGGCGCCTCACTCGCCTCCGGCCGGACGCTCGCGGAGGTTGAGGCCTGGCCCGACCGCATCGGCACCGTGACGCCAGAGGAGATCTTGAAGCTCGCCCGCGACGTCATTACGGACAGCACCGCCGTAACGGCCGTGCTGCTGCCGGAGAAGCGCTCATGAGGGCGGGAGCACGCCGCTATACGCTCGTCGCGGCTGCGTTTCTATTCGTGCTCCTCCTAAGGGCGCTCCCGGCCGCCGCGGTCACCGTTACGCCCGTCAAGAGCGCGGGTGGCGTGGAAGCCTGGCTCGTCGAGGATCACAGCCTTCCGCTCATCGCGATCAAATTCGCCTTCGGGAACGGAGCCGGCCTCGATCCCCCGGGCAAAGAGGGTTTGGCCTATTTCACGACGGGATTGCTCGACGAAGGCGCCGGAGATCTCGACAGCGAGGCATACAAGGCGCGGCTCGAGGATCTTTCGATCCGGCTTAGCTTCAACGCCGACGTCGATGCGACCTCGGGCTCCATGCGCATGCTAGCGGCCAACGCGGATGCAGCCTTCGATCTGCTGCATCTCGCGCTTACCCGCCCGCGCTTCGATGCCGATGCGATCGAGCGCGTGCGTGCGGAGCTTGTATCGGAGCTGCAGGATGCCGCCCAAGACCCCGGGACGATCGGCAGTCGCATCTTCTGGCGCACCGCCTTTCCCGGTCAGCCCTACGGCCGCCGAACCCGCGGGACGCAGGCGACGGTCGCGAAGATCGATGCGGCCGACATGCGACGCTTCGTCGCCGAGCACTTCGGGCGCGACCGGCTCAAGATCGGAGTCGTAGGGGACGTGACGCCCGAGAAGCTGCGCGAGCTCCTCGACCGCACCTTTGGCGATCTTCCCGCGCGCTCCGCGCCCGACATTATCCCAGAGACGGCGGCCGTCGACGCGGGCGCCTACTTTCTCGTCAAGGTGCCGGTGCCGCAGAGTGTCGTCATCTTTGGCGAGCGTGGGCTGAAGCGCGACGATCCCGATTGGTATGCGGCGCTGCTGCTGAACGAGATCCTCGGTGGCTCCGGTCTCAATTCGCGCCTCTCGGCGGCGGTGCGCGACAAGCGCGGCCTTGCCTACAGCGTCTACAGCGATCTCTACGCGATGCGCCACGCTGGCATGATCGTCGGGCGGGTCGCCACCCGGAACGACCGCGTCGGCGAGGCTATCGACGTGATCCGCGCGGAATGGCAGCGCATGGGCGAGGAAGGGCCGAGCGAGGCCGAACTCGCGGCGGCGAAAAGCTACTCGATCGGCTCCTTCGCTTCGGGCTTCGACTCGACGGAGAAGCTGGCCGCGCTTCTTGTCTCGCTCCAGGTGGAGAATCTCGGCATCGACTATATGACGCGCCGCGCGGAGCTCCTGCAAAGCGTCACGATCGAGGACGTTCGGCGCGTGGCACGGCGCGTCCTCGACGCGCACAAGCTCCGGGTTGTCGTCGTCGGCGATCCGCCCACGCTGCTGGGAGCGCATGAGGTGCCGCCGGACGGGGGCTGAGCGGCGGCTCGAATCCGCGCCGGACTCGTGCCAAGATCGTCCGCGCGGGCTCTCCACCAATCTCGGCGGACTCTCAATGCTTTATCGTCAGGACATATCCGGTTGCCTGCTGGATCGGGTCGGTGGGCTCGGGCTCGGCGCGGGCGAGGTGGCGGCGATGGTGACGCGCGCCGACCCGCCGCTGGCGCGGCTGCGGGCGCAGCATGCGGAGGGGTCCGAGCCACTATTGTCGATACCCGCGCGACGCGACGATCTCTCCGCGCTCGCGTCCATCGCCGAGGCGTTCCGCCGCTTCGAGCACGTGCTGATCCTCGGCACCGGCGGCTCGAGCCTCGGCGGGCAGACCGTCTACGCCCTCGCGGACCGCGGCTTCGGTCCGCGCAAGGGGACGCCGCGGCTGCATTTCCTCGACAACATCGATCCCCTGACCTTCGAGGCGCTGCAGGACGCGATCGACTTCTCGCGCACCGGCGCGATCGCGATCTCGAAATCCGGCGGCACGCCGGAGACACTCACGCAATTCATGCTGATCCTCGATGCGCTCGGCAAGAGCGCGGGCAGCACTCGGTTGGGCGAGCGATGCCTCGTGCTGACGGAGCCCAGCGCCAATCCACTCCGCGCGCTCGCGGAGAAATACCGGATGCGGATCGTCGATCATGACCCCGAGGTCGGTGGCCGCTTCTCGGTGCTCTCCAACGTGGGCATGCTGCCGGCGATGATCGCGGGCCTCGACGCCGCGGCACTGCGGCGCGGTGCCGAGGGCGCGCTCGAGGCGACGCTCAAGGCCGAGGGTGCGCGTGCCGCGGCTCCTGCTCTCGGCGCGGCGCTCGGCGTCGGCCTTGCGGAGCTACGTGGCCTGCGCAGCTCCGTGCTCATGCCCTATGCCGATGGGCTCGCGCATTTCGGCCTCTGGTATCGCCAGCTCTGGGCCGAGAGCCTCGGCAAGGAGGGCAAGGGCACGACGCCGATCCGCGCACTCGGCACCGTCGATCAGCACAGCCAGCTCCAGCTCTATCTCGACGGACCTGCGGACAAGACCTTCACGCTGATCGTGCTCGACCGGTTGGGACACGGCTATCGCATGCCCGATCTCGACGCGGAGGCCCTCGACTATCTCGCGGGCCGCACCATGGGCGATCTCCTGGAGGCGGAGCAGCAGGCGACGGCGGAGTCGTTGATGCAGCGCGGGCGTCCGACTCGGGTGATCCGGCTGGAGCGGCTCGACGAGGAGCGCCTCGGCGCGCTCTTCATGCACTTCATCCTGGAGACGCTGATTGCCGCGGATTTGCTGGGAGTCCCGGCTTTCGGCCAGCCTGCGGTCGAGCAGGGCAAGGTCCTCGCGCGCCATCATCTTCGCGAAATGGCTCAGAGCGGCGTAAAATTCCGGGCATGACCCTTCGCCAATTGCCGCCGGTCCTGGTGAACCGCATCGCCGCGGGCGAAGTGGTGGAGCGGCCCGCGGCTGCGGTCAAGGAGCTCGTCGAGAACGCGATCGATGCCGGGGCCGCTCGGATCGAGGTGGTGCTGCATGATGGCGGCCAGAGCCTCGTCGTCGTGAGCGACGATGGCGCCGGCATGAGTGCGGAGGAGCTTTCGCTCGCGGTCGAGCGCCACTGTACCTCGAAGCTTCCCGAGGACGATCTCCTGGCGATCCGCTGGCTCGGATTCCGCGGCGAGGCCTTGCCCTCTATCGGCGCGGTGAGCCGCCTCTCGCTCGTGAGCCGCGTGCGCGGTGCCGCCGAAGCCTGGTCGATCGAGGTCGAGGGTGGTGCCAAGGGGCCGGTCAAGCCTGCCGCGCATCCCGCGGGCACACGGGTCGAGGTCCGCGATCTCTTCTACGCGACACCCGCGCGGCTCAAATTCCTGAAGACGCCGCGCGCGGAACGCGACCAGGCGGTGGACGTGGTCGAGCGCCTGGCGATGGCGCATCCGGAAATCGCGTTCACCGTCATCGCGGAGGACGGCCGCGCGCTCCGCCGCCTGCCTGCGCTCGCGCCCGATCTCGGAGGCGACGCGCTGCGCGCGCGGCGCGAGCGGCTTGCGGCGGTGCTCGGTCGCAGCTTCTCCGACAACGCCTTGCCGATCGATGCCGAGCGCGAGGGCGTGCGGCTCACCGGTCTCATCGGCTTGCCGACCCTGAATCGGGCCACCGCGCGCGACCAGTATCTCTTCGTCAACGGGCGACCCGTGCGTGACAAGCTCCTGCTGGGTGCGGTGCGCGGCGCCTATCAAGATTTTCTCGCGCGCGACCGCCATCCCATGGTGGTGTTGTTCCTCGATCTTCCCGGAAGCGAAGTCGACGTGAACGTGCATCCGGCCAAGGCTGAGGTGCGCTTTCGCGATGCGGCGCTCGTGCGTGGCCTCATCGTCGGCGCCCTGAAGCACGCGCTCTCCGCCGCAGGCCATCGCGCCGCCACCACCGTGGCCGAGGCGGCGGTAGCGGCGCTCCATCCCGGGAGCGCACCGCAGCGCTATGACCGCTTCTATTTGCCGCCGCCGAGCAGCGTCCCGCGGGCGCTCGCGGAGACAGCGGCGGCCTACCAGGCGCCGCTCGACCGCGATCTCGCCGCCGGCTTCGAGCGTCCAATGGCGCCGCCCGCGGAGGCTCCGACAACGGCCGAAGCCGGCATTCATCCGCTCGGCGCCGCGCGGGCGCAGCTCCATGAGACCTACATCGTCGCGCAGACCGCCGATGGTATCGTGATTGTCGACCAGCACGCGGCGCATGAGCGTCTCGTCTATGAGCGCATGAAGGAGGCGATGGCGGCGAGCGGCGTCGCGCGCCAGCTCCTGTTGATCCCGGAGATCGTCGAGCTCGAGGAGCCCGCGGTCGCGCGTCTCACGCAGCGAGCGGCTGAGCTTGCGGAGCTGGGCCTCGTGCTCGAGCCCTTCGGCCCCGGCGCCGTCGCGGTGCGCGAGGCGCCCGCGCTTCTCGGCGAGATCGACGTACAGGGCCTGGTGCGCGATCTCGCGGACGAGCTCTCGGAGCTCGGCGACGCCTTCTCGCTCAAGGAGCGGCTCGAGGAGTTCTGCGGCACGCTCGCATGCCACGGGAGCGTACGCGCGGGGCGGCGCCTCACCCAGGCGGAGATGGATGCGCTGCTGCGCCAAATGGAGGCGACGCCCCACAGCGGCCAATGCAACCACGGTCGCCCCACCTACGTGGAGCTAAAGCTCGCGGACATCGAGAAGCTGTTCGGGCGGCGATGAATCCAGTCGCGACCGAACTCTCGCATCCGACCACGACGAGCCATCAAGGAACAGTGCAGCGTAGGAATACCAGCCGCCCCGCGCCGTATCGTCGTTCCTCCAGCAGCTCGAATCCATCGGGGAGAGCAAGATCGGAGCGCGCGGCTTGCTCCACGATGACGAGCGCCGCGGGCGCGAACCAGCCGCTCGTGGCGAGAGCGGTAAGCGCGGGAGTTGCGAGGTCGGTGCGATAGGGCGGGTCGAGGAAGGCCAGCTCATAAGGACCGTCGGCGCGCGGGGGCGCAGTGGCGTCGGCAGCGAGGATGCGGCAGCGCGCGTCCTCGCGAAGTGCCTTGACGTTGGCGGCGAGCGCGTCGCGGGCCGCGCGATCCTTCTCGATGAAGGTCGCGAAGCGTGCGCCGCGCGAAAGAGCCTCGAGACCAAACGCGCCGGTGCCCGCGAAGGCATCGAGGACGCGCGCATCCTCGTATATGGGACGCGGCCCGAAGCGGCCATGTGCCAGGATATTGAAGAGCGCCTCGCGTGCGCGTTCGGAAGTCGGGCGGACGGCACTTCCCGGCGGCGCGGCGAGCCGGCGGCCGCGGTGCTTACCCGCGACGATGCGCATGTGTTTTCGCTCGCAACGCCGAACCCAATTGCTCGCGCAGCACGCGGCGCGGCACTTCCTCGACCGCGCCCCGCGAGAGATGGCCGAGCTGGAACGGGCCGTAGGCGACGCGGATGAGCCGCGTCACGTCGAGCCGTAGATGCGCCATCACCTTGCGGATCTCGCGGTTCTTTCCCTCCTGCAATGCCACGACGAGCCAGGCATTGCTGCCCTGCTGGCGCTCGAGGCTCGCCCGGATCGGGCCGTAGGAGACGCCGTCGAGCGTGATCCCCTCCTCGAGCTCTGCCAGCGCCGCGGTGTCGAGAGGGCCATGGACTCGCACGCGGTAGCGCCTGATCCAGCCGCGCGCGGGCAGCTCGAGCTCGCGTGCGAGGCCGCCGTCGTTTGTGAGCAGCAGGAGGCCTTCGGAGGTGAGGTCGAGGCGACCCACCGAGACGACCCGCGGCAACTCCGGCGGCAAGCGCTCGAAGACCGTCGGCCGGCCCTTCTCGTCGCGGTGTGTCGTCACGAGCCCCGCTGGCTTGTGA
>DATJVP010000186.1:0-7235 GCA_035581425.1 Allostellaceae bacterium | reverse complement strand
TGAAAGCGCGGAAGTTCTGCCGTGCCTGCTCGAACGGATAGAACGGGTCGATTTCCGCATAGATCCAGAGGCTCGGTATCCTCGCCCCACCGGAAGCGGCGAATTCCCGTGCATTGATCGCGCCCGCCGGTGACGCGGCGGGAGACCAATATCCGGAAAAATTCAGTACCGCGGACACTTTGTCTGGAAACCGTGCCGCGTACTCGATTCCGAGCAGGCCGCCACGCTCGTATCCCGCCAACACGATGCGGCTGGGGTCGACAAAGGGTTGGGCCTTCATGGCCTCGACCACGGCATCGATGTCCTCGAGACCCGTCTCGATCTGGGCCCCAGGCGGCACGCCGGGATCGCCTTCCTCGCTCGTGCCGTCGGACCCGCCACGCCCTCGCCGCATCGGGACCACGACGGAATATCCGAGCGACAGAAAGAAACGTGCTTGCTGCTCGAAGCGATCGGTGCCGCCTGCCGTGACGACGATGGGCGAGCCATGATTCAACACGATCAGCGGCTGTCGCCCCGGCAATGCCGAGCGATAAAGCGTCGCCCGCAGAGTCAGGTCTCTATTTCGATCCACGCCGCTCCGCGCTTGCTCGGGAATATCGATCTCGGTCCAGATAGGGGATGAGCGCTTGCTCGCCTCGGCGATTGCCGCGGCGCGATCGGTGCCGCCGATACGCTGGAGCAGCGCATAGCTGCGCCAACCCGCGTCGTTGGTATCGCGGCCGAGCAGCCGGCCGTCGGCGCCGATCCTGTAGTCGGCGGAGTGGCCGGTTGGCAGTTTCAGCATGAGGCGCCCGTCCGCGATCTTGCCGTGCAGCCTCCACCAGCCGTGCGCCGCATGCTCTACTTGATCGGCGCCCCATGCATAGACGACGGTTGCGGCTCCGTCGGCGGCGACGCGCTCGACCACTAGAGCATGCGGACTCGATCCGCCGTCCCAGCGGTCGCCGCCCCAAAACCCCGCAAAGGCCGCGATATCGGGAGCGACGTCGGCATCAGGCGCGACGGGAGCGAGATCCGGCGGCAATGCCACGCGCAGATTCGCTTCGGCAAGGCGAACTGCCCAGTTCCAATAAGCCGCTCCCCCGGCCACCAGCGCTGCCACGACCAAGGCCGCAAGCGCAGGCCGTCCTCCGAACCATCGAGCGAGAATGCCCGTGCGCGGCGGCGCGGATCGTGGCCGATAACCAGTCCGCATTCGTGAGGCGGCTCCAAATCGAGCTTGGGGTCGAAAAAATCGCATCGGCGCGGGGCCGAGCATGGACGACTTGCCGCCGACCTCTCGCGAGCCTCCGGCAGCATGGCAGGGGCCGCAATGCGCGTCGAGATCGAAGGGTTTTTTAGAGTCCGATCGTCTATTCGATTACCTCGTCGGCGCGGGCCAGCAATGACGGCGGAATGTCAACGCCGAGCCGCTTGGCAGTCCCGACGTTGATGGCCAGATCGAATTTTTCCGGCTGCTCGACGGGCAGGTCCTCGGGCTTGGCCCCTTTGATGATCTTGTCCACGTAGGTGGCGCTACGACGAAACAAGTCAGGCAGATTTGCGCCGTAGGCCATGAGGCCGCCGAGTTCCACAAACTCCCTGCCCATCGACATTGACGGCAGCCGGTGCGTGGTTGCGAAGTCGACGATATGCCGCCGCTCAGTGAAGAGTATCGGGCTCGGAAATACGATAACCGCCTCGGCGCGCTCTTCGACAATCTCGGAGAGTGCCCGGTTCAATTCGTCGGGGCCCCGAACCGCAACGAGCACGAGCTGCACTCCCAATGTCCGCGCGGCGGCCTCTGTCTCCTGCATCATGCTGCTCATCGTGCGCTCGCTATAAGCGCCGGGTTGCCAAAGGGCCGCCACCCGGGAAACCGGAGGAAGTGCTTCCTTTAGTAACGCCAGGCGCTTGGGGAGCAGTTCCGGGCCGAGAAAGGTCAACCCTGTGATGTTCCCGCCCGGCTTCGCGAGGCTGGCGACGAGACCGTCCCCGACGGGATCCGCCATAACCGGCACGACGATGGGGATGGTCCTGGTCGCTTGTAGCGCCGCGCGCGCTGCCGGCGTATTCGCCGCGACGATCACGTCAATCCCGAGCCGGACTATTTCGACTGCGAGCTCAGAGAACCGCTCGAGCTTGCCGTCCGCTGTCCGATACTCGAGGAGGAAGTTCCTGCCTTCGACGTAGCCGAGCTCGCCGAGCGCCTGCCGGAAGACGTCGAGCATCACATTCGACGCCTCTGGCGATTCAAGCGACCCCGTATTCAGGAAGCCAATCCGAGCGATTTTCACTGACTGCGCGCGGGTGGAAAGCGGCCACGCCACCGGCAGGCCGCCGACCAGCCGCATGAAATCGCGTCTCCTCATTGGGGCCCCCGACACCTCGCGCGGTGCCATCCTATCAGCACTTATGGAAGAGCTGAAACGATCCGGCTCGGGGGTGGGCAGCGCGCCGTCGAAGCCTCACGCTCTCTTATGTCGCGGGATCGATTCGGCCACGCGCGATGTGCTGCGTCGTCAACGAGCGGTTTGGCTCCGCAGCGCCGCCACATCCGTTGCGGTGATCGCGGACGGTGCGCTACCGAACCGCCCCGTGACATAGTTGGCCACTGCCGCTATCTCGACGTCCGAATAGACGTGGCCGAAGCCGGGCATGGAGAGCGCGCCTTGCGGCGTCGACCGCGTCGTGCCGGAAATCACGATCTGCGCGACGTTGATCGCGCTTCGGTCGTTGACCGCGCGCGCGCCGGAAATCGTCGCAAACGGAGAGATCTCGCTCACCCCTGTCCAACCGTGACAGCCGGTGCAGGCGCTCTCGTAAACCCTCTTGCCCGCCAATTCTGCCGCGACCCCGCCCTGTTTTGGAGATGGCGGCGCCGGCGGCGCAAGCTTCGCCGGCAGATCGGCCGAGACGATCGCGGGTATGCTGCGGAGATAGGCGACCAGCGCGCGAATGTCGGACGGCGCCATCCGGCTGAAACTCTGGTCGACCGCTTCGCCCATCGGTCCCGCTGCCGTTCCGCGGCCCGACGCGTGCCCGGTCGAGAGGTAGGCGATCAAATCGCTGTCGCTCCAGTCGCCGATGCCCGTCGCTTTTTCGGAGGTGATGTTGAAAGCGCGCCAGCCCGCCGCAACCGCGCCGGCGAACTTCCTCCGGTTGTCGAGAGCGAATGCGAAATTGCGCGGCGTGTGACAGTCACCGCAGTGCGCCAGGGCCTCGGCGATATAGGCACCCCGGTTCCATTCGGGACTTCGCTCCGGGTTGGGCCTGAAGCTGGCGCTCGTGTCGAACATCAGCGACCACGCGACCATCGTCCAACGCTGATTATAGGGGAAGGCCAGCGTATCCCGGCGATTGGCGGCATGGACCGGCGGAAGGCTGAACAAATAGGCCTTGATCGCCAACACGTCCGCATCGGTCATATATCCGTAGGAGGTGAAGGGCATGGCGGGATAGAGGTTTACGCCGTCCCGGCGAACGCCGTGCTTTACCGCGTTAATGAAATCCTGGTCGCTGTAGCCGCCGATCCCCGTCTCCTTATCCGGCGTAATGTTGGTCGAGTAGAGCGTTCCGAATGGCAGTGGAATGCCCAAGCCGCCGGCATATTGAGTTCCGCCGATGGCGGTATGGCAAACCATGCAGTCGGCGGCTCGCGCAAGGTACTCGCCGCGCTTGACCGCGTCGGCGGTCGCGAGTTCCGCGGGAACGCCGGTCGGATTGGCGGCGCGATAGTCCGAAAGCGCCACCGTCGATCCTCCCGCGAACGCCAGGGGTCCGTTGTAGAGTGCCTTGAAGCCGAGTACCGCCGCTATAGCCAGCGCGATGAAGGCGATGAGATAGATGGCTCGGCGCGATCGTCTTTTGCGCATGCTCGTCACGCCTTATTGGCGATCGCCAGCGCCGCACGGTCGATCGGAAGGCGACGCAGCGCTACGCCGGTTGCGGCGTAGATCGCGTTGCGCAGCGCGGGCGGGCCTGCATTCGCGCCGGTTTCGCCGATCCCGCCGGGGTCCGCGCTGCTCTCGATGACGTGCACATCGATCCTCGGCACTTCGTTCATGCGCAGCATGCGGTAATCGTTGAAGTTCGATTGCTGGACACGGCCCCTCTCGATGGTGATCTCGCCCCAGAGCGCCGCGGTCAGGCCGAAGATCAATCCGCCCTGCAACTGCGCCACGACGGTGTCGGGGTTGACGGCAATGCCGGTGTCCACCGCCGAGGTCACCCGGCGCAAGCGCACCTCGCCGCCCGCGTCCACTTCGGCCTCAACGACCGTAGCGATGAAGCTCGCGAAAGACGGTTGCACACAGACCCCGCGCCCCGCGCGCGCCGGCAGGGGCTTACCCCAGTCGGACTTATCCCTGACGAGCTCGAGCGCAGCCTTGAAGCGCGGATTTTTCTCCAGCATGCCGAGGCGGAAGGCGATCGGGTCCATGTTTGCCTTGCGCGCGAGCTCGTCCATGAAACATTCGATCGCGAACACGTTGTTGTTCGGCCCAACGCCACGCCAGAAGCCGGTGGGCACTCCCGGCGGCTCCGCACGGACGTACTCGACGCTCAGGTTCGGGATATCGTAGGGAATGTCGATGGCGCTATCGATCGCGTCGATGTCGATGCCGTTCGTGAAGGCAGGCGGCAGCCAGCGTGCCATGATCGACGAGCCGGCGACCCGATATTTCCAGGCCTGGATTTTCCCGTTCGACATGCTCGCGGAGATGAGATCGCGATAGACCGGCCGATAGACGTCGTGCTGGATGTCCTCCTCGCGCGTCCAGACCACTTTCACCGGACCGTCGACGTGCTGCGCGATGCGCGCTGCGCTCACGGCCATGTCCGGCTCGAGCCGGCGGCCGAAACCGCCGCCCAGCAGATGGTTGTGCACCGTCACCTTGTCGACGGGCAGCCCCAAGGCCTGCGCCACGGTCGACTGCACGCGAGCCACGACCTGCGTCCCGATCCATATCTCGCAGGCGCCGGGCGTCACGTGAGCCGTGCAGTTCATCGGCTCCATGGTCGCGTGCGCGAGGAACGGCATCTCGTATTCGCCCTCGAAGCGGTCGCCCTGCGTCAGGCCCTTCGCGATGTCGCCGGCGGATTTCGCGACGACGCCGTCCTTGCGGCTTGCCGCGCGCAAATCCTCCCAGATGTCCTTCGAGCTGAGGGTCGCCCATTTGCCTTCGTCCCAGGCGATGACGAGGGCGTCGAGACCCCGCTTCGCGGCCCACATGTGATCGCCGACCACCGCGACGAAATCGTCCAGCACGATGATCTGCCTGACGCCGGGAATGGACTTGGCGGCGCGGTCGTCGACGTTACGAACCTTGCCCCCGAAGACCGGCGACTGCGCGATGGTCGCGAACTTCATGCCCGGGAGCATCGCGTCGATGCCGTAGATGGCTTTGCCGTCGGTCTTGGCCGGGGTGTCGAGACGCTTGACGGGCTTCCCGATCAGCACGAAATCCTTTGGGTCCTTGAGCGGCGGGTCTTTCGGCACCGGAAGGCTGCTCGCGGCATCGATGAGATCGCCGTATCCGGCGCTTCTCCCGCTCCCGGCGTGGGTCACCCTGCTTTTAGAGGCCGAGCAGCTCGCTGGATCGACCTGCCACTGGTTGGCTGCGGCCTGCACGAGCATCGCGCGCGCCGCAGCGCCCGCCTGGCGCAGCGGCTTCCAGAAGGCGCGCACGGAATTGGAATTTCCGGTGACCTGAACCCCGAAGAAGGGATTGCTGTAGAGCTTTTCATTCGGCGGCGCATGCACGACCGTCACTGCGGCAAAATCGGCGTCCAGCTCCTCAGCGAGGATCTGCGGGATCGAGGTATAAACGCCCTGGCCCATCTCCACCTGCGGCATGACCAGCGTCGTCGTCCCGGAACGGTCGATGCGGATGAAGGCGTTGGGCGCGAAACGGCCCTCCGTCGAATCCGGCGGCTGCTCCGGCTCGTTGGCGGCCCGCGCGGGGAGATGGAAGGCGAGCAGGAATCCGCCGGCCAAGCCGGCCTTGAGGACGCCGCGGCGCGAGGGGATCGACGGATTGTCGAGAGCGCTCATGGCGACCTATGTCTCGCCCGCGGCGCGTTTGATCGCCTCGCGGATGCGGACATAGGTGCCGCAGCGGCAGATGTTGCCGGACATCGCCGCGTCGATATCGGCATCGTCGGGCTGCGGGTTGGCGGCAAGAAGCGCCGAGGCCGACATGATTTGCCCGGATTGGCAGTAGCCGCATTGGATCACTTCCAGATCGAGCCAGGCGCGCTGCACCTTCGCTCCCGCGTCGGTGGCGCCGATGCCTTCGATGGTCGTGACGGCACGTTTCCCGACGTTTCCCACCGGCAGCAGGCAGGAGCGCACGGGATTGCCGTCGATGTGCACGGTGCAAGCCCCGCATTGCGCGATGCCGCAGCCGAACTTCGTGCCGGTCAACCCGAGGACATCACGCAGCACCCAGAGCAGCGGCATGTCTTCCGGCGCTTCGAATTGCCGGTCCTCGCCGTTTATTTTTAGTGTCGCCAACGCGAACCTCCAGTGTGCGGGGGCGCTAGGCCGATTGCACCGGGTCGAAAGGCCACGACCGCAGCGGCAGTATCACGCATGCGCCGGTTTTCGACCATAAGACCGAGACATCGAGGCGCCTTTCTGGGACGCACGACCCATTGCCAAATCGCACGACGCCGTGACGTCCGGCAATGGCGCGCGGCGGCCAGCCGACGGCGTGTGAGGCGCGCCGCGAAGGTAATAGAAGCGTCGCTTCCCTCGTCGGTGGCGAGAGGGAGGCTCATCGACCGGGGCGATCGGCCAAGAAGGTCAGAGTCAGCGCGAGCGCCGGGCATAGGATATCCATATAGAACGGGACACCAGCATTCCCGGGTGCGAAGTTATTCGCCTCCATCATCTGCCGTAGATGCCCCACGGCGTCGCCGAGGAGAAAGATTGAGGCCGCGCAAACCGCCGCCATCTTGAATCCTAGGCCGCTCCAGAACGCAATAATTGCGGTCACGCCGACGGCCAGGTCGGCCATGCCAACTTCGAACTGAAATGGGCTGACTTGCCATCCGATGTGGGCTGCTGCGGTCGCCGGGAAGAAGATATGGGCCACGCCAGCCCATACGCCAGTGACGCCGATCGGAAGCAGCAGTATCCACGACAGATAGCGCTCGGCGGCACCTCCCTCGCGGCGGTGGGCCGTCGCGATGATGAGGGCGATCACGAACAGCACGGCGGGTAGATTGCGGAGCAGAGAGCCTATCAC
>DATJVP010000185.1:0-13124 GCA_035581425.1 Allostellaceae bacterium | reverse complement strand
GACGTAAGTGCGCATCGTTCCTCGCGATGCCAGAGACCGGTGAGCGGCCGATTGAAAACGCCGGCGGAGGCGGGTGGCCGGCGTTGTGAGGCAGCCCGGGCCACTTCTGAGATGCAAGCGGTGTCGCGGCAATGGGTGATTTCCCTTCGTTTGAAAAGAGGCTGGTCCTGGTGGAAGAAAAGGAATGAGGGTTGTCGGCCGTATTTGATTCGGAGGTATTTCGGGAATTTGGATTCTGAGCCTGGAGGCATATGGCTCAAATGGATCGAGAACGAAACACATCTAGACCCGCTGAAGGATGTCCGCGACCTCGAGCAGCAGCTAATCCGTGATCGCGAGGCGTTCATTGAGCGGCGACACGGCGGCCGAAGGCCTCGACGCATTGGGCGCTCGTCTAATGATAGGACGGCGGATCTTGATTCCGCCAATCGTGGTTCGATCCCACGGCGCCCACCTAGAGGCTAGGTTACGAACTCTTGACTACGCCGCGCGACGGATTGGCGATGTCTGCTTCAAACCCATGGCCGGACCTCGCCACTCGTTGTAGGTGGCACTTCCGGGATGTGCCATTTTCTGGCATGGCGTCGAGCCGATCGATTGACTATTCAATTACATCGTCAGCTTGCAGCACCAGCTGCTGCGGGATGATGAGACCCAGCGCCTTCGCCGTCTTGAGATTGATCGCGAGATCAAATTCGGTTGGCGCTTGAACTGGCAACTGCGACGGGCTGACGCCGCGCAGGATGCGATCAACGTAGTCAGACGCACGGCGAAATTCGTCCGATGTTTTGATGCCATAGGACACGAGCGCACCAGCCTGCACGTAAGTGGCAAAGGCGAACAATGACGGCATCCGATTGGCGATCGCCAATTGGATAATGAGGGCACTGTGCGTCCCAGTTAGGGGATGCGGTAGCGCAATGACGCCACCGCCTCCCATCGCGAAATTGACGACAGCATGTTCGATCTCGGGCGCATCATGAATTTGCGCTGCGACCGCCTCCACATGCTGCGCCGGCGCCGAGCCCGAGAGATTGATCCACAACTTCTGGTGCACCGGCGTTTCGGCATTCATCAGCACAAGAACGCGAGACAGTTCCGGAACTGTCTCCTTTAGTACTTCCAACCACTTGCCGCCCATGCTGGGCTCGAAATTGGTGAAGCCTGTAATGTTCCCGCCCGGACGCGCCAAATTCTCAATGAGACCGCTACCGACGGGATCGGCGACCGCGACGAATACCGTCGGAACAAGACCGATCTTCGCCCGCAGGATTGCGAGGGCCGGATTGCTTTCCGCCAGGACCACGTCGGGTCGCCACGCCAGCAGCTCGTCCGCTTGAGCCCGCATCGCCGTGACATTGCCATTCCATTGGCGCACGGCCACTTCGAGGTTGCGGCCTTGCTGCCAACCAAGTTCGGAAAGACGCGCAAGGAAGATCTTGAAATCGGACCGACCGTTGTCGGAGTCCGCGATCCAGGCCGCAAGCCGGCGTGTTCCGAGGACCGGTTGCTGCCCAGCCACCTGCGCGATGGCCGTGCGACCGGCCATCGCGATCCCGAGCCCCACGAGGAGATCACGCCGCCGCGTCACTCGGTTACCTCCGCGAGCGTCTTCTCCGAGCCGCGAGAATACCAGATCTCCGAGCTCGCCCCTTGGAAGAATATGAGCCGCAACCTTCCCGCGCTTTGCCATGAACTCGGGGCGGCTATGACCAATGTTCTCCGCAGAAAGGTCTGGCCGCCTCCGGGAGGTGCACAGTCACCGTCCATTTCAGCAACACTGAGTACATTCCGAATCTTGCCAAGACCACGCCTCCATGTCTTCGATTGGCGTAGGGTTGCGCCTGCGCGTACCCGAGCGGAGCGGTTTCTATGGCTGGTACAGCGGCTGAAGCACATGAGATGGCAGCGAGGTATCGCGCCCTCGAAGACATCGCGCTCCCTGCGGACCGCTACCGCTATCATGTGATGGTCCAATTTTGGCTGAAGCGCGCAGCAGAGATCGGGGCCGCATATAAGATTGGGACACCGGCCCCTTAAATTCGGGCACTCTCGACCGAGAACGAACAGCACCAAAAAAGCCGCCGCCGAAGCCGGGCCGAATGCGTCAGGTCGCCGGACATTTCCACGCGCCGTAGGCGTATCCGAGGACGCCACCGACCACTGCGCCGGCAGCGGCTCCCTCGGGCGACTTAGTGACTACGGCTCCTATAGCCAAGCCCACGATCGCGCCGATCCCAGCACATATCGCGCGGCAATTGCTGCGAAAGTCCGCCATTGCAAGTCTCCCCTTCTCAATGTGCGAACACTCTCCGATCCTGACCCTGGCAAAGCCCGGAATCAAGGCCGCCAGCGCGCCTAACTCGACCAGCGCCACAGCGTATCGGCATGAATTGCGACCGTTGTACCAATTACGCGAGCTGAGCCATTTCCATTGCAGCCCTCAGCTGGGGTGGCGCAGAAATCGACGCCGAGCCGCGCTGATTGCTCCCGCTGCCATGCCTCCGATGCGTCGGCAATCTCGCGGACCTGGGCGGCGGTGATCTTGGAACGCAGCGTCCTTCGTCATGATAGGCGTGGCGATGTGCGGCGCCGAGTAGGGCCGTGATCTTGGCGCCCGGTGCTGATCGGGTGCCAATTTCATAGCTCGTTCTCGACGGCGCGTCTTGGGGGCGAGTTGCGTTGACGGGGAATTTCTCACTCTATACAAGGAGCAGTGCATACGCCGTGTCCCCGCGGAGGGGTGGCCGAGTGGCTGAAGGCGGCGGTTTGCTAAACCGTTATAGGGCCCTAAAGCCCTATCGGGGGTTCGAATCCCCCTCCCTCCGCCAGTCTCTTGCTATTTCGCCCGTGATTACGGGATTTCCTGTTAACCCGCACCTCCGTACCCACGTTCATACCTACACTTAAAGCGCTAAATCCGTCGGTACCGACCGTGCTGGCGGGTCTTGGCGCACCGTTCAGACACCCTCTCTGAGCCACGCTGGACGGTTGCTCGCCACCATAGCGCTGATGAGTCTCACGCTCACTGGCCACGTTGGATGCCGGTCACCGTAAACAGTCTCCGCAGCTTTGCGCGCCGTTGCCATGCAGCACGATGTCGCCCGTCGGTCTCTCCTAGCAGCCGCCGCCGTCGCCTTGCCGATGGTTGTTGCGGTTCGGCGTTCGGCAGCGGAACCTCAAGCGCCCTTTGCGGATATGCATGCCCATCGGGTAGTTAATCTCCGCGCAAGCCGGATGCCCAGCGCTACCAGCTTGCTCTCTGCGATGGATGCACGCGGGATCACTCGTACGGTGCTTTCCCCGCCGCCAACGACCGGCGCCCCCAATCGGACCGACACCTACGGCCCCGCCGAACTGACCGAGATCGTGCGGCAAGCGCCCACGAGGTTTGCCTTTGCAGCTGGCGGGGAAGTACTTAACCCGATACTCCAGAACACACCGGCCAACGACATCCCGCCGCAGCGGGTGGAGCGCTTCCGCGCAGCCGCGGTGGCAATTGCCCAGGCTGGCGCCGCCGCTTTCGCCGAGCTTGGTGCCGAGGTCCTTGCTTCCGGCAAACGCATGACCGGCGGCCACAGCCATCAAACATCCCCGGCGGATCACCCGCTGCTTCTGACGCTCGCCGAAATCGCAGCTCGCTTCAAGATGCCGATCGGTCTCCACATGGAGGCGATCACGGCAGAGAGCGGCCAGGCGGAGAACATCTCGGCCTTCGAGCGATTGCTCGGTTCCAACCGAAGCGCGCGCATTGTCTGGCTGCATGCCGGCTGGGACCGTACGGGCCAGCGCAGCGTGCAACTCATGCAGACGCTGCTGCGGAGGCACCCAAATCTTTTTATGACCTTGAAGTCGGACAGTATCGGTAATGCGGGGACCGCGCCGCTCGATGCGAGTGGGCGTTTGAAATCCGAATGGCTTGTTATGTTGCGCGAGTTTCCCGACCGGTTTGTGATCGGCAGTGATCAGTTCTACGACCTTGGGCTGGATCGCATCGACAACGCTCGTCGAATCATGGATGCGCTACCGCTAGACCTCGCGCGGCAAATCGGCCGGGAAAATCCCCCCTCGATATATCGCTTGTCGCGGCAGTAGTGGCGCGGTGGATCATCAAGACAAGGGCCTCCGGCATCCTCAACGCTCGCAAGCTACGCCGACCTCGGTCGAGCTCTTCTGCACGGCCTCCGACATGATCGCCTCGGAGGCATCGTCAAGCGGTTCGGCCTGGGGCGCGTTGCTTCTGAGCGTCGAAAGCGAAGAGCCCCGGTGTGACCCGAAACTTCTCTAGAGATGCCGCGAAGGTGCGGCGACATTTGTAGTGGGTCGCTTGTCGTTGAGCCGCGCGCTCCGGTATCATCTCGGGCTCGAGGTTCACTGCTCTTCGGACAAGGGGAGACCGCATGGCAGAGACGCAGAACCAGCAGCCGCGAAAGTCAAGCCATCTGCCTTACGAGGCTCGTCACATCGACGACATCGAGTGGGAGACGATCCGGTGGCCCGGTGAGACCGGGAAGATGCTGTTCCATCCGAGGCCCGAACGTCCGACTGAACCGAATGCGGGCATCCTTCGACTGGAACCCGGCGCGCATCATCCGCTGCACATGCACGACTTTGCCCAGGTCTGGTACATCCTGTCGGGCGAGTTCAAGATCGACGACAAGGTCTACGGCCCAGGCACGATGATCTTCCACCCCGATCCGCATTTTGAGGGCAAATTCGAGACGAAGACGGGCGGCGACATACTGATCGTGCAGTACCCAGGCCCGACCACTGGTGGCCGACCGATCTACGCGGGACGCTTCAACATGGAGAAGCGGCGCGCTGTGTCGGAGGAGCGGACGGACCTCTAAGTGTGACTGATGTCCGCGCTGACATTCTCGGTTGCCTCAGCCGTTGCCGAAAGTCCAAACAGGTAGTGCAAAGCGACCCGATACGAGATGTCAGAAGTGCAGGTTTTATGCGGGTTTCCGAGCGATTTGGTCGAATCCCCCTCCGCCATTTCGGGGAAAGCCCCTGCAAGTCGGGGCTTTTTCGCTTTACATGATGCCCGCGCAGGCTTGGCGATGCGCGGACCAGCGAACCGGAGATGCGCGCATGTGCCTCTCGGATTGACTCATGACGAGGCGACGCCGTCGACAATGATCAGATCGCCGCTCGTGCTCTTGTGTCGAAGGGGGATTATCTTTTGATACGCGGCAGATTTATACCAACCCTCGGCCGCCGCACGAGAAGGGAACTCGATGACGACGAGGCGTGGATGTCGCCACTCGCCTTCAAGTGTCGTGAGGCTGCCCCCGCGCACGATGAATCGCCCGCCGAAGGGTTCAAAGGTTGCCAGGACTTCCTTCCGGTAGTCCGCAAACATGGCCTCGTCCTTGACGGTCTCGGTGGCAATCACAAACGCCTTCATCATGAGACTCCCGAAAAGTCGTCGCCATTTGTGGACCTGACCTAAATCTTAATCTCGTGCGCCTCCGTTGCACACCGAAAGCGTTCCGCGACAAACGCCTTCAGACCGACGTGCCGCCCGCAGCCATTTGCTGGTCCCAGCGGGCCTGCATGTCCGCGTGCTTCTTGATCAAGTCCTGGCGGGTTGCTTTCCATAAGCTCGCGGCGCTCTCGTCGGCCACGACATGCTCCAGGCCGGAGCGAATCCCCTCGACTGTCTCGACTGCGACCTGCTGCGGTGAGGTTTTCGGACCGGTGGACAGCGCCGATCCCATATCCGTGTCGATGAGGCCCGCGTAGACCGCGATCACGCGGGTACCTTGTCCCCTGAGCTGGATCCGGAGGCCGTCGGTGATCGCGAGCGCCGCATGCTTGGTGGCGCAGTAGGTCGAGTTGAAGGGGTAAACATACCAACTCACGACCGAGAGCATGTTGACGAGTGTGCCGCCGCCGTTGCGCGCGAGTACCGGTGCAAATGATTTTGCCATCGCGAGCAGCCCGAATACGTTGACCTCCATCTCCCGGCGCAGCACTTCCTCGGAATTCGCAGCGAGGACCGGCGTCGCGAACATGGCGCCTGCATTGTTGATAAGGATCTCAACATCGGCGCAGGCTTCCGCCGCGGCCGAGACGTCGCGCGCCGAAGTCACGTCGAGCCGAACAGGTGTGAGACGCAAATCGCGCACCGTCGATGGGTCGCGGGCGCCGGCGTAGACCTTCGCCGCACCAGCATCGAGCAGCGCCTCGGCAAACGCGCGTCCGAGACCCCGATTGGCTCCGGTCACGAGCGCAGCTTTGCCCCGGATATCCATGATCCTTTACCCATTGGCGAGGAAGATCCGTTTTCACGATAGGACCAAACTGGGCCATTGGCACGATCCGGATCAGGCGTCGACACCCACAACGCCCGTCGCGTACCATCGATTGGTGTAGGCACGAACTTCGCCGAATTCATTTCGCGGAGCCTGTCGAGACAGCTCGACCGGCAATCAGAGGGGGCATCATGCGGAAGAGCATATTGGTCATAGTCGCGCTGGCCGTCATCTCGGCATGGCCGGGCATCGCCCGGGCGCAATTCTCGGAGCTCACGGGCGTGTGGCATACCTCGACGGGGGCCACCTTCTACGTGCGTCAGATCGCGTCGGAAATCTGGTGGTACGGAACGCCATCCGCGACGCAGCCGGCCTGGACGAACGTCGCCAGCGGCTTCGTGGTGGGGAATATCGTCCGCGTGCGATGGGTCGACGTTCCCCAAGGTCCGACTCGGGGCTCGGGGACTGTCGCCTTGAAAATCGTCGATGCCAATCACCTCGTCGTGACGGAGAATCCCGACAACTTCCTGACGGCACCCTGGTCCAGATAGGGCGTCCAGTCCTAGCTGCCCTCGGCGGTCCGCGGAGCGGCCGCCGGGTTCCATTGGCCGCGGCGCATGCGCGTAATCTTCACACTCCTGAAGAGTCCGGCCTTGCGGAAGGGCTCCTCGGACGAGAAGGCTTCGGCGGCGGCGCGGTCGGGGACGTTGATGATGAGGCAGCTCCCGAGGCGCTTCACTCCGTCGTCGGCGAGAAGGGCGCCGCCTAGGACGAGGATGTCTCGGTGCCGACCGAGATAAGCGAGGTGACTCTCCTTGGCGGCGGCGCGGATCGCCTCGGCGCCCTCCTTGTCCTCTTGATAGATGATGTAGAGCATTCCGCGGCACCTCCGGCTCCGGTCATGCTATCACTGCTGCGACCGCACTGTGGACCAATTGGAGACGACCCCATGAGTCTCCCGTCGCCGCCGCTCAATCTCGCGGGTTGGATCGAGGAGCACCGGCATCTGCTGCAGCCGCCCGTCGGCAATGCGCAGATTTGGCCCGGCCGGGACTTCATCGTCACCGTCGTCGGCGGGCCCAACGCGCGCACCGACTATCACGACGATCCACTCGAGGAATTCTTCTACCAGCTCCGCGGCGATATGACCTTGCGCTTGATGGAGGACGGCAGGCCGCGAGATCTCCCCATCCGCGAGGGCGAGATATTCCTGCTCCCGCCGCATCTCCGCCACTCGCCGCAGCGACCGATCCCCGGAAGCATCGGTCTCGTGATCGAGCGTCACCGCCCTGCGGGAATGCTCGACGGCTTCGAGTGGTATTGCCTCGTTTGCAGCGCGCTGGTCCACCGCGTCGAGGTTCAGCTTCAGAGCCTCGTCGACGACCTCCCGCCGCTCTTCGACGATTTCTATGGGAGCCAGGCGAAGCGTCGATGCCGGAGTTGTGGCGCCGTGCATCCGGGTAGACACGCGGCTGCGCCCACTGCCTCGTCTTGAGCGGTTGAGGTCGTCGGAACCTGGCGTTAGCATCGGGCGTGGCCCAAGAGGGATTCCGTTGACACGGCGAACCCTGGAGAGGGCGCGAGCGGGGCTGTCAGGCAGGGAATCCTGAGGGAATGCTCTTCAATTCGGTCGTCTTCGTCCTGCTGTTTCTGCCGGCCGTATTCCTCCTCTTCGCCTACGTCCATCGCCGCTCGATCGAGGCCTCTCTCCTCGTCCTGCTGATCGCCTCGATCGTGTTCTACGCGTGGTGGCGGCCGGTCTATCTTCTGCTGCTCGGGGCCTCGATCGGCGTGAATTACGCGATCGGCCTGCGCCTCCAAGCCGCCGGCGCGTCGCGAGGTTGGCTCATCCTCGGCGTCGCGCTCAATCTCGGGTGCCTCGCCTTCTTCAAATACACGGACTTTTTCATCGGCAGCCTCGACGATGCCTTCGGATTCGGGATCGCGCGCCCGGAGATCGTGTTGCCGCTGGCGATCTCGTTCTACACCTTCACCCAGATCGCCTATCTCGTGGATTCCTGGCGCGGCCTGGTGAAGGATGCGCGCTTCAGCGATTTTGCGCTCTTCGTGACGTTCTTTCCGCATCTGATCGCGGGACCGATCGTCCACCACAGCGAACTCATGCCGCAGTTCCGCAAATTCATGCGACGCGAGGACCTCTGGCAGGATCTCGCCTTCGGCCTCACCTGGTTCAGCATCGGGCTCTTCAAGAAGGTCGTGATCGCAGACACGATCGCTGCCAAGATCGATCCCGTCTACGCCGCGGCGAAGGCTGGACAGCTCGTGACCTTCCTCGAGGCCTGGGCCGCCTGTCTCGGCTACACCATGCAGCTCTATTTCGACTTCTCCGGCTATTCCGACATGGCCGTTGGGCTCGGCCTCATGTTCGGCGTCAAGCTTCCGCTCAACTTCGCCTCACCATACAAGGCCGTGAACATCGTCGAATTCTGGCGGCGCTGGCACATCACACTCTCGCGCTTCTTGCGTGAATACCTCTACGTGCCGCTCGGCGGGAACCGCAAAGGCCCGGTGCGGCGCTACGTCAATCTCATGATCACGATGTTGCTGGGCGGGCTTTGGCACGGTGCCGGCTGGACCTTCGTCATCTGGGGCACTCTGCACGGCGTCTATCTCTGCCTCAACCACCTCTGGCGCGGGATCAAGGCGATGCTGGGGTGGCGGCAGGAGGGCGGATATTTCGCGCGGCTCGGCGCAGGTGCGCTCACCTTCATGGTTGTGGCGCTCGCCTGGGTGCTCTTCCGCGCCGACAGCCTCGCGAGTGCCGGAAACATCTTCCACGGGCTCGTTGGCGGCAATGGCGTGCTCGTCAGCGAGAAGACCGGAGCTTGGCTTGCTCAGCACGGCGCGCTCCCGGCTTGGATCGCGGTTGCTCCCGACAAGCATGTCGGCGCGCTCACGACGATCGACATATTTAGCTGGATAGCGGTGGCCCTGGCGCTGGTCTGGCTCGCTCCCAACACCCAGCAACTCATGGGCGAGGACGGTGCGCGCTGGTATCGCTGGAAGCCCACCTTCATCTGGACGAGCTTCGCGACCATCGCGAGCATCGTGCCGCTCTACTACATGCTCTACCTGCCGAACCGGATCGTCCGGTTCATCTATTACAATTTCTGAGCGCCCACCTATGCACAGGCGGATGGTCCGGATCGTGCTGTGGATGGTGGCGGCGACAGTTGTTCTGCCCGCGCTGCTCGTGCTCGCTATCGACCCCTATCAGGTCCTTCATCGACCTTTCCTGCGTACCGCTCTCTTCATCAGCAACGATCGCTACCAGGATGCCGGTCTCATCCATCAATATCTCGGCCGCGGCGACGAGTACGATTCGATCGTGATCGGCACCTCGATGTCCGAGGGCTACCCACCGACCGAGATCGGCGCAGCGCTTGGCGGCAGGAGTGCGCTGGGCCTCACCATTCGCGGCGGGAACGCCGATGCGCTCGCGCTCGTGGCGGAATCCGCGCTCGCGACCGGCAAGGTCCGTCACGTCTTCTGGGAGGTTTATCGGGGCTATTGGGATCCGCTCTGGATGGAGCAGGTGCAGATGCCGGCCGACCTTTATTCGGACTCAACGCGGTGGGGCTTTCGACACTATCTCTTCAACCACGATGCCGTCTTAAGCTCGACGCGGATCGTCAGAGGTACCCAGGCGGGCGTCCCGAACATCGAGATGCTCTACATGACCCCCGGCGAATTCACGGAGGCGAGCCGCGAGTTCAACTCGCCCGCGAGCCTCGCCAAGCTTCGCGCGGAGCTGGTGCCGGGGGCGCCGATCGTCGGCGCGGACCGCCCGACGAACGCTTCCCAGATCGAAAGCGCAATTCGAGACGATATCTTCGCCGTCGTCGACGCGCATCCGGAAGCGCGGTTCGACATCGTATTCGCGCCGACCTCCTATATGGACATCGCACGGCGTGGCCCCGTGGATTTTGCGCGCCGATCGCTCGTCCTGCGCCTGCTGACGGCGGGGGCGGCAACGCGCCCGCAGGTCACGGTCTTCGCTTTCGACACGATGTCCTGTATCGGCGGGGACCTCCGGAACTTCCGCGACTACAACCACTTCTCGCCGGGGGTGAGAGACCTGATCGTCGCGGCCTTGCGCTCCGGAAGCAGCCGCATCGTGTCGGCCGATCTCGACGCGTACCTCGACCGTGAGGGGCGCGAGGTTCGGGAGTGGCGCGATCGCTTCCTCGCGGGTGGTCCCGGCTATGAGGGAAAGCCGCTCGCCTGCGCAGAGGCGACGGATTAGCTCAGTCTATTCGTCCGCCATGAGGCGCGATGCGGCGGCGGAGATGTCGGCCTCCAGGCGACGGGCGACGGGCGTTCGATAGTGCACGGCATCCCAGAAGTTCTCGTCGCGGTCGGCGATCTCACCGTCGTGGAGATAGTCGACGATCGCTGTGTGCGGCCGCTTGGCGGCGAGCGAGCCGAACGCCTCATTGCAGCGTTCCATCCGCCCAGCCTCGGCGCTACCGGGCGGAGGCAGCGCCGTGCGATGGACGGGCAGCAGCACCAGCACCACGGCGGCCCGCGGCGGGAGCGATTGCAGGAGATGCGAGAGCTCCGCAATCGGCGCGTGCACCGAATTCGCCTCCGCGTCGGGATCCGGCGCGCGGCGAATGCGCCGCTCGGCGAGCCGCACGCGGAATCCCGCCTCGTCCCAGGGCTTGTTTGAGTCGTAATCGTCGTAGCCGAAATCCTGCTCGGCCGGCGCGGTGCCCAGCAGCAACTTCACTTTGCGAAAGGCATGCTCGAGGCCCTGGAGGCGCAGCATGCGCGCGGCGTAGTCGAGCCGGCTTTCGCCGTAAAGCCAGAACGGGAAGGGAAAAAGCGGCGCCACGTCGCTTTCGCTGCCGCACCAGGAGCCGTCGATCCCCATGACGAGCGCGCGCAGCGCCGGTCCTCGATGCCGGCGCAGGAGCCAGCCCAGGACCGCGAGCTGCTCTGCAGGACCGGTGCCGGGAATGGCCAGCGAGGCCATGTGCAGGCCCGTGCCGGTGCCGATACGGTGGGGATCGATGAGCTGCGCCGTCGAATTGCCGATGATGGCGGCGTCGATCTCGGGCGAGCGCGCAATGCTCGCGACGGTGAGGCGTTGGCCGAAATGCGGCACTCCGCGGCTCGGGAAGACGGCGAAACGGCCGGTGTCGTAGGGGTCGAGGGCGAGGATCGCTGCCGCGAGGACGAGGGCGATCGCAGCCGTAAATGCCGCATAGCGACGGAGCCAGCGGCGCCAAGCGAGGCCCTCGCGCTCAGAATCGGAAATAGATGAATTCATAGGCGGGACCGTCGCCGAGTTTCAGCAGCAGCAGCACCGTCGCGAGCGCGGCGGAGGGCGCGAGCCAGGCGTAGGGCTGGATGCGTGCGGCGAGCGATTGGCTCGTTGGAGCGAGAAAGACCACCGCGGCGGCGAGCCCGATGCTGCGCAGCCCCAGCACCGGCCCCGGCGCGCCATTTCCGAGCATCGCGGCGAAGACATTGCCGGCGGCGGCAAGCGACGGCGCTCGGAAGAAGACCCAAGTCACCAGCAGGAAAACCATCAGCAGCGCCCAGCCGACCGGCGCGGGCAAGGGCGGCAGTCCTCTGCGCCAGAGCACGCCCGCGGCGAGGCCGAGCCCGTGCAGCGTGCCCCAGATGACGAAGGTCCAGCCGGCTCCGTGCCAAAGTCCTCCGAGCGCCATGGTGGCCATCAGTGCCGCGATCTGCGTCGCGAGCCCGTGCCGGTTGCCGCCAAGAGGGATGTAGAGATAGTCCCGCAGGAAGCGCGAAAGGGTCATGTGCCAGCGGCGCCAGAACTCGCGCAGGCTCGTCGCGCGGTAGGGGGCGTTGAAATTGACGGGGAGTGTCAGTCCGAGCATGGCCGATAGCCCGATCGCCATGTCGGAATAGCCGGAGAAATCGAAATAGATCTGCAGCGGGAAGGCGAGAGCGCCGGTCCAGGCCTCGCCCGTCCCGATGCTCGCCTGCGCCGCCTTGGCGAAAATGGGGTCCGCCGTGGCAGAGAGCGCATCGGCGAGCAGGACCTTCTTGGCGAGGCCGATGAGGAAGAGCGCGATCCCCTGCGCGAAGCGGCGCTCCCAGCCCGGACGGTGCGGCGGCGCCGGGAATTGATGGATGATCTCGCTGTGGCGGACGAGCGGGCCCGCGAGAATCTGCGGAAACAGCGCGATGTAGAGCGAATAGTCGAGGAAACGGTAACGCGGCGCTGTGCCGCGCAGGAGATCGGCGAGATAGATGATGTGATGGAAGGTGAAGAAGCTGATGCCGAGCGGGAGCGCCAGGCGCAGGATTTCGCCCTGCCATCCCGTCAATCCGGCAAAGGTCTCCTCGAAGAAGCCGAGATACTTGAAGAGCGCGAGGCAGAGCAAGTTGCCGGCGATCGCCGCCACGAGTATCCCGCGCGAGGCTCGGCGAAAGAAAAACTCGGCCGCAAGCCAGTTGCAGACGATCGAGGCAACGAGCAGCGGCGTGAAGCGCCAATCCCAGTAGCCGTAGAAGACGAGCGAGGCGATGAGCAGGAACCAGAGCCGCGCGCTCGCATGGTCGCGCAGGAGCCAATAGCCTAGGAGCGTCGGTGGCAGAAAGCCCAGCAGGAATGGCAGGCTGTTGAAGAGCATTTCGGGCGATCGACCTCCGCTGACTGCCCCGCGGGCGAGCTAGGCGTTCTTCACGCCGCCCGCGGATGCGTCGCGTCCCCTGACGCCATAGACGCCGTCCTCCGTGAGGAGGTAGTCGACGCGGTTGTCGACGAGGGCTTCTGCGGCCTCCTCGGGGGTGTTGATGATGGGCTCCTCATGCACGTTGAAGCTGGTGTTGATGGCGGCGGGAAGGCCGGTCTTGGCCTTG
>DATJVP010000184.1:0-5430 GCA_035581425.1 Allostellaceae bacterium | reverse complement strand
CTGCCCCCGTAACCCAAGGACCGACGAAGGAGCACGCTATGGAAGGCACTGCCGCGCTTCTTTCGGTGTTGATCGTTCTGCTGGCGGTAAATCTCATCCGCTTGCTGCAGCGGCTGTGACCGCTGCGCGGTCCACTCTGGGACACAGCGCGACCGCTTTATCGCTCGCCTGCGCGCTCGCCGCAGCGCCGGCAGCCGCGCAGCCGGGCATCGAGCCCGCGCTCACGGGCCGCGTGCTCTATGCGATGTGCACGACGACGGAGGCCGGTTTCCTGACCGCTTGCCGTAGCTTCGTGCAGGGCTTCCTCGAGGGCGTGCAACGCGATGCCGACATGCACTCCGAGAAGCCGTTCTTCTGCCTCGCGGAGGACACCGACACCGATCTCGTGATCCTCGCTTTCACTCGCCAGTTCGAGCGCCTGCCCCGGACCAGCGTGGACGAGCCCGCGGGCATGGTGTTGCGCGACGCGCTCTGGGTGGCCTTTCCCTGCGAGCCGGCACAGTAGAAGACGTTACACCAACCGGCTCTGGTCCCGCGCCGCGCGGATGAAATCGGTGAAGAGCGGGTGCGGCTCGAAGGGCTTGCTCTTGAGCTCGGGGTGGTACTGGACGCCAATGAACCAGGGATGCTCGGGGATCTCCACGATTTCCGGGAGCTCGCCGTCCGGCGACATGCCGGAGAAGCGCAGGCCCACGGATTCGAGCCGATCCTTGTAGTTGATGTTGACCTCGTAGCGGTGGCGGTGGCGCTCGCTGATGCGGGTCTTGCCGTAGATCTCCGCGACACGGCTTCCTTCCGCGAGCACGGCCTCGTAAGCGCCGAGACGCATGGTGCCGCCGAGATCGCCGCCGGCCCGGCGCTTCTCCAGCACGTTGCCGCGCATCCACTCCGTCATGAGGCCGATCACGGCATCCTGGCAGGGTCCGAATTCCGTGGAATTGGCGCCGGGCAAATCCGCGAGGTCGCGCGCGGCCTCGATCACCGCCATTTGCATCCCGAAGCAGATTCCGAAATAAGGCACCTTGCGCTCACGCGCGAAGCGCGCCGCCTGGATCTTGCCCTCCGCGCCCCGCTCGCCGAACCCACCGGGGACGAGGATGCCGTGCACGCCCTCGAGGTGCTGCACGGTGTCCTCGCGCTCGAAGATCTCGCTGTCGATCCAGTTGAGGTTGACGCGCATGTTGTTGGCGATCCCGCCATGCGAGAGCGCTTCCGCGAGCGACTTGTAGCTGTCCTTCAGGTGCGTGTATTTGCCGACGACGGCAATGTTGACCTCGCCTTCCGGTTTGCGGATCGGCCCAACAATCGCCTGCCAGCGCTGGAGATCCGGCTCCGGCGCGGCGATCCCGAAATGCGCGCAGACCTCGCGGTCGAAGCCCTCGGCGTGATAGGCGTTGGGCACATCGTAGATCGTGTCGACGTCGAGCGCGGGGATGACGCGGGATTCCCGGAGATTGCAGAAGAGCGCGATCTTCTTGCGGGCGCCCTCGGGAATGGGCCGGTCGCAGCGGCAGAGCAGGATATCCGGTTGGATGCCGAGGCCGAGAAGCTCCTTCACGGAGTGCTGCGTGGGCTTGGTCTTGAGCTCGCCTGCTGAGGGGATCCAAGGCACGAGCGTCAGGTGGACGTAGAGGGCGCGCTCGCGGCCGAGCTCGTTGCCGAGCTGGCGGATCGCTTCCAGGAACGGCAGGCTCTCGATGTCGCCGACGGTACCGCCGACCTCGCAGAGCACGAAGTCCTCGCCCGAGAGATCCGCCTGGATGAACTCCTTGATCGCGTCGGTGACGTGGGGGATCACCTGCACGGTGGCGCCGAGATATTCGCCGCGACGCTCGCGCGCGATCACGGTCGAATAGATGCGGCCGGTGGTGACGCTGTCGCTACGGCGCGCTGCGATCCCGGTGTAGCGCTCGTAATGGCCGAGATCGAGATCGGTCTCCGCACCATCGTCGGTGACGTAGACCTCGCCGTGCTGATAGGGACTCATCGTCCCGGGATCCACGTTGAGATAGGGGTCGAATTTCCGCAGGCGCACCTTGAATCCGCGCGCCTGCAGCAGCGCGCCCAAGGAAGCCGCCGATAAACCCTTGCCCAGTGAGGAGACCACGCCGCCGGTAATGAAGATGAACCGCGTCATGGAACTTCAGTTTATAGGAAGCTGGGGGCCTGACACAACCGCGGCCGCGGACCCCAGCTATGCGCTGCGGGGAACCCTTGATTCTCCTGGCTCTCGTCAGCGGGACCCCATTGAGACTGCCGCGCCCAACAGCGAGACCACGCTGCGAGGTCGCCCGGGAAGCCTGCGAAAGCCGGCGAGTCGCTAGTGGGGTGCTATTTCGAGACCGGTGCGCTCGGCTCGGCGGGAGCCGGTGCGGTCGCAGGAGCCGGCGGTGCGGCTGTGCCCCCCGCGGGCGGCGTCGCAGGCTGGCCCGATGCAGGGGCCGGCGGTGCCGCAGGATTGACAGGCGGCGTCGCCGGTGTCGGTGCCGGTGCCGGTGCCGTCTGATTGGACTGGACCGGCACCGCCCGATCGATCGGCAATGTTCCTTCGCCCCGATGGGCGGCGAGAACCACCAGAAGCACGCTCGTCAGGAAGAAAAGTCCCGCGAGGATGGCGGTCGTGCGTGTGAGGAGGTTCGCGGTCGAGCGCCCCGTCATGAATCCGGACATCCCGCCGCCGCCCATGCCAAGCGCGCCGCCCTCGCTTTTCTGCAGGAGGACGGTGCCGATCAGTGCGATCGCGAGCATGAGATGAATGACGAGCAGAACGGTTTGCATGGATTAACGATGGGGCGGGACGGATGGGAAGCCGCTTTGTAATGGGTTCGCCCCGCAAAGGCTAGTGCTTAGTGCCTCGTTTCGAGGGGTATCTCCGGGCTCGGTTGCGCTCCCTCCCGCGGAAATTAACGCCGATTTAGACGTGCTCAGGGACAGCTTTGCGCGATCGCCCAGAATTCGGCCGCATTGAGGCTCGCTCCACCGACGAGCGCGCCATTGACATTGGCGACGGATAGCAGCTCGCGCGCATTCCCCGCCTTGACCGAGCCGCCATAGAGGATGGGCGCCTCCGCGCCCGCCTTGATCGCGGCGGTAAGCCTCCGCCGGATGTGCGCGTGCATCGCGCCGACCTGCTCCGCGGTCGGTGTCCGTCCGGTGCCGATCGCCCAGACGGGCTCATAGGCGACGACGATCTCGCCCGCCGCGAGGCCTTCGGGCAGTGAGCCCTCGAGCTGACGTGCGACAACTTCGAGCTCCGCGCCGCGCTCGCGCTCGGCGAGGCTCTCGCCGATGCAGAGGACGGGTATGAGCCCTGCCCGCCGCGCAGCCGTAGCCTTCGCGCACACCTCGGCATCGCTCTCGCCATGCGCGATGCGGCGCTCGGAGTGCCCGACGATCACGTAGGCGCAGCCCGCATCTTTCAGCATGGGCGCCGCGACATCGCCGGTATGAGCGCCGCTCGCTTCGGCGTGGCAATCCTGCGCGCCCAGCGCGATGCCGCTGCCGCGGAGCGTCTCGGCGACGGGCATCAGGAGCGTCGCGGGCGGAAAGACCGCCAAGGCGCAATCCGGGGGATCGCCGGCCGCGGCACGCGCGACCAGGGCGCGGGCAAGCGTCAGCCCCTCGGCCTTGAGGCCGTTCATCTTCCAGTTTCCCGCAACGAGCTTGCGCAATCCGCTCTCCTCATCGAGGCCTTCCGCTCGCTCTAGCACGGGGGCGACGGTGGAGGCCAGCCTTCCCGGCAGCCCAGATTTTTGCGGGTTGCGAGGGGGGTGGCCGGTCACTATCATCCGGGCCCGCTTCCAAAACAGCCCCCGAAACATGCTGCAAGCGATACGCTCGAAGGCCGGCTCCCTCATCGTCAAGATCCTGTTCGCGATCTTGATTATCGGCTTCGGAATGTGGGGCATCGGTGACGTGCTGATACGCTCGACGACGGACACGACCGTCGTGCGCGTCGGCGGCACGGCCATTCCCGCCGAGCGGCTGAAGCAGTCCGTCGGCGAGGAAGTCCAGCGCATGCAGCGGATCTTCGGCGCCAGTTTCAACATGGAGCAGGCGAAGCAATTCGGCATCGTCGACCAACAGCTCAACGTCCTCATCGGCACCGAGCTCGTGAACCAGGAGGCCGCTCGGCTTCGCCTGGCGGTTGCCGACGACACCCTACTGAAGCTCATCGTCGAGAATGCAGCCTTCCGCGGCCCGTCCGGCAAATTCGAGCCCGCGCTCTTCCGGCAGTATTTGCAGGCCAACCGGATGTCGGAAGCGCAGTACTACGCGCAGCTCCGCGCGGAGATCTTGCGCGAGGAGCTCCTCGGCGCCGTCACCGACGGGGTCCTGGGGCCGAAGCCGCTCGCCGACACGCTCTACCGCATCAGGGCCGAGCGCCGCATCGCCGACACCGTCTTCATCCCCTACGCCTCGATCACGGATATCGGCGAGCCCAGCGAAACCGATCTCTCGGAGTTCCACGACAAGCATGCGGATCAGTTCCGGGCGCCCGAGCTTCGCAGCTTCACGATCGCCTATCTGAAGCTCGACGACCTCGCCGACGCCAGCAAAGTCTCCGACGATGAGGTCAGGGACGAGTACCAGAAGCGGATCGACGAATTCCAGACGCCGGAGCGTCGCCACGTCGAGCAAATTCTGGTGGCCGATCAGGCAACCGCGGACCAGGCGCTGAGCGCGCTCCGCGGCGGCAAGACCTTCGCGACCGTTGCGAAGCAGATCGCGAAAATGGATGCCGGCCCTACCGACCTCGGCACCGTCGCCAAGCCGGACCTGCCCGCGGAGCTCGCGGATACCGCCTTCAATCTCGGGCCCGACGGCATCAGCGATCCCATCAAGACGGGCTTCGGCTGGCACATCCTGCACGTGGTCGCGATCGAGCCCGCGACGACCAAGCCCTTCGATGCCGTCAAGCCCGCGATCGCCGCTGAGATCGCCCGCGAGCGCGCGGAGCGCGACATGGGCGACATGATCAACAAGGTCAAGGACACGCTCGCGAGCGGCAAGGATCTCGACGCCGTCGCGGCCGAGCTCAACCTCAAGCTCGTCAAGGTCAAGGAGATCGACCAGACCGGCCACACCATCACCGGCGGCACGATCGTGCTGCCGCCGCCCTCCGGCGAGATCCTCGGCGCCGCCTTCAACACCGAGCCGGGCCAGCTCAGCGACGTCGTCGATACCGCGGACGGGGGCTTCTACGTGCTGCATCTCGACAATCTGACGCCGAGCGCGGTGCGGCCCCTCCCGGAGGTCCGCGATCAGGTGCTCGCCGCCTGGCAGCAGGATCAGCGCGTGCAGCGAGTCACCGCGGAGATCAAGGAGATCGCTGCCGCGGTCAATGCCGGCGCACCGCTGAAGCTCGTGGCCGCCGATCGCAAGCTCTCGCTCAAGACTACGCCGGCGCTCAATCGCAGCGGCGGCGAG
>DATJVP010000183.1:0-5772 GCA_035581425.1 Allostellaceae bacterium | reverse complement strand
TCGTCGGTATCGACGAGACCGAGCACGGCCCTGCCCGCGTTAGCTGGGTCGCTCCCATCGCCCGCGCGCTCCTGAAGGCGCGCGTCGGCGACAGTGTCGAATTTGCGACTCCCGCAGGCCGCGAGGAGATCGAGGTGCTCGCAATCGCGTATGCCGGCGGTTCGCCGCCTTAGGCATCGCATTCGCTCACCGTCATGGCCGGACTTGCTCCTGACTTGCTCCGGACATGACGCCACCCAAGTGAAATCGACCGATAGACGGCGCTACCCCGCGACCTCGTAATTCCCCGGCAGCACCCGCACAGGTTCGCGCAAGCCATCGGCTGCGGCCTTGAGGCGGAGCGCTCGGGCTTCGGCACGTGCCTCAGCCGAGAGCCAATTGCGCTCGTGGCCCCAGAGGCTTGGGCCCGCCGTCGCCTCGTGCGCCTGCCACCGCGCGGGATCGATGGTGCGGCCGCCCCAGCCGCACTCCACGAGGAAGCCCGAGGGCGAGCGGGCGTAGAAGGAGGTCATGAGATCGTTGGCATGGCGGCCGAGGGTGACGGCGACGCGATCTTCGACGCCGAGCGCGAGGTCATAGGCCTGGCCGACATCGTCGAGCATGAAATGCTCGATCATCAGGTGATGAAAGCCGTTCCTGCCGGTCTCGATCATGGCGAGGCTGTGGTGGCGCGGGTTCACGTGCAGGAATTGCGCCCGGAACGGCCGCGTCGACCAATCCGTGAGATGAAAGCCGAGCACATCCCGATAAAAAGGCAGCACACTCTCGGCGCGCTCCACCGTCAGCACCGCATGTCCCAGGCCGAGCGCGCCGGTGCGAAAGCCGGAGATCGGTCTGCCTGGGCGGAAGGGCTCATGCGCCGCGGCGGCACCGTGGAAAATCTCGATGCGATTGCGGAGGGGATCCTCCAGCACGATGAGGTCGGACACCCCGCGCTCCTCCGCGAGGGCGCGCTCGCCGTGCCTCACCGCGATACTCGCGCGCTCGATCTGCCCCGCGAGCCTCGCAAGCTCATCCGCGCCCGCGACCTCCCAGCCGAGGATGGGAGGGCCGTCGTCGGAGCGGACGAAAATACGCCGCGCGCGCTCGTCCATGCGGAAGGCGATGCTCGACGGGCGGCGCTCGCCGAGCTGAAGGCCGAGAAAGCGCGTGCCGTACTCCGCCCATTCCCCGAGGTCCTTGCCGGCGAATCCGACATATCCGAGCGCTTGCACGGGCATGGCTTCTCTCCCTAGGTCCGTGGCAAGCGCAACATCTCTTGCGCGTTGCCGAGATAGAGCTTGCCGCGATCGGTGGGCGAAAGCTCAAGCCCATCGATCGCCTTGATGGTCTCGCGGATGAAGACCGGCCCGCCCTCGGGATCGAAGGGGCAGTCCGTGCCGAAGAGACAACGGTCGATCCCAAAGAAGTCGAGGCCGCAGCGGATCGCCGAGCGCGAGCCGTTGACCGCGGTGTCGTTGTAGAACATGCGGAAATAGTCGACGGGGCGGCGCCCGCGCGCGTTCATCCGCTTCACGAGTCCCGTCAAGTCCTCGTCGGAGGTGCGTGTTCCCATCTGGTCCATGCCGAGCGCGATCCGCGCCTCGAAGAACGGCGCCATCGCACCCATGTGGTGCGTGATGATCTTGAGCCGCGGCCATCGGTCGAAGAAGCCCGAGAACACCATCCGCGCCATGGCGGCGCTGGTCTCATAAGGCCAACCGAAGAGCCACCAGATCTCGTAGCGCGATTTCTTCTCGGTGGAATAGTCGGACATGCCGGGCCCGCGCGTCGGATGCATCCAGATCGGCAGGTCGTAGGCGTGCATGCGCTCGAAGATGGGCGCGAAGTCGGGGTCGTCGAGCGGACGTCCCTGCACGTTCGTGAAGATCTGCACGCCGCATGCGCCGAGCTGCTCTATCGCGCGCGTCATCTCTGCAAGCGCCGCCGGTACGTTGTTCATCGGGAGCGAGGCGACGAAGCCAGGGAAGCGGTCCGGGCGCATCGCTACGATCTCGGCCATGCCGTCATTGGCGATGCGCGCGAGTTCCGGCGATTTATCCGGCGGCGCCACGAACTCGATCGCCGGGAGCGAGAGCGTGAGAATTTGCCGGTAGTCGCGGAACTCCTCCATCATTCGGAGCCGCGCCTCGAGGTCGTAGAGCACGGGGATGTTGAGCCAGCGCTTGATCGCCCCGCGGTCTGGCGCGACCTCGACCATCTTGTCGAAATAGGCGCGCGGGAATATGTGCGGGAAGATATCGAGTTTCATGCGCGTCTCCGGGAGAGCGGGCCGTCGGACTCTCGCACGACTTTCGCCAAGAGGGAAATCCGCGGATTGCAGGGCATTCAAGCCATGGCGCCAGTGGGCGACCTGATCGATAGCATGGACGCGAAGGCGCATCGGCTTCGATGCAGGCCGCGTGCGGCGCGTTATCCCATCACTATCCAGCATACGCGGGGTGCGAGTCCCTTTATGAGTTCTGCGCATTGATGCTAGCCTTGCCCGGTCTGCATCGAGCAAAGAGGAGCGTGGGGTGGCCGACTACGATCTGATCGTCCGAAACGGCACTGTCGTGACCGCAACGGATGCAACCGCCTGCGACGTGGGCATTCGGGGCGAGCGCATTGTAGCGCTGGGGGCATCGCTGCCGCGCAGCGCCACGCGCGAGATCGACGCGAGCGGGCTCCTCGTGCTGCCGGGCGGGGTCGATGCGCACTGCCACATCGAGCAGCGGTCCGCCTTCGGGATCATGTCGGCGGATGACTTCTACACCGGAACGGTCTCCGCGGCTTTCGGCGGCACGACGACGGTGCTGCCCTTCGCGGCACAGCATCGCGGCATGTCGCTCCGCCCGGTGGTCGAGGATTACTCCGTACGCGCGCGCGAGAAGGCCGTGATCGACTACGGCTTCCATCTCATCATCTCCGATCCGACGGAGCAGGTGCTGGGACAGGAGCTGCCGGCGCTCATCCGCTCGGGCATCACATCGCTCAAGGTCTACACGACCTACGATGCGCTCAAGATCGACGACTATCAGTTCCTGAGCGTGCTCTCGGTCGCGCGGCGCGAGGGCGCGCTGGTGATGGTGCATGCCGAGAACCACGACGCCATCCGTTGGATTTCCGAGCAGCTCCTGGCGCGCGGTCATCGCGCGCCCAAGTATCACGCCGTGAGCCACTCCCGGATCGGCGAGGGCGAGGCGACACATCGCGTGATCCAACTCGCGAGCCTCGCGGACGTGCCGATTCTGATCGTGCACGTCTCGACGATCGAGGCGACCGACGAGATCCGCACGGCGCAAACGAGGGGGCTCAAGATCTACGGCGAGACATGCCCGCAATACCTGTTCCTGACGGCGGAGGATCTCGACAAGCCCGGCGCCGAGGGCGCGAAATTCTGCTGTAGCCCTCCGCCGCGCGATGCCTCCGCGCAGGAGGCGATCTGGCGCGGCCTTGCCAACGGCACCTTCCAGGTCTTCTCGAGCGACCACGCGCCCTATCGCTTCGATGCGACGGGGAAGCTCGCGAAGGGGCCGAACCCTTCCTTCAAGGAGGTTGCAAACGGCGTGCCCGGAATCGAGTTGCGGCTGCCGCTTCTCTTCTCCGAAGGTGTCGGCAAGGGTCGGCTCGGCATTCATGAATTCGTGGCACTCACCGCGACGACGCCCGCCAAGATCTACGGGCTTGCGCCGCGCAAGGGCACGATCGCAGTCGGTGCGGATGCCGATCTCGCGATCTGGGACCCCGCCAAAGAGGTCACGATTGCAGCCGAGCTTCTGCACGACAACGTCGGCTACACGCCCTATGAGGGAAAGCGCATCAGGGGCTGGCCGGTGACGGTGCTGAGCCGCGGCCGTGTCGTCGTCGAGGACGGCGCGCTCAACGTGGAGCGAGGCTCCGGTAAATTCCTGGAGCGCAAGAGCTCGGCGGCGATGAAGCCGCTGGGCCGCCTCGCGCCGGAACTCGACCCCGCGCGGAACTTCGGCGCGAACTTGCTGGGATAGATCGACGCCCTTCACTAGGAGACTTGCCTATGTCGCGAAAGCTCAAATGCGCCGTGGCTCAGCTCGGGCCCATCAATCTCGCCGACGACCGCCGCTCGGTCGTGCGGCGGCTCCTGGAGATGCTGCGCGAGGCGCATGCCTCGGGGGCGCGCTTCGTCTGTTTTCCCGAGCTCGCGCTCACGACATTCTTCCCGCGCTATTGGATGACGGACCAGGCGCAGATCGACGCCTATTTCGAGCGCGAGATGCCGGGACCAGAGACGCGTATCCTCTTCGAGACCGCGAAGGATCTCGGTGTCGGATTTTATCTCGGCTACGCGGAGCTCACGGAGGAGGGGGGCGAGGTCCGGCACTTCAATACCGCGATCATCGTCGACCAGAAAGGCAAGATCGTCGGGCGCTATCGCAAGATCCATCTGCCGGGACACTCCGAGCACCTGCCGAAGGCGCCCTTCCAGCATCTGGAGAAGCGTTACTTCGACGTCGGCAACGAGGGCTTCAAGGTTTGGCGCACGATGGGCGGCATCCTCGGCATGTGCATCTGCAACGACCGGCGCTGGCCCGAGACCTTCCGCGTGATGGGGCTCCAGGACGTGGAGCTTGTGGCGGTCGGCTACAACACGCCCACGGAGAACATCCACCATCCGGAGCCGCTGCATCTGCGCATGTTCCACCACCTCGTGACACTGCAGGCGAACGCCTACCAGAACGGCACTTGGGTGCTAGCCTCCGCAAAGGCCGGCAAGGAGGATGGGTTCGGCCTCATCGGGGGCTCCTGTATCGTGGCACCCACCGGGGAGATCGCTGCGCAAGCCGTCACCGAGGGAGACGAGGTGATCACCGCGACCTGCGACCTCGATTTCGGCACATACATCAAGCGCACCATCTTCAACTTCGCGAAGCACCGGCGGATCGAGCACTACAAGCTCATCACCGAGCGCACCGGCGCGGTGCCGCCGCCGGAGGAGTGAGCGGCGTCGAGGTAGATTGACCCGCGGAAATGCGCGCACCTAATATGCCCGCATCATGAGCCCCACACGCACTCTCGGCATCGCCGTGATCGGGCAGGCGCCGCGCGATGACATCAAGGCGCGCTACGCCGCCGAGGCGCCGCCGGGAACGCGGGTGGTGCTCCGGGGATGCTTCGACGGGTTGAGCGACGCGGAGATCGACGCGCGTGGGCCGCTCAAGGCGTCGGACGCGCTCTATACGAAATTGCCGAGCGGGCGCGAGGTCACCATCTCCAAGCGCGCGGTCGCGGACCGGGCAGCCCAAACTCTGGCGGCGCTCCGGCGCGACGGCGCCGACGCCGTCGTCTTCAACTGCACCGGCAATTTTCCGCCGATCGAGGGCGACGGAGGGGTGCTCTTTCCCTCGCGCGTGCTGAACGCGCTTGCGGCGGCGCTGCTGCCGCACGGCAGGGTCGGCCTGATGATTCCGATCCCGGAGCAGGCGGAGATATTGACGGAGGAGCGCGGGCGTGCGGGGGTCGAGGTTGTGGTGGAGGTGCTGACGCCGAGCGCCGGCCCCGAAGCCGCGGCGGAAGTGGCGCGGCGGCTCCAGGCGCGGCGCCCGGATCTCGTCGCCATGGACTGCATGAGCTACACGCCGGAGACCAAGGAGATCGTGCGGGGGATCGTGGGTGTCCCGACGCTGCTCGCGATCACCGCGACGGGCCGCGTGCTGCGGGAGCTTCTGGAGTGAGGGACTGCCTCGCCGCGCTGCTGGCGCTAGCCGTGCTTTAGGCAGCGCCTGCGCAGGCGGGGCAGACGAGCGTCCGGACCGA
>DATJVP010000182.1:0-18818 GCA_035581425.1 Allostellaceae bacterium | reverse complement strand
TGGTGAAGAACATGGTCGGCGTCTATCGCACGCCGCTCATCGAGCTCACCGGCAACTGCGTCTTCACCAACACCACGCCGGTGAGCGCCTATCGCGGCGCCGGACGGCCAGAGGGCAATTACTTCATGGAGCGGCTGGTGGAGACCGCCGCCGCCGAGTTGGGCATCGACAGCATCGAGTTGCGCCGGCGCAATCACGTGAGACCGGAGCAGCTACCCTACGCCTCCGCCGCCGCCACCACCTATGACAGCGGCGATTTCACCACGATCCTGCAGCGCGCCCTGGACGTGGCGGACTGGCAAGGCTTCGAGAAGCGCAAAGCGGAGAGCCGCGGACGCGGCAAGCTGCGCGGGCGCGGCATCGGCAACTATCTCGAGGTGACGGCACCGCCGATGAAGGAGATGGGCGGCATCCGCTTCGAGAGCGATGGCAGCGTCACGATCATCACGGGCACGCTCGACTACGGCCAAGGTCACGCCTCGCCCTTCGCCCAGGTGCTCACGACGAAGCTCGGCGTGCCCTTCGAGAAAATTCGGCTGCTGCAGGGCGACAGCGACGAGCTCATCGCGGGCGGCGGCACCGGCGGCTCCAAGTCGCTAATGGCGAGCGGCGCTGCAATCGTCGAAGCCAGCGACAAGGTGATCGAGCAGGGAAAGCAGATCGCCTCCTTCGTCCTCGAAGCAGCGGTGGCGGACATCGAGTTCGCGGGAGGCCGCTTCACGATCGTCGGCACCGATCGTGGCGTCGGCATCATGGAGCTGGCGGCGAAGCTCCGCTCGGGCCTGAGGCTTCCGCCGGAGCTGCCGCAATCGCTCGACGTGAAGCACGTCTTCGAGCAGGCGCCCTCGGCCTTCCCGAACGGATGCCACGTCGCGGAGGTCGAGATCGATCCCGAGACCGGCGTCACGGAGGTCGTGAAATACACGATGGTGAACGACTTCGGCATCATCGTGAATCCGCTGCTGGTAGAGGGTCAGCTTCACGGCGGCGTCGTACAGGGGATCGGCCAGGCGTTGATGGAGCGCACGGTCTACGATGAAGACGGCCAGCTCCTAACGGGCTCCTACATGGATTATGCGCTGCCGCGCGCCTCGGATCTCCCGAGCTTTGCGTTCCTGAGCCACCCCGTCCCCGCCAAGACCAATCCCTTGGGCGCCAAGGGCTGCGGCGAGGCCGGCTGCGCGGGCTCGCTGCCGGCGGTTATGAACGCGGTGGTGGACGCGCTTCGCGAGCGCGGGATCACGCATTTCAACATGCCCGCGACGCCTCACCGTGTCTGGCAGGCGTTGGCGGCAGCGCACGCCTGAGGCGGCACTCCGCCCGTAGGCGGGCTGGCGGTTCTCGACAGTCGGAGTAAGCTAACGGCCGCTACGTCGATGGCCTCAACCATGGACGAAGGGGAAACGTCATGCTGCCCGATAGAGTCCGCCAATTCCGGCCCCATGTGCTGAGCGAGGCGCAACGCGAGCAATATTTCCGGGACGGATTCCTCATCCTCCCGGACTATGTGCCGCCCCGATGGACGGCGAAGCTGCAGGCCGCGCTCGCGGAGCTCATCGACCGCAGCCGCTCCGTCAAAAAGACGGACGAGGTCTTCGTGCTGGAGGAAGGCCATACCGCCGCGAGCCCGCGGCTCCATCGCATCACGAGCCCGCAGGACCGGCACCCGACCTTCTGGGAGTTCTTCTGCGATCCCGTCATGACGGATCTCGCGGCCGACGTGGTGGGACCCGACGTGAAGTTCCATCACGCGAAGCTCAACGTGAAGTCCGAGATGGGAACGCGCGGCTTCAAATGGCATCAGGACATCCAGGCCTGGCCGCATACGGATTACTCGCCCGTCACCTTCGGGATCTACGTGAACGGCTGCGATGCCGATCAAGGGCCGGTGAGCTTCATGCGCGGCTCGCATGCGGGGCCGCTCTTCAGCATGTACGACGAGGCGGGGAATTTCGTGATCCGAATCTCCGACAAGGACCTGGCTGGGCTCAAGGAGAAGGATATCGTTTCGGCGACCGGCGGGCCCGGCACGACGCTCCTCCTCAACTGCCGCACCATCCACGGCTCGGTCGAGAACCGCTCGACGAAGGCGCGGCCGACCTTGCTGCCGGTCTATTCCTCCGCCGATTCGTTTGCCTACACCGCGAATCCGATCCCGAGCCCGCATTCCGGCGACATCGTCCGCGGCAAGCCCGCACGCTGGGCGAGTTTCGATCCCCGGCCTTGCGAGTTGCCGCCGGATTTCCGCGCGGGCTACAAGGCGCCTTGGACGCGGCAGAAGGACGAGGAGGCGCGGGCAACCGCCTATTGATCCTCAGCGCCGGCGGAAGAGCCCGTAGCCCGAGAGCAGCACGAGCGCGATCGAAACGAGCTTGAGCGCCGTCACGATCGGACCCGCCTCGATGTGGAAAGTGATCCAGAGCCAGCAGCCCGGCACGAAGACGCCGCAGATGATGAGGATCATCCGGCGGAACTGGTGCCGGGCCTTGGCGTAGAGCGCGGCATCCCCCGCCTCCGGCGCATAGCCGCTCCCGGCGCCGCCGAGATGGATCGCGACCCAACTCCCCACCGTCATCACCGCCCAGAAGCCCAGCGATAGCGCGAGCAGGGCCGCAGCCGCGAGCAGCAGCACGAAGGGTAGCGGCTTCGTGTCCGCGGGATTGGGGAAGAGCATCTCCATCGCCGGAAGCCAGAGCCCCACGATGATCGCCGCCGCGAGCGCGATGAAGACCGCCGGCGAGATGAGATAAAGCCAGAGCCCGAACGTCCCGCTTGGCAGCGTCTTCGCAATCGCCGCCATGCGCAGCTTCTCGGCATCGGTATAAGAGAATCCCGGCCAGGAATATCCGTTGCCGTGGATCAGCTCCATGTTCGCTGACCAGAAGCGCAGCCGCGTCTGCGCTCCCGCCCCGAGCTCGGGAGCCCCCTCGCCCATTCCCCATCCCCCTTCCCCCTGCCCCCTTCCCTGTGGTGCCCGCTGCCGGACTCGAACCGGCACCTCTCTTTCGAGAGTTCGGATTTTAAGTCCGATGCGTCTACCAATTCCGCCAAGCGGGCGCACCCCTCATGCTCGCGAATTTACGCTGAAAGGCGGCGCTGCCCGAAGCCGGATTTTTCGCGACTCGGCCGCTCACTCCACCACGGCGAGTTCGGTGTCGCCGCTCTCGGCGATCATGTGGCGGAACTCGGGGCCAAGGATAATGCAGCCGATCGAGGCGCTGCCGGGGTGCTGCTTGCTGTCGCCGTGGATGAGGAAGCCGCTGCGGCCGAACATCGTATTGCCGGGATCGGGGGTGAGCGGCAACACGAAGGGACCATGGGTGGTGGTGTCGATTGGACGGCCGATCAGGTATCGCCCACGCGGCAACGGCCCTTTCTCGTGCACGTCCTGCATTGTTGGATTGTTCTTGCCCTCGCCGAGCCCGGAATAGCCATCGGCGATGAAGATGCCGTCGCGACTCAGCCGGCCGCTGCTCTGCTGATAGGTCCACATCGGACAAACTCCGAAATTTGCGTGCGCTTCCGCGGGCGAGATTGCCAGTTCCGCGAGCCTCGCGCTATCCGGAGGTGCGCACCAAATATGAAATATCCCCTTGCGTTGCAGGGTGCACAAACAATGTAAAATATTACACAATAAATCTCTGATATTCTCAGCAGATTGGAAGTATACAACAAGAATACGGCGGTAGGACACAGAGAACTCACAGCATAATTCCTTAACTGATACTCACCCCTTTGCTAACATACGACTGGGGCAGACAGTTCTTGGGAGAGGGAGCCATGTGCTCCGCAGTCGATCGGTTCCTAGGAGTATGCGGCTACATGCCGGCGCCGACCAAGTTCGCGATCATCTCGGCCTTGATCGCGGCGTGTCTCGTGGTGGTGCTGAGGCAGCGTAGCTGAGCCTCGCGGCTATTCCTCGACGGGCGTACCGCCGAGCGCGCGCACGAGCGAGGCGACCTCATCGCCCGCCAGTGCGAGGCGGCCGGGCTCGGGGCTCCTGAGCGCGAGGCTCACGCCGTAGGAGCCGCGCCGATACCAGGGATAGGAGCCGATATCGACATCGGGATATCGCGCTTGAATGGCACCCAGCCCCTCTGCAAGCGCGCCCTCTGCAAGGCCACAGGAGATGCTGCGCGAGAGCACGGGACGCCCGCCTCTGAGTTCGCCCTTGAGACTCTCGAACATTGCTTGCATCACCTGCGGCACGCCCGCGAGCACGTAGACGTTCCCGATGCGGAAGCCCGGCGCGAACGAGACGGCGTTGCGCACGAGCTCCGCGCCCTCCGGCACTTGTGCCATGCGCCGGCGCGCAGCGTTGAACTCGACGCCGCGCTCCCGGTAGCTCGCCTCGAGGACGCGCGCCGCCTCGGGATGGAGGATGAGCGGCACGCCGAAGGCGCGCGCGACGCACTCGGAGGTGATGTCGTCGTGCGTGGGTCCGATGCCGCCGGTGGTAAGGACATAATCGTACTTCGCGCGGACTTCGTTGACGGCGACCACGATCGCATCCGCGATGTCCGGAATGACCCGCGCCTCCATGAGGCGTACGCCCGCCTCGTTCAAGCCCTTGGCGAGATAGTTCAGGTTCACGTCCTGCGTACGGCCCGAGAGAATCTCGTTACCGATGATGAGGACGCAGGCGGTGATGGGCTTCTCAGCTTCCATGCGGGCTCCCGACGGGCGGCGGCGTTCATTAGCCCTATCGGATGGCCCGGCGAACCGCAACCCCGGGTCGCGGTTTTCCCAGGGGGTTGAAGTCTCGTGCCAGGCTTGCGACATAGGCGTAGACTTGGAACCGGTCGAATTCGCTGTGGCGGCTCAGTATTTGCCCCTTGAGCATGCCACCCGAGCCGGAGTAAGTGGAGCCGATGATGAACCTGTCGATGCGCGCTGCCCTGCGCCGCGATCCCGAAGAGGCGCGGATCAAGATCCATGGCGTGCAGGAGTTCGAGGCCATGCGCCGCGCCGGCAAGCTCGCGGCGGAGGTGCTCGACTTCATCACCCCGCACGTCCTCCCCGGCGCCACCACCGGCGAGCTGGACAAGCTTTGCCACGACTTCATTATCGCGCACGATGCGGTGCCGGCGCCGCTCAACTATCGAGGCTTCCCGCGCTCGATCTGCACCTCCATCAATCACGTCGTCTGCCACGGCATCCCCGGCGACCGCCGCCTCGACGAGGGCGACATCGTCAACATCGACATCACTGTCATCCTCGAGGGCTGGCACGGCGACACCAGCCGCATGTTCCTGCTCGGCGACAAAGTGCCCTTGAAGGCGCGCCGCCTCGTCGACGTGACCTACGAGGCAATGATGCGCGGCATCGAGGCCGTGCGTCCGGGTGCGCGCGTGGGCGCCATCGGCCATGCGATCCAGAGCTTCGTCGAGGCGCAGCGCCTTTCCGTGGTGCGCGATTTCTGCGGCCACGGCATCGGCCGCATCTTCCACGACGCGCCCTCGATCCTGCATTTCGGCTCGCCCGAGGACGGGCCCGTCCTGCGTCCCGGCATGTTCTTTACGGTCGAGCCCATGGTGAATGCCGGGCGCTGGGAGGTGAAGATCCTCTCGGATGGCTGGACCGCCGTCACCAAGGACCGCTCGCTCTCCGCGCAATTCGAGCACACGGTGGGCGTGACCGAGACCGGCTACGAGATCTTCACGCTCTCGCCCAGAGGCTACACGCGGCCGCCCTACCCGGCCTGACGCTCAGAGCGCGACGAAGAACTCCCCGGGATCGTCGGCGATCGCTTTGATCGAGGCCGCGAGCAGCGCCGCAAAACACGGCGCCACGTAATCGATCGCATCGGGATCATGCGCGAAGGCAATGATCTGTCCGCGCTGCCCAGAGGGCGACGGCGAATTGTCCTGCATCAACAGCATGGTCGCGCCGCCGAAGCTCGCGAAAGGGAGCCAGCCCTCCTGATACCATCCCGACAATATGCGGGGATCGCGAGACCTGCGCTCCACAAATCCCTCGTAGCGCGGGCTGCGCCGCCGGAGGCCCTCGCGCGCCTCGAGGGCTTGCTCGATCGATAGGAAGGTATAGGCGGAGAAATAGCCGGGTCGGACGAAGACTGGGCATCCCTCGATGGCACCGTCGGCATGGAGCCAAGCGCCACGTAGATCCTCGGCGAGGCGAATCCCGAGCTTCGCCTCGGCATGATCGAGCGCGGCCTCGCCAGCACCGGGACGCGGCTTCAGCGCGAAGCCCTCGGCGGAATAGATGCGGCTGAGCTCATCGCAATATGCTCTGAAGTTCATGGCGGGCTCGGCGGCGAGGTGCTTCGGGGATCGACACCGGCATATTGCCCCGCGATATAGGAAATGGCCACCCGCATTTCTGGCTTCCTTTGCGGACCTGCGATAGCTTCCGGGGTAGCTGCAACGGGCGGAAGAGATGGCGAAAGCGGAGGAGACAGCAGAGCCGAGGCCGCACTATCTCGGCCACCGCCAACGCTTGCGCGAGCGGGTACTTGCTGGCGGCACCGAGGCGCTACCGGATTACGAGCTCCTGGAATTCCTGCTGTTCCCGGCGAAACCCCGCAGCGACGTGAAGCCGCTCGCCAAGGATTTGCTTCAGCGCTTTGGCACCCTGGCGGCGGTCCTGAGCGCGAGCGCGGAGTCTCTCCGCGCGGTGCCCGGCATGGGCGAGGCTTCGGTTGCGGCGCTCAAGGCGGTGCGCGAGGCGGGGCTCCGGCTCATCCGTGCGGAGATCAAGGAGCGGCCGGTTATCTCCTCCTGGCAAAAGCTCCTGGACTACTGCACCGCAACGGCGGCCTTCGCAGAGGTCGAGGAGTTCCACGTGCTCTTCCTCGACCGCAAGAATGCACTCATCGCGGACGAGCGGCAGCAGCGCGGCACCATCGACCACACGCCCGTCTATCCTCGCGAGGTTGTGAAACGCGCGCTCGAGCTCGGCGCCTCCGCCTTCATCATGGTGCACAATCACCCCTCGGGCGATCCCACGCCCTCGCGCGCGGACATCGAGATGACGCGGGAGGTGCAGAAGGCAGCAGTGGCGCTGGGCCTCGCGCTCCACGACCATGTCGTGCTCGGCCGCGGCCGGCACGCGAGCTTTCGGACGTTGGGGCTGCTTTGAATCCGGCGCGTTCAGCGGCGCATGTGCACGATGTTGTCGATTTCCGGAAGATGCTGCGCGCGGGCCCCCGCGCGCTCCTCCGCTGCGAGCGCCGCAGCGCCCGCAAGCGCCTGGACATCCCACCAGCCTCGACCGGCGGCGCGCTCCGCGATCCTCTCCAGCAGCCGCGAAATCTTCAGCAATGTGCGGTCTTCGCTCATCTGCCGACCCCCGCCCCAGATGTTGGTGAAGCCAGCATGAAGAGGTTCGCGGCGTTCTACCTGTGACGTATCTCACACCAGGGATAGGCGCGCAGGAGGCGTGTCCCGCTCTCGCAGCCGAGGTCAATCCGAGGTGATGCGGATCACGAAGATCTTGTCGACGCCGGATTCAGCACCCCAGACCTCGCCCTTGCGCCCCGCGAGCTGGCGCACGTTCGCGTAGCGGTCGAGCAGCGGTATCTGGTCGAAGCGCTCGGTCTTGGGATCGAAGCTGAAGATCGCGTTGCTGCCCCAATCGCTGAACCAGACGACCCCGCGCTCGTCGACATAGATCCCATAGGGCTGCGGGCCGCCACCGGGGATGTGCCAGCTCTTCCAGGTATTGCCCTTTGAGTCGTAGCGGAAGAGATCGCCGCTCGTCCAACCGCTGATCCATAGCCGTCCCTCCGCATCCGACCATACGCGCCGCGTGCCCTGGTTCGGGATCGGCGGCTCCAGGACCTTCGCCGCGCCGCTGGCGAGATCGATCTCGCCGAGATAGTTCCCCGCCAGCGAGGCGTAGAAGACGCGGCCCTCGGGCGTCGTGCTGATGCCGTAGGGACCGACGCCGCGCGGCGCATCGAAGATGGTCATCCCGCCGCTCTTGGGATCGAGGCGGCCGTAAACCCCGTTCTGCCCCGTGAACCAGAGAAGACCGCTGCGGTCGAAGGTCGCGGTGTTGAGGTTCGCGTTCTCCCGCCCTTTCGGTAGCGGGAAGGCCTTCACGGCGTGGGTCGCGGGATCGACGCGGAGGATCGCGTTGCGTCCCCCGTCGGTGACCCAGGCGGCGCCGTCGGTGCCGACGATCACGCCATGCGGTGCGGAGTCGCTGCCGAGCGCGAACATCTCGGACTTGCCGGTTGCGGGATCGAGATGCCCGAGCTTCCCCAACGCCTGGGCCGTGAACCAGACCCCGCCGTCGGCTGCAGGCCAGACATCGTGCGCCCCTGAGCCCGCGAGTACCGGAAAGGTCTGCATCACCATCTTCGCCTCGCCGCGGCCGGCAAGGACCGTGAGTGCAATAGCCAGCAGCAATCCCACAACCCGCGCCATGGGAGCCTCCCTCGAAGTATCGGCGATGGCGCAATCTTACCACCCCTTCGCCCATCGGCGAGGCTTGCGGCGCCGCACGGGCTGGGCTAAGCGATGAGCCTCGCCGCCGATGATTGGGTCTCCGCAATGATCCCGCGCTACAGCCGTCCGGAGATGAGCGCCATCTGGGAGCCCCAGAACCGCTTCCGCATCTGGCTCGAGATAGAGACGCTCGCGGCCGAGGCGCTGGCGCTTGCGGGCGTCATCCCGACGGCCGCCGCCAAGACCATCCGCGAAAAAGGCGGCTTCGACGCCGCGCGCATCGACGAGATCGAGCGCGAGGTCAAGCACGACGTCATCGCCTTCCTCACGAGCGTCGCCGAGCATGTAGGACCGGAGGCGCGCTACCTCCACCAGGGCATGACCTCGAGCGACGTGCTCGACACCTGCCTTGCAGTGCAGCTCAAGCAGACCTCGGACATTCTCCTCAAGGACATCGACCATCTGCTCGCGGCGCTGAGACGCCGGGCGAACGAGCACAAGCTCACGCCGACGATCGGCCGCAGCCACGGCATCCACGCGGAGCCCACGACCTTCGGCTTGAAGCTCGCGGGGCACTACGCGGAGTTTCAGCGCAACCGCGAGCGGCTCTTGCGCGCGCGCGAGGAGATCGCAACCTGCGCCATCTCCGGCTCCGTCGGGACCTTCGCCAACGTCGATCCCGGCATCGAGGCCTACGTCGCGCAAAAGCTCGGCCTCAGGGTCGAGCCGGTTTCGACCCAGGTCATCCCCCGCGACCGGCACGCCGCGTTCTTCGCGGCGCTCGCGGTAATCGCCGCGGGAATCGAGCGGCTTGCGACCGAGATCCGCCACCTCCAGCGCAGCGAGGTGCGCGAGGCCGAGGAATATTTCGCGCCGGGGCAGAAAGGCTCCTCGTCGATGCCGCACAAGCGCAATCCCGTGCTCTCGGAGAACCTGACGGGACTCGCGCGGCTCGTGCGCGCGGCGGTCGTGCCCGCGCTCGAGGACGTGGCGCTCTGGCACGAGCGCGACATCTCGCATTCCTCGGTCGAGCGCGTGATTGCGCCGGATGCGACGATCGCCCTCGATTTCGCGCTCGCGCGCGCGGCCGATCTTGTGGAGCGGCTCGTGGTTTATCCCGAGGCGATGCGCGCAAACCTCGACCGGCTCGGCGGGCTCGTCCATTCGCAGCGCGTGCTGCTCGCGCTGACACAGGCAGGCATGAGCCGCGAGGACGCCTATCGCGCGGTCCAGCGCAACGCGATGCCCGTCTGGGAAGGCCGCGGAAAATTCCTGGATCTGCTGAAAGCCGATCCCGAGGTGACCCGCCACCTGAAGCCGAAGGAGCTCGAAGCGCTCTTCGACGAGGCCTACCACTTCAAGCACGTCGATACCGTCTTTAAGAGGGTGTTCGGGTAGCACTGACCCGCTTGAATTCGACCTAGCGTCGCTTCCGGTGCACGAACTTGCGGAACTGCGCGCGGACTTCGGGATCGCGGAAGCAGGCGACTTCGCCGGCGTGCTCCGCGTCGGTTGCGTCGGTGAAGCCGCATTCGAGGGCGCCGTAGAATTCGGCCTTGGCGTGAGCGACGCCGACATGGGGGAAGCTCGCGATCTTTTGCGCGAGACGCTCCGCCTCCGCTGCTAGGCGATCGGCGGCGACCACGCGCGTCACCAGACCGATCCGTTGCGCTTCCGCGGCGTCGATGTTGTCGGCGGAGAGCGTGAGATCGATGGCGCGGCCGAGACCGACGATGCGAGGCAGGAGATAAGTCATGCCGCTGGTGGGGCTCAGGCCCAAGGGCGTGTCGGGAAGGCCGAAGATCGTGCCCTCGGCGGCAATCCGGATGTCCGAGAGACAGGCGAGCTCGAAGCCGCCCGCGAGCGCATAGCCGTGGATCGCTGCGATAATGGGCTTGGGACAGGCGCGGAAGTCCTTCGCCATGCGCATGTAGAGACCGATCGTCCGCGAGAATTGCACCTCCTCCATCGCGGACATCGCGGCGATGTCGCCGCCGGCGGAGAAGGCGCGGCCGCGGCCCTGCAGCACCGCCGCACCGACGGCATCGTCCTTGCCGATGAGCGCCACGGCCGCGATCAAGCCCAGGAGCACGTCGTCGTTGATGGCATTGAGCTTCTCGGGCCGATTGAGCGCGATCCACGCGACGCCGTTGCGGACCTCGACTTGTACCGCCTCGCTCATGAACCGGTCTCTCCCCGATAGCTGCGGACGACGCGCCGCGTCTTGCGCTCGCTTGCGATCGTGCCCTGAGGCACCAGGGCTATCGCCGCCGTGAAGTTCTGCTCGCGCTGGAGGCGCCGCGCGACTTCCGCGGCGAGCTCTGCACGCGCCGCCTCGGGAACCTCGCGAGCGACCTCGACCTTGATCGGCACGGCGTAGTCGATGGGCGGTGGCTTGTCGAGCCAGACCTGGAATTCGCCGGTGATCCGCGGCTGCAGCGCCAGGAGGGTCGCCTGGATGCCCAGCGGGAAGACGTTGACGCCCTTCACAATGAACATGTCGTCGGAGCGCCCGAGTATCTTGAAGCGAAAAGAGGTCCGCCCGCAGGCGCAAGGCTCGGTCCACACCTGCATCAGGTCGTGCGAGCGCATGCGCTGGAGCGGGCAGGCCTCGCGCTGGATCGACGTGTAGACCGCCTCTCCCTGCCGTCCCTCCTCGAAGGGCAGCACCTCGCCCGTGTCGGGATCGATGAGCTCCACCACGGCAAAGCCGGTGCCGCCGTAATGCAAGCCGTTCCGCTCCGAGCACTCGCCGGAATGGAGCGCGAGCTCGCCGGTGCCGTACATGTCCTGCGCGACCATGCCCCAGATGGATTCGATCTTTTCGCGATAGCCCGGCACCTGAAGCCCGGCCTCGCCGGAGAAGAAGCCCTTGGATATCCCGACCTCGCGGGGATCGAGCCCGATCTCGCGCGCGACCTCCGCGAGGCGCACGGCGTAGGAGGGCGTGGCCCAGATCGACACTGGATCCTCGAGGCTCGCCATCATCCGAAGGAGACGTTCGCTTTGTCCGACGCCATAGGGGATCGCGGTGGCACCCAGCGTCTCGAAGGTCATGTGGTCGCTGACGCCGCCGGCGTAAAGGCTGAAATTCATGCAGGTGAAGACGATATCGCGGGGGCGGCAGCCCATGGTCCAGAGCGCGCGCGCACCCATCTCGCAGTAATCCGCGATGTCGCGGCGCGTCCAGCCGATGCGCATGGGAAGGCCCGTCGTGCCGCCGGTCGCCTGGATGCGAACGATGTCCTCAAGCGAGGCGCATTGATTGATGCCGAGGAGCGCGCCGCCCTCCTGCGACTGCGCGATCTCCCGCTTCTCCATGAAGGGAACGCGCGCGAGATCCTCGACGCTCAGGATCTGCTCGGGCCTGACCCGGCCCTCGTCGAGCTTCGCCGCGAAGAAGGCGCTGCTGCGATAGTTGTAGGCGATCTGCCGTGCGAGGCGCTCGGATTCGAGCCGGCGCAGTCCCTCCGGTGTCAGTCTCTCGATCTCGGGGTTCCAGAACGCGCCAAGCGCGCCCATTCAGAACCGCTCGCCGTAACCGCCCTGCTCCTTCGCGTGCGCGCCCCAGGGCTCGCGTGCGAACAAGCGCCGCACCATCGGCTCGAAGGCCTCGATGGGCATGGTGTCGTAGTCGGGATCGAAGGCCATCTGGTCGTACTTCGCGCAGAAATCGATGCATGTCTCGAAGGCGGGATGTCCCCGATATTTCTCGCGCGCGTTCCGGTCGAGCCCGAAATGGTGGAAGTAGTAGTAACCCTGGAAGAGCCCGTGCTGGCGAATCATCCAGTAGGTGTAGGGCCGGACATAGGGCTTGAGGATCGCGGCCGAGTATTCGGAGTGATTCTCCGTCGCCAGGAGATCGCCGAGATCGTGCACGAGCGCCGCGACGACGAACTCCTCATCTCTTCCGTCGCGATGCGCGCGCGTCGCCGTCTGCAGCGAGTGGACGTAGCGATTTACCGTCTCGCCGGGATAGCTGTTCTTGAGGAGCGTCACGGATTGGAGGACGCGGTCGGCGAGGCCGAGCTCGAATTTCTTCAGCAGCGCGAAGACGCCGTGATATTCCTCCTTGGTTCCGTCTTCCATGCGCCGATAGCGCGCTTGGAATTGGGTGCCGCCATCTCCGGGCATCGATATCCTCCTGCCTTGCGGGTTTTCAGCTCCGAATGCCCAGCAGCTTTCGGGCTTCCTCCGTGAATCGCGTGAGCTCCTGCCGCACGCGAGCGGCATCGTACTTGATGCCCTTGGCCGCGAAATCCGTCACGATCTTCTCCACGACGTGATCGTCGCCGTGGCGCTGGAGATCGAGCTCGATGATCTCCTTCATGTAAGCCTCGGCATCGGCGCCGGAGATGCCGAGCTGCCTTGCGGCCCAGCTCGCGAGCAGCCGGTTGCGCCGCGCCTTCACTTTGAAGGCCTGCTCCTGATCGTGGGCGAACTCGCGCTCAAAACCCTTCTCTCGCTCGTCGAAGCCAGACATACCTCGCATACCCCCATTTCAGAAGACCTGGGCCGCGCGAAGGACAGGCGACGGCCGACCCGTACCCATTATAAGGTGCCCTCGCCCGATCTTGCGAGACCCTCTCGATGTGCACCGTCGTCCTCCTGCGCCGCCCCCAGCACGAGTGGCCGATGATCGTCGGCGCCAACCGGGACGAGATGGCGAGCCGCCCGTGGAAGCCGCCGGCGCGACATTGGCCCGACCGGCCCGAGGTCGTGGCGGGGCTTGACGTGCTCGCGGGCGGCTCCTGGCTCGGGCTCAACGACGCGGGCGTGGTGGCGGGGATTCTGAACCGGCATGGAACGCTCGGGCCCGCCGCAGGCTTTCGCTCGCGCGGGGAGTTGGTGCTGGAGGCGCTCGACCACCACGACGCCGCGGAGGCCGTCCGCGCGCTCCGGCACTTGGAGCCCCGCACCTATCGGCCCTTCAACATGATCGTCGCGGATAACCGCGACGCATTCTGGCTGAAGCACGCGGACACGACGGGCGCTTCGGGAATTGCGGTAACGCCTATCCCCGAAGGCATCAGCATGCTGACCGCGGGCGAGCTCGACGATGCCGAGAGCGGCCGCATCCGCCACTACCACCCGCTCTTCCTCGCGGCGAAGCCGCCGGACCCCGAGCGCGGCGACTGCAAGGCTTGGGAGACGTTGCTCGCGAGCACCGAGGCCGCGCCTGAGGAAGGCCCCAGCGGCGCCATGCGTTTCCTCACGGATCAGGGCTTCGGCACCGTCTCGAGTGCGCTCATCGCGCTGCCGAAACCCTCGCTGGATGCCCGGAAGCCGCGCTTCCGATTCGCGAGCTGGCTCCCAAAACCCGAGCCCTGGCGGGAGGTTAGCGGTCGATAGGGGGCATCATTGTTTCGCCCCCTCCTCCTTGCTATACAGCACCCCCATATGAAGGGCGGAGCGGCAGGGAGCAGGCCGCCCGCCCCTTCCTTTCTCGTCTCCGACAAGGTGCGATGCCGATGTCCCGACGCCGCCAGATTTACGAGGGCAAGGCCAAGGTGCTGTTCGAGGGCCCGGAGCCCGGCACGCTCGTCCAATACTTCAAGGACGACGCGAGCGCCTTCAACAACCAGAAGAAGGGTACGATCACCGGCAAAGGCGTCCTCAACAATCGCATCAGCGAATACTTGATGGTGAAGCTCTCGGAGGTCGGGGTCCCCACGCATTTCGTGCGCCGCCTCAACATGCGCGAGCAGCTCGTGCGCGAGGTCGAGATCATCCCGATCGAGGTGGTCGTGCGGAACGTCGCCGCGGGCTCTTTCGCGAAACGCTTCGGGATCTCCGAGGGAACGCAGCTCCCGCGCTCGATCATCGAGTATTACTACAAGAACGACGCAATCGAGAATCCGCTGGTGTCGGAGGAGCACATCACCGCCTTCGGTTGGGCGAACACCCAGGACATCGACGACATGCTGCAGATGACGCTGCGCGTGAACGATTTCCTCTCCGGGCTGTTCCTTGGCATCGGCATCAAGCTCGTGGACTTCAAGCTGGAGTTCGGCCGTCTCTACGAGAACGACGAGATGCGGATCGTGCTCGCCGACGAGATCAGCCCCGACAACTGCCGTCTCTGGGACCTCAAGACCAACGAGAAGATGGACAAGGACCGCTGGCGCCAGGATCTGGGCCGCGTCGAGGAAGCCTATCAAGAGGTGGCTCGCCGCCTCGGCATTCTTCCGGAGGGCGGGCCCCCGGACATGAAGGGTCCGAAGACGCTGCAATGATCTTGCCGAGGAGCCGCGAAGCATGAAGGCCCGCGTCCACGTCACCCTCAAATCCGGCGTGCTCGATCCCCAGGGCAAGGCGATCGGCCACGCCCTTGCATCGCTCGGCTTCACCGGCGTCAACGACGTCCGCCAAGGCAAAGTGATCGAGCTCGACCTCGCCGAGACCGACGCCAAGCGCGCGGAAGCGGCGGTAAAGGCAATGTGCGAGAAGCTGCTTGCAAACACGGTCATCGAGAATTACGCGATCGAGGTGAAGGGCTAGGCGCTTTCCGCTCGGTCGAGGCGCGCCTGCATGTTGGATTTGGGTTCGTCAAAAATCTCACCGCGTTGATCGCCAACAGAAAAATTGGGTTCGTTTCGCAAATTTCGCCTTCGGCCGATGTCCGGGAGTGACGGTAGGCGCTCGCTGGCGGATCAAATGGAGTAGTGGGCAAATCTGAATTCCTGCCCGGCAATATCCGAGAGGAGCGTCGCGGCGCGATAGCCGTCGAGATAGTGTGGGCTCTGGATTTCGAGCGAGCATTTACAAACCGCGAGCGTGTTATCCCAATCCAGATCGAGTAGGCCGTACCGCTCACCGGTTTCCGGATCGACCCAGACCTCCTCGGGATTTGCCACCCACCGCTCAAGAAAGTCCTGCCACTCCTCCATGACGCGGTCGGTGCCGGGAATTGCCGGCGGAGCAAAGAGAGTCTCGGGGCCGAAATGCGCAAAAATCCGATCACCGTGGTCCCTGAAGGAGATTTCGGGGTGCCCCATATACCTCATGCGCCGATCGGGATCGTCGGATAGCTCGAAGTATTTGGGGCCGGGCCGATAGGATTCCTCAGGCTCGCAGGCGAATTCCGGCGGAACGATATTCTGCTGCTTGAGGGCGGAAATGAAGTCAGCGACGCTCAATGCGTCGCAATCGAGAACGAGGTCCGACGGGACGAGTTGAACGACCTTCAGGGTCTCGAGTAGCCCATTCAAATCCGCGAAGACCTTCGCACTCATGCGATCATCCCGCTTACCCGCGGGCCTTGTTTGGGCGAAACGGTGCCAAAGCATGGACAGTGCGGCGGACGGAATTCCATCGCCCCTGGGTTCCAGAATGAAGCCGCAGGCTACAAGGCCCTCGCGCAATGGCGGCCAGCCGGGCTTCGGCCGGCGCGGATCGGCTGGAAAGATGTGCATATAGGTCTCGCCCATGGAGCACCGTCGAAAATATGCGATGTCACGACCTCGCCAACGACCTTTAGAACCCGCAGCACCAAGTCTCGAAGGGAGCGAGGCACGCTTGAATGGCATTTGCAGCACGTACGTGCTCGGTATTTTCGTGATCGAAGGGCTGATCCGTTGCCCGCATGAACAGTCCGCCACACGGCATCTGCTCGACCAACGCCGATGCCGGCGCAATGACCTTCTGCGCAAGCGACTCAGAGAGGCAAATCATCCACCTCCCGCTGTAGAACGGTATGGGCCACCGCCGCGGCTTTGATTTCGCGCCATAGAATGCCGAAAACGCGCCTGCCCACTCCGGTTGCCAAGCCTCGACCAAAGCAATCACGATCGGCTTCAACGCTTCGGGCGGCATTCCGCCAATCGCGGGATCGCCCAGTGCGCTGATCGCCACGGTTACGGTGTTGCCGAAACGCGCTACATGACGATGATCCAAGTGACGCCCCACGCGAACGGTCAATGCCAAGACCTTGGTAGCATCGAGCCCGGTCGTGGCCGTGAGTCGATAGCCGTCGCGAAGCCAATGCTTTCCAGCATCATCGTGCGTTCGCTGCAAATCCAGCAGCCCCTCGAGCAAGCCGAGTTCACGCAATGACTGCATGTCGCGCGTGGGAACGCCGCGTCCCCGCCCGGTCCACATAAGCCGTGTGAATGCGGAATGCACGCCGGCAAACAATTCAAGCATGCGGCCCAGGCGCGCCGCGCAGACCTGTGCGCTCTCCTCGCGTAACCCCCAGCCCGCGGTCACCTCAACGATGTCGGAACGCACGGCGATCCTCTCGCTCAAGCAAACCGCATCCCTTCATCGACAGGGCCGCATCGCGCCCGCCGCCATCGTTCGCGACTTGCCGGGGCATGTCTTGGGCAGCGGTTTTTGCTCTCCTGATAAGTGCTCAAAGTGCCTCCGATCCCATTGCGAAGACGGAAAAAATCTAGAACAAAAACAGAACACTGTCAACCCGAATTCTAGCGATGGGTGTTTCCGCTTGAATCCGTTATCGCCGGTCCAGACCATTCCGACTTCGCGGTCCAGGAATTGGGGGGACACGATACTTATTTCTCGAATGGGAGATTCCCGTAATTCTTTGTGTCCCCGTAATTCCCCCCGTAATTCTGCTGTGCTGGAATTGCGCGGTCGCGATTCTAATTTTCTCGAATTGGATATTGTGTCCCCGTAATTCCGTAATTCCCGCTTCATCGGAACGCATGCGGAATACAATGACATCGATGCAACAACTGTGTGATGCTTCCATCTGCTGACGCTGCCGCCTTTGATCTGTTGAGGCCACTCATGGACGTTTTCCCGATCCGTACCGACGAGGATCATGCGCGCGCGCTCCGCCGCATCGAGCAACTCTGGAACGCAAAGCCCAATTCGCCGGAGGAGGCCGAACTCGACATCCTCGCCACCCTGGTGGATGCCTACGAGGAGAAGCGTTGGCCGATCGAGGCGCCCAATCCCGTGGACGCCATCATCGCATATATGAGCGAGCGGGCACTGACCCAGGCCGACCTGGCGAAAGTAATCGGCTCGCGTTCGCGTGCCTCCGAGATCCTGAACAAGCGCCGGCACCTCACGCTCGAGATGGTATGGGCCTTGAACAGGAAGTGGCGCATCCCCGCCGAGCTTCTGATCAAGCCCTACAAACTGAAGGTCGGCAAACCCAGGGGCGCATTGCCACGCGCCGCCGCGGAGAAATAAGGGGACACGATACCTATTTTTCGAATTGGGTATTGTGTCCCCGTAATTCCGTGTCCCCGTAATTCCCCGTAATTCGTCCCCGCAATTCCATGCACAACGACGAGCTAGAGCGACAGTCTCAAGCTAACCGTGGTCCGAAGAACTGAGGCAGGTCACTTAGGTTTGCAATTTTCCCGCGGTCGGAAAATTTCACCTAACGTGTGCCCATCATCAGAAACCTTGCTCCCAAGCAACTCGACAAGTTGGTGTAAATCTTTTCGTCGCAGAAATTTGATGTTAATCACGAATGATTTTGCAGCTGCGCCCGGTTTTGGTTCAATGCTCAGCCCGAATGGCGGGCGTTTCAATTTTGAGGTCGCCAAGCTGAAGCTGACACGTGCACATTTGATGTCTGACAGTTTTATCGAGCGTGTCCGATGAAACAGCCTTTGATATGTGAGTGAGCCATCTTTGATTGCTACTCGGAACGTTATGAGATAGAAAATCACACCAATAAAAACCATGGTCGAAAGCAATAGTAATATCCAAATACGGTAGCGAGCGTCATAATGTGAAAAGACTGAAAAGCAAAAAAAGAGTAAAGAAAACAAAAGCGGTAGCCCGCCAAGAGCAAAATAGGAGAATTTATCGGCACGGAACTCATAGAGATGGCGTGCCGGAGGTGGGCCGTGTTGGTTTTTCAAATCTAAGCTAGTCATTTTGTTTGCCATCAATGCCCTATACCAATTTATGCCTTGCCAGATTGCTGGCCCTCAGTTTGACCACCGGCCGATCGGTTCCCCGAGGCTGCCACGCTGTAGTAGAGATCACCCGCAATCCCCCCGGCTACGCTTCCTTCTAGCGCGGCATCCTTCAGAAATAAGGGGACACGATACCTATTTTTCGAATTGGGTATTGTGTCCCCGCAATTCCAATCGGTGTGTTGTACGCGACAGCGGTGATGCATAGACGGTCAAGCCCGCTGGCAAGCTGTGACGCCAGAGAGTCGTTCTCTTGCCACACAAACGAGCGGGTCCTCATTTTTCGTGCCCTTTCAATAGTGCAGGGTCTCAGCTGGCTTTGATCCATTTGCTGGGATATCGATCCTCGCGGAATTGGGGGGACACGATACTTATTCTTCGAATTGGAAATTCCCGTAATTCTTCGTGTCCCCGTAATTCCAAGATATTCATCTATCGGCGCTTCGACCTTGTTTTAGCTTTATGGGATAACCCACTCGCCGCATGTGTGGCCCCACAGTAC
>DATJVP010000181.1:0-41696 GCA_035581425.1 Allostellaceae bacterium | reverse complement strand
GCGCTCGCCTATTTCACAGCGGGCGCGATCGACCGCGCGCGGCATCATCCCGACGCCGCCGAGCGCAAGCGCCAGCAGGGGATCGTCGATCTCCTGATCCCCGTGGTGAAGGCATGGTCGACCGACATCGGCGTCGAGGTCGCCTCGCTCGGCGTCCAGGTGCATGGCGGCATGGGCTTCATCGAGGAGACCGGCGCCGCCCAGCACTTCCGCGACGCCCGCATCACGCCGATCTACGAGGGCACGAACGGCATCCAGGCAATCGACCTCGTGAGCCGCAAGCTCCGTCGCGACGGCGGCGAGACCGCCCGCGCCTTCATCGCGGAGATGCGCCGCCTCGACGCCGAGCTCCATGCTGCCGGCGGCGACGCTCTCTCCGTCATCGGCGAAGAATTGACCGAGGGATTCGATGCGCTCGAGGACGCGACCGCGGGGATCGTGGCCGCTCTCACGCGAGACATGCCGGCGGCGCTCGCGGGCGCCGTGCCCTATCTCGAGCTCTTCGGCATCGTGACCGGCGGCTGGCTTCTGGCGAAGGGCGCGGTCGCCGCGCATCGCGCGCTCGCACGCGACGAGGGCAAGCCCGATTACCTCGGTGCCAGGATCATGACGGCGCGGTTCTTCGCGGAGCATCGGCTCGCACGGGCGCCGGGTCTCGTTCCCGCCGTCGCCGCGGGCCCAGGTGTCGTCGCCTTCGACCCCGAGCTTCTTTGAACCGCTGCTACTTCGCGTTGACGCAGCGCAGCAGCGTCCAATAGCCGAAGAGATTGCTGGGGCGGCGCTCACGCACCGCAAGCCCGCTTTCCGCGAGGAAGCGGTCCTCCGGAAAATCTGCCTGGAAGCCGATCCTGTCCGAGATGCGCCCGAGGCGGCGCTCGAGCCGGCGTAGGAGGGGATTGCGGCTCGTGAAGTGATTGACGATCACGATGCTGCCGCCGGGACGAACGAGGCGGCGAAGCTCGGCGCCCATTCGCGCGGGGCTCGGAACCACCGAGGCCACGTAGAGCGCGATCGCGGCATCGAAACTGTCGTCTGGGAAGCTCGTCGCCTCCGCGTTCATTTCGAGGAGCGCCTCGACTTGCGCGAGGCCGCCGCGCCGGACGCGCTCCCGTGCCTTCGCGAGCATCGCCGGCGAAACGTCGATGCCGACGACGCGCGCGTCGGCGCGGAAATAGGGCAGCGAAAGGCCGGTGCCCACTCCAACTTCGAGGATGCGCTGGTTCGGGCGATTGTTGACGAGCGCCACCGCCGCCTTTCGGCCAGGATGGAACAGTGGCCCAAAGACGATGTCGTATGAGCCTGCGTAACGCCGATAGGTCCGCAGCGTATTCTGCAGGTCCAAGGCGTCCTCCCACGCCGAGCCGGCATTCTCGCCGCCACGCCCGTTCGGAGTCCGCATCATCGCGCGCGACGTCTGTGCGTCGCGCTCATATCAGCGTGATGCGATCCGCCTCGAGGCCCTTGCGGCCGTCCACCACATCGACCCGAACGCGCTGGCCCGGTCCCAGCGAGGTGATCCCGCTGCGCCGGAGCGCGGTGATGTGGATGAAGATATCCTTGCCCCCGCCGTCCGGCGATATGAAGCCGTAGCCCTTGTCGGGCTCGAACCACTTCACCGCGCCCTCGAGCGTCTGCGCGGGGCCCGTCGGACGCGGCATGCCGCCGCCGTCGCCCCCGCCGCCGCGCGGCGCGCGCGGCGCGCCCGCAACCGCCGTGCTCATATCCACATTGAGCACGCTCAGCACCAATGGCCCCTTGGCGCCCGCACCCACCTCGCAGGTGACCGACGCGCCCTCGCGTACATCCTCGTATCCGGCACGCCGCAGAACCGCCATAGGCAGGAAGGCGTCCTGGGATCCGTCCGTGAATGTCACGAAACCGAAGCCTTTCGTTGCGTTGAACCACTTCACTTTGCCCTCGGCACGGCGTCCCGGCTGGGCATCATCATTCCGGAAAAATCCGGGTCGGCGATCGAACATGGAGCCTCTGATAACGGTCTATTAGCGGTTGAGCATAACGCGAAATCGCAAGCCTGCGCCAGTCCTACCTCGCGCGCATCGGGCGCTCGATGCGGCGATCACTAAAATGCAACGATGGTGCTGCCTCGGGCATACTCGTGCAGTCCGCGCGCTCATGCAGGACCCACGACGCGCTGTCGCTGCTCGCCGAGACCGGCGATGCCGAGGCGCATGGTGTCCCCGGCCTTGAGGAAGCGAGGCGGCTTCAAGCCGAGACCCACGCCCGAGGGAGTGCCCGTGGGCATCACGTCGCCGGGCATCAGCGTCAGGAATTGGCTCGTGTAGCTCACGATCTCGCGCACCGTGAAGATCATGTCCCTCGTGTTGCTGGACTGCATGCGCTGCCCGCTCACCTCGCAGAAGAGGTCAAGAGCCTGCGGGTCCGGCACCTCGTCGGCCGTCACGAGGTAGGGGCCCATGGGGCAAAACGTGTCCGCGCTCTTGCCCTTGGACCAGTTGCCGCCGCGCTCGAGCTGGAACTCGCGCTCGGAGACGTCGTTGACGATGCAGTACCCCGCGACGTGCTTGAGCGCGTCGGTCTCGGACACGTATTGCGTCTTGCTGCCGATGACGATCCCGAGCTCGACCTCCCAATCGCCCTTCTTGGAATTCCGCGGCAGCATCACGTCGTCATTCGGGCCCGAGATGGAGCTCGTGGCCTTCATGAAAAGGATCGGCTCCTTTGGGATCGGTTGCCCCGACTCTTGCGCGTGGAGACGATAGTTGAGGCCGACGCAGACGACTTTGGGCACGCGCGCGACGCAGGGACCGATGCGCGGCGTCCCCGTCACCGCCGGCAACGTCGCGGGGTCGAGCCTACGCAGCTTGTCGAGCGCGGCGGGCGCCAGCGTCTCTGGCCCGATGTCAGAGACAACGCCGGAGAGGTCGCGGATACGGCCGTCCCGGTCGAGGACGCCCGGCTTCTCCTGGCCCGGAGGGCCATAGCGCAACAGTTTCATGAGCTCGCTCCCGATTGTCGTTCGCTTCGATGTGTCAGAGGCTAAATCCGCCGTCGACGATGTGGATCGCGCCGGTGGTGAAGGATGATTCGTCGCTCGCGAGATAGAGGGCGAGCGCCGCAACCTCCTCTGCCGTGCCGAGGCGCCCCATGGGCTGGCGCGCGATGAAGGCCTTGCGCGCGGCATCGACATCGCCCAGGGCCGCGATGCGGTCGTCGAGCGAAGGCGTCTGGATGGTGCCGGGGCAGATCGCGTTGCAGCGAATGCCCTGCTTGATGTAGTCGGCCGCGACCGACTTGGTGAGGCCGATCACGGCGGCCTTGCTGGTGCCGTAGACGAAGCGGTTCGGGATCCCCCGCACCGATGAGGCGCCAGAGGAGATGTTGATGATCGAAGCGCCCTTCCCGCGCTTCAGCATCGCCGGCAGGAAGGCGCGGATCGTGAAGTACATGCTCTTGACGTTGAGGGTCATGGAGAAGTCCCAGTCCCTCTCGCTGCACTCGAGCACCGTTCCGTGATGGACGAAGCCCGCGCAGTTCATGAGCACGTCGACCGCGCCAAGCTCGCCCGCCAGCGCTGCGATGGCGGCGCTATCGGTCGCGTCAAGCTTACGCACGACGATACCCGCGCCGCCCTCTTTGGCGAGCGCCTGCAGATTCTCCGGATTGATGTCGGTCGCGACGACGCGGGCGCCCTCGCGCGCGAAGGCTATGGCTGAGGCGCGGCCGATCCCCTGCGCCGCCGCCGTCACCAGCGCGGTCTTGCCCTCAAGACGCCCCACCATCCACCGCCTCCCCCTCTGCGATTGTGCACGAAATTGCCACGGCGGGGAGCGGCCTGTAAATTGCCGATGTTGCCACGCGCGGTAGCGTCGATTTCTCGGTCCGCGCGTGCTTCTCCCGGGAGGGCCTACCCGATGGCATTGCTGACGATCCGACTTAATCCCGCCGACAACGTCGTCGTCGCCCGCGCCGATCTGCTGCCGGGGACGGAAGTGCCTGGCGAAAGCGTCACCGCGCGCTCGCACGTGCCCGCGGGGCACAAGATCGCGACGGCGCCCGTCGCGGCCGGCGCTCCCGTCCGCAAATACGACCAGATCATCGGCTTCGCGACCGCAGCGATCGCGCCCGGAGACCACGTCCATACGCACAATCTCGCGATGGGCAACTTCGCGCGCGACTACGCCTTCTGCGCCAACTCCAGGCCAACCGAGATGGTGCCGGAACATCAGCGCGCCACTTTCGAGGGGCTGCGTCGCCCGGACGGCCGTGTCGCCACGCGGAACTATCTCGGCGTCCTCACCACCGTCAATTGCTCCGCCACCGCCGCGCGCTTCATCGCGGAGCAGTTCCGAGGCAACGCGCTCACGGATTTCCCGAACGTCGACGGCGTGGTGGCCTTGGGACACGGCACCGGCTGCGGCATGGCGAGCGAAGGGCTCGCGATGGACTTGCTGCGGCGGACCATCGGCGGCTACGCGCGCCACGCGAATTTCGCGGGCATCCTGATCCTCGGCCTCGGTTGCGAGTCAAACCAGATCGGCGGCCTCATGCGCGCGGAGGGGCTGAGCGAGGGCCCGCTCCTGCAGACCATGACCATCCAGGAGACCGGCGGCACCGCCAAGACCGTGCGCGAGGGCGTTGCGCGCCTCAAGGAAATGCTCCCCGAAGCCAACCGCGTGCGCCGCGAGACCGTGCCGGCGAGCCACCTGATCCTCGCCCTGCAATGCGGCGGCTCCGACGGCTATTCCGGCATCACCGCAAACCCGGCACTCGGCGCCTGCGTCGACATGCTGGTGCGCCACGGCGGGACGGCCGTGCTCTCGGAGACGCCGGAGATCTATGGCGCGGAGCATCTCCTCACGCGGCGTGCGGTGAGCCCTGCTGTTGGCGAGGCGCTCGTCGAGCGGATCCGCTGGTGGGAGGACTACACCGCCAAGACTGGGGGAGAGATGAACAACAACCCCTCGCCTGGCAATAAGGCCGGCGGCCTCACGACGATCCTCGAGAAATCTCTGGGCGCCGTCGCCAAGGGCGGCACGACCGCTCTCGCCGCGGTCTACAAATACGCGGAGCCAATCACGGCGAAGGGCTTCGTCTTCATGGATACGCCCGGCTACGATCCCGTCTCCGCGACCGGACAAGTCGCGGGCGGCGCCAATCTGATCTGCTTCACCACCGGACGCGGCTCCGTTTTCGGGTGCAAGCCCGCGCCGAGCCTCAAGCTCGCGACCAACACGCCGCTCTATCAGCGCATGACCGATGACATGGACATCGACTGCGGCCCCATCGCCGACGGCGGCGCCAGCGTTCAGGAGGTGGGCGAACGCATCTTCAAGCTCGTGCTGGAGACCGCCTCGGGCAAGCAAACGAAGAGCGAGGCACTGGGCTTCGGCGAGGACGAGTTCACGCCCTGGCAGCTCGGCGCGGTGATGTAGCGACCCCGGCAGCGCTTTTCTCGCCACTGCGAATGCTGCGCAGCTAGAAAAACGGCGCCAGGTTCCTTCGTATCCGCTCGAGCACCTTCACCTTCGGGTCCGGCAATGGGAACTCGGTGCCGGTGATCATCTCGAAGGCGTTGACGTAGACTGCGGCGGCAGCGAGCACGACCTCTTTCGGGATTTCCGGGATCGAATCCCTATAGGGGTCGCAGCGCGCGGTGACCCAGCTACGGACGAAATCCTTGTCGAAGCTCTCGGGCCGCTCGCCGGCCTCGAAGCGGCGCCGGTAGCTATCGAGGAACCAATAACGGCTGCTGTCGGGCGTATGGATCTCGTCCGCCAGCACGATCGCGCCCGTGGCATCGAAGCCGAACTCGTATTTGGTATCGACGAGGATGAGTCCGCGCTCCCGCGCCATTTCGCGCCCGCGCGCGAAGAGTGCGAGCGCGCGCTCCGAGACTTCGCGCCACTGCGCGGCCGTCAGCAGCCCCCGCTCCACGATCTCCGAGGGGGTGAGCGGCTCGTCGTGTCCGGCGTCGAAGGCTTTGGTCGTCGGCGTCAGGATCGTCGCCGCGAGCTTCTGGTTCTCGCGCATGCCATCGGGGAAGCGGATGCCGTAGATCTCGCGCTTCCCCTTGCGGTACATCGAGAGGATCGAGGTGCCCGTCGTCCCCGCAAGGTAGTCCCGTACCACGACCTCGACCGGCATAATCCGCAGGCGGCGGCAGACGAGGACGTTTGGGTCCGGATAGTCCAGCACGTGGTTCGGGCAGAGGTCACGCGTCGCGTCGAACCAAAAGCGCGCGATCTGCGTCAGCACCTGTCCCTTGAGCGGGAGCGCCGTGAGGATGCGATCGAAAGCGCTGAGCCGGTCCGTCGCGACCAGGATGCGGCGTCCGTCAGCGAGATCGTAATTGTCGCGAACTTTGCCGCGATAGTGATTGGGAAGCTCGGGGATCGTCGCGTCCGCGAGCACAGTTTCAAGGTAAGGCGCAAGCGCCGCAGGATCGATCATGCCGCGAGGATAAACCGCCGCCTCCGCCGACGTCCATCAGGGGTCGCCGAGCGGCGTGCGGTCCTTGCGCGCGTGGCGTCACTTGCCCTGCTCGTCGCTCTCCGCGACCACCTCGTCCTCGGGTCCCCGCCTTGAAGCCCACGCACATGCCAGGCCTCGCGCCGCTCCCGCATCCGTAATGGCCGAGAGCGCGCTTCTCGCGCCCAATGGATCTGGACGCAAAGGGCTCGAGTTTCGTGCTCTCGCCCCTATCGAGAGGCCGCTGCGCGGCGAGCCCTCATCTCCAATTCCAGCGGCCAAGTCTTGCCGCCGTCCTTGGTGACGAAACGCTGCCATCGGAACGAGGTCGGCGCGATCTGGGAGAACTGCCAGCGCATGGGATTTCCGTGGGCGTCCTTGCCTTCGAGGAGAATCCCCTCGCCCTCCGCCCGCGCGATGAGAATGGTGGTGTAGCCGTCGTCGAGCACGCCGTTCCAGGTGACGCGCCAGGCGTCGAGCCCCGGGTCGTAGCAGCGCACCGCCGTGCCGTAGCCGATGAGCGGCGCTCCCGTGCGGCGACGCTCCTCGCGGGAGGGCGCCATCCAGACATCCTGGATGGCCCTCCCGTCGAGGATCCAACTAAAACTCCACTCGCCCTTGGCGCGCAGCGAGCTGCCGTCGGCATGGTGCCAGGTCCCCTCGAATTCCCAGTCGCCCAGGAACTGCCCGAAGAGCGCTAGCCTATCCCCGAGCTCAGGATTGGGCGCCGACGCCGCAAGTGCGTTCACGGTGCGGTTCCGTAATAGGCCTCGATGCGGTATCCGTCGGGGTCCACCACGAAGGCCGCGTAGTAGTTCTCGTCGTACTCTTTGCGGACGCCGGGCTTGCCGTTGTCCCGGCCGCCGGAGTGGAGCGCCGCGGCGTGGAAAGCATCCACCGCCGCCCGGCTCTTGGCCGCAAAGCAGAAATGCAGGCCGGATTTCTCGTCCGCCGGTACAGGCCGCTCCCTCGCCGACACCCAGAACCGGGGCCCCACCTCGCCATAGCCGAGTGAGGATGCGCCTTCGCTCAGGCACTTGAATCCCAGGGGCTTCAGGGCCGCGTCATAGAACCGCTTCGCCGCTGCGATGTTCCGCACACCGATGGAAACGTGATCGATCATGTCTGCTCTCCTCTTGCTGATCCGCAAATCCGTTACTAACTATCAAGGTGGTTAGGATGATAGCGCGATGGAAGTCATTGTCAACCGTCTTGAAGGTTAGTATGTGACGGCTATGGCTCAACCCACGAGCACGAGCGAAGCGACCGAGGTCATCCCGGCTTTCAGCGACGGGCTCTGCCTCGATTTCGCGAACACGCGGTATTGGCGGGGCACAGCAACGCCGACGGAGACCTTCGGCGGGCTCGACGACGTCCTTGCCTGGTGCAGATCCACGGGGCTGGTCTCGGCCCCATCGGCGGAGCGCGCGGGAGCCTGGTGGGGGCAACGCCCCGATCGCGCCGCCGCAGCCTTCGAGGAGGCAATTGCGCTGCGCGAGGCGCTCTACGGGGTCTTCCGTGCAAGCGCCGACGGCAAGGAGCCGCCACCTCAGGCGCTTCTGGCGCTCAATGCAGCCTTGGCGCGCACCCCAAGCCGGCTCGGGGTCGAGCGCCGGGAGGGCGGCTTCGCATGGCGCGTTCCGCAGTCGGACGAGCCTGCGGTCGCAAGATTGCTTGCGCCCGTCGTCTGGTCGGGAACCGGGTTACTGCTGGGCTCGCGGCTCTCGCGCGTGCGGCATTGCGCGAACGAGCAATGCGTCTGGCTCTTCCTCGACGACAGCAAGAGCGGCACGCGCCGTTGGTGCTCGATGTCCGCGTGCGGCAATCGCGCGAAGGCGCACCGTCATTATGCACGCATGAAGAAGAAGCGCTGAGGCCTGAGCGCCGCGTACCACCAAGCGAGAGCGGCGAGCACCGAGCCCGCGAAGATCGACCAGAGCACCGCGTCGTAGCCACCGGAGAGGCTCCAGATCAGCGCCGCGCCAAAGGGGGCTGCCGCCTTAGCGATGTTCGAGGGAAGTGCGAGAGCGCCATTGATCGCACCATATCCCTCCCTCCACATGAGATCGGGGACGGCGGTGCCGCGGACAATGGTGAGGACGCCATTCCCCGCGCCGTAAAGCACGGCGAAGACGAAAAGGGCCACGATCGAGGATGGAAAAAATATCAGGCACAGCATCGAGGTCGGTAGCGCCAGGAGCGCAATTCGCCCCGCAATCGCGGTTGAGAAGCCACCAGGGATGAGCAGCAACGCGACCCGGCCCGCGACCTGAGCCGGTCCGATGGTGGCATATGCGGAGACGATGATCCCCGTGGAGGCGCCACGCTCTGTCAGCAAGGGGACGAGATGGAAGGTCATCGCCGAGAAGGTCGCGTAATAGGCGGTGAAGCAGAGGGCAAGACTCCAGAAGACAGGGTGGTGAAAGGCTCGCACGAGCGAGGCCTCCTCTTGCACCGGTGGCGCACACCGAGACGCGACCTCATCCGGCTCGGGAGGGTTGCGATCGCGCAGCCACAGCGCGTGCACGGGAAGCGCGATCGCGAGGTTGCAAAGCGCCAATGCGATCAGCGCGTGCCGCCAGCCGAGCCACGTGATGAAGAGCTGGGTGAGCGGGATGAAGACCGTGCTCGCGAAGCCCCCAATGAGGGTCAGCGACGTGATGCGAAGCCGATAGTCGCGCGGAAAGCTCCGCGTGAGCACGACGAAGACAGGATCGTAGAGCGTCGCCGCCATGACGACGCCGAGCCCGATCCAGATCGCATAGAAGATCGCGATGTTCTCGACGAAGGCCCAAGCCGCGAGGAGCAGCGTGCCGAGCGCGGAGCCGAGACTCATGACGAGCCGTCCGCCCCGGCGGTCGATCCAGCTCCCAATTGGATAAGCGGCAAAACCGGAGCCGAGGAGGCCGAGCGAGAGTGCGCCATTGATGGCGGTCCTGCCCCAATGGAGCTCGGCTTCCATCGGCACCACGAAGAGAGAGAAGCCGTAGTAGATCGCGCCCCAGGAAACGAGTTGCGCGACGGCGAGCGCACCGATCAGCGGCCAACCGTTTCTCACCCTTCCCTCTATACGCCCGCTATCGCCGATGTGCCAGCGCAAGCCCCACTCCCGCCGCCATCAAAAGGCCGCCGCTCAGGCGATTGCGCAGCTTGCCGCGTACCGCAAGGAAGCGTCGCGCGCGTCCCGCAAGCAGCGCCCAGGCACCATCGAGGATGATCGCGATTACGAGGAAGGTCAGGGCGAGCACGCCGACCTGCGTCTCGACATCGGACCCTACCGTCACAAACTGCGGGAAAAAGGCGCCATAAAAGAGCAGCGTCTTCGGATTGGAAAGCGAGACAAGGAACCCTCGCCAATAGATCGTGTGCACCGAGCGCTCCTGCGGCTTGGTCTTGGTGAGGTCGACCGCGAGCGCCCGCCACTGAGAGAGCCCGAGGTAGAGGAGATAGGTGACGCCCACCCAACGGATCCATTCGAACCAATGCGAGAGCGTCTCCAGCATCGCGGTCATGCCGAGCATGGTGACGCCGAGGAGCACGGCCATCGCCGAGGAGGTCCCCGCGACCGTCAGCAGCCCATAGCGCGTGCCGTAGGCGACGCTGTTGGCGACGATGAGCGCGACGTTCGGGCCCGGAATCAGGATCAAGATCGTCGTCGCGAGGATGAAGGCCAGATAAAGCTCGGTATCGATCATGGAGTGCTCCTTAGAAAACACGGTCGAAAAAAAGGAAGGGCCCCGGCGGTGCGAGACCGGCGGGGCCCTGGAAGCGAGAAGGTCGAGGCGCAAACGGAGCTATCGGCTATTCGTGAGACCCGATCCTCCCGTCGACGCGTCGAGCCCAACCGCAAGCGCAGGGCCGCCGCCGTTTTGACGGCGTTGGCGTTGGCGATCTCGGCTGCGGTGAATGGCGATCATGGGGCGGAGACTAGCCGTGCCGCTCCCTCGCCGTCAACGCTTCAGCCCGCGGCAGCGACCTTGAGAGCCGTGAGAAAGCCGCGAATGCGAGCGGCGTTGACGCCGCGGTCGCCGCTCCCGACGCGGCTCTTCGAGCGCATGTCGACGCGCGTGCCAGCACCGTCGGGGGTAATGCGGAGCACCACGTCGTCGGTGAACCCGTACCAGAGCGTCTTGGCACTCGCTTCGATCCGGCCGCGCGCGGGATCCGCTGACGCCACGGTCCAGCCTTCGGGCGCACCTGCTCCAGCGTTCGCGCGAAGGCGTCCACCGGCGAGAGCTCGAGGTGAAGCGGCTCGACATAGGGATACGCCAATCTCTGTTTTGCCGCGACGTCGGGACCGCCATATGTCGAGGGGCCCGCATGCGCCGCCTCGCGCACGCGAGCCAGCGTCTCGAATGTGGGCGGGTTGTCGGTGTCGGTGGTGATGTCGTTGATGTTGGGTGTGTTCTGCACACTCTCGATGTAGGCCCAGGGCAAATAGGCCGCCGCCGAGCCCGCGAGACACCCGACGAGAGCCGCCACGATCCATCCGCGACGCCGCGCGCGGATGCTCATGACAATGCCGAGCAGGCTCACCGACGTGGCGACGATCCCGGCATATGCAGCGTAGCGAGGGAGCGCCCCGAGCGCAGTCCCGCGATCGACGATGTCCAGGCGATGGCCGAGCGGCGCCGCCATCAGCAAGAGCAGGGCGCAAATTCCGAGAAGCAATCCCCATCTCGCAAACCATGGCCGCCGTCGTTGGATCGTCGCTACTTGGCCTCCCCCGCTCATCTTTCCGCTCCAAGGTCCCTGTCGTTTCTCTCAATGCTTAGCGACCAGCGCCTTTTGCGCGGGCAAATCGTCCTCCATGAAGGCTGCAACGACCTCGTCGATGCTGCGGTCGGCCTCGAGGCCGAGACCTTCCGCCCGCTTCGACGAAATGCCCCGCGGCCAGCCCGCAACGATTTTCTGGATGACGGGGTCGGGCTCCCAGCGGATGCGTTTGACGGCGGCCTCGCCGCCCGCGCGACGCAGCGCCGCGACCATCTCCGCGACGGTGACCGAGATTCCCGGAAGCTGAATAGCCCGGCTGAAGCCGAAGGCCTCGCCGGGCATGTCGTGGAGCTTCTCGAACGCGGCGACGAGACGCCGCGGCGAGAGCACCGCCATCACGGCGTCCTCGGTCACGGGGCAGACGACCTCCACGCCCGAGAGCGGCTCGCGGAAGAGCGAGGAGGCCCAGGTGGAGGCGGCGCGGTTGGGCTTCCCTGGACGCACCACGATCGTCGGGAGCCGGGGCGAGCGGCCGTCGATGAAGCCTTTGCGGCTGTAGTCGTTGACCAGGAGCTCGCCGATCGCCTTCTGCGCGCCGTAGGAGGTCTGCGGCGTGAGCGGCGTGTCGTCGCTGACGGCGGGCGGCATGTCGCCGCCATAGACCGCGAGTGAGCTCGCGAACACGACGCGGGGCCGCGTGCCCAGCCCACGGCACGCCTCCAGCACCGCGCGCGTGCCCTCGAGATTGACGCGGAGGCCGATATCGGTGTCCGCCTCGGCTTGCCCGCTGACCACGGCAGCGAGATGGAAGACCGAGCCCGTGCGCGCATCGATGAGCGAGCGCAGGGTTGCGCTATCGGAGATATCGCCGGTCACGACTCTGAGGCGGTTGTCCGGACGCAGCGGCGGCGTCGGCTCCGCCACGTCAAAGAGGACGAGCTCCTCGATCTCGACCTCCTTTCCGCCGGGCCCGACGAGCGAGCCGCGCGCCAGCAGACGTTGCGCCAGTTTCTTGCCGACGAAGCCGGTACCGCCGGTGATGACGACTTTCATGCGATGCGATCCATTTGCGCTGCCACTGGTCCCTGAGCGGGCTCGGAGCTAGTCTTTCCTCGAACCGTTGCAGAGACAAGAGGCGATGGTCACAAGGCTTCCTCCCCTGCGCGACCTCGCAGCGGCTGTCGACGAGCCGGCGCACGACCGCGACCAGCTTGCCACCGCATGGCTTGCCTCGCTTGTCCTGCACGCCCTCGTCATTGCCCTTCTCCTGGGGTTGTGGCGCTGGCAGCCGCCACTGGACGAGACGCCCATCGAGATCGCCTTTGTGCCCGGCAACGGCGCTGCCGGCTCACAAGGCGGGAGCGGCGGCGGCGCCGAGCCTGGACCCGCTCGCGAGGGAAACGCCGAGTCGAGTTCCGCCGCGCCGCCGCTCGACTCGACCGCCCTTCCCGTCACCGTCGCAGCCGCGCCCGAGCCGCAGCCGCAGCATGCCGCCGAGTCGCAAACCACGATAGATCCGCCAGCCCAGCCGACGGAGCCTTCGCTGCCGGCATCGCCGCCGCACAAGCCCGCGCCACCTGCCAAACCTGCTCCGGCTCCGCGGCCGCCCCAATACTCGGCGTCCGCTCAGACGGCTTCCGCGCCAACGCCCGCTCCCGCCCCGGGAACGCCGGGTGCCGGAGCCGGTGCGGGCGGCACGGACGGTCGCGGCACCGGCACCGCTGGAGCCGGCCGTGCCGCTATGGGCAGCGGCGATCTCCGCGCCGTCGGCGACGATTATCTCGACCGTCTCCGCCGCCACGTCCGCCGCTTCATGACCTATCCGCAGCCGGCAAAGCAGCAGAAGCAGCAGGGCGAGGTTCTGGTGACGGTGCTTCTGCGCCGCGACGGTACTGTCCTCGACGCGCGCATCGCGCAGAGCTCGGGCTATCCGCTGCTCGACGATGCCGCCATCAAGGCCGTCCGCGATTCCTCGAAGGTCCCCCCCTTCCCCGAGAATTTTCCTCAGAGGGAAGGTACGATCGACCTCCCGTTTGTGTTCCGCATCGGCTTCCTCGACCGCGTCTTCAATTAGCGGCGGAGATCAGCTCCAGGAAGATGTCGCCGTAGCGCTCGAGCTTGCTGCGGCCGACCCCGGGGATCAGCGCCATTGCGGCCCGATCCAGCGGACGCCGGTGGACCATTTCCAGGAGCGTCGCGTCGTGAAAGATCACGTAGGGTGGAACGCCCTGCCCGCGTGCGAGTTCCAGCCGCTTGGCGCGAAGCCTCTGCCACAGCTCCTCGTCGGGACCGGCGGCGATCTCGCCGGCGGGCTGGGAAGCGCGGGCGCGCGCGACGCGCGGCCGGCGCGCGGCCTCCTCGCGCAGCGGCACCGCGATCTCACCGCGGAGCACTTCGCGCGCGGTTTCGCCCAAGCGAAGCCCGCCATGCCCCTCGATGTCGACGTCGAGATGTCCCTGCGCCACGAGTTGGCGGAAGACCGAGCGCCATTGCCGCTTGTCGAGCTCGGTGCCGACTCCGAAGGTCTTGAGGCGGTCGTGACCGAACTGCCCTACCCGCTCCGTGCGATTGCCGAGCAGCACGTCCGTCAGATACTCGACACCAAACCGCTCGCCCGTGCGCGCCACCGCCGAGAGCGCTTTCTGCGCCACGACGAGCCCATCCCAGCTCCGCGGCGGTTCCAGGCAGGAGTCGCAGTTTCCGCAGGGCGGGTGCTCGCGCTCGCCGAAATAGCCGAGCAATACCTGACGCCGGCAGCTCGCGGTCTCGCAGAAGCCGAGAAGCGCGTTGAGCTTCTGCCGCTCGATCCGCTTCTGGGTCTCATCGAGGTCGGATCGGATCAGCATTCCCAGGAGAGCCGTCACGTCGGCCATGCCGTAGGTCATCCAGGCATCCGCAGGCAGGCCGTCGCGCCCGGCACGGCCCGTTTCCTGGTAATAGGCCTCGAGGCTCTTGGGTGCGTCGAGATGGGCGACAAAGCGGACGTTCGGCTTGTCGATCCCCATGCCGAAGGCGACCGTCGCGACGATCACCACGCCTTCCTCGCGCAGGAAGCGTTCTTGGTTGCGCGTGCGTATCGCGGCATCGAGCCCCGCGTGATAGGGCAAGGCGATCTGGCCCTTTTCCGTGAGCCACGCCGCCACCTCCTCGACCTTGTCGCGCGTACGGCAATAGACGATCCCGGCATCGCTCGGGTGCTCGGCCTCGATGAACGCGAGAAGCTGCGCCCGCTGTTCGTGTTTCGCGACGACGCGATAGCGGATGTTGGGGCGGTCGAAGCCCGAGGCAAAGACGCGCGCCTCGGCGAGACCCAGGCGCTCCGCGATGTCGCGCCGCGTCACGGCATCCGCGGTTGCGGTGAGCGCGATGCGCGGCACCCTTGCGAAGCGCTCATGCAGGATCGAGAGCGCGCGATATTCCGGCCGGAAATCGTGACCCCACTGCGAGACGCAATGCGCCTCGTCGATCGCGAAGAGCGCCACCCTCACCCGCTGCAGCAGCTCGAGCGTGCGCGGCATGGTGAGCCGTTCGGGCGCGATGTAGAGGAGATCGAGGTTCCCTTCGAGCATCGCGCGCTCGATCTCGCTCGCCTCGCCCGGCGGCAGCGACGAGTTGAGCGCCGCCGCCCGCACCCCCGCCTGACGCAGCGCGTCGACCTGATCCTTCATGAGCGCGATCAGCGGCGACACCACTACGCCGAGACCGGGCCGGATGAGCGCGGGGATCTGATAGCAAAGCGACTTACCGCCGCCGGTCGGCATCAGCACCAGCGCGTCGCCGCCGGCGACGACGTGTTCGATCACCTCGGCCTGATGGCCGCGGAAGCTGTCGTAGCCGAATACCGAGCGCAGCACCGCGAGGGCGCGATCCTCCAGCGCTGCTACCTCAACTGCCATGGAGCTGAATCCCTGGGACCTCGCGAGGATTGTACATCCCCCTAATCCCCCGCGGGGAGAGGATTGGGGTAAGGGGGCGAGATTATTCTGCGGCCTATCCGGCGCGCCCCCTCACCCAACCTCGCCCCGGTGGGGAGAGGAATTTCATCGGCGCTCGTGCTATCAACCGCGCCGCCATGCTGACCCTGACCGATCTCACCTACCGGATTGCCGGGCGGACTTTGCTCGATGAGGCCTCCGCGCAGGTCAACGCGGGCTGGAAGGTGGGGCTCGTCGGCCGCAATGGCGCGGGAAAATCGACACTCATCGATTTGATCCGCGGTGCGCGCCAGGCCGATGGGGGAACGGTCCAGCTTCAGAAGGGGGTGCGACTCGGCTTTGTGGCGCAGGAGGCGCCCGGCGGCGAGACGACCCCGCTCGAGGCCGTCCTTGCCGCCGATGAGGAACGCGCGCGTCTCCTCGGGGAGGCCGAGACCACCGAGGATCCGCATCGGATCGCGGAGGTCCAGACGCGCCTCGTCGAGATCGACGCGCATACCGCCCCCGCGCGCGCCGGCAGCATTCTGCACGGGCTTGGCTTCGGCGCGCAGGAGCAGCGCCAGCCACTCAGCGCATTCTCGGGCGGCTGGCGCATGCGCGTGGCACTCGCGGCAGCGCTCTTCGCAGAACCCGACCTGCTGCTCCTCGACGAGCCCACCAACCATCTCGACCTCGAAGCGGCGATGTGGCTCGAGACCTTCCTCGCGCGCTATCGCCGTACCGTCATCCTCGTGAGCCACGACCGCCGATTCCTCGATGAGGTCGCCGACCACATCCTCGCGCTCGCGGACCGCAGGCTCGCCGTGTTCTCCGGCGGCTACAGCGCCTATCTGCGCCAGCGCGAGGAGGCGCTGACGCGGAGCAAGGTGATGGCTGCACGCCAGGACGCGGAGCGCAAGCATCTTCAGGCTTTCATCGATCGCTTCCGCGCCAAGGCGTCGAAGGCGCGGCAGGCGCAGAGCCGCGTCAAGGTGCTGGAGAAGCTCGTCCCGGTCTCGATCGCGAGCGAGGAGCCGCCGCCGGTCTTCGACTTTCCTGCCCCGCCCTCGTTGCGTCCGCCGCTCCTCACGCTCGAGAATGTCTCCGTGGGATACGAGCCCGGTGTGCCCGTGCTGCGAAAGCTGAGCCTCCGGCTTGACCCCGACGATCGCGTGGCCCTGCTGGGCGCGAACGGCAACGGGAAGTCGACGCTTGCGAAGCTCCTGAGCGGCCGCTTGGCGCCGATGGCGGGCACGGCGATCGGCGCGCCGAGGCTCGCCTGCGGCTTTTTCGCGCAGCACCAGATCGAGGAGCTCGATCCCGAAGGCACTCCCTACGATCACCTCGCACGGCTCATGCGCGGCGCGCTACCGGAGAAAGTACGCGCGCGGCTCGCGCGCTTCGGGCTCGGTGAAGATAAGGTCTTCGTGCGGGCGCGCGATCTCTCCGGCGGCGAGAAGGCGCGGCTCACGCTCGCGCTTGCAACGCACGAGGCGCCACATCTCTTGATTCTCGACGAGCCCACAAACCACCTCGACATCGCCGCGCGCGAGGCGCTCGCGGAAGCACTCAACGAATTTCCCGGTGCAGTCGTTCTCATCAGCCACGACTGGCATCTCGTGGAACTCGTGGCCGACCGGCTCTGGCTCGTCGCCGACGGCACCGTGCGAAGCTTCGAGGGCGATCTCGACGAGTACCGCCGACTGCTGCTCGCGAAGGAAGGCACCGTCGGCGATGGGCGCGAGGGCGTGGAGACGAGCCGCCGCGCGGAGCGCCGCGCCGCGGCCGAGCGTCGCCGCGAGCTGGAGCCATTGCGCCGTCGCTTGCAGAATGCGGAAGCTCGTCTCGGGAGTCTCGGCAAGGAAATCGCCGCAATCGAGACACAGCTGGCCGATCCCAAGACTTATGGCGGCGACAGTGCAGCGCTGACGGAGCTCCTGCGCCGACGGGCGGAACTCAAATCCGCGCTTGGCAGCGCCGAGAGCGATTGGCTCGCCGCCGCCGAGGCCCTCGAGGACGCGGGCTGAGGGCACACCCGAAAGCAGCGAGTCGCTTGACAGAGTCCTGTCCCACCACGCGTCGCAACTTGCACACAGGCACCGTCGACCCGCCCCACATTGGGGCGATGCGGATTACCATTCATATCGCCGGCGGTTTTCGCGTTCCTGTCGCAACCCATTGAAACAGCTCTGTATATTTGCACATTTCACGAGGGCTTGAGGCCGTCTGCTTGCTTAAAGATCAGTTAAGACCGACTCGGCGACACTGTTTCACGCGGAGGAAACCTGAAACTGGGACGGACTTTTTTCCGAAAGGCTGGCCATGGCGCAGGTCGCACGATTTTCGCTGATTTCGACCCCTGGCGCGGGCGTCCTCGAGAATCCCTCCTGGATACGCCGCGCAATGCTGATCGAGCAGGTTGCTGAGGGCTATGCGGACGGGCTCTTCACCCCGGCGCAGCGCCGGGCGGCGGAGGATCTCTTCCGCACCGCCGTTTACGACGGCGAAGCGCTGGTGCGCAGCGTGCTTGCGGACAGCCTCAAGCGCCACAGCGGCGTCCCCCGCGACATCGTCCTCACCCTCGCGCACGACGAGGCCCAGGTCGCGCGGCCGATCCTCGCCTGCTCGCCGCTACTGACCGAGAACGATCTCTTGGAGATCGCGCGCACGGGATCGCGCTCGCATCGCCTGGCGATCGCGGAGCGCGAGAGCCTCTCGCGCGGGATTGCCGAGACGCTCTGCGCAAGCCGCGACGCGATCGTGGTCCGCCGCCTCCTCGCCAATGACGGCGCCTCGCTCGCGGAGGGGTTGCTGCACGCGATCCTCGACACGCTCGGGGACGCCCCGGGGATCGTGGAGGCGATGGCCCGCCGCCGTCTGCTGCCCGCGAGCCTCCTCGCGCGGCTTCGGCACTACCGCATCGCCGAGCCGCGATTGCAGGCTCCGGTGGCCCGGCGGGCCTGAGCCTTCAGCCGCCCTTGAATTTCTGGGCGAGCGCGTCGACTTGGCGCACGAGCAGCGCCACGTCGGTGCCGACCGCGACGAAGGCGAAGCCGCTCGCGAGGACCTTGCGCGTCTCGTCCTCGCGGAGGCTCAGGAAGCCCGGCGCCTTGCCCGCGCGCTTGATCCGCGCTCCCGCATCGAGAATCGCTGCCTGCACGTCCTGATGCTGGGTGTTGCCGATGTGGCCCATATCGGCCGCAAGATCGGCTGGCCCGATGAAGATACCGTCGAGACCTTCCACCCCCGCGATCGCCTCGATCTCGCCAACGGCCTTGCGGGTCTCGGTCTGCACGAGGACGCAGATCTCGTCCTCCGCCCGCTTCGCATAGTCGGCGACCCGCGCGTAGTGGTTGGCGCGGGTGGTGCCCGCAAAGCCGCGGATGCCCTTCGGGGGATAGCGGGTCGCCGCCACCGCGCGCCGTGCCTCCTCGGCGCCCTGCACGAAGGGAAAGAGGAAACTCCGCGCGCCCTGATCGAGGAGGCGCTTCACCGTCACGGCATCGTTCCACGGCACGCGGACGACCGGCTCCGCCGTCCCGCCCTCGCAGGCGCGGAGCGTGTGCACGACGTCCGGAAGCTCGTTGGGCGAGTGCTCCATGTCGATGAGGAGCCAATCGAAGCCCGCGCCCGCACAGACCTCCGCCACGGTGGGGCTTGCGAGATTGAGCCAGAAGCCGATCTGCGGGGTGCCTGCGGCGAGGCCGCGCTTGAAGCGGTTGGGTGCGAGCATCGCGGGCATCAGTGTATCTCCGGCTCGGGGACGGGAGCGGTGCCCGCGAGGAAATCGAAATCGCAACCCTCATGCGCCTGGGCGATGTGCTCGGTGTAGAGCGCGCCGTAGCCGCGGGGATAGTGCGGTTTCGGCGGAACCCATTGCGAGCGGCGGCGCGCCATCTCCTCATCGGAGATCGCGAGATGGAGGCGGCGTCCGGGTACGTCGAGCTCGATCGTGTCACCGGTGCGCGCGAGCGCGAGCGGGCCGCCCACGAAAGCCTCCGGAGAGACGTGCAGCACGCAGGCGCCGTAGCTCGTCCCGCTCATGCGCGCGTCGGAAATGCGGACCATGTCGCGCACGCCCTGCGCGAGGAGCTTCTTCGGGATGGGAAGCTGGCCCCATTCCGGCATGCCGGGCCCGCCCTGGGGGCCGCCGTTCTGCAGCACCAGGACGGAGTCGGCGCTCACCTCGAGCGCGGGGTCGTCGATCCGCGCGGCCATGTCGTTGTAGTCGCGGAATACGACGGCCGGACCCTTGTGCTTCAGGAGACGCTGCTCCATCGCGGGTGGCTTGATGACTGCGCCGTCGGGCGCGAGGTTGCCGCGAAGCACCGCGAGCCCGCCCGCGCCCTGCAGCGGATTGTTCGCGGTGCGGATGACGTCGTCGTTATAGATCTCGCCGCGCGCGACGTTCTCGCCGAGGCTCTTGCCGTTGGCGGTCTTGCAGTCGAGAGAGAGGCTCGTCCCGAGCTGACGCAGCAGCGCGCGCAGGCCGCCGGCGTAGTAGAAATCCTCCATCAGGTATTTGCCGGAGGGGCGGAGGTTCGCGAGCACAGGGGTTCGCCGCGAAATCTCGTCGAAACGGTCGAGCGAGAGCTTCACCCCCGCCCGCCCCGCCATCGCGACGAGATGGATGATGCCGTTGGTCGAGCCGCTCAGCGCCATCAGCGTGATGATCGCGTTGTCGATCGCCTGCTCCGTCAGGATGTCCCGGGGCTTCAGGTCCTCGAAGACCATCTCGACAATGCGCCGCCCGCTTGCGGAGGCCATGCGCGCATGCGAGGAGTCCGCGGCAGGGATCGAGGACGCGCCGGGAAGCGTGAGGCCCATCGCCTCCGTCACCGCCGCCATGGTCGAGGCCGTTCCCATGGTCATGCAGGTGCCGAAGGAGCGGGCGATGCCGTCCTCGATCTCGTGCCAATCGTGCTCGTCGATGTTTCCCGCGCGCAGCTCCGCCCAGTATTTCCAGACATCGCTGCCGCTGCCGAGCGGCTGGTTGTGCCAGTTGCCGCGGAGCATCGGGCCCGCGGGGACGAAGATCGCGGGAAGGTTCATGCTGATCGCGCCCATGACAAGCGCCGGCACTGTCTTGTCGCAGCCGCCGAGCAGGACGACGCCGTCTATCGGATTGGCCCGGAGCAGCTCTTCCGTCTCCATGGCGAGGAGATTGCGATAGAGCATGGTCGAAGGCTTCATGAAGGGCTCGCCCAGCGAGATCGCGGGCATCTCCACGGGGAAGCCGCCGGCCTGCCAGACCCCGCGCTTCACCTCCGCCGCGCGCTCGCGGAAATGATAGTGGCAGGGATTCATCTCGCTCCAGGTATTGAGGATGCCGATCACCGGCTTTCCCGCATAATCCTCCGCCGAGAAGCCCATCTGCTTCGTACGGGATCGGTGGCCGAAGGAGCGCAGGTCCTTCGCGCCCAGCCAACGGGCGCTGCGGAGCTCTTCGTAGGTCTTGCGGCGGGAATTCGGCACGGGATCGATCCTCCCTCGGCTGATGACGAGGGAGTGAAGCGGCAGCGCGCCGCCGCTGTCAATGCGGGGCTGGGGACGGCCTCAGGCGCGCCCCTGAGGCTCCATCCGCGCGATGTCCAGCGCTTGGCTGAAGGCACCGGCGACCTCACGCAGCGGCACGCGCACCACCGCGCCGCGGCGATAGTTGGGATCGGCGAGCGCCCGGTTGACCGCGATCATCGCGATCGCAATGGTCTGTGAATCGTGCTGGCCGAGAAATCGAGCGACGACCGCGAGCTCCGTGACCAAGCGATCGCGGATGTCGATGCCCTCGCGGCGCATCCGGTCGATCACAGCATCGAGGCCGCAGTAGAGTGTCCGCGCGGCATCCTCGATGACGCCCGTCTCGGGAATGAAGCGGAGCTCCATCTTGGCGGGCTGCAGCATCTCCGAGATCTCGAGCGACCAGGTCCGCACCGCTTCGAGATAGACGGAGACATGGCGGCCATGATGGCCCTTGGCGATCGCGGCGACCGCGGTCGCGAGGGCGGAGACGCGCTCTTCCTGGGCGAGCGTCAGCCCCTCGAATTCCGCGACCACGTCGCGCAGGCGGCCTTCGGTTTCCGGTCCGACGGCGGCGAGGGCGATATCGATGGTCTCGGCAATTGACGACATTGTAGCAATCCCCGGTAATCCACGACGAGTATGGTCCCCCAGAGTTAACGAATCTTTTCGGTTGGCCGCGAATTCGGGCGCCGGACAGGCCTCTTTCTGCGATTATCGATGCCTTAACCGGCTTGGGGCGAAGCTTTCCGGACGAGGAGCCCCCATGAGCGACATGCCGAACCTGCTCGTCGACCGTAATCTCGAGACCACCACGATGATCTCGCTGCGGCGCGAGCCCGCTTGCTTCGCCTTCCTCTGCACGCAGGCGATCCTGCCGCCGCTGCCCATCGACACGATCAATCTCGATCTCGCCTCCGTCGACTACTACGGCGGCCGCGCCTCGCTCTGGACGACCCTCGAGGTCCGCTCCGCTGCCAGCAACGAGGAGCCGACCGCCGTCCTCGGCTTCGACGAGACCTTCCTGCGCCCCTTCACGCGCTCCTTGATCGAGGCCACGAGCACGCGCTCCGCCTATCGGATGCTGATGCGGCAACCGAGCGAGGAGCGCCCGCGCTATCGCGTGGTCGAATACATCACCGGCCCCGGCGCTCCGATCCAGGAGCTGTTGATCCAGCCGCACGATCACGTGCTCCTGATCTCCCTCCCCCATCCCGAGGGAGGCGACGAGACCCTCTTCCAGCTCCCGCGTAGCGACGCCTTCCTGCGCGCCTTCGTGCGCATGTCCTATCGAGCGGACGAGGTATTGCGGCAGACGCTCGCGGAGACCGAGCGCTTGGGCCGGCTCCGCGCGAACGAGGGAGCCTAGAGCCCGGGGAGCCGCGGCGGCTCCTTCGGATCCCTGTAGAGCAACGTACCGTCGGGTTCCGCCTTGGCGCCTTCGGTGAGGCGCGCGGGCTCGATCTTGTCGACGCCGAGGATGTGGCGCACTTCGACACCCCTCGCGATCAAATAGTCCGCGACGATCCGGCGATGACAGCGCCACCAGACCGCCTCCGCGCACATGATGGCGACGCTGTGCGCACCGGCGAGCGCGAGCAGTTCGGCAAGCCCCGCCCCGAACTCCGGAGTTTCCGCGTAATCCGCATAGGCGCGAAATGCAGCCTCCCGCCAGAGCGTATTGCGCGAGGGTTGCCGCCTCGGCCCGCCGCTCCGCCGACCGCCCAGAGACGGGAGATGCCGATAGCCTATGCCGCGCCCGGCGAGCGCGGGACCCAGAGTCTCAGCATTGAATTGCGGGTTCGTGCGCGAGCGTGGAAAGCGGCGGACGTCCGCGAGGAAATCGACCCCGGCCCCCTCTAGCAGGCTCAGAAGCTCCGTGAGTGGTCGCGTCGAATGGCCGATCGTATGGATGATCATGGCGGCATCCTGCCGCAGCCCGCTTGGAGACGCGAGCCCATAGGCAGCGCAGGGTCTCAATTGCTAGAGTGAGCGCCGACTCAATCCCACGCGCACGAGGACGGTCATGGGCGAAGTGGCGCTCGAATTCGGCATGCAGTTCTTTCCGGACGTGGGACCGGATCAGAAATCGGCTCCGCGTTATTTCGACGAGAGTCTGCGGCTCGTGGATTTCTGCGATCCCTATGGCTGGGGCCATGTCCGCACGGTCGAGCATTACTTCCATCCCTATGGCGGCTACTCTCCTAATCCCATCGTCTTCCTGGCTGCGGCCTCGCAGCGCACGCGGAAGGCGCGGCTCATCACGGGCGCGGTGCTCCCGATCTTCAATCATCCCCTGAAACTCGCCGGCGAGATCGGCATGCTCGACGCGATCTCCGGCGGCCGGCTCGAAGTGGGCTTTGCCCGCGCCTTTCTGCCGCACGAATTCGCACGTTTCGGCGTCAGCGTCGACGAGAGCAAGGCGCGTTTTGCCGAGGGGATGGAGCAGGTCCGCCAGCTTCTCGAGAATGAGAAGGTTTCCGCCGAGGGCCAGTTCCACCGCTTTCCCCCGACGACATCGCTCCCGCGACCGACGCAGCGCCCGCGTCCGCAATTCTGGGTCGCCGCGATCGCGACGCCCGAGAGCTTCGAGAATGCCGGGCGGCTCGGTCACTGGATCATGGCGATCCCGATGGCCGGCGGAAAAATGGCGGAACTTGTGGGCCGCTACCGCGAGGCTTGGCGCTCGGCAGGGCACAAGGGCAAGGGACGCGTCATGCTGGCCTTCCACATGTTCTGCCATCCGAGCCGCGAGGAGGCCGCGGCGATCGCGCGCGAGCCGCTCAACCGCTATCTCCGATCTCTCGTCGAGGCGGCTTCGGATTGGACAGCGGGCATGTCCTCTGCGGACTATCCCGGCTACGACAAGATCATCGAGGGCCTGAGCCGCGAGACCTTCGATACTCAGCTCGCAAGCGGCAGCGCCTGGGTCGGGCCGCCCGGCGACATCGTCGAGCAGGCGATCGAATATCGCCGCAAGGTCGGCGGCTTCGAGAGCGCCTCGCTGCAAGTGAATTTCAATACCCTCGGTTACGAGGATGCCGCGGCCTCGGTTCGGCTCTTCAGCGAGCGGGTGATGACGCGTTTCGGTTCGGCGGCTTAAGCGGCGGTGCGGACCGTGCGGCGGCCGGCGTTTCTCCTGCTCGCGGCGCTCGGAGCGCTGCTTGCGCTCGCGAACGTCGCGCTCGCGCGTAGCCAGCTCGTCATCGGCGTCAGCCAGTTTCCGCCCTCGCTCAATCCCCTCATCGATTCGACGCTCGCCAAGAGCTACGTCCTCGGGATGGCGCGCCGGCCGATCACGGCCTACGACGCCGATTGGCATCTCGTCTGCATGCTTTGCGTCACCCTCCCGAGCTTCGAGAACGGGCTCGCGGAGCGGGTTCCGCTGGCAAACGGACGCGAGGGCGTGCGGCTAACCTATACGCTCCAGCCCGGCGCCACCTGGGGCGACGGTGTCCCAGTCAGCACCGAGGACGTGCTCTTCACCTACGAGGTCGGAAAGAATCCCTCGACCGGCGTCAGCAGCGCCGAGGCCTTCCGCCGCATCATCGGCATCGAGGCGAAGGACTCAAAGACCTTCGTCGTGACCCAGGACCGCATCGACTATGAGTATCAGGCGCTCTCGGACTTCGAGCTCCTGCCTGCGCATCTCGAGCGCGCGGCCTTCGCCGATCCCCGCTCCTACCGGTTCCGTACGCGCTACGACACCGAGCCCACCAATCCCGGCCTCTATTTCGGCCCCTACAAAATCACCGAGCTGGTGCCGGGCGCACGCGTCGTGCTCGAGCGCAATCCCACTTGGTGGGGCAAAAGGCCCGATTTCGACCGCGTCGTCGTCTCCACCGTCGAGAACACCGCGGCGCTCGAGGCCAATCTCCTCGCGGGCAGCATCGACATGATCTCCGGTGAGGTCGGCATGATTTCCGTCGATCAAGCGCTCGCCTTCCAGCGCCGCCACGCCGACCGCTTCAGCGTTCTCACCCGGCCCGGCCTCTTCTACGAGCACGTCGCGGTCAATTTCGAGAATCCCATCCTCGGCGATCTCCGAGTGCGACAAGCCCTGCTGCTCGGGCTCGACCGCGAGGGGATCAGCAAGCAAATGTTCGGGGGAAAACAACCCGTCGCGGACACGATCGTGCATCCGCTCGACTGGGTGCACACCGACGACGTTCGCCACTATCCCTACGATCCCGAAGAGGCGCGCAAGCTGCTGACCGCGGCAGGCTGGCATCCCGGTTCCGACGGCATTCGTCGCAATGCCAGAGGGGACCGCCTCTCGCTCGATCTCGCGACCACCTCCGGGAACCGCACGCGCGAGCTCTTGGAGCAGATCATGCAGAGCCAGTGGCGCGCGCTCGGCGTCGAGGTGCATCTGCGCAATCAGCCCGCCCGTGTTCTCTTCGGCGAGACCGTGCGCAAGCGCGCCTTCGACCTCGCTCTCTTCGGCTGGGTGAGCGCGCCGGAGAACGTGCCGCGGAGCACGCTCTCCTCGCAGGAGATTCCCACGGCCGAGAACGGCTATACCGGGCAGAACTCGGACGGCTATCGCAATGCGGAGATGGACCGCCTCATCGACGCGATCGAGGTCACGCTCGATCGGGAGAAGCGCGCCGATCTCTGGCGCCGGCTGCAGCAGGTCTACGCGGACACCCTACCTGACCTGCCGCTCTTCTTTCGCGCCGACAGCTACGTGCTCCCGAAATGGCTGAAAGGCGTCCGCCCCACCGGCAATCTCTACACCACGACGCTTTGGATCGAAGACTGGCACGACACCGGCGACCAGCCGCGCTGACATGGGCGCCCATATCCTTCGCCGCCTCGCCGAATCCCTGATCGTGCTGGCGGCGATGTCCTTCGTGATCTACGCCCTGATCGGGCTCATGCCCGGCGATCCCATCGATCTCATGCTGAGCGCCGATCCCCACCTCACCGCCGCCGATGCGGCGCGGCTCAAGGCGTTGATGGGGATCGACCAGCCACTCCTGAAGCGCTACGGCGCCTGGGCCGCGGCGGCGCTCGCCGGCGATTTCGGGTATTCCCGGCTCTACGTAGAGCCCGCGGTCGCGGCGCTGTTGGCGCCACTCGGCCGGAGCGCGCTGCTGATGGGCCTGAGCTTCGTCGCGACCCTCGCCCTCGCGCTTCCGCTCGGCATCCTCGCGGCGCGGCGACCGCGCTCGCTCGCGGACAGCGCGATCAACCTCGCGGCCTTCGCGAGCATCTCGCTGCCGAGCTTCTGGATCGGGCTCATGCTCATCCTCGTCTTCGCGGCATGGCTCGGCTGGCTTCCCGCGGGCGGCATCGTCGATGTCGGCGGCGGCGGTTTCCTCGATCGTCTCCGGCACCTGATCCTGCCGGTGGCAACCTTGACCATCGTCGGTTTCGGCGCCTTCGCGCGCTACATGCGCTCGGGCCTCCTCGAGGTCATGGGTCAGGACTTCATCCGCACGGCGCGCGCCAAAGGTGCGACCGAGCGGCGCATTCTGCTGGGACACGCGCTTCGCAACGCCATGGGCACGGTCGTCACGGTGATCGCGCTCTCCTTCGGCGGCCTCTTCTCCGGCGCGCTGGTGACGGAGACGCTCTTCGCCTATCCCGGAATGGGAAAACTCATCTACGACGCGATCCTCGGCAACGATTTCAACTTGGCGCTTGCCGCGCTGCTCTTCGCGACGGCGATGACGCTCGTCTCGAACCTTGCCGCCGACATAGCTTACGCCGCTATCGACCCGCGGATCGTCTACCGATGAGCCGCGCCGCTCTCTATCGCGACCGCTTCGCACGGAACCGGCCGGCGGCGCTGAGCGCGGCGCTGCTGTTCGCGCTCGCCTGCGCCTCGCTGGGCGCGCCGCTGCTGGCGCTGCTGATGGCGCAGGATCCCGGCGTCGTCGATCTCTACCACCGCCTCGAAGGGCCGAGCCACGCGCATCCCCTCGGCACCGACGAGCTCGGCCGCGATCTCCTGCTGCGCTTGCTCGCGGGAGGCCGGGTCTCGCTCACGGTGGGTATCATGGGTGCTCTAGCCGCGGCGGTCGTGGGAACCGCGATCGGCCTCGTCGCGGGCTATCGCGGAGGATTCGTCGATGCCATCCTCATGCGCACCACCGACGCGGTGATCTCGCTGCCGCTGCTGCCGCTCCTCATCGTGCTCGCGGCGATCGACCTGCGGAAGCTCGGGCTCCCCTCGGACCTCGCGCGCTCGGAGATGGCGAGCCTCTACCGCATTGTTGCACTGGTGGCGCTGGTGGGCTGGACGACCGTCGCGCGGATCGTGCGCGGCGCCACCCTCTCGCTGAAGACCCGCGACTTCGTGCGCGCCGCCGTCGGCCTCGGCGCCTCTCCCGCGCGCGTCATGCTCGTGCATATCCTCCCGAACCTCACGGCCCCCATCGTGGTCGCGACCGCGCTCTCGGTCGGCAACGTCATCCTGCTGGAATCGGTGCTGAGCTTCCTCGGTCTGGGCATCGCGCCGCCGCTTGCGAGCTGGGGAGCCATGCTTTCGGGCGCGCAGGAGACCATCACCATCGCCCCCTCCCTCGCGATCTACCCTGGCCTGCTGATCTTCCTGGTGGTCGTCGCCTGCAATCTCGTCGGCGACGGGCTCCAGGACGCGCTCGATCCGAGGACGCCGCGCTCCCGCTAGCAGCCGCCTCGTAAAATGCGGCTTGACATCTCCGTAAGTCATGACTAACTGTAAGCTATGACTTACCGACGACAAGACCCTCGTGCCCTCGCCGCCCTCGCAGACCCTACCCGGCGCGAGATATTCGAGCGGATCGCCGCGAAGCCGCACTCCGTGAGCGAGCTCGCGAGGCAGCTTCCCGTGAGCAGACCGGCGGTCTCGCAGCACCTGCGTGTCCTCAAGGAGGCACAGCTCGTCGCGGAGACGCGCGATGGGACGCGCCGCATCTACCGGATCGATCCCCGCGGCATCGGCGCCATGCGGGAGTGGCTCGACCGGCACTGGGGCCGCGCCCTCGATGCCTTTCAGCAATTCGTGGACAGCAACCCGGAGCGTAAGAAATGACCATCGCACCCGTTCGTCACAGCGTGAGCGTCCGCGCGACGCCAGAACGTGCCTTCGAGCTCTTCACTTCTCGCCTCGGCGATTGGTGGCCGGGGAAGGGCATCGGCGCAGAGCCGCTGGAGCGCGCGGTCCTGGAGCCCGGCATCGGCGGCCGCTGGTACGAGATCGGCAAGAGCGGAGCCGAAAGCGATTGGGGACGAGTAAAAATCTGGTCGCCGCCGCGCCGGCTGGTGCTGGACTGGCAAATCAGCGCCGCGTTCAAGCCCGACCCGTCGATCCACACGGAGGTCGAGGTGACATTCGAGGCGCAGCAGGACGGCAGCACGCTCGTAACCCTGGAGCACCGCGATCTCGAGCGCTTCGGCGACAAGGCCGGCGCGATGCGCGAGGCGATCGGCTCGCCCAATGGATGGCCGTCGAAGGTCGCGGCCTACGCTCGCTACGTCAATTCCTGACCGAAGGAGATCAGACCCATGTCCGAGTTCATCGTGCACGGGATTCCCGGCAGCCCCTATGTGCGCGCGGCGCTGCTGGGCCTGGAGGAAAAGCAGGCCGACTATCGGATCGCTCCGATCAAGTTCGGCGAGCAGAAGAGCCCCGTGCACCTCGCGCGGCATCCCTTCGGCCGCATGCCCGTGCTCGATCACGGCGATTTCCGGCTCTACGAGACGCAGGCGATCCTCCGCTACCTCGACCGCGTCCGGCCGCAGCCGTCGCTGATGCCGAGCGACCCCAGAGCCGCGGCGCGCGCGGATCAGGTCGCGGGCATCACGGATTGGTACGTATTCCGGGACGTGAGCATGGAGATCACGTTCCAGCGTCTCGTGGCGCCGCGCTATGGCATCCCGGTGGATGAGGCGCGGATCGGCGCGGCGATCCCTCGGGCCGAGATCTGCATCGCCGAGGTCTCGCGACTGCTCGGCCAGCAGCCCTACATGGCGGGCGATCGCCTCTCGATTGGCGACCTCATGCTGGCACCGCATCTGGTGCTCTTCGCGGAGGCGCCGGAGGGGCGTCCGATGCTCGCGAAGCATCCCAATCTCGGGGAGTGGGTCGCGCGCATGAACGAGCGTCCGAGCATGGTGAAAACGACCCGCGATCGCCTTCTCGACGCGCTCGCGGCCTAGACGAGCTCTCGCTCGACGAGCCGCGCCCAGTAGCTCGCGCCGAGCGGGAGGACCTCGTCGTTGAAGTCGTAGTGCGGATTATGCAGGCTCGCGCTCTCGCCGTTGCCGATGAGGACGTAGCAGCCGGGCTTCGCCTGCAACATGAAGGCGAAATCCTCGGCGCCCATGCTCGGCGTGTAGTCGCGAATGACGTTCGCGGCGCCCGCGACCTCGGAGGCGGCGCCGGCGGCGATCTCCGTTTCCTTCTCGGTGTTGACCGTCGGCGGATAGCGGCGCTCGTAGCGGATGCGAACCTTGGCGCCCTGCGAGGCCGCAACACCCTCGGCGATGCGGCGGATGCCGTCCTCGATCAGATCCTGCACCTCGGGCTTGAAAGAGCGCGTCGTACCGCGGAGCACGACCTCGTCGGGGATGACGTTCCAGGTGTCGCCGCCATGAACCTGCGTCACGCTGACGACGGCGCCGTCGAGCGGATGCGTGGCGCGGCTGCGTATCGTCTGCAGCCCCAGCGTGATCTGCGCCGCCACCACCACGGGATCGACGCCCGTGTGCGGCATCGCGCCATGCGAGCCCTTCCCTTCCACGGTGATCTCGAAGATGTCCGAGGAGGCCAGCAGCGGGCCGGCGCGCACCGCGAACTTGCCGATTGGAAGGCCCGGCCAGTTGTGCATGCCGAAAACCATCTCGACCGGGAATTTCTCGAAGAGGCCTTCCTCGACCATGACGCGGCCGCCGGCTTCGTTCTCCTCGGCGGGCTGGAAGACGAAGTGCACGGTGCCCGCGAAGTTGCGGGTCTCCGCGAGGTAGCGGGCGGCGCCGAGCAGCATGGTCGTGTGCCCGTCATGGCCGCAGGCGTGCATCTTGCCCCGATGCGTCGAGCAATGGGCGAAGCCGTTCTTCTCGTGAACGTCGAGCGCGTCCATATCCGCGCGAATCGCGATCGCGCGGCCGCCGGGGCGCGCGCCCTTGAGCGTCCCCACCACGCCCGTGCCGGCAAGACCGCGATGCACTTCGATCCCGAACTCGCCGAGCCGCTTGGCGACGAACTCGGCGGTACGGTGTTCCTCGAAGGCGGTCTCGGGATGAGCGTGGATGTCGCGCCGCCAGGTCGCGAGCTCCGGCTGGAAATCTGCGATGCGGTTCAGGATCGGCATGACGCCCTCGTCTCTATCGGGAGTTGGATCAAAGCCCGTCTGTGCCGGCGCCGCAGACGAGGGCGCAGACGCGCTCGCCCGGCCTTGGCCGGTAACGGCCGGAGAGCAGCGCCGCGACGCTCGCGGCGCCGCTGAGCTCGGCCGCGATGCCATGCTCGAACCAGAGCCAGCGCGCGGCCTCGCGCATCTCGTCGTCGCTCACGAGAAAGATCTCGTCCACGAACTTGCTGACGATCTCGAGATTGATCGGGGCGCTCCGGCGCGGCGCCAGCGTCGTCGCAACGGTCTCGATCCGCGGGAGCTCGACGAGACGCTGCGCCCGCACGCTCTCGTAAAGCGTGGGCGCCCCCGTGGGCTCGATGCCAATGACCTTGATCCCGGGCTTCATTGCCTTGGCCGCGAGACCTACGCCGGAAATGAGCCCGCCGCCACCGATCGCCACCACGAGAGCATCGAGATCCGATTTCTGCTCCAGGATCTCCAGCCCGAGCGTCCCCTGCCCCGCGATGACGCGGGCGTCCGCGAAGGGATGGATGTAGGTGAGGCCCTCGGCCTCCGCGCGAAGGGTCGCAGCGCGATTGGCCTCGTCCCAGACGTCTCCTTCCACGACGACCATGGCGCCCCAGGCCTCGAGCTTTGCGATCTTGGCAGCCGGCACACTCCGTGGGAGGTAGATGATGGCGGGCGCGCTCGCGACATAGCCGGCATAGGCGACCGCGAGTCCATGATTCCCGCCGGAAGCCGTGATGATGCCGCGCCGGATCTCCTCGGGCGGGAGCGAGCGCAGCGTGTTGATGGCGCCTCGCGCCTTGAAGGAGCCCGTGACCTGCAGGCACTCGAGCTTGAGCCAGGTCTCCGCGCCCAGGGGGCGCTTGTCATGATCGGCAGGAATGAGAGGCGTCCGGCGGACTTCGCCGGCGACGGTCGCCGCCGCCGCCCGTATCGTTGCCAAGTCCGGAATAAGCGCCATCACCGCTGCTCCGCCGCAAAAGGTCGCGCGGAGGATAGGCTGGGTCGAGAGCCTGTCAATCTTCGTGGATGAACCGCGCTTTGGATGATCCCGTGGTTGTCGCCGGGGCGGCGCGATGCTCCGCGCGCAAGCGCCGCATGACCGCACGCCGATAGTCGCTGTCGACGACGACGCGGTCGAAGTCGATGGGTTGATCCTCGATATCCTCCGGCGAACGGGTCATCGATCACCCTCCCTCGATCTCCGCGAATGCTGCAAAAATGCGATAGCACGAGCGCGAGTCCAAGCGCCAAGTCAGGGGGCCGAGCGCCGTCAGGGATAAGTCTGTTGAAATCTTCGGGAGGCCACTTGAACTGACTCGAGCAACGGCTTGCAATGGATCGATTTTCCCGCAAGCCCGCGACCGAGCGACGCAGAGTCATAACCTCTATGCTTCCACTGAATTTGACTTCCCCGCCTCGCAGGCCCGATAGTACGCGCCGAGCTTGTCGACCCCCTTTTGAGGACCCCGCCCCATGGATCGAGGCAATTCGGCCGCGAGCCGCGACATCGCATTCCAGCTCCATCCCTACACGAACCTGAAGAAGCACGAGACGGATGGCCCGCTCATCCTGACGGAGGGCAAGGGCATCTATGTGCGCGACGACTCCGGCAAGCAGTACATCGAAGGGATGGCCGGCCTCTGGTGCACGTCGCTCGGCTACGGGGAGGAGCGGCTGGTGGAGGCCGCGACGCGCCAGATGCGCAAGCTCTCCTATACCCACATCTTCGCGCACAAGTCGCACGACCCCAGCATCGAGCTCGCCGAGCGCCTTATCGGCATGATGCCAGTGAAGATGTCGAAGGTGTTCTTCAACAACTCCGGGTCGGAAGCGAACGACACCGCGGTGAAGCTCGTTTGGTACTACAACAACGCCCGCGGAAAGCATCGCAAGAAGAAGATCATCGCGCGCGTGAAGGGCTATCACGGCGTCACCGTCGCCGCAGCGAGCCTCACGGGGCTTCCGAACAACCACCGCGACTTCGACCTGCCGATCGCCAACATCCGCCACGCGGACTGCCCTCACTACTACCGCTTCGGCAAGCCCGGCGAGACCGAGGAACAGTTCGCCACGCGTCTCGCCGAGAGCCTTGAGGCGCAGATCCTGCGTGAGGATCCCGAGACCGTCGCCGCCTTCATCGCGGAGCCCGTGATGGGTGCCGGCGGCGTAATCGTTCCGCCCAAAACCTATTTCGACAAGATCCAGCCGATCCTGAAGAAATACGACATGCTCATGATCGCCGACGAGGTGATCTGCGGCTTCGGGCGCACGGGCAAGATGTTCGGGAGCGAGACCTTCGGGATCAAGCCGGACATCATGACGATGGCGAAAGCGCTCTCCTCGGCCTACCTGCCGATCTCTGCCACGATCATCAACGAGGAGATCTACCAGGCCTGCGTGCGCGAGAGCGAGAAGATCGGCGTCTTCGCGCATGGTTACACCTACTCCGGCCACCCCGTCGCCTCCGCGGTCGCGAACGAGACGCTGAAGATCTACGAGGAGCGCAACACGGTCGGTCACGTGCAGACGATCTCCCCGCGTTTCCAGTCGGGAGTGCGTCGCCTCGCGGAGAATCCGCTCGTTGGCGAGGTTCGCGGTATCGGCCTCTTTGCGGGCATCGAACTCGTCAAGGACAAGGCGACGAAACAGCCCTTCGAGCCCGCGCAGGGCGTCGGCAACATGGTTGCGGTGCGCGCGCAGGAACTGGGCCTCATCGTCCGCGCCATGGGCGACACGGTGGCACTCTGCCCGCCGCTCATCATCACGGAGCCCGAGATCGACGAGACGCTGAAGCGGCTCGGGCGCGCGCTCGACGATACCGCGGCTGCGGTGCGGAGGCAGGGTCTCGCCTCCGTCGCCTGACGGCGAGGGCCGCGCGCCGAGGGAGGTCCGGGTGTTCCGCGACCGCTCGCTTGTTCCGGCCGAGGCGATCCGGCTGACGGCTCTCGGCCTGCTCGCGGAAGGCCCATGGCGCTATGGCGATCTCGCGGCGGCGGTGCGGCACTTCACAGGCCGCATCGTCGGTCCATCGCTTGATCTCATGGGGAGCTCCCTGGAACTCCTACGCTACGAAGGCCTAGCAGCGGCGGATCCCGGCGACGACCCCGTGCTCCGCCTGACGCCAGCAGGGCACTCCGCGCTTGCGGAGCTGTTGCGCGCGGGCCTCCGTGCGCCCGTCAACGACCTCGCCAAGCTCGGCCTCGTCCTCAAGCTCCGCTTCCTGCATCACCTGCCGGAAGCCGAGCAGGCCGAGCAGATCGACCTCGTCATCCGCGCTTATGAACAGGAGCTGGCGCGGCTCGAGGACCTCGGCGCGAGCGAGGGAACGGCACCGACGCTCTTCCGCGACTGGCTCGCGCACGACATCGGCGAGGTGAAGGCGCGTATCGCCTGGCTTTCCCGGCGCCGGCCGGCGATCGGCGGATAGCTCAGAGAAGGTGCTGGCCCCCCGTGACGTAGATCTCCGTTCCCGTCACGTAGGAAGACGCCTCGGTGCAGAGATAGAAGATCGTCGCAGCGACGTCCGCAGGCGTGCCGAGACGCCCGAGCGGGATCCGCGGGATCAGCACCTCGGTCTCGGGCGACAGCATTTGAGTCTCGATCTCGCCGGGCGCAACGGCGTTGACTCGGACGCCGAGCTGCGCGAATTCCACCGCCATCTCCCGCGTCAGCGCCGAGAGCGCCGCCTTCGAGGTCGAATAGGCGGAGCCCGCGAAGGGGTGAACGGCGTGACCCGCGATTGAGGTCACGTTGACGATCGCGCCCTTGGCGCCAGCGAGCGGCCCTGCGAAGCCACGGGCCAGCATCAGCGGCGTGAAGAAGTTGAGCTGGAAGACCTCGTGCCAGTCCGCGAGGCTGCTGTTGAGACAGCCGAGCCGCTCGCGCAGCGGCGACTTCGGAGAGAGGCCGGCATTATTGACGAGAGCCTGCAGCTCTCCCCCGGCGAGGAGGCTCGTCACCTCCGCCACGAAGTCCGCGACGGCATCAGCATTCGCGAGATCGGCGGTGACGTGCTGCGTCCAATTGGGATCGCGCCCGCATTCCGGCGGCACCGGCTCGCGCGAAGAGGTGATGATGCGCCAGCCCGCCTCGCTGAAGCGGCGCACCGTCGCATGGCCGATGCCGCGGCTCGCCCCAGTGAGCAGCAATGTCCGCCGTTTCGCACCCATGACGAGGGTCAGCCCGGCCCCTGGGCGAGGCCGGGCGCCGGGCGGACGGCTACCACCTTGAAGGCGTGCTCTCCGCCGACCGGCGCGCGCACCGTCAGATACTCGCCCTCCCGGAAACGGTGGGCCGCGAAGCGATGGAGCGGCTCGTCCTCGGCCTCTCCCGCGGAGTAGGAGATCCACCACTCGCCGTCCACCCGCTCGATGCGGCCGACAGCATCGCCTTCGCCTTCCCAGAATCGGTGGACGGTGGCGACTTCCGGCGCCGCCCCGAGCGCCTTCTCGTCGACGCGGTCGTCGGGAGCAAGCGGCAACACCATCTCGTAGCCGTGACGGTGGCTGCCCTCCGGGAAGTCGTGGCTGCGGGCGAGCTCGATACGAACGCGCTTCCAGCTCATCGCCCTCGCCTCCTCAATGCGCGATCAAGATAGGTAGGAGGCTCGTGCCCACGACCTCCCGCGTCGCGCCGCCGAGGAGCATCTCGCGCCAAGGTGCCTTGCCATAGCCCCCCATGACGAGCATGTCGGCACCGTCGTCGCGCGCTCCCGCGAGAAGCTGCGCGCCCGGCCCCGCGCCGCGCACCGCCAGGATGTGCCGCGCTGTCGCGGCGACGCCGCGCCAGGCGAGCGCCTTGACGAGAGCGAGACCGTCCCCCGTATCCGTATCGCCGAGGGTCATGACGCGAACCGCCTTCGCTTGGCGCAGGAGGGGTAGCGCACCGGCGATCGCGCGCGCAGCCTCCGGCGACGCGTTCCAGGCGATCGCGATCGTTTGCCCGAGCTCACTCGAAGGTTCCGCCGGCGCGAGCAGGACGGGGCGGCCGCAGCGCATCACCGTATCCTCGAGAACGTCGCTGTGCGGCTGGTCGACGACGCGGTCGGAGCGGCCGAGCACCACGAGATCGCAGAGCTGACCTTGGCGCGGCACGAGATCGCCGGCAAAGCCGGTCGCCTCGCGCCAAGCAGCGCTCGGCGCAGGGGCCGCGGTCTCCCCCGGCTTCGGTACCGGGGGCTCGAGCTCGAGCTTGAGCCCTTGCTCCGCAATCACCTTGTCGAATTGCTGCTTCGCGCGCGTCGCGGTCTCCGCGACCTCCTGTGCCGTCCGCTCCATGAGCTCCCCCACCACGGGACTGCCGAAGCCGTCGCCGAAGGCGACCGCGGCATCGCGCGGGTCCGCGCGGACGTGGAGCGCCTCGACATGGGCGCCGAAGCGCCGCGCCAGGCGGCAGGAGAGGCCGAGAGCGCCCCGGCTGGCGGAGCCGCCGCTCACAGCGACGAAGATCGTGCGATAGGTCATGGTGCTCACTCCTCTCGCGGCATGGCGCCGCCTTTACACAATCCTGGCGGGGCGGCTCGGTTGCAACATTGAGCTAGGTCAACCCCCGTGACGGTCTAGCGAGCGTGTATTGAGGCGGCGGGGAAAGCGCGGTGTCCCTCGTTCACACCCGCGGGGTCCTGGTGAATGATGACCTCGGCGCGCGGGAACGCCTGCAAGAGCGCTGCCTCGACCTCGTCGGAGACGCGGTGGGCTTGCGCTAGCGACATGTTCCCGTCCATCTCGATGTGCACCTGGATGAACGCCATTGGCCCCGCGGCGCGAGTGCGGAGTTCGTGCACGGCTGCGACTTCGGGATGCCCGAGCACGATTTCGCGGATGCGCGCGCGCTGCTCATCCGGCAGCTCCCGGTCCATGAGCTGGACAATCGCCTTCTTGGTGACGAGCCAGGCACCCCAGATGATCCAAATCCCGATCAAGATGCCGAAGAGTGGATCGGCGTAGGGCCAGCCCAGGAACCCGGACACCGCGAGCGAGACGATGACGCTCGCGTTGAGGATCACGTCGGAACGATAGTGGAGCTCGTCGGCGCTCACTACCAGCGAGCCGGTATGCCGGATCACATAACGCTGGTAGAGCACGAGACCCATCGTCAGCACGATCGCAAGACCCATCACCCCGATGCCAAGCTCGGTGTTGAGGGTCGGCGCCGGCCGGACGAGATGGCGCGCAGCCTCGATGAAGAGGAAGACGGCGGAGCCTCCGATGAAGGCGGCCTGGCCTAGTCCGGCAAGCGGCTCGGCCTTGCCATGCCCGAAGCGATGCTCGCGATCCGCGGGGGTTACCGCTTGCCTCACCGCAATCAGGTTGAGCACCGAGGCCGCGGCATCAAGCAAGGAGTCGAGGAGGCTCGAGAGCATGCTGACGCTGTCGGTCAAGATCCATGCACCGAGCTTGATCGCGATCATCGCCGCGGCGACCATAACCGAGGCATAGGTCGCACGCTTCATCAGGCGCGCCGCCTCCGCAAACGAGCGCGCCTCGCCGATCGCGGTCATGGGAAGAGGCGCTCCTTTACCCATCCGTCGCCCGCGCGGCGATAGAGGATCCGGTCGTGCAGGCGGAACGGCCGATCCTGCCAGAACTCGATCGCTGTCGGGACGATCCGGAAACCGGACCAGTAGGGCGGCCGTGGCACGCTCTTGCCATCGTAGCGCGCGTTCGCCTCGGCGACGCGACGCTCCAGCACTTCGCGGTTAGCGACGGGGCGCGACTGGTCCGAGGCCCAGGCGCCGATTTGGCTGTCACGAGGACGAGTCGCGAAATAAGCATCGGCATCGGCCGCGCTCACAGCCTCCGCCGTGCCTTCGATCCGTACCTGACGCAGCAGCGATTTCCAGTGAAAGCAGAGTGCCGCGCGGGGGTTCGCAGTGAGCTCCCTACCCTTGCGGCTCTCGAAGTTCGTGAAGAAGGTGAAGCCGCGCTCGTCAACTCCCTTGAGCAGGACGACTCGAACGGACGGAAAGCCGTCGCGAGTGGTCGAGGCTAGCGTCATGGCATTGGCGTCACGCGGCTCCTTTGCCCGCGCCTCCGCGAACAAGCGCTCGAACTCCTGGAAAGGTTCTTGATAGGGAATATCGCTCACGTCTGCCTCGTTCTCCTCCTGGCAAGGGCGCCACCATAGACCCGGGAAAAGTTTTTTTCATCCCAGCGGTTACGTAGGGCGGAGTTGCTCCCTATCTCAATGGGGCGGCATAGCGTCCGTCGCGGGTCGGCGGGCGCCTGGCAGGATAGGAGTTCGGCCGCCCGGGCATCCCGGAGCGGCGCCGCAGGGCCGGATTGGACGGCCGTCGATCGGGAGCGCTTGTGACATGATCACTTGGAAAAGGTTCCTCATTGTTGTGGGCGTTGCGGTGCTGTTTGCCGTGACTTCCCCCTTAGCGCAGGCGCAGGGCCATCACGGTGGTGGTGGCGGTGGTGGCGGCGGTTGGGGCGGTGGCGGTGGTGGTGGCGGTTGGGGCGGCGGCTCCGGCGGGCACCCCGGCGGCGGTTGGGGCGGCCATCCCGGGGGCGGTTGGGGCGGACACGGAAACTGGCATTACGGCTATAACAACGGCCATGCCGGCTGGTGGTGGGGCTGGGGCGCGGCGGCGGTCTGGTATCCCGGACCCTTCTATCCATACCCCTTCGCCTACGGATACCCCTATGCCTACGGATACCCCTATCCTTACCCCTATCCGGCGCCCTATCCCTATCCCGCTGGCGCCCCTTACCCGGGTCCGGGCGGCGCCCCCTACCCCGGAGCACCGGGCCAGGTCGGCGCGGCGCCACAAGGACAGCCTGGCGTAGACCAGCAGGCGATGGCACCGCCCCCACAGTATTGGTATCACTGCGACGCCCCGCAGGGTTATTACCCCTATGTCTCCTCATGCCCAGGCGGCTGGCAGGAAGTGCCGGCGAACCCGCAGGGCCAAGGGCACGGCTGACGTCAACAAACGAAACGGAGGGAACACAGTGAAATCGCTGAAAGCGACGATTGTGGCTTGCGCTGCGCTTTTCGCGGCGAGTGCCTGTACGCCCGCGCCCATGGCGCCGACGGTCGCGGTAATGCCCGCGCCGGGCAAGCCCATGGAAGTGTTCCAGCAGGACGACGGTCTCTGCCGCAACTACGCCTACAATGCGATCGGCGGACCGAATGCGCAGCAACAGCTCAACAACCAGCAGCTCGGCAGCGCGGCGGTGGGCACACTTTTGGGCGCCGGCCTCGGCGCTGCGATCGGCGGTGGGCGCGGCGCCGCGATCGGCGCGGCTTCCGGAGCGGCCGCCGGTACGCTCTATGGCTCGAACCAGTCAGCCTATGCCGGCATGAGCATGCAGCAGCAATACGACATTGCGTATTCGCAATGCATGTATTCCCGCGGCAACCAGGTTCCGGGCTTCTCGCCGCCGCCGAACTATCCTTACCCGCCGCCACCTCCGCAGTGAGGGTGGCGCCGGCCACGTGAAGCGGCTGGTGGCGTCTTGCCGCCGGCCGCTTCGCACGTCAAAGTCTTGCCGCCATGAAGGATCCCTATAGCGTGCTCGGCGTCGCGCGGTCCGCGACGCCCGACGAATTGAAGAAGACCTATCGGCGCCTCGCCAAGAAGCTGCATCCCGACCTCAATCCCGGAAACAAGGCGACGGAGCAGCAGTTCAAGGAGGTGACGGCGGCCTACGAGCTTCTCGCCGACCCCGAGAAGCGCGCGCGCTTTGACCGCGGCGAGATCGACGCCGCAGGCAACGAGACGGCGCCGCGGGGATTTGCACATTCGCGGGGACAGCGCAGCCGAAGCGCGGGCGCGCCCGAGGGCTTCTCGGTCGAGGACATTCTCTCGGAAATATTGGGCCGCGGCTTTGGCGGTGGCGGCCCGTTCCGCCGGCGCGGCGCGGACACGCACCACCGGCTCCGCATTTCCTTCCTCGATGCCGCGCTCGGCGGCAAGAAGCGCATCACGCTCCCGGATGGCCGTAGCCTCGATCTCGCGATACCCGCGGGTATCGAGAGCGGCCAGACGCTGCGCCTCAAGGGTCAGGGCGAGGCGGGCAACACCGAAGGCGGCGAGGGCGACGCCTACATCGAGGTCGAGGTCGAGCCGCACGCGAGCTTCGAGCGCAAGGGCCGCGACATCCACATCGACGTCCCCGTGACGCTGCCGGAGGCGGTCCTCGGCGCCACCATCAATGTCCCGACGATCCACGGGCCCGTAGCGCTCAAAATCCCGCGCGGCGCCAATAGCGGCACCATGCTTCGCCTCAAGGGCAAGGGCATCACCGCGGGACGCGACGGGGTCGCAGGCGACCAATACGTGAAGCTTCGCGTGGTGCTCCCGGACGCGCCGGACGCCGAGCTCGCAAAGTTCCTGGAGGGCTGGGGGCCGCGGCACCCCTACGACGTCCGGGGTAAGCTGAGCTAGAGATCGCGCAAGTTCGTCTCAACGCTTGACGCTGAGCTCGACGCGGATCCCATCGGGATCGCTGACGAAGAGCGAGGTGCCATCGCGACGCTCGATCGGGCCCTTTGCGATTTCGATCCCCGCCTGCCGAAGCGCCGCGAGGAGTTCGGCGATGTCCGCCGCATCCATCGCAAAGCAGAAATGGTGGATGCGCTCGCCCTTCCCCGCCGCTACGAAGGCGGGATCGGAGAAGACGTTTATCTCCTGGCCGCCGGCCCGCAGGACGGCGGTGCTGACGCCCTTGGCGTCGGGTCCCTTTCGGCGCAGCAGCTCAAGCCCAAGCGCCTCATAGAAGCGCAGACTTCGATCCATGTCGGTCACGACGAGGCCCACGTGATCGAGTGCTTTCGGCCGCAGCATGAGCAATGCTCCGCGCTGAGAGGGCGATCCTACAGGCTCAAGCCTTCGCGGGCGAGCGCAGCACTGCCTCGAGCAAGGCAGCGATCGAGTGCTTGCGCCGCCATTGCTGCATGGTGCCGCGGGCGCGCTCGCGGAGCGCCGTAAGATCGTCGCTCGCATGCAGGAGCGCCTTCAGGATGGAGGCGACCGATTGCTCCTCGAAGATCGTGCCGGCGCCTAGGCCCGCGCGCAGGTTATCCGCCATCCAGGTGCGGTCGGGAACCACCGTGGGGACGCCGAAGCCCACCGCCTCGGAGAAGACGCCGGAGCCACGCAGCGGGTAGCGCCGCCAATCGTAGGGGAGCAGCACGATGTCGCTCGCGACGACGCGGCGTTGGTATTGCGCGTGGCTCAATTGGCCGTAATAGACCGAGAAGGGGGATTTGCAGGCGCTGAGCTGTTGCGCCATCTCGCTCGCATCTGCCTGATCGTTCGCCTGCACCGAGAGCGCCCTTCCCGGCCGCGCCTCGGCAAAGCGCAAGAGAACCTCCGCCAGGATTGCGCTGCCTTTCTCCAGCCGGAGTTGGCCCGGCGCGCGGACATGCACCCGCGGCTCCGGTTCCGCCGCGAGCACGTCCTCGGCGAGATAGATGCTCGGATGCGGCGCCTGCGCACAGGGGTGCTGGGCGACCAAGCGCAGCAGGCCCGCAAGATGCGGGGTCGTCGCAAGGAAGCTCATGCGCTCCGGAGAGATGACGGACTTGAGCTCCGCGACCGCGGCCATGAAGTCGGAGAAATCCGCGTTGACGCCCGCGCGGTCCTCTTGCATCACCAGATTGAGGCAAGGCTCGCGATGAAAGATGAAGGCGAGCCGGGGTCGCTGCTCCCGCGGCATTTGCGCGAGCCAAAGCGCCATCCCCATGACCTCGATCTCCGAGGCGAAGGTGACGACGATGACGTCGTCTTGGCCGACCCCCTCCGCCTCGAGCGCAGCGCAATCCTCGGCGAACCAACGCTCCATCACCGCGTGGTCCGCGCTGCTCTCGCCCTTGAGACGCGCGATCGAGGCGGTGCCCGCGCGGTGCCGGAACGATCCGTGGGCGCGGAGCTGCTCGATGATGTCGGGCGTTGCCCGCCGATGCACGTAGAGCCTGAACTCGATCCCGCGCTCACGACAGGCCGCGATCCAGCCCAATCCCTCGCCGTAGAAATGCGAGCGGCGGTTCTCGAGGCCGTGATGAATGACGTAGAGCCGTCGCATCTATCCGCCCTTGGTCGAAGCCGCGTTGAGAGCGGCGGAGGCTGAGCGCGAGCGGCCCCGCGTTTCACCCGCACGGCCTTTCGTGTAGGATGCCGCGCCCTTGGGAAGCAATCGATTTCGGATGTAGGGAGCTGGCACAGCATGACCGACGCCAAGCCGCTGATGGCGGGGAAAAAAGGCCTCATCATGGGCGTCGCCAACGATCGCTCGCTGGCCTGGGGGATTGCCAAAGCGGTACATGCGCAGGGCGCGGAGGTCGGATTCACCTTCCAAGGCGAAGCGCTGGAAAAGCGTGTCCGCCCGCTCGCGGCAAGTCTCGGAAGTCACTTCGTCGTCGATTGCGACGTCACGAGCGAGACGAGCGTCGCGTCCGTCTTCGGAGCCATCGCGGATCGTTGGGGCGGGCTCGACTTCCTGGCGCACGCGATCGCCTTCTCCGACAAGGAGGAGCTAAAGGGCAAATACGTCGACACCACCCGCGCCAATTTTCTCCGCACCCTCGATATCTCCTGCTACTCCTTCACCGACATCTGCCGGCGCGCGGCGCCGTTCATGACGAATGGCGGAAGCCTTCTCACACTGACCTATTACGGCGCCGAGCGCGTGATGCCGCACTACAACGTGATGGGCGTCGCCAAGGCCGCGCTCGAAGCGAGCGTGCGCTATCTCGCCGCCGACCTCGGGGGGCAGAACATCCGCGTCAACGCGATCTCGGCGGGACCGATCAAGACGCTCGCGGCCTCGGGGAT
>DATJVP010000180.1:0-7795 GCA_035581425.1 Allostellaceae bacterium | reverse complement strand
TCAGGATGAGGGAGATCGGAGACGGCATTCCGAAAGTTCCTCATCCTGAGCAAGCGACCGAAGGGAGCGCGTCGAAGGACGCAGGGCATAGGTGCGGGTAATCTAGAAATAACATCAGTGCATTGTGAAATAAATCATATTGACATTCTCTCGGGGGAAATTAAACTTTTCTCCAGCGCCGATTTGAGCTTCAGCTTGCGGGCGCTTTAGAAATGCGGCTAAAGCGAGGGCAAGGATCCGCCCAGCGAGAGCTGCGGCGGGTTTTTTTGTGGCTTGTCCCCGCCCAGGCCATACGTCGAAACCCTCGGGAGGGGATCATGGTCGTGCGTAATTTCACACTCCGTCTTGCACGTTTCGCCGTGATGGCGGCGATGGCGTTCACCGTCTCCGCCGCAGTCGCCGCGGAGAAGCCCAAGTCGATCCGCCTCGACTACGCCTACTACAATCCCCTGAGCCTCGTGCTCAAGGAGAAGGGCTGGGTCGAGGAGGATTTCAAACGCGACGGCATCGCCGTCGAGTGGGTGCTGAGCCTCGGCAGCAACAAGGCGCTCGAATTCCTGAACGCCGGAAGTATCGATCTGGGCTCGAGCGCGGGCTCGGCGGCGCTCTTGGCTCGGGCCAACGGCAATCCCATCAAGGCCGTCTACATCTACTCTAAGCCGGAGTGGACAGCACTGGTGACGGCCAAGGACTCGCCGATCAAGACGGTGGCCGATCTCAAGGGAAAGAGCATCGCCGTCACCCGCGGCACCGATCCCCACATCTTCCTGCTGCGCGCTCTCGCGCGTGCCGGGCTTAGCTCGCGCGACGTGAAGATGGTCCTGTTGCAACATCCCGACGGCAAAACCGCGCTCTCGCGCGGCGAGGTCGACGCCTGGGCCGGGCTCGATCCCTATATGGCGCAGATCGAGCTCGAGGAGGGTGCGCGGCTCTTCTTCCGCGACCCCGATCTCAACACCTACGGCTTCCTCGACGTGCGCGAGGAGTTCGCGACGGCACAGCCCGACCTCGTACTGCGCGTGCTCACGCTCTACGAGAAGGCGCGCGCCTGGGCGCTCGCGAACCCCGATGAATTCCGCGCGATCGTCGCGAAGGGAACGAAGCAGACCGACGCCGTCGCCCGTCTCACGCTCGAGCGCAACGACCTCGGCAGCGGGAAGATCGGCGAGACGCAGCGCCTCGCCATCGTCGCGGCGGGCGGTGTCCTCAAGGAGAGCGGCATCGTTTCCCCCGACACCGACATCGAGGCGGTCTCGCGCGCGCTCGTCGATCCGAGCTTCGTCGATCGTCTCGCCGCGGGCCAGCAGGCGAAGCAATGACCGCCTTCGGCAGGAGGCTCGGCGGCAGCGCGCTCGGCTGGGCGCTGCCGCTCCTCCTGCTCTGTATCTGGGAGGCGATCGCGCAAGCGGGGTTGGTGCGCGCGAACCTGCTGCCCCCGCCCGCCGCCGTCGCGGCGACGCTCTGGGGGCTCGCCAAGAGCGGCGAGCTCGCGGAGCACGTGACGATCACGCTCCTGCGCGTCCTCCTGGGCTTCCTGCTCGGCACTGCCGCGGCGACCGTGCTGGGTGCGCTCGCGGGCTACTCCGGAACCTGGCGGCGACTCCTCGATCCCACGATCCAAGGGCTCCGCAGCGTGCCCTCGATCGCCTGGGTCCCGCTCTTCATCCTCTGGCTCGGGATTTTCGAGGCCTCGAAGATCACGCTCATCGCGGTCGGCGTCTTCTTCCCGGTCTATCTCAACCTGATGGCGGGCATTCGCGAGACCGACCGGAAGCTCGTGGAGGTCGCGCGCGTCCACGGATATCGAGGCTTGGCGCTTGTCCGCCGCGTGCTGCTGCCGGCGACGCTTCCTGCTTATGTCACGGGATTGCGCGGCGGGCTCGGCCTCGGCTGGATGTTCGTGGTGGCGGCGGAGATGATGGGCGCGAGCGAGGGGCTGGGATTCCTCCTGATCGACGGCCAGCAGACCGGAAGACCCGCCGTCATTCTCACGAGCCTGCTGCTCTTTGCCGTGTTGGGCAAGGCGACCGATCTGGTGCTGTCGCACCTCGGACGGCGCGCGACGCGCTGGCAGGACAGCTACGCCGCCCAGCAGGAAAGGAGCGCCGATGCTGCGGATCGAGCGGGTTTCCAAGCGATTTGAGAGCGGCACCGTCGCGCTCCGCGCGATCGATCTCGCCCTCGACCGCGGCGAGATCCTCGGCATCGTCGGCACCAGCGGCTCCGGCAAGAGCACGCTCTTGCGCCTCGTCGCGGGGCTCGATCGTCCGAGCGAGGGCGCGGTGCTGCTCGACGGCGTCCCCGTGACGGAGCCGCGGCCGGAGCTCGGCCTCGTCTTCCAGGAGCCGCGCCTCATGCCCTGGCTCAGCGTGCGCGAGAACGTCGAATTCGCGCTGCCAGGGCGACCGAGGCGCGAGCGCCGCGCGCGAGCGGAGGCGGCGCTCGCGCGCGTCGGTCTCACCGGCTTTGCCGAGGCGCTGCCGCGCGCGCTTTCGGGCGGCATGGCGCAGCGCGCGGCGATCGCCCGCGCGCTCGTTGCGCGGCCGGAAGTCCTCCTCCTCGACGAGCCCTTCAGCGCGCTCGACGCCTTCACGCGCATGGCGCTCCAGGACCATCTCCTGGGGATCTGGCACCACGACAGGCCGACGCTCATCCTCGTCACGCATGACGTCGAGGAGGCGCTGGTGCTGAGCGACCGCGTGCTGGTGCTGCGTGCACGACCCGGACGCATCCACGCGGAATACCAGCTCGATCTCCCGCGCCCCCGCAAGCGCACGGACCCGCGTCTCCAGGAATGGAAGGAGCGGCTCCTTCTCGATCTCGATCTCGGCCTCGGCGAGGCCCCGTCCGAGCCCGATTTCGCGATCTGACGCCGATCCATTCACGCAAAATTTCGTTTACTGACACCCCATGGGACTCTAACTATGCTGGCGCCGCCCTATCGCGGCGACACGATCTCCATGAGGATCAATGCCATGAAATCGCTAGGATATTTCGCGCTTGCCGTGCTTGCGGCGGCGACCCTCACGACGAGCGCCGGGGCGCAATCCCTGAAGGCCCGGCAGTTCCAGGCCTCGCAGGACGAGTATCTCGCCCACTCCGTCGAGGACATGACCAAGCGCTGCGAGGCCCCGATCACCGCGAAGATCGACTGGTCGACGATCGCGCAGGACGAGCTTGGCGACCACAGCCCCTCCGGCTTCTGCGGCAGTGCGCTCGATTCGATCGGCTCGCTCTGCGGCGACAAGCTCGCGAAGGAGGCGATTCAGAAGGGCGTGAAGACCGTCATCTGCAAGATGGGCGGCCCGCGGGCGATGACGCTCCAGGCCGGCACCCTCACCTACACCATCAACTACGACGCCGCGAACAACGACGACTTCATCACGGCGTTCCTGAAGGAGCATCTCTGATCGCGGGGGCGACCGCTCATTCCGCCGCGACCGCGGCGGAGGGGCGGGCGCCGGCCACGCCGAGGTCGAGCGAACTGTCGTGGAAGGCACGCAAGGTGCCGCGGTGGCCGACGCTGACGATGGTCGGCCGCCACGGCGCCTCGCGCAGCATCCGGTAGATCTGTTCCTCCGCGGCCTCGTCGAGCGCCGAGGTCGCCTCGTCGAGGAAAATGACCGCGGGCTCCGTCAGGAACACCCGCGCAAAGGCGAGACGCTGCTGCTCGCCGCCGGAAAGGCGCTGCGACCAGAGGTCGTTGGTGTCGAGCTCGCCCGCGAAGGTGCCGAGCCCGACCTTCGCCAACACCTCCTTGAGGCGCGTGTCGGGGATGCTGCTGTCGTGCTCGGGATAGATGAGCGCCTGGCGCAGCGTGCCCAGCGGAATGTACGGCTTCTGCGGCACGAAGAAGGCCCGGCCCTCCGCAAGCTCGACCTTGCCGCGGCCGAAGGGCCAGAGCCCCGCGATCGCACGGAGGAGCGTGCTCTTGCCTATGCCCGCGGGCCCCGCGACCAGCAGGGCGTTCCCGGGCTCGGCGCGCAGCGCCACGTTGGCGATCAACGCCTTTCCGTCCGGCAGATTGAGGTCGAGGGCCTCGACGGCGAGCCCATCGCCCTTGCGCGCGATCGCGATCGGCTTCTCCGCCCGGCCCTCGGCCTCGAGCTCGGCGACGCGGTAGTCGAAGGTCGCGAGACGCTGCACCACCGACTGCCAATTCGCGATGTCCGTGTAGGCATTGACGATCACCGTCAGCGCATCCAGCACTTGACCGAAGGCGCCCACGGTCTGCATGAGATCGCCGAGCTTGATCTGCTTTGTGAAGAACCTCGGTGCCTGCAGTAGGAACGGGAAGACCACCGATGCCTGCGAGAAGCCCGCGGTGAAGGAGCTGAGCTTCAGGTTCCGCCACATGATCGAGATGAAATTCGAGTAGATGGCACTGAAGCGCAGGTCGAAGATCGCGCGCTCGCGGCTCTCGCCGCCGTAGAAGGCGACGCTCTCGGTGTTCTCGCGGAGCCGCACGAGGCTGTAGCGGAAATCGGCCTCGTAGCGTTGCCGGTTGAAGTTGAGCGGCACGAGCTTCCGCCCGATCTTGATGGTCAGGACCGTCCCGAAAGCCGCATAGACGATGCTGAGCCAGACCAGATAAGCGGGGATGGTTACCTCTCCCAGCGAGCCCAGCGGTATCGTCACCGGTCCCGAGAGCGACCACAGGATCAGAATGAAGGAGCCCAGGGTCACGACCTTGCGCACCAGCAGCAGCGTGAGCCCGAAGGTGTTCTCGATGAAGAGGCGGATGTCCTCGGCGATGCGCTGATCGGGGTTGTCGGTATCGCCGCTGAGCTGCAGCCGGTAATAGGCGCGGTGCGAGAGCCAGCGGTCGACGTAGTGCGCGGTGAGCCAGCGGCGCCAGCGGACCTGCAGCCAGTTCATAAAGAACTCGAGCGATATCGCGAGCGCGATATAGACCATCGCGAGCGCGAAGAAGATGCCGATCAGCCGAAAGAAGGCGCTCTCGTCGACATTCTGGATCGCGTTGTAGAAGTCGTTGTGCCAGTAGCTGAAGCGGACGGTCATCCCGACGACCGAGAGGTTGAGCGCCCCGACGACGGCCAGGAGCCCCAGCGCCCGCCACCTGTCCTCGCCGAACCAATACGGCTTGGCGATCCGCCAGGCCTCGCGCAGAACGTGCCGCATTCCCTTGCTCGTCATACCGGTCTTGCTCCTGCTTGTCGCGGGCGCCGCCCGGACGGATCATGGTTCCGAAATCGTTAATCCCGCGGTAACGAAGATCGCAGCCGACGCATGAGTGACACGCCCACGGAGGACTCGCCGCTCGCCCTGCTGCTCGCCCGCGGCGTTGCGCGCGCGTTCGCGCAGCGCGGCCTCGCCACTCTTTCGGAGGTGGCGCTGGCGAACGGAAGGCGGGCGGACATTCTGGGACTAGGGCGGGGCGGCGAACTCGTCATCGTCGAGATCAAATCCTCGGTCCAGGATTTCCGTAGCGACGGAAAGTGGCGGGAATACCGCGAGTTCTGCGACCGTTTCTATTTCGCGGTCCCCGATCAGTTCCCACGCGGGCTGATACCGGAGGATTGCGGCCTGATCGTGGCAGACGGTTTCGGGGCGGCGATCCTGCGCGAGGCGCCCAGCCTGCCGATCGCGGCGGCGCGGCGCAAAGCAGTGACGCTGCGCTTCGCGATTCTGGGCTCCGAGCGGCTCCGACGTCTCCTCGATCCCGAAAGCGATGCCGGGGAGCCGCTGTGAAGCGATTCACAGGGCAGACACCTTTCCTCAGCGCGCCATCCGCTTGATGGTGGCGGTGGTGCTGTGGCCGGGGACAAGCTCCGCCAGCACGACCTTGCCGCCCTGTGCCTCCACGATGTCGGCGCCCACCACCTGGTCCATCCGGTAGTCCGCGCCCTTCACGAGCACGTCCGGCTTCAGCGCCGAGATAAGCTCGCGCGGCGTGTCGGTCTCGAAGATCACGACCATGTCGACGTCCGCGAGAGAAGAGAGCACCGCGCCGCGGACGACTTCGTTGTGGACGGGACGGTCCGGGCCCTTGAGACGCATCACCGAGGCGTCGCTGTTGAGGCCTACCACCAGTCGGTCGCAGTGGCTCTTCGCCTGCTTCAGCAGGGAAACGTGGCCGAGATGGAGGAGATCGAAGACGCCGTTGGTGAAGCCGATCTTGAGGCCGCTGCGGCGCCAGCGCGCGACGTGGTCCAACGCGACCGGCAGCGGCAGCAGTTTGCGCCCCGCGAGCGCATCGCGATTGACGAACGCCTCCTCGAGCTCGCTCGCGTGGACGACGGCGGTGCCGACCTTGCCGACGACGATCCCCGCGGCGATGTTCGCGAGCCGTGCGGCGTCAAGGAGCGAGGCGCCGGCGCCGAGCGCCGCTCCCAGCACCGCCACCACCGTGTCGCCCGCGCCGGAGACGTCGAAGACTTCGCGCGCCTCGGCGGGAAGGCCGTGGACCGCGCCTCCGGCCTCCACCAGCAGCATTCCCTCCTGGCTCAGGGAGACCAGCACCGCGCCCAGCTCGAAATCGTCGATGAGGGCACGGGCGGCGGCGATCACCTCCGCCTCCGTCGCGACGGGGAGCATGGTCGCCGCGCCGAGCTCGCCGCGATTGGGCTTGAGGATGCTGGCGCCCCGATAGGGGCGGTAGTCGATGCCCTTGGGGTCGACCACGACGACGTGACCCGCCGCGCGCGCCGCCGCAATCGCGGCCGCGGCGATGCCGTCCCCGAGCACGCCTTTGGCGTAGTCCGAGAGGATCGTGACGGTCGTGTCCGCGGCCGCCTGCTCGATGAGGCGGATGAGGTCCTCGCGCACCGTGGCGGCGACCGGCGCCACCTTCTCGCGGTCGGCGCGGAGAAGCTGCTGCGTCCCCGCGACGTAGCGGGTCTTGATCGTGGTGGTGCGTCCGCTCTCGACCAGCAGATGAACTTCGGTGCCGGTGCCGGCGGCGGCGATCTCGCTGACCTCGCGGCCCGCAGCGTCGTTTCCGATCACCGAGAGGAAGCACGGATGAAGACCGAGCGCCTGGAGATTGCGCAGCACGTTCCCGGCGCCACCGAGCGTGCGCGTCTCGCGCTGGACGCGGATGATCGGGATCGGAGCCTCAGGCGAGACGCGATCGACCCCGCCGTAGACGTAGTGGTCGAGCATCACGTCGCCGACGCAGAGAAGCCGCGTCGCCGGCAAGCGCTCGACCAGGGAGACCAAATCAGCATCCGCCATGCCGACCCTCTTAGGCTCGGCCCTCCGAAGTGGCAAGAGAAACCATCGACCCTCGATGGTTCGTCCCTATGTCGCCGAATGCGGGCGCCCGCAAATTGCATCGAGGGCCTTGAGCCAAGTTCCGCGACGAGCGCCTGAGCGTCGATAAGACGAGATAAGGCCGCATTCGAGACCAGAGTTTCTGACACTGAACGATTTCATGGCGAGGCTGTTACGCACGGCCGAATTTTCGCGGGGCCGGATCTTAGTTCTGGAGGTGCCGAGCAGCTCATTTCAGGTTATTTTTTGGATCGATCCGGAGGGTCGGCCCATGAACAACATGCCCGAAACCCGCTACGCCAAGAGCGGTGATACCTACATAGCCTATCAGGTCATGGGCGAGGGACCGTTCGACCTCGTCCTAGCGCCCGGCTTCATGAGCCACGTTGAAATGCAGATGGAGATGCCGCTTACGGCAAGTTTCTTTGCGCGACTCGCATCGTTTTGCAGGCTGATCCGCTTCGATAAAAGGGGAACCGGCCTTTCGGACCGGCTCAGTGCGATCCCAACCCTCGAAGAGCGGATGGACGACGTCCGAGCCGTCATGGACGCCGCCGGC
>DATJVP010000179.1:0-19886 GCA_035581425.1 Allostellaceae bacterium | reverse complement strand
CCGATTTCGGTTGGGGCGCCGTCTCTCTCTGGGACGCGGTCCCCGCGGCCATGTTCAGGTTCGTCCTCACCCGCGTGAGCTTGGTCATCCCGACCTTCATCGGCGTGACCTTCCTTGCCTTCCTGCTCGTCCACCTGATCCCCGGCGACCCCATCGAGACGCTCGCGGGAGAGCGCGGCATCGACCCCGCGCGCCACGCCAGGCTCCTTGCAGAGTACGGCTTCGACCAGCCGCTCGTCGTGCAGTACGGCGTCTATGTCTGGCACATCGTCAATGGCGACCTCGGCATCTCCGTCATCACCCATCAGCGCGTGACCGAGGAATTCGCCTCGCTCTTCCCCGCGACCGTCGAGCTCTCGATCTGCGCGGTGCTCTTCGCGGTGTTGCTGGGTCTGCCCGCGGGCATCATCGCGGCTGTCCGCCGCAACACGATCTTCGATCACGGCATCATGGCGGTTTCGCTCACGGGTTATTCGATGCCGATCTTCTGGTGGGGCCTGCTGCTGATCCTGCTGTTCTCGAACGTGCTGCAGCTCACGCCGGTCTCGGGCCGGATCGCCGCCGCCTATTTCGTCGAGCCCAGCACCGGCTTTCTGCTGATCGATTCCTGGTTCTCCGACGACCCCGGTGCTTTCGGCTCCGCCCTGGCGCATCTGATCCTTCCGACGATCGTGCTCGGCACGGTGCCGCTCGCGATCATCGCGCGGATGACGCGCTCGGCGATGCTCGAAGTGCTGGGCGAGGACTACATCCGCACCGCGCGCGCCAAGGGCCTCGCGCCCATCTGGGTCGTATCGGTGCACGCGCTCCGCAATGCGCTCATTCCCGTCGTAACCGTGATCGGACTTCAGGTGGGCTCGCTCTTCGCGGGCGCCATCCTCACGGAGACGGTCTTCGCCTGGCCCGGCGTGGGGAAGTGGCTCGTCGAGGCGATCGGCCGCCGCGACTATCCCGTGCTGCAAGGCGGTGTCTTGCTGCTCGGCAGCGTCGTCATGGCGGTCAACCTTCTGGTCGATATCCTCTACGGCATCATAAACCCGCGCATCCGGCACACGAGTTGAGCCCATGACCGCCGAGACGCAATCCCTTGTCCCGACCGAGAGCGCGCCGCCGCATCCGCTGGTCGAGTTCTGGCGCTATTTCGCTCAGAACAAGGGCGCGCTCTCGGGACTGTTCGTCATCCTCACGCTGATCGCGCTGGCAGCACTGGCGGACGTGATCTCTCCGCACTCGCCGACGGTCACCCACGACGACGCTTTTCTGCGCCCGCCCTTCTGGGAAGAGGGCGGCTCCTTCCTCTACCCGCTCGGCACCGACGCGATTGGCCGCGACATGCTCTCGCGGCTCATCCACGGCACGCGCTTCTCGCTCTTCATCGGCGTCGTCGTGGTCGCGCTCTCGTTGACTGCGGGAACCCTGCTCGGACTCGTCGCGGGCTTCTTCAGGGGCTTCACGGAAATCGCGATCATGCGGCTCATGGACACGCTGCTGACCCTGCCGAGCCTGCTGCTCGCGCTCGTGGTGGTGGCGATCCTGGGTCCCGGCCTCATCAACGCGGTCTTCGCGGTCGCCGTCGTGACGCTCCCGCACTACGTGCGCATCACCCGCGCAGCCGTCATCACCGAGCGCGTCAAGGAGTACGTCATCGCCTCCGAGGTCGCGGGCGCCGGAAAGCTTCGCCTCATGCTCTCGACGGTGCTGCCGAATTGCCTCGCACCGCTCATCGTCCAGGGCTCGCTCGGGTTCTCGACCGCGATCCTCGACGCGGCGGCGCTGGGTTTCCTTGGCCTCGGCGTGCAGCCGCCTCTCTCGGAGTGGGGCACGATGCTCGCGGATAGCCGCGACCTCATGTTGCGGGCATGGTGGGCGGTGACCTTCCCGGGCATCGCTATCCTCGTGACGGTGATGGCGTTCAATCTCCTGGGCGACGGGTTGCGCGACGCCCTCGATCCCAAGCTGAAGCGCTGATGGCCCTCCTCGAGATCGAGAACCTCTCGGTCGACTTCCCGACCACCTCGGGAAGGCTCAAGGCCGTCGACCGTGTCTCACTCTCGGTCGCGGAGGGCGAGGTACTCGGCATCGTTGGCGAATCCGGCTCCGGCAAGAGCGTCACCATGCTCGCGATGATGGGGCTCGTGGCATATCCCGGCGAGGTGCGCGCGGAGCGCATGAGTTTCGCGGGACGCGACCTCCTGAAGATGTCCGCACGCGAGCGGCGCCGGATCGCGGGCCGCGACGTCGCGATGGTGTTCCAGGAGCCCACCAGCAGCCTCAATCCCTGCTTTACCGTGGGCTTCCAGCTCGGCGAGACCTTGCGCCTCCACCAGGGCCTCGGCCGCGCGGCGCGGCGCAAGCGGGCGATCGAGCTCCTGGAGCAGGTCGGCATCCCCGCGCCCGAGACCCGGCTCGACGCCTATCCGCACCAGCTCTCAGGCGGCATGAACCAGCGCGTGATGATCGCGATGGCGATCGCCTGCAATCCCCGGCTCCTCATCGCGGACGAGCCCACGACCGCTCTCGACGTAACGATCCAGGCGCAGATCCTCGACCTCCTGATCTCGCTGCAGCGCGAGCGCGGGATGGCGCTCATCCTCATTACGCACAACATGGGCGTGGTCGCGGAGACCGCTCAGCGCGTGATGGTGATGTATGCGGGACAGGTCGTGGAGGAGCAGACGGCCGATCGGCTCTTCGCGGCGCCGCGCCATCCCTATACGGCGGCGCTGCTCTCGGCACTGCCGGAGCGCAGCGTCGGGCACAATCGCCTCGCGACGATTCCCGGGGTCGTCCCCGGCCTCCACGACCGTCCGACGGGATGCCTTTTCAACCCCCGGTGCCGCTACACCGACGCGCGCTGCCGGGCGGAGGAGCCGGCGCTCAGAGAACTCGGCGGCGTCGATGTCCGCTGCCACTATCCGCTCGACGGAGCGGCGCGCGCGGGGGCGGCGGAATGAGCGCCGTCGCCGAAGCCCGAGACCTCGCGCGGCACTATCGCATCAGCCGCGGTGTCTTCGCGGAGCCCGCGGTGCTGAAGGCGGTGGATGGCGTCTCCTTCGCAATCGAGCCCGGGCGCACGCTCGCGGTGGTCGGGGAATCCGGCTGCGGCAAGTCGACGCTCGCGCGCATGGTGACCCTCATCGAGCCGCCGACGTCCGGCAGCCTCCGCCTCATCGGCCGCGATGCCGTGAAGCGCGCACCACAGGACCGGCAGCCGCTACGACGCGCCGTGCAGATCGTCTTCCAGAATCCCTACGGCTCGCTCAATCCCCGCAAGAAGGTCGGCTCGATCCTGGAGGAGCCGCTCGTGATCAACACGGAGCTCTCGGCAACCGAGCGCCGCGGCCAGGTGCGCGAGATGATGGCGAAGGTCGGGCTCCGTCCGGAGTACTATCATCGCTACCCCCACATGTTCTCGGGCGGCCAGCGCCAACGCATTGCGATTGCGCGCGCGCTGATGCTGCGGCCGAAGCTCGTGGTGGCGGACGAGCCAGTGTCGGCGCTCGATGTCTCGATCCAGGCGCAGGTGCTGAATCTCTTGCGCGACCTGCAGGTCGAGTTCGAGCTCTCCTACCTCTTCATCTCGCACGACCTCAGCGTCGTGCGCCTCGTCTCCGACGAGGTGATGGTCATGTATTTGGGCCGCCCGGTCGAGCAAGGCGACAAGAACAAGATCTTCGACCGTCCGCTCCATCCCTACACGCGCGCCCTCCTCGCGAGCACGCCCAGCGTCGAGAAGAAGCGCGAGCGCATGGTGCTGAAGGGTGAGCTCCCCTCCCCGCTCAACCCGCCCGCAGGCTGCGCCTTCCACACCCGTTGCCCCTTCGCGAAGGAGCGCTGCAGCTCCGAGCGCCCCACGCTCCGCCCCGTCTCCGGCCGTGCCGTCGCGTGCCATTTTGCGGAGGACTTCGCGTAGACGAGCGTAAACGCGCTCGTGCAGACCTCCTTCCTCGAGGGGGAGGGGCAGACTATGAATTCGGCGGCTCCAGATTCGGAGGAGCGATCCTTACGCTCCCGGCCGCCAGCGCAGCAAGTAGCGCTCGAGGCGGTTGATGCCCAAGTCGATCACGAGGACGAGGGCGGAGGTGAGGATTAGGCCGGCGAAGACGGCGGTGGTGTCGAAAACGCCTTGCGCTTGCGCCACCACGTAGCCGATGCCCTCGGCGGCTCCGAGATATTCACCGACCACCGCCCCGACCAGCGCGAATCCAATGCTGGTGTGGAGGCTCGAGAAGATCCAGGCCATCGCGGAGGGGAGATAAACGTAGCGCAGGAGCTGGTGCTCGCTCGCCTGCAGCATGCGCGCGTTGTTGCGCACGACGGGATCGACCTCCCGGATGCCCTGGAAGGTATTGAAGAACACGATGAAGAAGACGAGCGTCACCGCGAGCGCGACCTTGGACGCGATTCCGAGGCCGAACCAGAGGATGAAAATCGGGCCAAGGATGACGCGCGGGAGCGCATTGAGGATGCGGATATAGGGGTCGAAGACGCGCGCGAGGATCTCTACTCGCGCGAGCGCCAAGCCAGCGCCGACGCCGAGCGCCGTCCCGATGATGAATGCGAGCAACGCCTCCAGCAGCGTCACCGCAAGATGCGGCAGGATGAAGCCGGTGTAAATCCAGGCCGCCGTCTTCAGAAAGATGTCGGATGGCCGGCTGAAGTAGAAGGGATCGAGCCATCCGACCCTCGAGCAAATCTCCCAGGCGCCCATCAGCAGCACAAAGAATCCGATTTGCAGCCAAAGCACCAGGCGGGGGTCGAGCGGTTTGCCGCCGGTACGGGCGACGCGCTCCTCTCCCTGCTCTCGCGGCTCCGCGCTCATCGGTTGCCGGCCTCGTAGGAGTGACGGACCTCGTCGCGGAGGTCGGACCAGATGCGCTTATAGAGCTGCGTGAAGTCGGGATTGAGCCGGATCTCCGCGACGTCGCGCGGGCGCGCGAGCACCACCTCGTAGTCGCCTTTTATCCGCGCCGCGGGGCCCGCAGAGATCACGACGACGCGGTCCGCGAGCGCGATTGCCTCCTCGAGATCGTGGGTGACGAAGAGCACGGTCTGTCGGCTCTCCTGCCAGAGATCGAGGAGCTCATTCTCCATGATCTGCCGCGTCTGAACGTCGAGCGCGCCGAAGGGCTCGTCCATCAGCAGGATGCGCGGCCCCACGATCCAGCTCTGCGCGAGCGCCACCCGCTTGCGCATTCCGCCCGAGAGCTGGTGCGGAAAGCGGTCCTCGAAGCCCTTGAGGCCGACCCGCTCGATGAAGCGGAGCGCCAGCGGCTCCGCCTGATCGCGCGCGACCTTGCGGAACACGAGGCCGAGCATGACGTTCTCGAGCACCGTCCGCCACGGCAGCAGCGCGTCCTGCTGGAAGAGATAGGCCGCGTGGCGGTTTATGCCCTGGAGCGGCTCGCCGAAGATCAGCGTCCTTCCGTCCGGCGGCTCGAGCAGTCCCGCCGCAACGTTAAGCAGCGTCGATTTCCCGCAACCGGAAGGGCCTACGATCGCAACGAAGGTTCCGCCCGCGATCGAGAGCGAGATATTTCGTAGCACCGTGTGCACGCCGCCCTTGGGCGCGCGGAAGCGGATGCTCACGTCCTCGAATGCGATCGCGGGCGTCCCGTCCATCGCCGGCCCCGCCGGCATGCGGCGCTCAGTTCGTGAGGCCGAGCTTCTTGCCCGCGGCCTCCGCGAATTTATTGGTGTAGGTCTTGCTCACGTCGACCTTGGCTTTCGCGATCTCGGGATCGGAGGAAGCAAAGACGTTTAGCACGGCCTCGGCACCCTTGGGGTCCATCATCCCGTCGGTCGAGAATTGCGGCAGCGTGCCCTTGAGCGCTGCGAGATAGAGGGCCTTATCGGGTCCGACGAGGTTGTCCGGCATCTTCGCCATGATCTCCTCGGCCGAGTGCGACTTGATCCACTGTAGCGTCATGATGATCGCCTCGGCGAGCGCCTGAGACTCCTTTGGATGCTTCTCGACCCATTCCGTCGTCGTGTAGAGCGCGCCCGCGGGATAAGCGCCGCCCAGGACCGCGAGCGTATCCTTCTCGCTGCGGGTGTCGCTAAGGATTTTCACCTCGGGACGCCGCGCAAGGAGCTGCGTCACCGCGGGCTCGACCAGGACGCCGGCGTCGACTTGATTCTGCTCCATCGCGGCGACGGAGGTCGCGCCCGTGCCGATACCGACGATGGATACCTTGCTGGGATCCTGGCCAATCTTGCGCAGGAGGTACTTCACGAAGAAGTCCGTCGAAGAGCCGGGCGCGGTCACGCCGACCTTCTTGCCCACGAGATCGGCCGGCGTCTTGATCTTGTCGACGTTGGCGGGAGCCACCATCAACACCAGGCCCGGAAAGCGGTCGAAGACCACGATCGACTGCAGGAACTTGCCCTTGGGCTGCAACGCGACCGTGTGGTCGAAGAAGCCGGAGACCACGTCGGAGCTGCCGCCGAGCACCGCCGCCTCGGCTTGCGAGCCGCCCTTGAAATCCGCGAGGTCGACTTGGAGCCCGGCCTTCTTGTAATTGCCGAGCTGCTCCGCGAGCATGGTCGGAAGATAGCAGAGGCAGGCTCCGCCGCCGACCGCGATCCGCACCTTGAGCAGATCTTCCGCGCGTGCGGCCTGTCCCAGGCCGAGCACCAATAGCGCCCCCGCCACAAAGGCCCAACGCCAAGCGCCTCTACCGCTACGATGCTTCATGGTATCTCCTCCCGATTTTTCCGTTGGGCGCCAGCGAGCGCCACTGGGAGCAAGACTAGCCACATTCCGCCCCCCTGCGCCAGCATCCGGCGCTAGAATGCGGCGCAATGCGAATTGGAGGCACGAGAATGGCGCGCATACCGATCCCCACGACCGTCGTGGGGAGTTACCCCCAGCCGGACTGGCTCATCGACCGCGATACCCTGCAGAGCCAAGTGCCGCCGAGGGTGCGGCTCGAGAAAGTCTGGCGCGTGCCGCGCGAGTATCTTGAGGGAGCGCAGGACGACGCGACGGTGCTCGCGATCCGCGACATGGAGCGCGCGGGGATCGACATTCTCAGCGACGGCGAGATGCGCCGCGAGAGCTACTCGAACCGTTTCGCGACCGCGCTCGACGGCGTCGACATCGACAATCCCGGCATGGTTCGGACGCGCACGGGAAAGCTGCAGCCGGTGCCGCGCGTGGTGGGACCGATCCGCCGCCGCCACGCGGTCGAGAAGCGCGACGTGGAGTTCCTTCGCGCCAACACCGACCGGCTCATCAAGATCACGCTTCCTGGCCCCTTCACCCTCTCGCAGCAAGCACTCGACGAGCACTACAAGGACGAGGCCGCTCTCGCGATGGCCTATGCCGAGGCGGTGAATGCCGAAGCGAAGGACTTGAAGCGCGCGGGCGCCGACGTGATCCAGCTCGACGAGCCTTATATGCAAGCGATGCCGGAGAAAGCGCGTCAATACGCGGTGAGGGCGATCGACCGCGCGCTCGAGGGCATCTCCGGACCTACCGTCGTGCATCTCTGCTTCGGCTACGCCTACATCGTCAAGGGCAAGCCCGGCGGGTACTCGTTCCTGACGGAGCTTGCGGATTGCAAGGCCGAGCAGATCTCGATCGAGGCGGCGCAGCCCAAGCTCGATCTCGGCGTGCTCCGCGACCTGGCACCGAAAACGGTGATGCTGGGCGTCCTCGATCTCAACGACCCCGCGGTCGAAACCGCGGAGACCGTCGCCGCGCGCATCCGCGCCGCCCTCGCCTTCGCACCTCCCGAGCGCATTGTGCCCGCGCCGGACTGCGGCATGAAATACCTCCCGCGCACCACGGCCTTCGGCAAGCTCAAGGCGCTCGCCGCAGGCGCCGCATTGGTACGGAGCGATCTCGGCTAAAACCCCACTCCTCCCTTGCGGGGGAGGGGTGCCGAACTCACACCGAGAAGTATTTCGCCTGCGGGTGGGTCACAACGATGGCCGAGGTCGATTGCTCGGGGTCGAGTTGGTCCTCGTCGGTGAGGCCGAGGCCGACGGCGTCGGCGCCGAGCAGCCTCAACAAGGGGCGTTGATCCCCGAGATTGGGACAGGCGGGATAGCCGAAGGAATAGCGGCTGCCACGATAACCCTGGTTCAGCATCGCCTCCAGATCCCGTGCCTCCTCGGCAGAGAAGCTCAGCTCCGCCCGGATACGCTTGTGCACGTACTCCGCCATCGCCTCCGCCATCTCCACGGAAAGGCCGTGGAGATAGAGGTAATCGCGATAGCGGTCCTGCTGGAACCATTCCTGCGCGACCTCGGTCGCGCGCGGGCCGATGGTGACGGCTTGCAGGCCGATGACGTCGCGGCCCTCCGGCCCTTCGCTCGCGTCGCGGAAAAAATCGGCGATGCAAAGACCGCCCTCTTTGTTCTGGCGCGGGAAGGTGAAGCGCGTGGCCTCGGTCGCGCCATCAATCTCGTAGAGGATCACGTCGTTGCCGTGCGCGGCGGCCTTCCAATATCCATAGACCGCCTGCGGCACGAAGATGTCCTGCTGGATAACCGTGTCGAGGAGGCGCTGCATGATCGGCCGCAGCTCCCGCTGCGCCCAGTCCTTGAACTCGTCGAGACTCCGGCCCTGCTTCCGGTAGCCCCAATGGAACTGATAGAGCATGCGCTCGTTGAGGAACGGCACCAGCGCCTTGACCGGCACGCGCGCGATGGTGCGCGGACCCCAGAAGGGCGGCGCCGGCGTCGGAAGATCGCGAGTAAGCTCGGCACGACGCAGACGAATCTCCTCGAGATCGACCGGGCGCAGGACGCGCTCGTCGGCGGCCCGGCCGAGCTTGCGCTTCTCGTTGACCGCGCGGCCCTGCGCCTTCGCGCGAAGCTCCGCGAGATGACCGTCGAAATTGCCGGTCATCACCTTGTCCATGAGATGAAGACCATCGAAGGCATCGCCGGCATAGGCAACGCGGCCGCAGGCGTAGGCTTTGACGCAATCTTCCTCGACGTATCGGCGCGTCAGTGCCGCGCCGCCCAGCAGCACCGGCGTCTCGATCCCCCGACGCGACATCTCCTCGAGGTTCTCGCGCATCACCACCGTGGACTTCACCAGGAGCCCGGACATGCCGACGGCATCGGCCTTGTGCTGCTCGACGGCGTCGAGGATCGAGGCGATCGGTTGCTTGATGCCGAGATTGACGACGCGATAGCCGTTGTTGGTGAGGATGATGTCCACGAGGTTCTTGCCGATGTCGTGGACGTCGCCCTTGACCGTCGCGAGCACCACGGTCCCGCGCTGCTGGCCCTCGACGCGCTCCATGTAGGGCTCGAGATAGGCCACCGCCTGTTTCATCGTCTCCGCGGATTGCAGGACGAAGGGGAGCTGCATCTTTCCTGCACCGAAGAGCTCGCCCACGACCTTCATGCCATCGAGGAGGAAGGTGTTGATGATGTCGAGGGGCTGGTGCCGCTTCATTGCGAGCGCGAGGTCTTCCTCGAGACCGAGACGGTCGCCATCGACGATGCGCTGCTTGAGCCGCTCCTCGACCGCGGCCGGACGCTCGATCTTCGTGGCTTTCTCCGCCTGTCGGTCCGCGAAGAGCGCGATATAGGCCTGTAGCGGATCGTATCCATCGCGGCGCCGGTCGAAGATCAAATCCTCGGCGATGCGCGCCTCGCTCTCGGGGATCTTGTGGAAGGGCACGATGCGGGAGACGTGGACGATCGCCGCAGTGAGGCCGCGCTTCAGCGCGTGGTCCAGGAATACCGAGTTGAGCACATGCCGCGCCGCGGGCTTCAGGCCGAAGGAGATGTTGGAAAGGCCGAGTGCGATCTGACAGTGCGACAGCTCCCCCGCGATCCGCTCGATGGCATCGAGCGTGTTGAGACCAAGGCGCCTGTCGTCGTCCTTCCCGGTGCAGATCGTGAAGGTCAGGGGATCGATGATGAGATCGGATTCCGAGAGGCCGAAGCGGCCGCAGGCGAAATCGCGCAGACGCTTGGCGATTTCGAGCTTGCGCTCGACATCCTTCGCCATGCCCTGCTCGTCGATGGTGAGCGCGATGACGGCCGTACCGAAGCGGCGCGCGAGCTCCATGCGCTTCTCCGCCGGCCCCTCGCCGTCCTCGAAATTGATGGAGTTGAGCACGGCCTTGCCGCCGTAGAGCTTGAGCGCCGCCTCCAGCACCGGAAGCTCGGTCGTGTCGATCGAGAGCGGCGCGGTGATCGATCCGCGCATGCGCTTCACGGCCTCTGTCATGCTTGCGACCTCGTCGCCGCCGACCACGGCAGTACAGAGATCGACCGCGTTCGAGCCCTCCTTCACCTGCTCGCGCGCGATCTCGACGCAGCCGTCCCAGTCGTTCTTTTCCTGCCGCTCGCGGAATTGCTTGGAGCCGCTGGCATTGCAGCGCTCGCCGATCGAGAGATAGGCGTTCTCCTGTCGGAGCGGCACGGGCTGGTAGAGCGAAGCGAGCGAAGGCACCCAATAGCGCTTGCGCGCAACCGGCGTGGGGCGCGGTCCCGCGCGGCCGACGCGCTTCAGCATCTGATCGAGCGCGGCGATGTGCGCGGGATTGGTCCCGCAGCAGCCGCCGACGAGGTTGACGCCGTCCTCGAGGATGAAGCGCTCCTGCCACTGTGCGAGCTCCTGCGGCGAGAGCGGGTAATGCGCCTTCCCATCGACGAGTTCGGGGAGGCCCGCATTCGGCTGCACCGAGAGCAAGCCCGGCCAACTCTCGCCGAGCCATTTGACGTGCTCCGCCATCTCCTGCGGACCCGTCGCGCAGTTGATGCCCACGAGCGGCACCGCGAGCGCATCGACGACCGTCGCGGCGGCGCCGATGTCCGCACCCACAAGCAGCGTTCCCGTTGTCTCGACTGTTACCTGCACGAGGATCGGTATCTCGCTCTTGGCCTCGAGGCGCGCGCGTTTGGCGCCGTTGACGGCAGCCTTGAGCTGTAGCGTGTCCTGGCAGGTCTCGATCAGGATCGCATCGGCACCGCCGGCGATGAGCCCCGCCGCTTGGATGGCGAGCGCGTCCTCTAGCGTCTGGTAGTCGACGTGGCCGAGAGTCGGGAGACGCGTGCCCGGCCCCACGGAGCCGATGACGAAGCGCGTGCGCCCGTCGCCCGCGAATTCCTCCCGTACCTCCAACGCGAGTTCCGTCGAACGGCGATTGAGCGCGAAGGCCTGGTCCTGCAGGCCGAACTCGCCGAGCGTGATCGGCGATCCCCCGAAGGTGTTGGTCTGGATCGCATCGGAGCCTGCGTTGAAATAGCCGCGATAGATCTCGCGGACGAGATCCGGCCGGCTCTCGTTCAAGATCTCGCTGCAGTTCTCGTGGCCGAGGAAATCGCGGTCGACATCCAGCGCGCGGCGCTGGATTTCCGTCCCCATTGCACCATCGCAAAGGAGCACGCGATCCCGGAGATAGTCGAGGAGATGGGTCATGGTCGGCTATTCCGCGCCCTGCCGCAGCGCCGCGGGAATGGGTGCGCGCAAGCCGAGCATGTGGCAAATCGCGACGGTGAGGTCGGCGCGATTGAGCGTGTAGAAGTGGAACTCCTCGACACCCTCCGCCTGCAGCAGTCGGCAATGCTCGATCGCTATCGAGGCAGCAACCAAGCGACGCGTCTCGGGATCGTCGTCGAGCCCCTCGAAGAGCGGATCCATCGAGTGCGGCACGGCGGCCCCGCATTGCGCCGCGAACTTCCGCATCTGCGCGACGTTCGTCACGGGGAGAATGCCCGGCACGATCGGAACCGTGATCCCCGCGGCGCGCGCGCGCTCGACGAAGCGGAGGTAGACCGCGACGTCGAAGAAAAACTGCGTGATCGCCCGGCTCGCGCCGGCGTCGATCTTGCGCTTGAGATTGTCGAGATCGGCCTCGGCGTTCGCGGCCTCGGGATGGGTCTCGGGATATGCCGCGACCGTCACCTCGAAGTCGGCGACGCGCTTCAACCCGCGCACGAGATCAGCCGCATAGGCGTAGCCGGCAGCGTGCGGGACATAGGATCCCGCTCCACCGGGGGGATCGCCGCGAAGCGCCACGACGTGGCGAATGCCAGCCTCCCAGTAATGCGCGGCAACGGCGTCGATCTCGGAGCGGCTCGCGCCGATGCAGGTCAAATGCGCCGCGGGCTCGAGCGGCGTCTCCCGGCGAATGCGCGCGACGGTCGCGTGGGTGCGCTCGCGGGTCGAGCCGCCGGCCCCGTACGTCACGGAAACGAAGCGCGGGCCTAACGGCTCCAAGCGCTTGACCGCGAGCCACAGCTTCGCCTCCATCTCCGGCGTCTTCGGGGGAAAGAACTCGAAGGAGACGAGCGGCGCCCGTTTGGGGATCGACCAGGCGAGGCTCATGGCGTCGCTTGCTCGCGGCGCGCGGACCAGAGCGTCACCGTCAGAGGCTCGCCCGGGAGATGCGCGATGGTGCCGGGATCGAAGCCCGCTTCCGCGAGCCAATCCGTGACCTCGCGATCGGCGAAGCCGAGGCGGCGATGAGCGTGCTCGCTGCGCAGAGATTCGACCTCGTGCGGCGCGAAATCCACGATGACGGCGCGCCCGCCCGGACGCAGCACGCGGCCGGCCTCGCGGATCGCGCGCGCGGGGTCCTCGGCGTAGTGCAGCACCTGGTGGAAGACGGCAGCGTCGAAGCTCTCGCTCGCGAGCGGCAGCTGGTACATGTCGCCCTGGCGGAGCGAGCAGTTGCCGAGCCCCGCGCGCTCGAGATTGGCGCGCGCCACTGCAAGCATCTCCCGCGAAAGGTCGACGCCGACGGCATGCTCAACACTCGGCCCGAAGAGCTCGAGCATGCGCCCGGTCCCGGTGCCGACATCGAGGAAATCGGCGATGCCTTCGGCCGGCAGCAGCTTCGCGAGTGCGGTCTCTACCTCGCGCTCCGCGACATAGAGCGAGCGGATGCGGCTCCAGCGTTCCGCATTCGCGCGGAAGTAAGCGCTCGCGCGCTCCGCCCGCGCCCGCTTCAGCCCTTCGAGACGCTCGCGGTCGAGCACCGCCACGGCATCGTCTTCGGGGATCGTTCCCAGCAGCAGCCGCGCAAGCTCCGCCCCCGCGCCGCGCCGCGCCGGGCGATGAAAAACGAAGGCACCGTCGCGAAAGCGATCGAGCAGGCCCGCATCGCAGAGCAGCTTCAAATGGCGCGATACCCTGGGCTGGCTCTGGCCCAAGATCGCCACGAGCTCGCTCACGGAAAGCTCACCCTGCTCGCACAGCAAAAGCAGCCGTAGACGGGTGGGCTCCGCCGCCGCGCGCAATCCCGCTAACACGCTGTCCAAGCTCACGCCAAGCCTATCCAATGCCACGAACAATGAGATATAAACATATCTTTATATGATCGTGCAAGTGCCTGCTTGTGGGGCCTCTCTGGCTGGAACGAAGGGCCAATCTGTGCTACCGGATTGAGCGAGGCGATCGCGGGGCGAACGCCCTCCATCGAACCGGGAGCGCGCCTCGCTCGACACTGCGACCGTCGAACAAAAAATCGACGATGGGGGGTTCCTATGTTTCGCCGCACACTCCTGCTCTCCATGCCGGCACTCTTCGCGGGGATCGGATTCGCTCCCCCTGCACGAGCCGCCACGGCGGCGAGTCCGGAAGCGTTCATCACCGCGCTCGCCAAGGACGCGCTCAAGACACTCAACGAACGGCTTCCGGAGTCCGAGATCGAGAAGCGCTTCCAGGTCCTGCTGGAGCGGGATTTCGACCTGCCGCGCATCGGGCGCTTCGTGCTCGGACGCTATTGGAACGGCGCGTCGGACGTGGAGAAGCAGCAATTCGCCAAGCTCTTCGAGGATTATGTCGTGCGCTCCTATTCGCTGCGCTTCAGCGAATATTCAGGCCAGACCGTGAAAGTCCTGGGCGCACGCCCGCAGAGCGCGGACAACTCGGTCGTCGCCAGCCTGATCGTTCCACCCGACGGCGGCGCAACGACGAAGGTCGACTGGATCGTCAGCAAGAAGGGCGACGATTACCGAATCATCGACGTCAACGTCGAGGGCGTGAGCATGTCGATGACGCATCGCCAGGAATTCGCGACGGTGATCGAACGCACCGGCGGCGGCGTCACCGCGCTCAACAAGGCGCTGGAGCAGAAGCTCAGCGGAGCCAGCACCGCGCAGCAGTAGGCGGGCGGCTCAGCCCCGTGTCAGCGGCTTGAATCGGATGCGGTGCGGCTGATCGGCCGCGGCGCCGAGGCGCCGCTTCTTGTCGGCCTCGTAGTCCTGGTAGTTGCCCTCGAACCAAACGACTTGGCTCTCGCCCTCGAAAGCGAGGATGTGGGTCGCAATGCGGTCGAGGAACCAGCGGTCGTGCGAGATCACGACGACGCAGCCCGGGAAATCCAGGATTGCCTCCTCGAGCGCGCGCAGCGTGTCGACGTCGAGATCGTTGGTGGGCTCGTCGAGCAGGATCACATTGGCGCCGGATTTCAGCATCTTCGCGAGATGGACGCGATTGCGCTCGCCGCCGGAGAGCTGGCCGACCTTCTTCTGCTGGTCGGAACCGCGGAAATTGAAGAGCGCGCAATAGGCGCGGCTCGGCATCTTGCGCCGGCCCAGATCGATCTCGTCGTTGCCGCCGGAGATCTCCTCGAAGACCGTGGCGTTGGAGGCGAGCGTGTCGCGGGACTGGTCGACATAGCCGAGCTTCACGGTCTCGCCGAGCTTGAGCGTTCCCTTGTCCGCCTTCTCCTGCTCCGTGATCATGCGGAAGAGCGTGGTCTTGCCGGCGCCATTGGGGCCGATGATGCCGATGATGCCACCGGGCGGCAGGCGGAAGGACAGATCCTCGATCAAGAGACGATCGCCATAAGCCTTCGTCACGTGCTCGGCGTCGATCACGAGATCGCCGAGGCGCGGCCCCGGTGGCAGCACGATCTGCGCGGTCTCCGGCGCCTTCTCCGTGCTCTGCGCCACCAACGCCTCATAAGCCTGGACGCGCGCCTTGCTCTTGGCCTGGCGGGCGCGCGGGCTCTGGCGCACCCATTCCAATTCGCGCTCTAGAGTGCGCTGACGCGCGAGCTCCTGCCTTCCCTCCTGCTCGAGCCGCTTCTGCTTTTGCTCGAGCCAGCCGGAATAGTTTCCCTCATAGGGGATGCCCCGGCCGCGATCGAGCTCGAGGATCCAGCCCGCGACGTCGTCGAGGAAATAGCGGTCGTGCGTGATGGTGACGACCGTCCCCGGATATTCCGCGAGAAAACGCTGCAGCCATGCCACCGATTCGGCATCGAGATGATTTGTCGGCTCGTCGAGCAGAAGCAGATCGGGCTTTTGCAGGAGCAGCCGGCAGAGCGCCACGCGGCGGCGCTCGCCGCCGGAGAGCTTCGTCACGTCGGCATCGCCGGGCGGGCAGCGCAGCGCGTCCATGGCAATCTCGATCGTACGCTCGAGCTCCCAGCCGTTGACGGCGTCGATCTTCTCCTGGAGCTCGCCCTGCTCGGCGAGAAGCGCGTTCATCTCGTCGTCGGAGAGTTCCTCACCGAGCTTGGCGCTCACGGCCTCGAAGCGGTCGAGGAGCGCCTTCACCTCGCCGAGCCCTTCGATGACGTTTCCCGCCACGTCTTTCGCGGGATCGAGCGACGGCTCCTGCGCCAGGAAGCCGACTCTCGCGCCCTCGGCTGCCCAGGCCTCGCCGCTGAAATCTTGCTCGACGCCCGCCATGACCTTGAGCAGCGTCGACTTGCCGGCCCCGTTGGGACCGAGCACGCCGATCTTCGCCCCCGGCAGGAAGGAGAGCCAGATGTCGTTCAGCACCTGCCGCCCGCCGGGATAGGTCTTCGACAGGCCCTTCATGACGTAGATGTACTGATAGGCGGGCATCGGAGACTCCGGCGACGGCTGGGGCTGAGGAAGGCGCCGGTTCTAGCGCATGCGCGGGTCCGGATGCAATGAGCGGATTGCGGTCGCTTGCCGCCGCCGGCGAATTGCGGAGGATGCCGACAGCGCGGTAATCTCGTGGGGTTCCTGCACTTTCATCCGGGGGAAATGGTGAAGACAAGCCTCGTTCTCGCTGCGGCCATACTGCTGGCCGCAACCGCCTCGGCGCATGCCGCCTCGACCAAGCTCGTCGTGAACAAGATCGATGCGTCGGGGGTCGGCTCCTCCGTCGGCACCATCTCCTTCACCGACAGCAAGAACGGGCTGGTGATCGAGCCGCGCCTCAAGAATCTGCCGCCGGGGCCGCATGGATTCCACATCCACGAGAACCCGTCCTGCGCTCCCGGCGAGCAAGGCGGCAACAAGGTCGCAGGCCTCGGCGCCGGCGGACACTTCGATCCCGATCACACCGGCAAGCATCTCGGACCCGAGGCCACGGGCGGCCACCGCGGCGACATGCCCGTGCTGATCGTCGACGCCAAGGGAATGGCCCGCGGGCGCCTGATCGCACCGCACCTCAAGGTCAGCGACCTCAAGGGCCACTCTCTGGTGATCCATGCCAACGGGGACAATTACTCCGACCAGCCCGCGCCGCTCGGCGGTGGCGGCCCGCGCATCGCCTGTGGCGTCTTCAAATAGGGCTTCCGCCGACGTTGAGCGGCCGGGTCAGCGCGGCCTCTCGACCGTGCGGAAGCGCTCGACGATGCCTTGCGGGCCGAACTCGCGCTCGACGGCGATGACCGTGCCGACGGGCCGCTCGCAGAGGCTTTGCGCGAATTTGCATTCCTCCTCGGCGAAGGCGCGGGCGGTGGCCTGATCCGGGGCGTGGTAGCGCTCGAGGAGGTGCTGAGCGAGTGCCTCGACCGTTCTCCGGTATTCCGCCTCGCCGATCTCCTGCACACCCACCAGGCTCGACCAGCCGAAGCTGCGCGTCCCAAGGAAGCCGCTCCGAAAGGCGCGGTGCTCCGCGCCCATCAGCAGGGATGGCTCGCGGTCCGAGAAGGCGAAGGCGCCCGAGACCGCCCATTCGCCGGGCTCGGCCACGACATCGAAAGTTTCGAGGTCGGAGGCGTCGAGACGGAGCGTGCGGGGAAGGCGCATGGGATGCTCAGCGCACATCCGCGAGCGGGTCGCCACCGTGGGCGAACCGGTCGATCGCGCCCGCGAGCAGGCGGAACTTCACACTGGTGACCGAGAGGTCGCGGAAATAGTTCACGAGGTCGCCCCAGGGATCGTTGAGGCGGCCGACGCCGGAGATGAAGGCAACGACGCCGCCGATCTCGAGCTCCTGATGCAGCACGTACCAGCCGCCCAGCAACAGCGCCGCAATCACCTGTAGATGATTGCAGAAATTCATCAAAAAATTCATGGTGAACTTGATCCGGAATATGCCCATGTCGAGCGCGAAGACGCGATCTATCCGGGCGTCGTCGGCGCGTCCGCTCGTCGTCTCGTCGTAGCCGGCACTCACGATGCTGATGCTGAGGCCGCGCAGCACCTGCACGCGCGCGCCGGTGCGACCGATGATCGCCTTCTGCATCAGCGGCACGAAGACGAGCTGTGGCGCGAAGATCGTGACAGCGATGAGCGCCATCCAGGGATCGAGATGGATCATGTAGGCGAGGACCGAGAGCAACACGCCGGCCTGCAAGAGGGGTTCGGAAATACTGCCGCCGACGAAGCCGCCGATCGGCTCGACCTCCGCCACGATCATCGCGACTTCGATGCCCTGCGCCTCGGGATCGGGCACGGGATCGGGCCCGCGCCCCGCGAGGCGACGGATGCGCCTGCGCAGATCGCGGGTCGCGCGCTCGCCCACCCAGCCGCGATAGACGTTGAGCCCAAGCTTGGTCGCGCCGTGCACGAGGACGACCCCGCCATAGACCGCGCAGAGCACGAGAACGTAGCTGTAGTTGCGGTTCTTCACGAGGTCGTTGACGATGCGCCGCTGCAGCTCCAAGGGGACGATCTCGATCAGGAAGACCGTGACCGTCAGCAGCACCAGCATCACCTGATGGAGTCCGCTGGTCGCGAAGACGTACGCGAGGAGGCTGCCCGGCAGTGCGGGCTCCGAGGCGTCGCCCGCGGCGCGACGATCCGACGAAGCCGCGGACGGATCGGAGGCTGTCGGCGTTGCGGAAATGTTGGCGTCCTCAGCCCGGGACCCAGTCGCGCCCGACCTTGCGATAGCGCCGCTTCACCGCGGCCCAGGCGACGCGGTGTGCGATCTCCTCCACACGTCCGGGCTCGCGGTCGGAATATTCGGCCCAGGCGTGGTTGAATGCCTCGCGATAGATCCTTTGCGCCGGCGCCGGCAGATGCGACCGCACCGGCGCCGGCAGATCGCTATTACGGGCGTAAGGCAATGTGCTTCCCCAAGCCGCCGCTCAGTGCGACATCAGCACGGGAACGGTCATGTGCTGGAAGAGGTCGCGCGAGACGCCGCCCAGCACCCGCTCGCGCAGGCGCGAATGACCATAGGCGCCCATGACGAGGAAATCCGCGGCGACGTCCGTGATGCGCGCGAGCAGGAGATCGCCGATGTCGATGCCTTCGGCGACGATCCGGCTCGTCTCGGCCCCGATGCCGTGCCGCTTCAAGTGGAGCGCGACATCCTCTGCCTCGCCGTCGATGGCACCGCCGTGCTTTCCTTCAATGGTGAGGATCGTCACGGACTTCGCCAGCTCGAGCAGCGGCAGAGCATCGTTGACCGCGCGCGCGGATTGCGCGCTGCCGTTCCAAGCGACCAGGGCACGCTGCCCGAAGGAAGCAAAGTTGCCGGCGAAGGGCACAAGCAGCACCGGGCGCCCGGCATGGAGCGCCACGTGCTCCGGCAGGTTCGAGGGTGCTGCGGTCCCGATCTCATTGGGATCGCTTTGTCCGAGCACGGTCAGATCGAAGTGGCGCGCATGCGCCGCCACGCGGTCGAGCGGATCACCGGTTTCCTCGAGCCACTCGGACTTGACGCCGGCCGCACGGGCGGCGGTCTCGAAGAGCTTTTGCGCGGTCTCCTCCTGCTCGGTCGCCTTGGCCGCGACCTCGTTCATGAGATCGGGCGGGAACTGGTCGGCCAGAAACGGAGAGATACCAAGCTCGGGCGCGACGTATACGCCGGTCAAATGGGCCTTCAGGCGGCCCGCAAGCGTTGTCGCGGCCTCGACACGCGTCTTGCAATGGCGCGAGGGGTCGACGTGAACGAGGAGGTCCTTATACGACATGGCAAAGTCCTCTTCTGCTCGAGGTGGGGTTTTGATCGATCGATTATGCGGTGCCGCTCTCCGGCGCGTTGATGTGGATCAACAGCGTACCGGCGCGGAGACCGCCGGCGCTCCCAGCATAGGACGAGGCGCCGCGGCTTGGCCACCCCGGCCCAGTGCCGCTTGCGGATCGGAGCGGCGGCTCAACGCGTAAGGAATGCCGTCACTTTCGGGATGACCTGGTCGGGCGCCTCATCGATGAGCCAATGGCCCGAGCCCTTTATGACGTGACCCTCGACGCTCTCGGCGACGAGCCTGCCCTGCGCGATCAAGAACTCGCCTGAGGCCTTCTCGCCGGTGAGGACCTGCATGGGCATCTGGAGCTTCTTCTTGGCAAAGTCCGCGAAGTCGGCGGCGTCTCGCTCGAAGGCGCGGAACACTTCGAAGCCCGCGCGCATCGCTCCCGGCTGCGCATAGGCCGCAGCATAGAACTGGCGATCCGGCTCGGAAACGGAGCGCGTGGGATCGGCCGCGAAGTCGTTCCAGAAATGCTCGAGGTAGATGCGCTCGCGCCCCTCGACGAGCGCCAGCGGCGTCTTCCCGTAGAAGTGAAAATGCCAGAGATCGCGCAGCAGCCACACCGTCTCCCAATCGCCGACGCCCGGCAGGAATGCGTCCATGAGCACGATGCGCTCGACCTCGGCCGGATGTTGCGCGGCATAGGCATAGGCGACCATGAGGCCGATGTCGTGCCCGACGACCCGCGCGCGGCGATGCCCGAGCGAGACAGCGAGCGCGTGAACGTCCTCGGCCATGGTCTTCTTGTCATAGCCCTGCTCGGGCTTCGAGGAA
>DATJVP010000178.1:0-22078 GCA_035581425.1 Allostellaceae bacterium | reverse complement strand
ATGCCCGACACCAGCCCCACCAATTCCAAGATCGTCGCGGCCTATCGCGAGCGCACTCCCGGCTCGGAGCGGCTCGCCGCGGAGGCACAGACGTTGCTGCCGAGCGGCATCGCCCATGACGCACGCTACCTCAAGCCCTATGGCATCTATGTCGACCATGCGAAAGGGCCGCGCAAATGGGACGTCGACGGCAACGAGTACGTCGACTATTTCGGCGGGCACGGTTCCCTGATACTCGGTCACAACCATCCGACCGTGGTCGCCGCAGCGCATGCGGCCTTGGAGCAAGGCACGCATTTCGGCTCAAACCACGCGCGCGAGGTGAAATGGGCAGGGCTCGTGCGCCGTCTCGTCCCTTCAGCCGAGTCCGTGCGCTTCACCTCCTCCGGTACCGAGGCGACGTTGATGGGCGTCCGCCTTGCGCGCGCCTTCACGGGCAAGCCGAAATTCGTGCGCTTCCTCACGCATTTCCACGGCTGGCACGACCACATGACCTCGGGCCATACCAACCACTTCGACGGCACGCCGACCACGGGCGTCCTCACGGGTATCGCGGAGCACGTGATCCTGCTGCCGCCCGGCGACGAAGCTGCCGTGCGCGAGACCTTCGCCTCGCGGAGCGACATCGCCTGCGTCATCCTGGAGCCCACCGGCACGAGCTTCGGGGCGGCGCCGATTGCGCCCTCGTTCCTGACCTTCCTGCGCGAGGAGACGCGCAAGCACGGCATCCTCCTGATCTTCGACGAGGTCATCACGGGATTCCGCGTCTCGCCCGGCGGCGCGCAGGCGCAGTTCGGCGTGACACCCGACCTAACCGCCGTCGCCAAGATTCTGGCAGGCGGGCTCCCCGGCGGCGCCATCTGCGGGCGCCGCGACATCCTCGACGATCTCGATTTCGATGCGGCCGAGCGCAAGCAGCGCGAGAAGATCGCGCATCCCGGGACCTACAACGCCAATCCCCTTTCCGCGGCATCTGGGATCGCGGCGCTAGAGATCGTGGGCTCGACCGATGCCTGCGCTCGCGCCAATTCGACCGCGGCGCAGCTTCGCGCGGCGCTCAACGACGTGCTCGCGCAAGAACGCGCGCCCTGGGCGGTCCATGGAACCTTCAGCGGCTTCCACTTGTTCCTGAACCCGAAGCGGCGCTCCTTCGATCCGCGCCGGTTCGAGACCGCGGGCATCGACTACACGGAGATGCTCGCGACGCAGCCGGCGCTTACGCGGAAGCTCAGATTGGCGCTGCTCGCGAACGGCGTCGACGTCAACAACCGCATCGGCGGCTTCACCTCGGCAACTCATGGCAAGGCCGAGATCGAGGACACCGCGCGTGCCCTCCGCGAGAGCATTCGCATGCTCCGCGCGGAGGGAGAGATGCCGTCGGCCTAACGCGCGTCGCTCAGGCGAGGTGCCGCGTGTACTGGTGGACGTAGTCGCAATCGACGAACTTGATGTAGGCGTCGATGATCTTCTTCGTGACCGGCCCCGGCACTTTGCCGTCGCCGACGGTGCGTCCGTTGAAGCGTGAGACCGGACACACAACCAGGCTCGTCGAGGTAACGAAGATCTCATCCGCGGTCGAGGCGTCGTAGAGGTCGATGTCGGCCTCGCTGATCGGGATCCCAAGCTCGCGCGCGAGGTCGATCGCGGTTGCGCGGCTCACGCCCGGCAGCACATAGCGCTCTTGCGGCGTCCTGATCTTGCCGTCGTGCACCAGGAAGATGTTGCTGCCAGTGCCCTCTGCGAGATTGCCATTCTCGTCGAGGAGCACGGACCACGCCTCGGGATCGGCGGCCTTCGCCTCCATGTCGCCGACGACGAGGTTCAGGTACTGATGCATCTTCGCGCGCGGGCTCAGCATGCTCGGCGCGACGCGCCGGGTCGCCGGAACGATCACACGCATGCCGTCGCGGTAGAGCTTTGCGCGCTTCTTGAACGGCAGCGGCCTGCATTCGACGATGATGTTGGGCCCGGTGTGCTCCCAGCCCTCATCGCCCACGGCCTCGACGGCGCGGCTCACGCGCTGACCGATCCAGTAGTCCTCGTCCTTGCCGAGGAGGTGGCGATTGCGGTCGAGCACAGTCTCGCTGATCTCGATCATCTGCCGGGGCGCCATGCCGGGATCGATGTTGAGATATTTGAGCGAGCGATAGAGGCGGTCGATGTGCTCCTTGATCTTGAACATGCGGCCGTTGAAGGAGCGCGTCATGTCGAAGACGCCGTCGCCGCGCGTGAAGCTGCTGTCGCGGAACGGGATCATCACCTCGCGCTCCGGCACGTATTTGCCGTTGAAATAGGCGATGCGTTGATTGGAGAGCGCCGTCATGGAGACCTCGCGGGGAATGGATTTATGGCCGCGGGGCTAATTTTGCTCAAAGACCGTGCGGTAACAAGACCCCTCCGGACTGCTCCAAAGTCGGGAGGGCTTGACGAGGGAACGAGCGCGCCGCCACTCTCCCCCTCATGGCAGCGCCCGCTATCGATCCCAAGCGTCTCGATCTCGCGGCGGAATTCCGTGCGCGCCCGTTCGGCCGCCATAGCCCGGATTTGCAGGGGCTTCTCGATACCATGCGCCGCGCGGAGAATTGCCAAGACTTGATTCTGGTCTCGATCGCTCCGGGGCGTTGGGTCCTAGGCGAACGACAGCCGGACTTCAAGCCGCCGCGGCTTTTCGAGGACGAAGTCTTCACCAGCCTCGAAGCCGGAGAATGGGCTGCCTTCCGGCGCCGCTGGCGAGCGCTCACGGGCGAGGAGCTCGAGCTCAAATGAAAGGGCCGGGCGTCGTCGGCTACGTCGATGCGCTCTACGCCCATCCCGGCGACGAGGTGACGGTGCGCGTGAGCGTGCTCGACGGCGGAGGCCGCTATCGGGCGGAGCTGGTTCGCCTCATCTGCGGGGAAACGCCGGGCCTTAAAGAAGAGGTGGTCGCGAGCGCCATCTCCGGCGAGCACACGGGCGAGCTGCAACCAGTGCCGATCGGCTCCTATGCGATCGTGGAGAACTTACCCCCGCTGGGCGCCGTCGAACTCTCGCTCCTGGTCTGGCCCACGCTTCCGGGACGCGGCGCTCAATCCCTGATCTCGCTCGGCGGGCTCCGGCTCATGCTCGATGCGACGGGCGCGGCGGCACTCGCGGGCGGCGAAGGGACGATATCCACCGGCCAGCCCCTGCGCTCGCGGGCGTGGTATCGGATCGAGGCACGCTACGATCCCGCAAACGGCGCCGCCTTCGTCAAAAGCACCCCGGCACCCGGGCCACACGCCGACCATGTCGCAGAGGCAGGCGGACGCTTCGCGCAAGCGGTCAAGCTCGCGGCGCCACTCCTGCTGGCCGCGCACCGCGAAGGAAACGGCGACGTCGTCCAGCATTTCTACGGCAAGATCGAGGCGCCGACGCTGAGGTCCAGCGGCGTTGCAGCGGAGTGGGATTTCTCCCGCGGCATGGGGACGGCCGCAATCGAGGACCGCTCGCCGCTGAAACTGCATGGACGCACCGTCAATGCGCCGAAGCGCGCGGTCACGGGCTCGAAATGGGATGGCTCCGTCCAAAACTGGCGCGACGACCCCAGCCAATACGCGGCCGTCCATTTCCACGGTGACGATCTCTATGACGCCCGCTGGAAGCCAGGCTTGAAGTTCCGCTTGCCGGAAAATCTCAGAAGCGGCGTCTATGCCGTCCGGCTCGAAGCGAGCGGGCCCGCGTTTCGCGTGAGCTTCATTGTGAGCCCCAAGCCCGGCGCACCGCGTGCGAAGCTTGCGGTGCTGGCCTCGACCGCGACCTATCTCGTCTACGCGAACTATCGCCGGCGCATGCTGCCGGGGCCTTTCGAGCTCAGCATGGGGCATTTGCCGACGGTGGATTTGACCGACGTGCTCCTCGCGGAGCATCCGGAATACGCGAGTTCCACCTACGACCTCCATCGCGACGGCTTCGGCATCTCGCACGCCTCGTTGCGACGACCGCTCTTCAACATGCGCCCGACCGGGCGGTTCTGGAACTTCGCCCTCGACCTCTGCCTCATCGACTGGCTTGAGGCGCAGGGCATCGCCTACGATGTCATCACGGATCACGAGCTGCACACGCGCGGCCTCGATCTGCTGGCACCCTACGCCGCCGTGATGAGCGGCTGCCATCCCGAGTATCACAGCCTGGAGATGATGCAGGCGATCGAAGCCTATCTCGGCGGCGGCGGGCGATTCATGTACATGGGTGGCAACGGCTTCTATTGGCGCATCAGCTTCAATCCCGCCTATCCCGACCTGATCGAGCTGCGCCGCGCCGAGGACGGCACCCGCTCCTGGGCGGAAGAGCCCGGACAGTACTATCACGCGACCGGAGAGTATGGCGGACTATGGCGCCGCATCGGCCGTCCGCCCAACGCCCTCGTGGGCATCGGCTTCATCGCGCAGGGCTTCGATGCCGGGAGCTATTACCGGCGCACCGCCGCTTCGCGCGATCCGCGCGCGGCCTTCATGTTCGCGGGGATCGGGGACGAAATCATCGGCGATTTCTGCGCGAGCGGAGGCGGCGCGGCTGGGCTCGAGATCGACTGCTACGATGCGAAGCTCGGCTCGCCACCGCATGCGCTGGTCGTCGCGAGCTCGGAGAACCACTCCCAGGCCTTCCTCCTCGTCAACGAGGAGATTCTCTCGAACATTCGCGGCGTCGACGGCACGCTCAACGACCGTGTGAGGGCGGACATCGTGTTCTTCGAGACTCCATCCGGCGGCGCAGTGTTCTCGGTGGGCTCGATCGCCTTCGTCGGCAGTCTCGGGCACGACAACTACCGCAACAACGTCTCCCGCCTCATCCGCAATGTCGTCGACCGTTTCATCGATCCCGCGCCCTTCGTTCTGCCCGGACCTCAGGGCCGATAGTCGGTCCCGAGATGGAAGAGGCAATCGCCGCGCTCGGTCCGGCCGGGGATGCGCTTGCAGAGAACGACGCCGTCATGCTCGAAGCGCACGATGTCGGGCTCGCGCCAAGGCGTGTGCGAAAAATGGATCGCCGCAGCGGGCTGCCCCGCCTTGACGGTGTCGCCGAGCTCGACCAGCGGCTCCCAGAGGCCGCTCTCACTGGTGTAGACGTAATAGTCGGGTCCGCCGACCTCCATGAGCCGCGTCGGCGACGCGGGCTCGACGGCGATCTCCGGCAGGACTCGTGTGTGCTTGAGCGCGCGCCGCACGCCGGCCTCCGCCAATCGTAGGATCGCGGGCGTCACCGTGCCGGAGCCGCCGAGCTCGGTGCCGAGATGGAGCGCGCCACGGCGCGCCGCCGATGCTCCGAGCGTCTGATCCGAGCCCATCGCAACCTTCTGCTTCGAGAGATAGGTGATGGGCGCGCCGAAGCTCTGCAGGAGCTCGACCATGCGCTGATTGCGCTCCGGCTCACCGGCAAAGATGGTCCCGAGCGCGCTCGGCACGTACATGAGTGAGCTGCCGCCGGAGTGGAGGTCGAAGGCGAAATTGCAGAGCGGCAGAATGACCGTGTCGATATAGTGGGCGATCTGCTTGGTGGGTGTGCCGTCGGGATCGCCGGGGAAGGAGCGATTGAGATTCCCGCCGTCGATCGGCGAAGTCCGCCTCCCCGCGATCGCCGCGGGAAAGTTCGCAGCCGGCAGGAAGATGATCCGCCCCTGCACCTGCTCAGGCTTCAGCTCCCGGATCAGCTTCATCAGCGTCACCTGGCCCTCATACTCGTCGCCGTGATTGCCGGAGCTCAGGAGCACGGTGGGCCCGCTGCCATTCTTGATGCAGGCGACGGGGATGGGGATCCAGCCATAGGCGGATTCGTGGACGGAATGCGGCAGGCGGAGGAAGCCCGTCTGGCGGCCGTTCTTCTCGAAGTCGACGGTCGAGGTGATGCGCGACGCGGTCATGCGGCAAGGCCTTTTGCTCTGGCGAGGTCAGACCCGCATCTTTTGCCGCCGCGCTTCCCTGAGCAAGCACCTTCGCACCGCAGGGGCGCTCATTTCGGAGGCTCCTCCGGAAGGGGCGGCAGCGGTATGCTCTGGAGGGCCTTGCGCACTTCTTCGTCCGAGAGCGGAGGCTTCGTCGGGGTCTCGCTCTCGAGCTTTGCCGCCGCTACATGGGTGAGCGCGGGTAGCGCGAGGGTCAAGCCCAGCACCAGCACCTGCGCCCCGAGGAACGGAAGGAGCGCGCGTACCAGCGGCGGCAGCGCCACCCCCTCGCCGCCGAGGCTCCGTGCCATCATCACGGCATACCCGATCGGCGGGATGAGAAAGCTCGCTTGCAGGGCGAGGAGCGCCAGCACGGCGACCCAGACCGCATCGGGTGCGCGCATCAGCAGCGGCGGCATCAGCAGCGGGATCACCACGAAGATGATCTCGAAAGCGTCGAGCACGAAGGCGCACAGACCGAGCGCCAACAGCCCCACCGCCACGGCGACATCAGGACCGCCGGGGAGCACCGCCATGAACTCCGCGAGGAGCCGGTCGGTGCCGAAACCCCGCACTACCAGGGTGAAGGTCGTCGCAGCGACGAGGAGCGCAAAGAGCGCGCCGGTGACAGCCATGGTGTCTCTGAGCACTTCACGCATGATCTCTGCCGTGAGGGTGCGCGTGGCGAGGCCCGCGAGCAGCAGAGCCATGGCTCCCGCCGCCGCGGCCTCGACCGCGTAGACGTAGCCCAGGACGACCGCCGCCAGGAGCAGCAAGATGAATCCAGCGGTTCCCAGCGCGACCAGGCGATGACCCCAGCCGAGCCGCTCGCGCGCGGGCGTCGGCGGCTCGCGCCGGCCGATCCACCAGGCGAGTACGAAGGCGAGGAGCAGAAAGATCCCGGCTGGGACAAGGGCGCCGCGGAAGACGTCCTGCGTATTGATGATGCGCACCGCGACGTGCGTGGCGTTGACGGCCTCGGTGTGCGCCCGGAGCATGGCGTCGCCGAGCAGGATCAACACGAGCGAGGGCGGCACCACCACCCCCAGGGTGCTGGCGACGCAGACGACGGCGAGACCGTCGGCCGCAGCGACGCCATGCGAGCGAAGCCGCGGTTGCAGGATCCGCGAGAGGGTCGCGACACTCGCGCCGACGGAGCCGTTCATCGGCGCGAGCATGGCGCCGAGACCCATCGCCGAGAGCAGCGGCGCCGCGCGCGTCCGCGCGAAGGCCGCGTTCCCCGCGCGGAAGAGGATGTCCGCGAGCGGAAGGCGGTTGAGAAGAGCGCCCATCAGCACGTAGAGCGGCAACGCCTGCAGGAGGTCGTTCTCGAGGAGCCCAATGAGCCGCGACGGAAGCGCTGTCAGCAGGTTGAACGGCATCGCTCCCGCGGCAACGCCGAGGGCTGCGAAGAGCGTGGCGACGCCGATCAGCACGGCATAGGCCGGAAGGCCCGTGCCGATCAGCAGCAGGCCCACGCATCCGAGCATGTAGAATCCGGCGGATTCCATTTGCGCTACCGCTCCCGTCGCGGCCGAAGCGCGTCGATGAGCGCTTGCGCAAGGGCGAGCAGGGCCAGGAGCCAAGCGCTTACCTTCACCAGGAAATAGCCGGGGCTCAGCGTTTCTGGGAAATGCTCGAGGCCACGCAGGGATTGCCACACCTCGGACGTGCCGACGACGAGGATGAAGAGCGCCCAGGGCGCGATGCAGAGGATCGCGCCCAGCCGCGCGAGGCACTCGCGCGCTGACGCGGGGTAGCGCCGCGCCAGCACATCCGCGGCGAGATGGCTCCGCATGCGGGTCGCGTAGGTGAGAGCGAGGCTCACATAGAGCGCAAAGAGCCACTGTGCGAGATCGTTGGCATCGGTCGAATAGGCGTGGACGAGATCGCGCAGCGGCCATTGCGCGAAGAGCAGCACGCTCACGGGAAGAGCGAGCCACCGCCCCGCCGCCACCGCCGCCCCCACCGCGCGATCGGCGCGGTCGAGCCAAGCCACCATCATGGGCGCCTTCCCACCGGCGTTAACCTCCCCACGCTCGCACTCGACCTTGCTCCGGCGCTATTATGCCGCCCTCGATTTCGATTAGGAGTAGCACCGATGTCCGCCCGACCAAAACCGCCCTTTCGCGCCGATCACGTGGGGAGCCTGCTGCGACCGGCACGGCTCAAGGAGGCGCGCGTGGCGTTCGAGAAGGGGACACTCCCCAGGGAGGAGCTTTCGGAGATCGAGGATCAGGCGATCCGCGACGTCGTGAAGCTACAGGAGGAGGTCGGGCTCAAGGGCGTCACCGACGGCGAGTTCCGGCGGCGCGAGTGGCACATGGATTTCCTAAAGAGCTTCGCCAACGTCCGCGAGGTCCCCTCGAAGATCAAGCTGCACTTCCACAGCGCCGAGGGCGAGAACGAGGTGACGCCACCGAGCCTCAGGATCGAGGGGAAGCTCGGTCGCCCCAAAGGCATTTTCGTGGAGCACTTCAAATTCGTGAAATCGGTCGCGCACGCGACGGCGAAGCAGACGATCCCCTCACCCACGATCATGCATTTCCGTGGCGGACGCGGTGCGGTCGACCGCACGGCATATCCCGAGATGGATGCTTTTTTCGCCGACCTCGCGCGCGTTTACAGCGAGGAGATTCATGACCTCGGCGCCGCGGGCTGCCGCTACCTCCAGATCGACGACACCAACTTTGCCTATCTCTGCGATCCCGCGCTGCGCAAGCAAGTGCGCGAGACCATCGGTGAGGACCCCGAGAAGCTTCCGGCGACCTACATCAAGCTCATCAACGAGGCGATCGCGAAACGGCCCGCGGACATGGCGGTCTGCATGCACATCTGCCGCGGCAACAACCAGAGCGCTTGGCTCGCCGAGGGCGGCTACGACCCAGTCGCCGAGCAGGTCTTCAGCGAAACCAGGATCGACGGCTTCTTCCTCGAATACGACACGCCGCGTGCCGGCGACTTCAAGCCGCTGCGGTTCGTTCCGAAGGGGAAGGTGGTGGTGCTGGGCCTCGTCACGACGAAGCTTCCCGCGCTCGAGCGCAAGGACGAGCTCAAGCGGCGCATCGATGAAGCCGCGAAATATGTGCCGCTGGAGCAGCTCTGCATCAGCCCGCAATGCGGCTTCTCCAGCACCATCGAGGGCAATAAAGTCACCGTCGCAGACGAGATCGCAAAGCTTCGCCTGGTCGTAGACGTCGCACGCGAGGTCTGGGGCGGGGTGTAGCTGACTAATGAATTCCTCTCCCCTCCGGGCAGAGGGATATACGGAGCGGAGGAGCAATCATGGAGCTACGTCCCTTCGGCCGCAGCGGCTTGCGTGTGTCGGCGCTGGGCTTTGGTTGCGGCACGGTGGGCGGCCTCATGGTGCGCGGCGCACCTGCGGACCAGGAGCGGACAGTCGCCCGCGCGCTCGATGTCGGCGTCAACTACTTCGACACCGCCGTGCAATACGGGAACGGCACTTCAGAGGAGAATCTCGGCCGCGTCCTGAAAGCGCTCAAGCCGAAGCATGCGATCGTCGGCACCAAGGTGCGCCTCCCCTCGCGCGACTTCGGCCACATCGCGGAGGCGATCACGCAATCGCTCGAGGGCAGCCTGCGCCGGCTCCAGATGGAGAGCGTCGACATCTTTCACCTCCACAACGAGGTCACCTTGGCGGGCGGCGGGGAGAATTTGAGCGCGCGGCAGGTGCTGGAGCAGGTTGCACCCACCTTCGAGCGCCTCAGGAGCGAGGGCAAAATCCGTCATCCCGGCTTCACCGCGATCGGCGACACGCTCGCGCTCAAGGAGGTCGTGGACTCTCGCCGCTTCGAGAGCGCGCAGGTGACCTACAACATGCTGAATTCCTCGGCCGGGACGCCGCCGCCCGCGCATTACCCCGCACAGGATTACGGCCGCCTCTTCGACGACACGCAGGCCGCGGGCGTCGGTGTCATCGCGATCCGCGTGCTCGCGGGCGGCGCGCTCTCGGGCTCGCTCGATCGTCATCCGATCGCGAGCCCGCCGCCCGACCCCATCGGCTCCGCGCGCAGCTATGAGGCCGATGTCGCACGCGCGCGTCGCCTCGCGCCGATCGTGCGCGACGGCTATGCCGCGAGCCTCACCGAGGCCGCGACGCGCTTTGCGATCTCGCACCCCGCGGTCGGCACCATTCTCGTGGGCATGGCGACGCCGGAGCAGTTCGAGCAGGCGCGCGCGGCGGTCGAAAAAGGGCCGCTGCCGAAAGCGGCGCTCGACCGGCTCGCGGAGTTGCAGCGGGGATTTGCAGGAGAGAAACGCTAAGAACCCGCGCTATTTCTTGCCGACGGAGAAGTGGATGCTCCCGGAGATCACGGTGCCATCGGTTGCGTGCGCCTCCCACTGCAACTCGTACTTCCCGTCCGCGAGATCGCCGGCGAAGGCGTAGAGCGTGTCCACCTCCGTATCGATCCGGATCCCCAGCGAGCGCTGCCCTTGCGGTGTGACCAAGATCAGTCGCGAGGATCGGTGACTGACGGGTTGGTCGAAGCGGAGCGCGAAGGAGACGCCCTTCCCCTCGATCATCTCGTCCACTTTGGGACGCGACTCCAGCATGATCATGGCGTGGGCGTCGCGCCCGAACGCCAGGAGCGAGGCCGCCGCTAGCGCGACGATGAGAGCGATGCTGCAGAGGCCCGGAAACCCTCGACCGAGCCATTTCGGGTGATCGCGCATGGCCGCCTTCCCTGTCACCGCGGAGAACGCGCCCTAATATACATCGAGCCTTCCCCCTGCAGAATGGAGCCTGCCATGCGCCTGCCGCTAATCTCGCCCTCCGAGCTGGACGGCAAGCTACGTCCGCTCTACCAGGACATGCGCGAGGGCATCGAGAGGAACTTCAAGGGATTCACTGCGATCGACGCGGAGGGGCGGCTGATCGGTCCATGGAATCCCTGGCTGCGGTTCCCAAAATTCGGCGCTCCCGTCTGGGAGCTGGTGAAGGCGATGTCGACCGATCCGAGCCTGCCGCGTCCGGTTCGCGAGGTCGCGATCCTCGTCACCGGCGCACGGTTCCATGCGGCATACGAGATCTACGCCCACGTCATGGTCGCCGAGCTCCGCGGCATCAGCGACGCAAAGATCGCGACCATCGTCGCGGGCCAGCGTCCCGCCGATCTCACGCGTGAGGAAGCGATCGCCTACGACATGGCCGCGGCGCTGGTCACCGGCGGCGTGCTCCCGGAACTCACCTACCGGCAGGCGGTAGGCGCCTTCGGCGAGGGCGGGGCTGCGGAGCTCATCAGCCTCGTCGGCCTCTACTGCATGGTCTCGGTGACGCTCAACGGGTTCGATGTGCCGTTGCCGGAGGCGAGCGACGGCCGGTGATGCCGCGCATCGGTCCGGGCGGCAATCGAGCGATGGTCCGGGAATGACCTCGAAGATCGCGGCTCGCCTCGCGATCTGCGCGATGTGCATTCTCGCAATGCGGTCGGGTTCGCTCGCTGAAGAGGGTTTTAGTAGCGACAAGCACGCCCTCGCGGTGGCGATTCAAGCCGTCTGGGAGTCGGTGTTTTCGATTACGGCCCTACCGGGTCAAAAGGGCGGAACCGGATCTGGCGTTCTCGTCTCATCCGGCCTCTCGAGCTCCGGCGGGCGCATTCTCCATATTCTGACTGCGGAGCACGTCGTCAGCTCGAAGTGCGGCCCGCGATTGGGCTGGTGCAAGAACATCCTCCTCGGCTCCGGCCGGTCGCCTGTTTCCTCTGGGAACGGCGCGACTGAGGATTCTCCGATGCGTACGGTTTCCGGGGCCGAGGTGGTTGCACGCCTCGAGCCCCTGGACCTCGCCCTGCTCAAGGTCGAAGTCGACACCAGCGAGGATTGGGCGCTCCAGCCCGTTCCCGTTGCGAAGCAGTGCGATCAGAACCAAGGACGGCCGGTCTTCCTCATCGGGTATCCGAACACGGCTGCGCGCGCCGCAGGCGGCATGGAAGCGATTGGCGATCAAGGTGTCATGAAGCGACGCTGGAGCAGGGGCGTCACCCTTGATCCGGTCGCGTCCCAGGGAGATTGGATCGGCATCACTGCCGATGCACTACAAGGCAGCTCCGGAGCACCGGCATTCAGTGCCGACGGAGACCTCGTCGGGATCGTGCACCGGGTCTCGGGAAACCGATATGTAGGCAATGAAGCGCAGGATCAAGCGCATCGAGCGTGGCAGTCCCTACTCGTGCCATGCGATTCCGTCAGGACGTTCCTCGAGGAGGCGCTCAGATAGGTGGCCGCGCTTCGACAGTTCGAGTCACGCGCCACAAACCGTTCGCGGTTTCTCGCAATGTCCGCAATCATGGCTCTCAACGCTGCCGAGCTGGGTGGCCTCGTGCGCGCGCGGCTACGGCTTCTTCGAATAGGGCTCGCTGCGGGGCTGGTCGTGATCGCCCCTGCCGCCACCGACACCGAAGCCAAAGCCGAAACCGAACTCCCCTCCTGGAAGCACGGGGCTCGCCCCTGTCGCACCTGCAGCCGACGCGTAGGCACCCGAAAAGCCCACGACGTTCCCGGTCTTCGTGTCGACCCAGCTCGCCTTCGTCCGATCCCATTTGAGGTTTTGCCCGGTTCGACTGTCATAGGCGCGCTCGGGATCGTTCTTGTCCTGCTGCGCTTGGTGATGGACGCCCGAGCGGTCGCTCAAGAGGGGCGGTGCGGGAATGACCGTGCCGTCCTTCGCGAGCGCGCCCTGGAACCCCAGCGCGGCGCCGGTCTTGTCATCGATCCAGCTCTTCTTGGCCGGATCCCAAGTGAGGGTTTGGCCGGTGCCGGCGACGATCGCGTGCGTGGGGCTGTTGAGGTCCTGTAGCGCCTGTTGCTCGCTATTGCCGGTCTTGATCGGAGGCGGCGACGGGATCGCCTGCGGCCCAGGGGGCGCTTGCGGCTGCGCCGGCTGGTTGCCTCCGCCTCCTCCTTGATTGGGCGGCGTCGCGTTTCCGGTCTGCGGTGTCGTCGGTGTCGGGGACGGCTGCGAATTCGGCTTGTCCGTGCCACCCTGCGGCGTTGCCGTCGCGGTCTTCGGTGCGTCCGGCTTCTTCTCGGACCCGTCGACTTTACCGATCCAGGGGAACGGCAATGTCTCCTCGGGAAATTGATCGTCGCGGCCGTGACATTTGAAGCAACCGACGCCTTCGGTATTGACGCCGGGCTTGACGCTCTCGTTCGCAGGCGTGTCGGACTGGAAATTCTTCACCCGAGCGATGGTGAGCGGGACTTCCTTGAGAAGCTCTCCTTTATCGTTGACGGCAAGCCCCGCGAAGAGCGGCGCAGTCCCGCTCTTGATGAATGCGGCGGCCTGGCTTCCGGGACGCGGCAGCGGTCCGAACATGAAGACCTCGAAGGCGCAGAGCGTCTTGTTCGCGGCCTTGTCCTTGATCGTGTCGTAGCTCATGAGGATGAAGAATTCCTGCGTGACCGGCCCGTCCGGCGAGTCGCCCTTCACCTTCACGAAATAGCCGATCGTCGCGCGCGTGCCGCCTTTGTTGAGCACGTTGGAGTCGCTGATGTAATCCTGGACCCCCGGCTTGCCCTTGAGATCCTTGGGATCGGTGACGCAGGGCTTGATGCCCACGCGAGTGAGGATCGCCTGCCAAAACCCGTTCTTCGCCGCCGTCCAATCGCCGGGCGTCGCGTCGCCCTTCTTCACCATCGGCGCGATCTCGATCGAGGTGACGGTATAATCGAACTGATCGTCGAGGAACTTGTCGACGGTGACGGGCGGCTCCGCCGGTTGGTTCGTCGTCTGCGTCTGCCCCCGCGGCGCGAGGATCACGCACGAGAGCAGCGCTAGCACTCCGATCGCGGCAATGAATGCCGGCCTGATGCGAACGGCGTCGCGCATCTGGACCTCCCCCGTCCCATGCCCAATCCGCACTCGCTAAACCATTTGGCGAGATCGAGCATGCGCCGGATGCGCGGTTGCGACAAGAGTCACCGTCGAAAGGTGACTCCCGCGACGCTGACTGACACTCAGATGAGGTACGGTGGTAGCGGGGGAGGGATACCACCTTTACCGAACAACTCTCATAGAGTGCGTGAGCCGCATCAGTGACCGATCTCGGTGCTGACGGTGTTTAGCGGCTGGTTGAGCGCCTTCTGGTCGGTCTTCGTGATATGGCCACCGTCGAAGCTCGCCATGCTGCGCTCCTCCTGGCGAATCTGGTGATCCTGACGATGCAGGTTTACCGCCCGCTGGGCGGTCCGCTCTTTACACTGTACGCGCGGAGCGATGCCGCAAGATCGATCAGGGTGATCGTTCCCACGAGTGCCCGCAACTGACGCTAGCGTTGCGATTCTAGCCAGGTAAAAGCGGAGGACCGTCGACGGTTCTGCATTTAGGCTCGGAAGTTGAACGCTTCGGACCTGGCGGCGGATCAGTCGAGGTAGTCGGGCTCCTTGCGGTCAAGCATCCGCTTCAGCGCGGCGAAGTGATGCTCGGCGGCGGGTTTCCCGTAATAGACATTCCCGGTCTTGAACTGCGCGAGCGTCTTCTCCACCACCGCGTTGGGGACTTGCTTTAGCCGCTTGCCCGTCCACATCGCGTAGATCTGCACCTGGCAGGCACGCTCAAGGTAATAGAGCCGGTCATAGGCAGCGGCGACGGTCTCGCCGCAAACGAGCACGCCGTGATTGGCCATGAACAGGATCGACTTGTCACCGAGCACTTCCGCGAGCCGCTCGCCTTCGGCGGGATCATAGGCGAGGCCCGTGTACTCCCTGTCGTAGGCGACCTCGTTGAGGAACCCGATCTCGGTCTGGCCGATCGGCTGGAGCTCCGGCTCATCGAGGCGCGTGAGCGCGCTCGCATAAGGCATGTGCGTGTGGAAGACGCAGGCCAGCCGGGGCTTGAGTCGATGGATCGGCGCATGGATGCAGTAGGCTGAGCGCTCGATCTCGCCGCTTCCCGCGATCAGCTTGCCGTCGTAGCCGACGGTCATGAACGAGCTCGCCGAGACCTCCGACCAATGCATGCCGAAGGGGATCTGGAAGTAGCGGTCGCTCGTGCCCGGCACCGCCAGGGTCAAGTGGTTGAAAATCCCCTCGCTGAAGCCTTGATGAACCGCGAGGCGATGCGCCGCTGCGAGGTCGATGCGCGCCTGCCGCTCGGCGGATTCCGGCACAGTCATTCTCTTCGGCGAAACTAAATTCATGGCGAGCGTCCTTCGAGTGGCCCGGAAAGCTATGGGTCCAATTTACCCGTCAAACCGCAAGAAATCCACGCAATCCAGCCATGCAGAAGGTGCGCGGTGAGCCGGAGTGCGGAGGGCCGTCGACCATGTTCCCTGCATTGCCATCGGCATGATTTGTCGGCCGTTCAAACTTTGATAGGCTCACCGATTGCTGCCGCTGTCACGGGACGAGAACGATCATGCGTTTCTCAATACTCGCGGTACCCTACATGCGTGAGCGTGGCGAGAGCGTTGCATTGGCCGGATCCGACCGCAAGCGTTTCCAAATCCTCATGCACAAGCTGCGCGAGCAAATGCAGTTCGCCGAGACTCTCGGCTACGACGGGTTCTGCATGACCGAGCAGCACATGCAGATCGAAGGCATCGAGACCACCACCAATCCGCTGTTCTGGGACTATTTCGTGGCGCAGCACACCAAGACAATGCGGGTCGGTCAGCTCGGCATGAACCTGACGGTGGTCAACCCCATCCAGCTTGCCGAGAACATCGCGATGCTCGACCACTTCACGGGCGGGCGAGCGTTCTGCGGCTTCTCGCGCGGGAACACGCCGCGTTGGACCGCGACCTTCGGTCAGCATGTCGACGTCATGTCGACCGATTCCGACAAGTCGGATGCCGACCGTCGGAACCGAGCCATCTTTTACGAGAACTGGAAGATCGTGAAGGCGCTGTGGACGCAGGAGACGGTGCGCATCGAGGGCGAGTTCTGGAAGGTACCCAAGGAGATCGAGTGGCATTTCCATCCCACCGACGATTGGGCCCCGGATACGATCGGCCCGGACAAGACGCTGAGAAAGATCGGTATCGTCCCGCGTCCTCTGCAGGAACCCCACCCGCCGGTCTATGCGCCCTTCAGCTACAGCATGGAGACCGTGCGCTTCTGGGCGCGCGAGGGTGGAAAGATGGTCTCCTTCGTCTCGGAAGATAAGGAGAAATTCATCCCGATCATGCTGGATTCGTACCTGAAGGAGGCCGAGGCTGCGGGCCGGGCGAGCCGGCCGCGAGACGCGCTGGCGATCGGAGGCCACCTGCTAATGGGGCGGAACCCGGCCGAGACGAAGGACATCCACGAGGGCTTCGTCGAGCTTTTCAACTACGCCTACAATGCACCGCCCTACAATGTGCCCGTGGGGAGGCTATGGATGGGCTCACGCCAGCAGGTCCTCGATCACGTCGCTCGTCTCGCTCGGCAATATGACGTCGAGGAGTTCTTCCTCTGGCATCACATCGGCTATTTCCCGCAGGACGTCGAAATGGCCATGCTGCGAGAATTCGCCGAAAGTGTGATCGAGCCGATGGGAGTGTGATCAGCGCGGGCCAATAGGGCGGAGACAGGGTCTATGCTGACATTCGGTGAGCTCGCAAGGCGAAACGGCCGCACCTGCGGCGACAAGGACGCCTTCGTCGAGCTCGACCGACGCGTCAGCTGGGGTGAGTTCGACGCGCGTACCGACGCGCTTGGACACGCGCTCCGAGCGCTCGGCGTCCGGCCCGGCGATCGCGTCGCCATGCTGGCGCCTGATTGCATCGAGACTGCCGAGCTCTTCATCGCCTGCGCCAAGATCGGCGCCATTCGCGTCGGCCTCAACGTGCGTCTGGCGGCGCCCGAAATCGCGGCCCTCGTCGGCGACAGCGAGCCGCATCTTCTGTTCGTGCGGAGCGACCATCGCCGCTCATTGACGCCGGTCGAGAGCGGCAGACCCACGCTGATCGGCTTCGGCGGAAGTCATGGGCTCGACACGGACTATGAGGAGCTCATCGCGCGCCACCGACGCGACGGCGAGCTCGCGCAGACGCCGGCCGATATCGTCATGATCGCCTACACGACCGGCTCGACTGGACTGCCCAAGGGCGCGATTTATTTGCACGACCGGTTTCTCGCGTCGATTCTCTACACCGCCCTCTATGAGGGCATCATGCAGGATTCGATTTGGTTGCACGCGATGCCGGCGGCGGGCATTCCGATCATGCACATGCTGCGCAACGTGTTTCACGGTGCGACCACGGTGATCGTCGGTCCCTGGGATCCCGATCGGGCACTGCTCCTGCTCGAGCGCGAGCGGTCGACCAACTGCGTGCTCGTGCCCACGATGCTTAACTCGCTGCTGGCCTGCGAGAGCCTGGGCAAGCGGGACGTGAGCTCGATGCGGATCCTGGGTTACGGCGCCTCCCCGCTGCCGGCAGCAACCATCCGCGAGGCGATGAAGGCGTTCCGCCGACCCTTCCTCCAGATGTATGGCACGACCGAGCTCATGGGGATGTCCATGATGCTCCTGCCGTCCGACCACGAGCGCGGCCTCGCTTCGCACTCCGAAATCCTGGCCTCCGCTGGAAAGCCGCTGTCGTTTGTCGATATCCGCATCGTCGACGACGAGCGGCGCGAGGTGGCTCCCGGGGAGGTCGGCGAGCTCATCGTCAAGAGCGAGACGCAATTCCCGGGATATTGGCGGGCGCCGGACAAGTATGCGGAGACCGTGATCGACGGCTGGCTCTTCACCGGCGACATGGCGCGCCGGGACCGCGACGGCTACGTCTACCTCAGCGACCGCGCCAAGTTCCGGATCAAGACGGGGGGCTACAACGTGTTTCCGACCGAGATCGAGAACGTTCTCGCACAGCATCCCGCCGTCGACGAGGTAGCCGTAGTGGGCTTGCCGGATGCCACTTGGGGTGAGCGCGTCCAGGCTGTCATTACTTTGAGACCGCGCGCCAATGCTACGCCCGAGGAGCTCCGCGAGTTCTGCCGCGGAAAGATCGCCGACTTCAAAGTCCCCAAATCCATCGATATCTGGAGCCAGATGCCCAAGGGCCCGACTGGCAAGATCCAGAAGCGCGCGATCATCGAGCTTTTAGCGGCGGACGGTACGGGACGCTGATTTTCCTGGCGAGCCTCAATGCAACAGTTTTGGCACGCTTGGGCCTTCCTTTGCGCCGCGGCCGTCAATGTCGGCTCCGGGTCTTGGCTGTGTGAAAACCCTGGACCTGCAGGAACGCCTCGATGACCTCACGAGACGGAAGACCGAGCTCGAGGCGCTGTTCACGCCGGCGCATCCTCCCTTGCCCCGCCTACATCCAAGGCTGGCCGACGTGTATCGGCAAAAGGTCGAGCAACTTCACGATGCTCTAAAACAGTCAGAGGCGCGTGAGGAAGCGATGGAGATCATGCGTGATCTCCTCGAAAAGGTGGTAGTTCGAAACAGCGAGATTGGCTTCGAGATCGAACTGTTTGGGGAGCTAGCCAACATGCTTGCGCTGTCAGGGGCCCCGAAAACTGCTGAATTCGACTGTTCGGTAACGATGGTAGCGGGGGAGGGATTTGAACCCCCGACCTTGGGATTATGATTCCCCTGCTCTAACCAACTGAGCTACCCCGCCACAGGGAGCGCACGCATATAGGAGATCGGGGGCGGGGCGTCAAGCCGAGGTGCCGCCGCGGACCGGACTATTGCAGCCGCCTATTTCAACTTGCTGTTGACGAGCTCGGTCTCCTTAGCGACTTCGGCCGAGGCCTGCGTGACCCAATCGGCCGCGCCCGGCGGCCAGGCGGCGACCCGGTCGTTGTTCTTGATGCGGTCGCGGAGGAAGCCGAGGTTCCGCTCGGCGTAATTGAGTCCATCCTTCGCGGCGGCCCAATCCTGCTTGTCGATCGCAGTCTTCGCGTAGTTGACGTTGACGTAGGCCTCCTTGTAGTTGCCCTCGTTCCAGAGGCAGCCGGGCTTGAACTCGGCGCGGCGATCGGCGTCGGGATCGATCTTCGCTTTGATCTCGTCCGCGCGCGCCTTCCATTTCTTCAGTTCCGCGTCGTTCGGATATTTCTTGATGAGCTCGTCGAGGAGCTGAATCTGGCCGATCACCGCGATGAGGATCGCGCCCTCGGGCTGGCGCTCCTTGAGGGCATCCTCGAGCCGCATCGAATCCCAACTCGCGCGCCAATAGTCGCGATCGAGGATCGGGCCGCCGGTGATCGAGGTCGCGTCGTCGCTGTAGAGCGCAGCGAAGGCGCTCGGCATTCCCAGAGGAGGGCCCGCAACGATTGCGCACGCCAACACGGCAGTCACGATCCCGCCTGCGCGGGCCCAAGCGATCTTCATGGTGTTTGCTCCCTCCGGCGGATCTTTGCACAAGGATATAGCTGCCAACGGTTGCGTGGCTACCGCGGATAGAAATCTAAGCGACCGTCGCGAGCGACTGCCGATCCGATGCGCCATCCGCGGCCGCACGCTGGATCCAGCCGCCGCCGAGGAGACGCGATCCCCGATAGAAGACGCAAGCCTGCCCCGGCGCGACGCCCGCGACGGGCTCGTCGAGGATCGCCTCGCCGGCGCCGCGGCCGTCGAGCGTCACGCTCGCAGCCACCGGAGGCTGCGCCGAGCGCAGTTTCACCTCCGCGCGGATTTCGTTTGCGCCGGGAAAATCGCCACCGAGCCAGTTGATGCCGGCGAGCGGAACGCGCACCGCCGCAAGCGCCGCGCGCGGGCCCACGACGACCCGCCGCTGCTCGGGCTCGAGACGCAGGACGAAGAGCGGCTCAGGGCCGGCCACGCCTAGGCCCTTGCGCTGGCCCACGGTGAAATGGATCACGCCGCCGTGGCGCCCGAGCACGCGGCCCGCGAGGTCGACGATCTCGCCGGGCTCGGCGGCGCCGGGCTTCAAGCGCTCGACGAGCGAGGCGTAATCGCCGCTGGGGACGAAACAGATGGCCTGGCTGTCGGGCTTCGCTGCGACGGGGAGCGCGAAACGCTCGGCGAGCGCGCGGGTCTCGTCCTTGGTCAGCGCACCCAGGGGAAAACGCAGGAACTCGAGCTGCTCGCGCGTGGTCGCGAAGAGAAAATAGCTCTGGTCGCGCGCGGGATCGACGGCGCGGTGAAGCTCCGGCCCCGCCTCGCCCGCGATACGCCGCGCATAGTGGCCAGTTGCGAGCGCGGCAGCGCCGAGATCTCGCGCGATCCCCAGGAGGTCGCGGAACTTCACGCGCTCGTTGCAGCGAATGCAGGGGATCGGCGTCTCACCCCGCGCGTAGCCATCGACGAAATCCTCGATCACATCCGTGCGGAAGCGGCTCTCATAGTCGAGGACATAATGCGGGATGCCCAGCACCTCCGCCACCCGCGCGGCGTCGTGGATGTCCTGGCCGGCGCAACAGGCGCCCTTGCGCCCCGTCGCCGCGCCATGATCGTAGAGCTGGAGCGTTATCCCCACGACCTCGTAGCCCTCGCTTTCGAGGAGAGCAGCGGTCACGGAGCTGTCGACGCCGCCGGACATCGCCACCACCACGCGCGTCTCCGCGGGTGGTCGCGGCAGGCCCAACGAATTGAGCGGCTCCGTCATGGCTCAGCCGTTCATCATGTTGCGTGAACCCGCCGGCAGCGACACAGTGAGCCCGTCCAGCTCCTCCGTGATGATGATCTGGCAGCCGAGCCGTGAGGTCCGCGTGAGGCCGAAGGCGAGGTCGAGCATGTCCTCCTCGTCCTCCGTCGCGTCCTTCAGGAGGTCGTACCACTCGGGATCGACGACGACATGGCAGGTCGAGCAGGCGAGCGAGCCCTCGCAGGCGCCCTCGAGATCGATGCCGTTGCGATGCGCGATCTCCAGCACCGAGAGCCCGAGGGGTGCCTCCACCTCTTTGCGGGTCCCGTCGCGCTCAATGAAAATCATCTTCGGCATCGTTACGATCCCAGCTCCTCATTAGCCATTTCTTCTGCGCAGATCGCCGCGCCCAGCGCCGCCGCCTCCTGCGGCGCCGCGCCGGACGCGAGCGCCGCTGCGTCCTTGCGCAGCATCAGCCGCAGCACCGTCAATCCCACCACCTGCGCCGCCGCGGGAAGCATCGCATCTGCTTCCTCCGCCGCGATTACCGCGTGCGTCACCGGCTGCGCGAGGCTCCGCTCCGCCCGCGCCTTGAGGGCGCCGAGCCGCTCCGCCAGCGCTGTTGGAAGCGCACCCTCACTCCCCTCGCGTCCCCGGAGAATTTCGGCGTTGCCGCCGACAGCGATGGCCACGGCACCCGCGAGGTCGATGCCGACCGCCGCCCCCGGACCCTGCGCCGCATCGGCGGGCGAGCCGTCCGGCTCCTCGATCTGGAAGAGCTTCATCCCCGGCGGAGACGCCCGCTCAGACGTGGAAGGATTCGCCGCACCCGCAGCGACCCTTCTCGTTGGGATTGCGGAAGGTGAAGCCGGATTGCAGGTTGTCCTCGACGTAATCCATCTCGGTGCCGATGATGAACATCGACGCCTTGGGATCGATGAGGACGGTGACGCCCTTGTCCTCGACAATCTCGTCGAATTTGCCCTTCTCGTCCGCGTATTCGAGCGTGTAGGTGAGGCCCGAGCAGCCGCGCGAGCGCACGCCCACGCGAATGCCAACCGCGGGCTTGCCGCGCTTTGCCAGCAGCGCCCGGATCCGCTCCGCCGCCGCCTCCGTCACCGTCATCGCCTGCCGCAACGCCATAGCTGGAACTCCTTCAACCGGACCCTTGATACAACCCATAGGCTCAAACCCGCAACCGCGCTGCAGGACGGCCCATCTTCTATATGAGCCTCCGAACCGCAGAACCCAAGCTATCCACCGCGAACTCCACGTCTTTCTCCGTCGTGAACCGGCCCAGGCCAATGCGGAGGCTGGAGCGGGCGTCGGCATCAGAGACGCCGATCGCGCGCAGCACGTAGGAGGGCTCGACCTCCGCTGCGGTGCAGGCGGAGCCCGTCGAGAGTGCCAAGCCCGGGCACGCCTCCATGAGCTCCAGCGCGCCGATACCCGGAAAAGTCACATTGAGATTGCCGGGGAGCCGGAGCTGAGAATCACCGTTGACCCTGATCCCCGGCATCGTCCGGCGAAGGCCCGTTGCGAGCCGGTCACGCAGCGCACCGATCCGTTCAGCTTCCGCCGCCATCTCCTGCTCGGCCAGCGCCGCAGCCTCGCCGAGGCCGACGCAAAGCGGCGTCGCGAGCGTACCCGAACGCAGGCCACGCTCCTGCCCGCCGCC
>DATJVP010000177.1:0-12377 GCA_035581425.1 Allostellaceae bacterium | reverse complement strand
CAAGGCGCGCCCCAGCGAGGCGCTCGCGCTCGAGGCGGTGACGCCGCATCAGCGCCGCCGCATAGGCCGGGCCGCGGCCCATTTCCTGAGCGGGCGGCCGGAGTTTCAGCACCTCTCGCTCCGCTTCGACGTGATGCTCGTCCTCCCGGGTCGCTTCCCCCGGCATCTCCGCGACGCCTGGCGCGGCGAAGGGTGAATCCGTACTGCCTTCTTGGCGCCGTAATCGCGGTGATTCACAATAAGAGATCGGCCCCGAGTCGCACGCCTCGGGAGAAAGAGACCGCGATGCCTCGAAACGCCCTTCGCTCCACCCTCGCCATCCTCGGGCTTCTCGCGCTGCTGGCGCCGCTTCCGGGCTGCGTCGCAGCCGCAGGAGTGAGCGCCGTAGCAGTCGGATATCAATCGACGCAGGATCGCGGGCTCGGCGGCGCTGTCAGCGATGCCACCATCAAGACCGCGATCACCGCGAGCTACGCCCATTACGATTCCGCGCTCAGCGACGGGATCGATGTCGAGGTCTACGAGGGCCGCGTGCTGCTGACGGGCCGCGTGCCGAAGCAGGAGCAGCACGATCTCGCGGTGCGCACGGCCTGGAAGGTGAAGGGCGTGACGCAGGTATACGACGAGGTGAAGCTCGGGCCCGTGCCGAGCAGCAACGACGATGTCAACGACGGATGGATCTCGACCCGGCTCAGGAACGAGCTCCTCTGGGACAGTGACGTGCGCTCGATCAACTACACCGTCACGACATCCGATCACGTCGTCTACCTCATCGGCAGCGCCCAGAGCCGCGAGGAGCTCGATCGCGTCACCGCCTATGCGCGGAACGTCCCGAATGTGCGGCGGGTCGTCTCCTACGTGCAGATCCGTCCCGAGAAAGCACCGGCGCCCGCCGCAGCGGAGCCCGCGCCGCCTGTGGGCGGCGGCGATGCCGCGAGCTCCACGCCCGGAAGTCGCATCGAGGTGACGCCGCTGCAGTAGGCGGAGCGCCGCCGCGACTCGTTGTGCCGAGTCGCGGCAAAAAATCCGAATTGGACCCTCGTGCTGGCGCCGCCGCCCTGTGCCTACGGCGTCCGCGGAGCGACTCTCCGCAGCGCGCATCCTCCTCGCTGCAAGGACTCGTTACTTGCGAAATGATCGCTCAGCGGATACGCAGAAAAGCCCGCCGTTAGCGGGTTTTCCACATGCGCTGCCGTCGGTTTTTCTCGCGGCTCCGCCGCGCTTTCTCGGGTCCATCATGCGCAAATCTTGCGAGCGAGCGCGAAGCACGCTCGGAAATTACTTTTCTTATTTCTTGTCAAGCGAATTTTCTGTATATTGATGTCTCCTGCAACCCACATGGAATCTGATCCATGCCAATGCGTAAGCGTCGTAAGACACGGTCGATGGCGGCTGCAAAGTCGACCAAGACCAAGAAGGCGAAACGGAAGCCCGCGAAGAAGAAGGGCGCGAAGAAGAAGAAGTAACACGTAGGAAGCATGTTCCCGGCGGCCATCGTGCCGCCGGGTGTCGAGTAGAAAGGGCCTGGTCGCCGACGCGGCCAGGCCCTTATTAACTTCTATCGCTCGGCTCTCAGCCCCCGATCACGTCGCCGAAGAGCTCCCAGCTCTTGCCGTCGAAGCGCTGAAGCTGCATCTGCTTGATCGGCGCGAAGTCGGTGGCGGAGGTGTTGATGGTGATCCCCGGCAGCAGCATCGGCATCTCTAGGTTCTTGAGGCTCGCTGCCTGCTTCATCACGTTCTCGCGCGAGAGATCGTCGCCGCACTGCTTCAGCACCTGCGCCATCGTCATCGCGCACATCATGCCGTAGGGGTAGTTGTTATCCTTGAGGTCCGCGTCCGGAAGGTTCTTCTGCATGAAGGCGAGCCACTGCTTGTAGCCGGCATCGTCCTTCCAGCGGGGATCGCTGGTGTCCTTGCGGTAATCCGCGCTGATGATCCCCTGCGATTTCTCGAGCCCCGCGGGCTGCAGCACGGAGCCCACGGAGATCGCGACATTCGTGAGGAAGTGCGTGGGCTTCCACCCGATGTCGTAGATCTTGCGGATCGCCTGCGCCGCGTATTTCGGGATCGCCGCGGTGACATGAGTATCGGCGCCCGAGCCCTGCAGTGTCACGATCTGGCTGTCGACGGTGGGATCGGTCGATTCATAGGAGGCCTCCTTCACCACCATCCTCTCGAACTTGTCGCCGAGCCCGGCCTTGAGGCCGATCAGGTAATCCTTACCGAAATCGTCGTTCTGGTAGAGGATCGAGATCTTGGCGTTGGGCTTGTTGGCGAGGATGTATTTCGCATAGATCTTCGCCTCGGTCTGGTAGTTCGGCTGCCAGCCCATGGTCCAGGGATGACCCTTGGGATCGTTCCACTTAGCGGCGCCCGTCGCGACGAAGAGCTGCGGCACCTTCTCGTCATTGCAGTACTGATGGATCGCGGAGTTGGAGGGCGTGCCGAGCGTCTGGAAGAGGAAGGCCACCTCCTCCTGCTCGACGAGGCGGCGTACCAGCTCCACCGTCTTCGGCGGGCTGTAGCCGTCGTCGAGGCTGATGAGGTTGATCTTCCGGCCGTTGATGCCGCCCTGCTCGTTGATCATCTTGAAATAGGCGAGCTCGACCTTGCCGATCGTGCCGTAGGCGGAGGCATTGCCGCTATAGGGCATGGTCTGGCCGATCTTGATCTCGGTCGCGGTGACGCCAGGTGCGTTGGCGCCCCAGGCAGGCACGCCCCGCGCCGCGAGCGCCGCCGCCGAGACGGCGGAGGTCTGTAGCAGTCTGCGTCTTGAAATCATCGTCCTCTCCTTTGCATTTGTGTTGTGCAGTCGCTTCCGTCTCGACCCAGGCCTCTTATCCGCCCTCCCCGAAGCCGCGCGCGAGCCGACTCCAGAGGAGGCGGATGAATCCCGCAACGCCCGTGGGCATCGCGTACATGAAGGCGATGAGCACGAGCCCGTAGATCGTCCATTGCGCAGCGGTCGCGGCCTGTTCGGCGACGCTCGGCGTGAACCCCAGGAGCCACTGCGCGATCGCGGGGATGCTGCGCGCGAGCTCGTCCGACAGGTTTGGCACGAACTCGATGAAGATCGCGCCGAAAATCGCGCCGGAGATCGAGGCGAGCCCTCCCACAACGATCCCCACGAGGAGGCTCAGCGAGAGAAAGAGCGGGAAGCTCTCGGGTGCGACGAACCCCACCACGACCGCGCCGAGCGCGCCCGCGACGCCCGTATAAAGCGCGCTCACGCCGAAGGCCGCGGATTTGTAGATTGCGATGTTGACGCCCATCGTCTCCGCCGCCACGGGATGGTCGCGGATCGCCACGATCGCACGGCCCGTGCGTCCGCGGATGAGGTTCCGCGCCGCCCAGAACATGGGAATGGCGATGGCGAGACAGAGAAAATAGAGCCACTGGTCCCGTGTGAGCGGCAATCCCCAAGGCGGGTTCGAGGCCGAGCGGCGCAAGAGAACGCCTTGAACGCCCCCGGTCCACGGATCGAGCGGCTTGAACTTGAGGAGCTGCGGCGTCGCCAATGCCAAGGCGAAGGTCGCCAGCGCGAGATAGAGCCCCTCGAGCCGGAGCGCTGGCAGGCCGATGAGGAAGCCCACGACGAGGCAGATGACCCCCGCGACCGGCACCGTTGCCCAATAGGGCACGCCGAACTTCGTCGTGAGGATCGCGGTGGTATAGGCGCCGATCGCATAGAAGGCCCCATGTCCCAGCGAGATCTGGCCGTTGAAACCCGTCAGGATGTTGAGTCCCATCAGCGCGATCGCGTAGATCACGACCGTCGCGAGCTGGAGGTTGTGATAATTGCTGAGGAAGAACGGCAGCACGCAAGCCGCGGCGAGAAAGCCAACGATGCCGATCGCGCGCCAGCGTGTAAGGCTCAGGCCCGCGATCTGGCGGGTGCCCGGGGCTGCTGCGGTCTCGCTCACGCTCGTCATGGCGCTAGACCCGGCTCACGAGCTGCCGGCCGAAGAGGCCCGAGGGCCTCGCCACCAGCACGCCCACGATGATGATGAGCGCGACGGAGAGCTTGATCTCGGTCCCCACGAGATAGGCCCCCGCGAGATTCTCGAGGACACCCATCGCGAAGCCGCCGATCACCGCACCCCAGGGATTGTCGATCCCGCCGAGGAGCGCGCCGGCGAAACTATAGAGAAGGATGCTCCCCATCATGTTGGGGTCTAGGAAGAAGATCGGCGCCGCCATCATGCCCGCGACCGCGCCGATCGCGGCCGCGAGGCCCCAACCGACGCCGAGCATCCAGCCCACGCGAATCCCGACGAGACGGCTCGAGACCGGGTTTTGCGCGGCGGCACGCATGGCGAGGCCGAGCGGCGTGAAACGGAAGAAGGCGTAGACCAGCACCAGGACCGCGAGCGTCACGACGATCGACCCGACCTCATGCGCGTTGATGTAGGAGCTCGCATACCAGGCGTCCGAGGGGAAGGGGCTCGGAAACGAGGTCTGCGTGTAGCTGTAGATGGCGCCGGCCATGCTGTTGATGATGACGAGGAGCCCGATGAAGACGATCACCACGGAAAGCACCGGCGCCTTCTCCACCGGGCGGACGACGATGCGCTCGATCGCGAGGCCGCCGAGGAAGGCGATCACGAGGGTGAGGAGGAAGGCGATCCAGTAGGGCAGGCCCCAGCCGATCAGCGAGGAGCAGATGTAGGTCGAGAACATCGCCATCTCGCCCTGCGCGAAATTCACGTGATGCGTCGCCTGGTAGATCATCACGAGCGCGAGGGCGACCGAGGCGTAGATCCCGCCGGTGGCGAGCCCCGAGAACACCTGATGCAGGAATGCCGCCATCGCCCCGCCTTCAATATCCGAGATAGGAGCGCCGCACCGCCTCGTCGCCGCGGATGCGCTCGGCGGTGCCACTCATGACCATGCGCCCGGTCTCCAGGAGATAGGCGTTGTCGGCGAGGTCGAGGGCGAGGTTGGCGTTCTGTTCGACGACGAGCATGCTCACACGGTCCTCACGGTTGATGGTGTGGAGGATCGTGAAGATGTCGCGCACGATGAGCGGCGCGAGGCCGAAGGAGGGCTCGTCGAGGAGCAGCAGGCGAGGGCGCAGCATGAGCGCGCGGGCGATCGCGAGCATCTGCTGCTCGCCGCCGGAAAGCGTTCCCGCCTGCTGCGCCCGCCGCTCTCGGAGGCGAGGGAAATAGCCGAAAACGCGCTCGAAATCCCGCGCGACCTCCGCCTTGTCGCGGCGCACATAGGCACCGAGGCGGAGATTCTCCTCGACCGAGAGGTGGACGAAAGTGCCGCGCCCATCCGGCACATGCGCGATCCCCCGCCGGACCACATCCTCGGTCGCGAGCCCCGAGAGACTGCCGCCGCCGAAGCGGATCGTGCCTTCCGAGCGCACCATCGCGCAGAGCGCCCGCAGCAGCGTGGTCTTGCCCGCGCCGTTCGCGCCGAGAAGTGCCGTGATCCCGCCCTCGGCCACGTCGAGATCGACCTCGTAGAGGACTTGGGTCGGTCCGTAGAAGGCCGCGAGCGAGCGGGTCTCGAGGAGAGCCGTCATCAGGCAGCCTCCCCGAGATAGGCGCGAATCACGTCGGGATGGCTGCGCACCTCAGCGGGCGTGCCGTCCGCGATCTTGCGGCCGAAATCGAGCGCCACGACCTTGTCGGAGGCGCGCATCACGAGGTTCATGTGATGCTCGACCAGCAGCACGGTGATGCCGAGACGGTCGCGGAGCCCCTGGATCTGCCCGCGGAGCTGGTCGACCTCCTCGTGATTGAGGCCGCCCGCGGGCTCGTCGAGGAGAAGGAGCTTGGGCTCGCCCGCGAGAGCACGCGCGAGCTCGACCCGCTTTTGGGTGCCGAAGGAAAGCGCGCTCACTGCTGTCGAGGCAACCTCGGAAAGGCCAAGTTCCTCGATGAGCGCTTCCGCGCGCGCCCGCACCCGCCGCTCCTCCGCACCCACCGGCGGAAGACGGAGCGCGTTCGCGAGAAAGCCGCCGCGGCTGCGGCAATGGCTGCCGATCAGCACATTCTCGAGCACGCTCATGCTGCGGAAAAGGGCGAGGTTCTGGAAGGTACGCCCGATGCCGAGCGCCGCAATCGCGTGCCGCGGCACTTCGAAGAGGGATTTGTCCTCGAAATGGATTTCGCCGCGCTCGGCTCGGTAGAGGCGCGAGAGGCAATTGAAGAGCGTGGTCTTGCCGGCGCCGTTGGGGCCGATCAAGCCGCAGATCTCGCCGCGCGCGACGTCGAAGGAGACGCCATCGAGTGCCACGATGCCGCCGAAGCGGACGGAGACGTCGCGGACGGAAAGCAACGGCGCCGCCGAAATCGGCACCGCCGTCATGGCCTTGACCTTTGGGCGGGCGCTCCGGCCCCAGCCCTCCGATTCCGCACGCGTTAGCCCTCCCAGACCGGCGTCTTCAGGCGCCCTGTCGCCCCCTAAGGTACGCCATTGAATAGAAAACGAGAAGCGGGGCTTCGATCCCAATTTCGCGAGCACCCTCACCCTCCCGCGTCTCGCGCGGGAAGGTGAGGGTGCTTGCTACGGAAAGCATCGCCCCCGATACTCCCCGCGAAATTCGGAAGGATTCGCCAGCATGGGCCTCGTCGTCGCGATCCAGATGGACCCCATCGAGTCCGTGAACATCGACGCGGATTCGACCTTTGTCCTCGCGCTCGAGGCGCAGGCGCGGGGGCATGCGCTCTATCATTACCTGCCGCGACGGCTGACGCTCCGGGGCACCCGGCTGACCGCACGGGGTCAGCGGCTCGAGGTCCGACGCGAGAAGGGCCGGCATTTCTCGCTGGGGCCCATGGAGACGATCGACCTCGCCGCCGCCGACGTGATCCTGATGCGCCAGGACCCGCCCTTCGACATGGCTTACATCACGGCCACGCATCTCCTCGAGCATGTGCGCGAGACGACGCTCGTGGTGAACGATCCCATCAGCGTCCGGAATGCACCGGAAAAGCTCTTCGCGACGCATTTCGCGGCGCTGATGCCGCCGACGATCGTCACCAGCGACCGCGACGAGATCATCGCCTTCCGCAGGGAGCACGGTGAGATCATCCTGAAGCCGCTTTTCGGCAATGGCGGCGCCGGCGTGTTCCATTTGCGGCCCGAGGACGACAACCTGAACGCCCTTCTCGAGCTCTTCACCGTGCTCTACCGCGAGCCCATCATGGTGCAGCGCTATCTGCCCTCGGTGCGACAGGGGGACAAGCGGATCATCCTCGTCGATGGCGAGGCCGTGGGCGGCGTGCTGCGCGTGCCACCCCCGGGCGAGGCGCGCGCCAACCTGCATGTCGGGGGACGCGCGGAAAAGACCGAGCTCACCAAGCGCGAGCGCGAGGTCTGCGCGGCCCTCGGTCCGGTGCTCCGGGAGCAGGGGCTCGTCTTCGTGGGCATCGACGTGATCGGCGATTGCCTCACCGAGATCAACGTCACCTCGCCCACGGGCATCCAGGAGATCAACCGTCTCGATGGCACGAAGATCGAGGCGCTGATCTGGGACGCGATCGAAGCGCGGCTGCGGGCGCGGGGTACGCGGACCGCAGCATGAGCGCGCGGCCGCTCGGGTCCGACGCCGTAGGGCCCCCGTCCTTCGCGCTTCCTGCGCCGGCGGGAAGCGGGACGCCGCACATCCTCGATCTCTCCTCGCACCGACGCGCGCGAGCGGCGCTCGCCTTCGGGCTCAGCGTGCCGGAGATGGGATTCAACATCTTCGTCGTCGGCGAGGATCGCAGCGGGCGCATGACCGCGACCCTCGAGCTCCTCGCGGAGCATGCCAAGACGCTGCCCCCGCCTTGGGACTGGGTCTATCTCCAGAACTTCCGCCATCCCGACCGGCCGCAGCCCTATCGGCTGCCCGCGGGGACGGGACGGCTGCTGCGCGACCGGATCGAGGCGCTGTTGCCGGCGTTCCGGCAATCGCTCGCCCGCGCCTTCGAGGCCGCGGAGTTCGCGGCGCGTCTCGACCGCGAGAGCGCGACGACGCAGCAGGCTGTCGGCGCCGCTTTCACCCAACTCGAGTCCTTCGCTGCGGAGCGCGGCCTCAAGATTGAACGGACACCGCAGGGGCTCGTGCTGAACCCGCTGCCCGGAAGCGAGCCGGAGTCGCTGGAGCGGTTGCCCGAAGCCGAGCGCCAGCGCCGGCTCGACGGCTTCGCCGCGGTGCGGCAAAGCCTTGGTCTTTTCGTCCAAGCCGCGCGGCGGAGTGAGATGCAATTCGCGGAGGTCGTGCGAGAGGCTCGGCGCGAGGCTGCGGATGCGGCCCTAACGCCACTCATCGACCCGATCGCGGCAGAGTTCGGCTCCTATCCCGGCCTCACGCGCTGGATCGTCGAGCTGCGCGCGGATTTGATCGATCATCTGGACCTGCTCGGTACCGCCGGGGATGCCGATGCCGAGCGCGCCCGCGAAATGGCGCTCGACGAGCGCTATGGCGTCAACCTCTTCGTCGATCACGGCGAGAACGGCGAGGCGCCGGTGGTGCTGGAGCCGCATCCGAGCTACGAGAAGCTCTTCGGCCGCTTCGAGTATCGGGTGATTGGCGGCGTGGCCGTCACCGATCATCGCCATCTGCGCGCGGGCGCGCTCCAGCACGCGAACGGCGGCGTCCTCGTGCTGCGCGCGGAAGCGATCGCCGGGGAGCCGATGGTCTGGACCTTCCTCAAGGGGGCGCTGCGCGACCGCTGCATCCGGATCGAGCCGCCGCAGAGCCCGGGCCCGCCCCTCGTGGGCGCGCCGGTGCCGCATGCAATCCCGCTCGACCTCAAGGTCGTGATCGTGGGGGCGCCGCGCTGGTACTACGCCTTCTTCTCCGTCGACCCGGATTTTCCGACCTATTTCAAGATAAAGGCCGATATCGATCCGGACTTGCCGGCGGACACGGCGAATCTCGGGGTCTATGCCTCGCTGGTGCGGTGCATGGCGAGCCGGCATATCGAGGGCGGCGCCGACGACGCGGCGGTGGCGCGGCTTCTCGCGGAGACTGCGCGCTGGGCGGGCGACCGCCGCAAGCTCGCCGCGAGTTTCGAGCGGGTCGAGGATCTCGCCATCGAAGCGGCGGCGCTCGCACGGGCCGAGCACAAACGCAACATCGAGCTTTCGCATGTCCTGCGCACCCTCGCGGACCGGCGGGAACGCGCGGCGCGCGTCGAGGATCGCGCCCAGGAGTCGATCCGCGACGGCCTCCTTCTCATCGACAGCGATGGGAGCCGGGTCGGCCAGGTGAACGGCCTCACCGTGCGCGATCTCGGGGATCACAGCTTTGGCATGCCCGTGCGTATCTCCGCGCGCGTCCATGCGGGGCGGCGCGGCATCGTCAACATCGAGCGCGCGACGGAGATGGGCGGCCCGATCCAGCAGAAGGGCGTCTACATCATCGGCGGATATCTGGGCGGCTGCTTTGCCCGGCGCTTGCCGCTCTCTTTCTCCGCTTCCGTCACCTTTGAGCAGAGCTATGGCGGCGTTGAGGGCGACAGCGCCTCGATGGGCGAGCTCGTGGCGGTCCTCTCGGCGCTCGCGGACGTGCCGATCCGCCAGGAGATCGCGATCACCGGCTCGGTCAATCAGGCCGGCGAGAGCCAGCCGATCGGCGGCGCCAGCGACAAGATCGAGGGCTTCTATCGCGCCTGCGCCAGCCGCGGCCTGACGGGGCGCCAGGGCGTGCTGATCCCCGCGACGAATGCGAACCATGTGATCTTGTGTGAGGAAGTAGCGGCAGCGGTTCGCGAGGGCCGCTTCCATCTCTGGACCATGACCGATGTCCACGATGCGCTGGGCCTGCTCACCGGCCTCGATCCCGGGCAACCCGGTGCCGACGGCAGCTACCCCGCAGGCTCCGTGATGGCCCGCGTCGAAACGACACTCGCGCGCTTCGACGAGCTATTACGCGAGCGCGAGATCGGAGAGGAGGAGTAGCCGTCGGCGGTGAGCTCTCAGCCGTCAACTTTCGGCTCTTCGTTCAGCACCGCTCCCGCTCCCCCTTCTCTCAAGGGAGAGGGGCGAGAGACGATTGGGTCATGAGCAGTGGCTGGAAAAAGCTGACCGCTGACAGGTTTCACCCCCGGCACGCTATTCCTCCTGCATGAGCGCCGTTGCGCAAATCGTACTGCCGGTCTTCGCCCTGATCCTGCTTGGATACGGGTTCGGGCGCACGCGGCTGCTCTCGGCCGAAGGGGCGCGGGGGCTCGGCGTCTTCGTCTATTACGCGGCGATCCCCGCGCTGCTCTTCCGCGGGATGGCGGCGGAGGCGCCGGCACTCGGCGGCTCGCTGGGACTGCTCGGCACCTATTTCGCGGGGACGCTCACGGTCTTCGCGCTCAGCATGGTGCTGGGTCGCCTCCTCTTCCGGCTGAGCTTCGCGGAGATGGGGCTCATGGGCATGAGCACGGCCTTCTCGAACTCCGTGCAGCTCGGGATCCCCCTCATCGTCAGCGCTTTCGGGCAGGCGGGGCTCGTGCCGCTGAGCCTCATCATCAGCCTCCATTCGATCATTCTGCTCTCGCTCGCGACGGTCGTGATCGAGATCGGCCGGGGGCAGGGGGGCCGGATTCTGCACACCGCCAAGGCGACCCTCCTCGCTATCATCGGCAATCCCGTCATCGCCGCGATCCTCGCGGGCTTCCTTTGGCGCGAGATCGGGCTCGGCATGCCCTCGATGCTCGGGCGCTTCATCGATTTCCTCGCGGCGGCCGCAACCCCTGCCGCGCTCTTCTCGCTGGGGGCCACCATCGCGCGCTTCCGTCTCGCGGGCGATCTCCGCGAGAGCCTCACCGTGGTCGCGATGAAGCTCCTTCTGCTGCCGCTCGCGGTCTATCTCTTCGCGACGAGGGTCTTCGCGCTCGATCACTTCGATACGGCCGTCGCCGTCTGCTGCGCGGCGCTGCCCACGGGCTCCAACGCCTTCATCCTGGCGCAGCGCTACGAGATCTATGTCGCGCGCGCGGCATCGAGCGTCCTCATCTCGACCGCGCTCTCGATCCTCACCATGGGCGCGCTGCTGGCGTATTACGCGCCGGGGCACTAGGCTAGCCTGCAATTGCGAGCGAGAGCGGGAGCAGCACTTTGGTTGCGCGGGTGAAGACCGTGGCGTTCTCGGGCATCGAGGTGCTCGAAATCGACGTGCAGGTCACGATCGCCTCGGGCGTCGTCGCCTTCACGGTCGTGGGCCTCCCGGACAAGGCTGTGGCGGAATCGCGCGAGCGCGTGCGCGCTGCCTTCAATGCGATGGGCTTGGCACTGCCGCCGCGGCGGATCGTCGTCAATCTCGCGCCTGCCGATCTCGCGAAGGAAGGAAGCCATTACGATCTCCCGATCGCCCTGAGCCTGCTCGCGGCGATGGAGGTGCTGCCGCGCGACGAGATCGAGGGCTACATGGCTCTCGGCGAGTTGGCGCTCGATGGGGCGATCCTGCCGGTGGCGGGGGTGCTGCCGGCAGCGATGGCGGCGGCGGAGCGCGAGCTCGGCCTCATCTGCCCCGCGGCCTCCGGCGGCGAGGCCGCTTGGGCGGGCGAGGTCGAGGTGCTGGCGGCGCCGACGCTCCTTGCGCTCATCAATCACTTCAAGGGGACGCAAGTGCTGTCGCCGCCGGTGCCGAAGGTGGCGGAGCCCGGTCCCGCGCCGCCCGACCTCAAGGACATCAAGGGCCAGGAGACCGCGAAGCGCGCGCTCGAGATTGCGGCAGCCGGCGGACACAATCTCCTGATGATCGGGCCGCCCGGGGCGGGAAAATCGATGCTGGCGGCGCGGCTTCCGGGACTCCTGCCGCCGCTCGATCCCGCGGAGGCGCTGGAAGTCTCGATGATCCATTCCGTCGCGGGGCTATTGCGCGATGGAAAACTGCTGCGGCAGCGGCCCTTCAGGGATCCCCATCACTCCGCCTCGACGCCGGCATTGGTCGGCGGCGGCCAGCGTGGGCGACCGGGCGAGGTGAGCCTCGCGCATCTGGGCGTGCTCTTCCTCGACGAGCTGCCGGAGTTCCAGCGCGCGACCCTGGAGGCGCTGCGCCAACCGATGGAGACGGGACGCGCCACGGTCGCGCGCGTCAACGCCCACGTGACATATCCCGCACGCATCCAGCTCGTCGCGGCGATGAACCCCTGCAAATGCGGCCATCTCGACGACCCGCGCCAGGCCTGCGGTCGCGCGCCGCGCTGCGCCCTCGACTATCAATCGCGGATCTCGGGCCCGCTCTTTGACCGGATCGATCTCCACATCGACGTGCCCGCGGTGCGGCCCGCGGATCTCGCACTGCCGCCGCCTGCGGAAGGCAGCGCCGAGATCGCGGCGCGGATCGCCAAAGCCCGCGCCCGGCAGGCGCAGCGCTATGCCGCGCTCCCCGAGGACCGCCGCATTCGCACCAACGCCGAAGCCGACGGCCGGCTCCTCGAT
>DATJVP010000176.1:0-5086 GCA_035581425.1 Allostellaceae bacterium | reverse complement strand
GGCCGCTCCCGGGCCATCCGCCGAGGCCCGGGGAGCGGCGCGGAAGTGCCGTTAAGTTTCTGTTTCATAAGAACTTTCCTTGTAATAATCGTACACAAAGAGTGAATTGCTGCGACGCGGCGCAGGCTGCTACCTCTCTGCGCGTCGCAGAAACGCTCAAGAATCGTCGCTTGGGGGATTGTTCGTGGACCTCGGAGTTCTACCGCAAAAGACCATAAGAGCGGCTATGCCGTGTCGTGGCGTCGGTGTCCATACCGGCGCGCGCGTGGCCATGACGCTGCATCCGGCGGCGACCGGCACCGGCATCGTCTTCCGGCGCGGCGACCGCGGCGGAGCGACCGTCGTCGCCGATTGGCGGAACGTTCAGGAATCCCCGCTCTGCACGACTCTCACCAATCACGAAGGCGTCTCTGTCGCGACGGTCGAGCATCTCCTCGCGGCGTTCGCCGGCGCGGAGATCGACAACGTCGTGGTCGAGCTCGACGGGCCGGAAATTCCGGTGATGGACGGCAGCGCCGAGCCGTTCCTGTTCTTGATCGAGCGCGCGGGCATCGTCGAGCAAGACGCGCCGCGCCGCGCCATCAAAGTGCTGAAGCCCGTCCGGATCGCGGACGAGAATCGCATGGCTGCGCTCACGCCGGCGAGCGACTTCTCTGTGAGCTTCAAGATCGATTTTCCCGACGAGGTCGTGAAGCGCCAGGACATCAGCCTCAGCCTTGATGCCGAGAGCTTCCGCGCGGAGATCGCGCGCGCCCGAACCTTCGGCTTCCTAGAGGACGTGGAGCGGCTGCGTGCCTCCGGCCTCGCCCGTGGCGGCTCGCTCGAGAACGCCGTCGTGGTGAGCGGCGCCAAGATCCTGAACAAGGACGGCCTGCGCTATGCCGACGAGTTCGTCCGCCATAAGGTGTTGGACGCCGTCGGTGACCTCTATCTCGCGGGGGGGCCGATTCTCGGGCATTTCCGCGGGGTGCGCTCGGGGCATGCGCTGAACCGGCGAATTCTCGAGACCCTCTTTGCGGACCGCAGCGCCTGGTGCTACACGACGCTCGCGGATGCCGAACTCGCCGAGCCCACGCGCTGGCAGTCCGGCGCCCGGGCCGCCCGCGCCTAAGCGATTGATCTACAATTGATTTGGAGGCTGTCGCGGCCGGCTATGCGCCCGTGATATAAGGGCGCCTGAAGCGCTTCGCCGCTGGGACCGTCGTTATGATCGCACGCCTCTCGATCCGCCTTCTCGCCGCGCTCGCGCTCGGCGCCCTTGCCGCCTGCGGCGGCTCGGAGAAGGAAACCTACGTCGAGCGCCCGGTCGAGACGCTCTACAACAACGCCATGGATGACTTGCAGGCGGAGCGCTACGACCGGGCCGCCAAGGGCTTCGACGAGGTCGAGCGACAGCACCCCTATTCGGTCTGGGCGACGAAGGCGCAGCTCATGGCGGCCTATTCGCTCTATGAGGGCGCGCGCTACGACGAGGCGATCCTGGCTCTCGATCGCTTCATTCAGTTGCATCCGGGGCACCGCGACATTGCCTACGCCTATTACCTCAAGGCGCTTTGCTATTACGTGCAGATCACCGATGTGGGCCGCGACCAGCGCATCACCTCGGATGCGCTCAAGACCCTGCAGGAAGTGGTGCGACGCTTCCCGGATACGCGCTACGCACGAGACGCGCGGCTAAAGATCGACCTGACGCGCGACCACCTCGCCGGCAAGGAAATGGAGATCGGCCGCTTCTACGAAAACCAAAAGGAATACCTCGCGGCTATCAACCGCTTCCGCACCGTCGTCGATCAATACCAGACGACGACCCACGTGCCGGAGGCTCTGGAGCGTCTCACCGAATGCTACCTGGCGGTGGGCCTCAACGACGAAGCCAAGCGCACCGCCGCGGTCCTTGGCTACAATTACCCCGGCAGCGAGTGGTATCGCGACAGCTACGCCCTCGTTACCGACAGCAAGGAACTGCCGCCCGACCTCGAGGCCCAGAAGGGCTGGTTCGCCCGCGTCGTCGATTCGATCTTCTAGCCCACGAGTGCCGGGTTCGCTCAGAGGCGAACTGAAGCCGGCAAGTAACCTCGATAGTGATGGGACGACCCGCCGCGCGTCGAAGGACGCACGGCATGTGTGCGGCCTGCATCGAAGCAAATGCGCTTCGCTCGCCCACTGACGCTGGTTCGGGGGAAGCGGCCTCGCTATCATTCCGGCGATGAGAGCGGTCCCCCTTCTGCGAGCCCGATGCTGCAAAGCCTCTCCATTCGCGATGTCGTTCTGATCGACCGGCTCGAGCTCGGATTCCATCCGGGCCTGGGCGTGCTCACGGGCGAGACAGGAGCCGGGAAATCGATCCTGCTCGATGCGCTCGGTCTGGCGCTCGGCGTGCGCGCGGAGAGCGGCCTAGTTAGAACGGGGGCGGAGCAGGCGGTCGTCAGCGCGGAATTCTCGCTTCCGGCGGGGCATCCGGCCCGGCTGGTCCTTTCGGAACACGGCTTCATCGGCGCCGGCGAGGAGCAAGCGGTGCTGCGCCGGGTCCTCGCCGCCGACGGCCGCAGCCGCGCCTTCATCAACGACCAGCCCGCGAGCATCGGCCTGTTGCGCGAGGTTGGCGAGCTTCTGGTGGAGATCGAGGGGCAATTCGCGCAGCGCGGCCTGCTCGACGCAGGGACCCATCGCGAGGCGCTCGACGCGTTCGGCGGCCATGGCGCCGAGGTCGAGACGTTGCGTGCTGCGTTCCGCACCTGGCGCGACGCGCGCGCGGCGCGGGCCGCGGCGGAGGAGCAGCTCGCCAAGGCGCGCGCCGAGGAGGATTACCTCCGCCACGCGCTTGGTGAGCTCGAGACGCTGAAGCCGGAGCAAGGCGAGGAGCAGCGTCTTGCGGAATCCCGCGGCTTCCTGCAGCAGCGCGAGAAGCTCGGCGAGGCGCTGGAAGGCGCGCTCGCGGAGCTCGCGGGCGATCGAGGCGCCGAGCGTGCGGTCAACGCGGCGCTGCGCCCGCTGGAGCGGCTCCGCGACCGGTTGGGGGAGAGGCTCGATCCCGCGGTGGCGGCGCTGGATCGCGTCGCGGGCGAGTTGCGCGAGGCAGTGGCACAGATCGAGGCGGCCCTCCACTCGCTCGGCCCCGCCGGTCTTAGCCTGGAGCAGATCGAAGAGCGGCTCTTTGCGCTCCGCGCGCTCGCACGCAAGCACGGCGCGAGCGTCGACGGCCTCGTCGCACTCAGGACGGAGATCGCCGCCAAAGTCGCTGCACTCGAAGACGGCGGCGGCGAGGTCAAGCGGCTGCAGCGCCGCGAGGCCGAGCTCCGCAACGACTACGTCGCGGCGGCTTCGCGCCTGGGGGAGCGTCGGCGCGCCGCGGCCAAGTCGCTCGACGCCGCGGTCGCGAAGGAGCTGAAGCCGCTGAAGCTCGAGCGCGCGCGCTTCCAGACGGTACTCGCGCCCTTGCCGGAGCCGGAGTGGGGCGAAGGGGGCGCCGAGCGGGTTCATTTCGAGGTGCAGACCAATCCCGGCGCGCCGCCGGGCCCGATCGGCAAGATCGCCTCGGGCGGCGAGCTCGCGCGGTTCCTCCTTGCGCTCAAGGTGGTGCTGGCGCGGACGCTGCCGGCGACGACGCTCGTCTTCGACGAGGTCGACAGCGGCATCGGCGGCGCGGTCGCGGCTGCGGTGGGCGAGCGGCTCCACCGCCTCGGTGAGAGCCTGCAAGTGCTGGTGGTGACGCACTCGCCGCAGGTCGCCGCCAAGGGCACACATCACTGGCGCGTCGCCAAGCGGCAGGCCGCGAGTAAGACGCTGACCACCGTCGACGAGCTCACCGCGGCGGAGCGGCGCGAGGAGATCGCGCGCATGCTTTCGGGCAGCACCGTCACCGCGGAAGCACGCGCCGCCGCCGCAAGCCTCATGGGAGCGGGACCATCGTGACCTCGAAAAAGCCCGCGCTCGCGGAGAAGCCCGTTGCCGCGCTCGGCGAGAAGGAAGCTGCGGCCGAGCTCGAGCGGCTTGCAGCGGAAATCGCGCGGCACGACCGGCTCTATCACCAGGATGCGATGCCGGAGATCTCCGACGCCAGCTACGACGCGCTGCAGCGGCGCAACGCCGCGCTGGAGAAGCGCTTTCCCGCACTTGTGCGGAAAGACAGCCCGAGCCGGCGCGTGGGCGCGGCGGCTGCAGCGGGCTTCGCCAAGGTCGCGCATGCAACGCCGATGCTCTCGCTCGACAACGCCTTCGTCGAAGAGGATGTGCGGAGCTTCTTTCAGAGCATCCGCAACTACTTCAAGCGCCCGGAAGACCTCGCGCGCGTGGCCGAGGAAAAGATCGCGGTGATGGCGGAGCCCAAGATGGACGGACTCTCCTCGGCGCTCCGCTACGAGAAGGGAAAGCTCGTACTGGGTGCCACACGCGGCGACGGGGTGGTTGGCGAGGACGTCACCGCCAACATCAAGACGATCCGCACGATACCAAAGGAGCTCGAGGGCCGCGGCTGGCCCGAGGTGTTGGAGGTGCGGGGCGAGGTCTATCTCGAGCACAAGGGCTTCTTCGCGCTCAACGCCGAGCGCGAGAAGGCGGATGAGCCGATCTTCGCAAATCCCCGCAACGCCGCAGCGGGCTCGCTACGCCAGCTCGATCCGGGGATTACCGCTTCGCGCCCTCTCAAGTTCTTCGCTTACGCCGTCGGCGGCAGCAGCGAGCCCATCGCCAAGACGCAGGCGGACATGCTCGAGCACTTCCGGAAATGGGGGTTCTCGGTCAATCCGAGATCCAAGCTTTGCCACGGCGTCGGCGAGATTCTGGACTATTACCGCGGTATGCTCGAGGGGCGTGCCGATCTGCCCTACGACATCGACGGCGTCGTCTACAAGGTGAACGACCTCGACTTGCAGGAACGGCTCGGCATGGCGACGCGCGCACCGCGCTGGGCGCTCGCGCACAAATTCCCGGCGGAGCGGGCGCGGACGGTGCTCGAGGACATCATCATCCAAGTGGGGCGCCAGGGCTCGCTGACGCCGGTCGCGGTGCTGAAGCCGATCACCGTCGGCGGCGTCGTCGTGCAGCGCGCGACGCTTCACAACGAGGACGAGATCGCGCGCAAGGACAT
>DATJVP010000175.1:0-6593 GCA_035581425.1 Allostellaceae bacterium | reverse complement strand
GAAGAGATCGTGCTGAACTCCAGTGATACACCCTGAGACGGAATCCGGCAGCGGCTCGGCAAGCAGCACGCCGAGTGCGGAATTGAGCTCGTCCACGGCGCCGATCGCCTCGATGCGCGCCGAATCCTTGGCCACGCGCTTGCCGTCGCCTAGCCCGGTCGTTCCGGCGTCGCCGGTGCGGGTGACGATCTTCGACAGGCGATGGCCCATGGCGCGATGGTAGGGCCGGTTTTGATCGCACGCAATTGTCTTTTCAGGTGGATTGTTTACCATGGGGTGCCGCTGTCCGGAGGAACATGATGTCCAGCATCTACGAGACCAACCTCGACCCCAACGAGGCCAACTACACCCCACTGACGCCGTTGTCGCTGATCGCGCGCACCGCTTACGTGTATCCGCAGCACCCTTCCGTCATCCACGGCGAGCGGCGATACACCTGGGCCGAGACCTATGCGCGAGCGCGCCGGCTCGGCTCGGCGCTCGTGGGTGCGGGCATCGGCGTCGGCGACACCGTCGCGGTCATGGCGTCCAACACGCCGGAGATGGTCGAAGCGCATTTCGGCGTACCGATGACCGGCGGCGTGCTCAACACGCTCAACACGCGGCTCGACGCCGAGGCGATCGCGTTCATGCTCGAACACGGCGAGGCGAAGGTGCTCATTACGGATACCGAATTCGCACCGATCATCGAGCCGGCGCTGTCGCGGCTCAAACGCAAGATTCGCGTGATCGACATCGCCGATCCGCAGGGACCGGACGGCAAGCTGCTCGGGGTGATGGATTACGAGGAATTCATCGCCGGCGGCGATCCGGAGTTCGCATGGAAGCATCCTGCCGACGAATGGCAGGCGATCTCGCTCAACTACACCTCGGGAACGACCGGCAATCCCAAGGGTGTCGTCTATCACCATCGCGGCGCGTACCTCAATGCGCTGTGCAACATCATCGACTGGGGCATGCCCCGTCACGCCGTGTATCTGTGGACGCTGCCGATGTTCCACTGCAACGGTTGGTGCTTTCCGTGGACGATGGCGGCCAACGCGGGCACCAACGTGTCCCTGCGGCGGGTCGAGGCGAAAACCATCCTCGAGGCGATCCACACGCACAAGGTGACGCATTACTGCGGTGCGCCGATCGTGCATGGGATGCTCATCAACGCGCCCGAGGAATGGAAGCGCGAGATCAAGCACAAGGTGAGCTGCCTCGTCGCGGCAGCGGCGCCGCCGGCCTCGATCATCGAAGGCATGCAACGCATCGGTTTCGACATCACGCACGTCTACGGACTCACCGAGACCTATGGACCGGCGGCCGTTTGCGCCAAGCACGCTGAATGGGACGCGATGGACATCGGCAAGCGCACCGAGCGCAACGGCCGGCAGGGCGTACGCTACACCTGCGAGGAAGGGATGACGGTGATGGACCCCGAGACGATGAAGGAAGTCCCGTGGGACGGCCAGACGATGGGCGAGATCATGTTCCGCGGCAACATCACCATGAAGGGCTACCTCAAGAACCCGAAGGCGACCGATGAGGCTTTTGCCGGCGGGTGGTTCCATTCCGGCGACCTCGCGGTGATGCAGCCCGACGGCTATGTGAAGATTCGCGACCGCTCGAAGGACATCATCATCTCCGGTGGCGAGAACATCTCCTCGCTCGAGGTTGAGGAGGTGCTCTATCGCCATCCGCGGGTGCTCGAAGCGGCAGTCGTCGCGCGTCCCGACGAGAAATGGGGCGAGACGCCCTGCGCCTTCGTGACGCTGAAGCCGGGCGCCAGCATCGACGCCGATGAGATTGTCGCGTGGTGCCGCGAGCATCTCGCGCACTACAAGGTCCCGAAGACCGTCGTCTTCGGCGTGTTGCCCAAGACCTCCACCGGCAAGATTCAGAAATTCATCCTGCGCGAGCAGGCAAGGACGCTCTAGCGGGAATGGCCGCGACTTTCGATCTCCGCGGGCGCACTGCGCTCGTCACCGGCGCCTCCAGCGGCCTCGGCCGGCATTTCGCGCACGTGCTCGCGGATGCGGGCGCTTCGGTAGCGCTGGCGGCGCGCCGCACCGATCTCCTCGCGGATGCGGTCGAGGAGATCGCGGAATCCGGCGGCAAGGCAGCGGCGGTGGCCCTCGACGTGACCGCGCCCGCAAGCGTCGCGGAGGCGCTTGCGGAAGCGGAGCGTCTCGTTGGGCCGCTCGATATCCTCGTCAACAATGCCGGCACGGTGATCTCAAAGCCGCTTCTGGAGCACAGCGAGGCCGATTGGGATCGAGTGGTCGACACCAACCTCAAGGGCGCCTGGCTCGTGGCGCAGGAGGCGGCGCGGCGCTGGACTGGCGCGGGGAGGGCAGGTCGGATCGTCAACATCGCATCGATCCTGGGGATACGTGCGCAGGCGGGAATTCCCGGCTATCTCGCCTCCAAGGCCGGTCTCATTCACTTGACGCATGCGCTCGCGCTCGAGCTCGGTCCCAAGGGGATCACCGTGAATGCTCTCGCTCCCGGCTACATCGAGACCGATCTCAATCGCGCCTATCTCGAAAGCGAGGCCGGCAAGGCGCTCGCGCGCCGAATTCCCATGCGGCGGATCGGCGCGATGGAGGACCTCGACGGTGCCCTGCTGCTGCTAGCCTCTCCGGCAGGCGCCTACATCAACGGCGCGGTCATCCCCGTGGATGGCGGCCATCTCGTGAGCGCGCTCTAGGGCGATGCTCGCTACGGAGAGTCGGATCGCTGCGCTGGAGAGGTATCTCGCGCGCGCTGGCGGTGCTCGCGAGGTGACGATCAGCGGCTGGCGGCGCCTCTCCGGCGGTGCCGTGCAGGAATGCTGGGCATTCGAGGTAGAGCTGCGCGGCGGGGCGCTCGAGGGGTGCTCGACGCTGGTATTGCGGACTGACGCAGCGACGGCGCTCATCGCGAGCCGTAGCCGCGCCGAGGAGTTCGCCTTGCTCCACGCCGCCTTTGCCGCGCGTGTACGCGTACCGGAGCCGCTGTTCTGCTCAGAGGGCGGCGAGGGCGTCGGCCGCGCGTTCTTTCTCATGCGGTGGGTGGACGGCATCGCCGACGGTGCCACACTGGTGCGGTCTGCCGACTGGGAGACGCGACGACCCAATCTCCTTTCCGAACTCGGCCGGGAGCTCGCGAAGATTCACGCGATGCCCGTGGACGCGGGCCTGGGTTTTCTAGGAGAGCCTCCCGCCGATCCCGCGGCACACCGCATTCAACGCTACCGTACGTGGCTTCGCCGATTTGACGATCCGCATCCCGTCGCGGAGCTCGCGCTTCGCTGGCTCGAGCGAAATCGCCCTCCGCCGATCCCCGCAGTCCTGTGCCATGGCGATTTTCGCACCGGAAATTATCTCGCGAACGAAGACGGGATCGCGGCGATCCTCGATTGGGAATTCGCGGATTGGGGCGATCCCCACGAGGATATCGGCTGGTTCTGCTCGAAGTCCTGGCGCTTCGGGGCTTACGAGCGTGAGGCCGGGGGTCTCGGTGCTCGCGAGGCCTTCTATCGCGCCTACATGGCCGCAGGCGGGCGCGCGATCGATCCCAAGCGCGTCCGCTATTGGGAGCTGGCGGCAAGCTTGCGCTGGTTGCTCCTGGCATTGCAGCAGCGCGACCGCTTTCTCAGAGGCGGCGAGCGATCGCTCGACCTCGCGCTCACGGGACGCCGCCCGGCGGAATGCGAGTTCGAGATCCTCCGCCTCATCGACGCCGAGGAGGGTGCCTGATGCGCGACCTGCCCACGGGGCCGCAGCTTGAGCAGATCGCGCGCGAATGGGAGGCGAAGGGCATTGCCGGTCTTCCTCCAAAGGAGCGGGCGGTCGCGGAGGCAATGGTCGAGCGCTGCAAGGCGATCGCGCGACGCGAGAGCGACGCAGGTGAGGGCGCACTGGCCCCGATCCGCGCGGAACTCGCGGCGCTCTACGGCGAGGGGGAAGCCGGTCTCGAGCGACTCGCGGCCGAAATTCGCGACGGAATGCTCGACGCGCCGAGCGCGCGGCGTGGCCGGGTGCTTGCACTGCTGCGAGCCCTCACGCTGCAGAAGCTGAGCGAGTCCAACCCGCGCTTCTTGCGCGCACACGGGCTAGGGTGCGTCAGCTGACGAAGATACTTTGTCGCCCTCGACAGCGCAGGTCCGGGCGAGGTCGCTGAGCTCGTCGATCGCTTGGTTCAGTCTTTCGTCCAGCGCGCCGCGATATAGGTAGCGTGCGGCGTCGAGCGCGGGGACGAGGTCGATGAGCACATTGACCACGCGCTTGGGCACCGCATCGTCTTTCGTCAATGCAGCGGCCGACGCCTGGAGCGCGTCGCAGAGCCGTCGATAGGCGGACTCGTCGAAGCCTTCGCCCATGCGCAAGGGGACATAGAAGGCGCCGCTGCTGTCGAGCAGCTCCGCGATGAGAGGCTCGGCGATCATATGCTCGTTAGTTCCTGCTCTTTATCCACCGCACGATTTGGGCGATGACGTCGTCCTCGATGCCGAAGTAGCCGTGGCGCGCGAAGGAATCGCAGGGGCCACTCTGCGGCACACTCCCACCGGCAACGACGAGCAGTTCCTTTGGCGATGCGTGGGTAAAGCGATCCATCAAGGGCATGACGTTCTGGAATTGCGAGGTCTCGCAGTCGTCGTTTCGGTTGTGCACGAAGAGCGTCGGAATTGTGATCGCGGCCACATCGACGACGTTGGGAATGGACGGCGGCGGCGAGGTCGCGGGGACAAAGGTCGAAGTCATGACAAGACCGTCGCCCCCGGCGCTGCCCCTAAGCCTCGCGGCAGCATTCGCTGCGGAGATCGTGCCCGTGCTCGTCCCCACGAGCCACACCTTGACCGCCACTTTCTGGCGCAGCCACGCGATGACGGCGGCGATGTCGCGGGCGTGCTCGGCCGAGCCGCGGAAGACCGCGTCATAGCCGCTCGCTCGATCGGATGGCACGTCGATGGACGCCACAAGGAACCCGGCGGCAGCGAACTTGCCGCGCGAGCGGATCAGGAAGTTCTTCATGGTCTTCCCGAGTATCCCAGGACCGCCCGTGAAGAGGATCATGCTCGCGAAGGGCGGCCCCGGCGGCGGCGTCACGAGGAAGGCGTCTGTCACACCAGGCCGCGTCTGGAGCTCGATCCGCTGCTCCTCGGCGCGCGCGAGCTGGCCGAGTAACACCGACATCAGGAAGGCGGTCGCGGCCAGGGCGCATTTGCGCATCATGTTTTTCATCCGGCTTCATCATATCCGCTTCGGGTGGGAGATACTGCAGCAGCCGTTTGACGCCCGGCGCGCGCATCGGCATTGTTGCGCAAATTCTCGCGGAAGGAAATGTCATGAAGCCGGAGCTCCTGCTCGCCTGCTCGCTCTACGAAGGGACGATGGATCAACTCGATCGCGCCTATACCGTCCATCGTCTCTACGAGGCGAAGGATCCAGGGGCGATGCTGCGCGAGGTCCGCGACCGCGTCCGCGCGATTTCCACGATGGGTGCGGTCGGCTGCAAGGCTGAGTTGATGGCAGCGCTCCCCAAGACCGAGATCATCGCCTGCTTCGGCGTGGGTGTCGACGCGATCGACCTCAAAGCCGCGAAGGAGCGGGGCATTCGCGTCACCAATACGCCGGATGTGCTGACGGAGTGCGTGGCCGATCTCGGAATGTCGCTGCTACTGGCTTCCGCCCGCGAGATACCCCAGGGCGACCGCTATGTCCGCGAGGGGAAATGGCTCGGCGGCAATTACCCGCTCTGCCGTCATGTCGGCGGCAAGCTCCTGGGTATCGTCGGCTTTGGCCGTATCGGTCAAGCCGTTGCGAAGCGAGCAGAGGCCTTCGGCATGAAGATCGCCTATTACGGCCGCCGCAGGAATCCCGAGAGCCGATATCCCTTCTACGACGACATCAAGAAGCTCGCCGCCGACAGCGACTATCTCATGCTCACGGTCCCCGGCGGACCCGAGACGAAGCATCTCGTCAACGCGGAGGTGCTGAAGGCGCTGGGCCCGGAGGGTACGCTCGTCAATATCGCCCGCGGCTCGATCGTCGACGAGGCCGCGATGGTGCAGGCGCTCAAAGACGGTACTCTCGGCTTCGCTGCGCTCGACGTGTTCCAGAACGAGCCCAAGGTGCCGGCGGAGCTCATCGCCATGCATAATGTGGTGGTGCAGCCGCATCAGGGGAGCGCGACCCACGAGACGCGCGCGGCCATGGGCCAGCTCGTCGTCGACAACCTCGCCGCGCACTTCGCGGGGAAGCCGCTGCTGACGCCGGTGGTCTAGCGGCGCCTAGCCAGGCAAGCGATCGGGCGCGTCGGTCACGCGCTTGCCGCCGTTCACGCGCTCGAGCTCGAGCAGCACGGCGGTGTGGTCGTAATCGGCGCCGCCGCGCTCGACGAGCGCTCCGTAGAGCGCCGCGATGCACTCGGCGAGCGGAAGGCGCAACCCCAGCCGCTGCGCCTCCGCGAGGATGTTCCTGCAGTCCTTCTGCACCATGCGCGCGGCGCCGCCGGGAACGAAATTTCGCTCGAGGAGGCGCTGGCCCTGGTTGCGCAGGATCGGGCTGTCGGCGGAGCCGCCCATCAGCGCCTGCCGCACCACCGCGGGATCGGCGCCGCCCGCC
>DATJVP010000174.1:0-6164 GCA_035581425.1 Allostellaceae bacterium | reverse complement strand
CAGCGACACCGCCTACGCTGCGATGGTCGAGGGAGTGCGCGCGGCGCTCTCGCCCTTCGAGGCGCGTCACGGTATCACCCGCCGCCTGCAGCGCCGTCAGGTGCAGATGCTCGGGAGCTCCGGCACCGTGACGACGCTCGCAGGCATCCACCTCAATCTCCCGCGCTACGTCAGGAGCGCCGTAGACGGCACCACGCTCAGCTTCGCGGAGGTCGAGGCGGTCTCGCGCCGCCTTCTTGCGATGGACTACGAGGCACGCGTGGCGCACCCCTGCATCGGCGCCGAGCGGGCCGATCTCGTGCTCGCGGGCTGCGCCATCCTCGAGGCGATCTGCGCGCTCTGGCCGGTGGGCCGCGTACGTGTCGCCGATCGCGGCCTGCGCGAGGGGATTCTTCAAGGCCTCGTCGGCTCCGGCTGATGCCCCGAGAAGGCGGTCGAGGCGGCGGGCGGAGACGCGGCGGCTCGCCGGGCACGGGACGCGCGCCGACGGTTCGCGTGCGCACCGCACGCCAGCGCACAGCTTCCTCGACCCAATGGCTCGAGCGCCAGCTCAACGATCCCTACGTTGCAGAGGCAAAGCGCCGCGGCTTCCGCTCGCGCGCAGCCTTCAAGCTGCAGCAGCTCGACGACCGCTTCCACTTCCTGCGTTCGGGTGCGCGGGTGGTCGATCTCGGCGCCGCGCCCGGCGGCTGGACCCAGATCGCCGCCGCGCGCGTCGGCGCCGAGGCAGGGAAGGGGGTCGTGGTCGGGATCGATATCCTCTCCATGGACCCGATCCCGGGCGCGCGGCTCCTCCATCTGGACTTCCTCGCGCCGGAGGCCCCGACGGCGATCAGGTCCGCGCTCGGCGGACCCGCCGATGCCGTGCTGAGCGACATGGCCGCGCCCAGCACCGGCCACGCGACCACCGATCATCTCCGCATCATGGGGCTCGCGGAAGCCGCCTATGATTTCGCGAGGGAGATACTCGCGCGTGGCGGCACCTTCGTCGCCAAGGTCTTCCAGGGCGGTGCGGAGCGCGAGCTCCTTGAGCTCTTGAAGCGAGACTTCGAGAGCGTGCGGCACGCGAAGCCGCCGGCAAGCCGCACCGAATCGGCGGAAGTCTATGTGGTCGCGCAGGGCTTTCGCGGCGGCGATGCGCCTGCGGAGCCGACATAGCAGCCACGCGGCAAGCGCCTTCCATTGCGGTTCTCATTGTGTATAGTGCGGCGCCAACCCTTTGCGGGAGGCAGCATGGAACTACGTCAAGCACTCACCTTCGACGATGTCCTGCTTGTGCCCGCATCCTCGACAGTCCTGCCGACCGAAACCGACACGCGGACCCGCCTCACCCGCGAGGTGACGCTCGGTATTCCCCTCATATCCGCCGCCATGGACACCGTCACAGAGAGCGCGCTCGCGATTGCGATGGCGCAGGCGGGCGGGCTCGGTTGCATCCACCGGAACATGCCGGTCGAACGCCAGGCCGATGAGGTGCGCAAGGTCAAGAAGTTCGAGGCGGGCATGGTGGTGAATCCCGTCACCATCCATCCCGACGCGACGCTCGGCGACGTGCTGCAGCTCATGGCGGAGCACCGCATCTCCGGGATCCCCGTGGTCGAGCGCGGCACGCGACGACTCGTGGGGATCGTGACGAACCGCGACGTGCGTTTCGCGAACGACGCGCGGCAGCCGGTCTCGGAGCTCATGACGCGGGAGCGCCTCGTCACGGTCCGTGAGACCGTCGACCGCGAGGAGGCGAAACGGCTCCTGCACCAGCACCGCATCGAGAAGCTCATCGTCGTCGACGAGAACTACCGCTGCATCGGGCTCATCACGGTCAAGGACATCGAGAAGGCTCAGCGCTTTCCCAACGCCTGCAAGGACGAGCACGGGCGGCTCCGCGCGGCCGCCGCGACCGGGACCGGAGGCGACGGCGTCGAGCGCGCCGAGGCGCTTTTCGATGCCGGCTGCGACGTGCTGGTGGTGGACACCGCGCACGGTCATTCGAGCCGCGTCATCGAGACTGTGAGCCGCGTGCGGCGGCTCTCGAACTACACGCAGATCGTTGCCGGGAATGTCGCCACCGCCGAGGGCGCCCGCGCCCTCATCGAGGCCGGCGCCGACGCCGTTAAGGTCGGGATCGGCCCGGGCTCGATCTGCACGACCCGCGTCGTCGCGGGTGTCGGCGTGCCGCAGCTCACGGCGATCATGGATGTGGTCGAGGAGTGCCGCAAATCCGACGTGCCCGCAATCGCGGACGGCGGCATCAAGTTTTCCGGCGATCTCGCCAAGGCCATCGCGGCAGGCGCCGATTGCGCGATGCTGGGCTCGCTCTTCGCGGGCACCGACGAGAGCCCCGGCGAGGTCTTCCTGTTCCAGGGCCGGAGCTACAAGTCCTATCGCGGCATGGGCTCGGTGGGCGCCATGGCTCGCGGCTCCGCCGACCGCTACTTCCAGGAGGAAGTGTCGAGCACCCTCAAGCTCGTCCCAGAGGGTGTGGAGGGTCGCGTGCCGCACAAGGGTCCGGTCGGCAACATCGTCCATCAGCTCGTGGGCGGCTTGCGCGCGGCGATGGGCTACACCGGGAACCGCAGCATCGCGGAGATGCAACGCAACAGCCGCATGGTCCGCATCACCGCCTCCGGCCTCCGCGAGAGCCACGTCCACGACATCGCGATCACGCGGGAAGCGCCGAATTACCGGCAGGAATTCTAGACCAGATGTCGGATGTCAGATGCCAGATACCAAGGGGTGAGCGAGATTGACCTTCGAGCGATTCCCCTTGCGTCTTCCGGTATCTGACATCTGTCCTCTGACATCTGACGCATGACCCCCGGCGCGCAGGTGGCTGCGGCGATCCAGCTTCTCGAGGACATCGACAAGGGACGCGCGCCCGCCGACGACATCGTCGGGAACTATTTCCGTCGGCACCGCTTCGCGGGCTCGAGCGACCGTGGCGCGATCTCCCAGCACATCTATGCCGTGCTGCGGCATCGCGCCGGGCTCGATTGGTGGATCGCGCGGCGCGGGGAGGGGCTCCCGGCGGATGCGCGTCGGCGCACGCTCGCGGCGCTGCTGCTGGTCGAGGACTGGACCTCGCGGGCGATCGACAAGGCCTGCGACGGCGATCGCTTCCGGCCGCAGCCGCTCGATCCGCGCGAGCGCGACATGCTGCGGGAGCTCGAGGGCGAGGCGCTCGACGTGCCGGCGATGCCGGGCTGGGTGCGCGGGAATTTCCCGGACTGGCTGCATCCCTATCTGGAGCGCGCCTTCGGCGGGGAAATCCACAAGGAGATGGCCGCGCTCAACGGCGAGGCGTCGCTCGATCTACGCGTCAATCTCCTGAAGGGCGAGCGCAAGACCGCGCTCGACGAGCTCAAATACCAGGACATCAAGGCGCAGCCCACGCCGTGGTCGCCGCTGGGCCTGCGCGTGCGCGAGCGCATCCCGCTCGCGACCCTCGAGGTCTTCAAGCAAGGCCTCGTCGAGGTGCAGGACGAGGGCTCGCAGATCGCAGCGCTCCTCGCGGATGCACGGCCGGGAATGCGCGTCGTCGATTTCTGCGCGGGCGCCGGCGGCAAGACGCTGGCCCTGGCGGCGCAGATGGGAAACCGCGGCCATCTCATCGCCTGCGACATATCCGCCTCCCGGCTCGAGCGCGCGACCCAGCGCCTGCGCCGCGCGGGCGCCAGCATCGTCCAGCGGATGGTCCTCACGAGCCACCGCGACAAATGGGTGAAGCGGCACGTTCATTCCTTCGATCGCGTCTTCGTCGACGCTCCCTGCACGGGGATCGGCACCTGGCGCCGCAACCCCGACGCCAAGTGGCGCCTGAAGGAAACCGACGTGTCCGAGCTCGTGGCGCTGCAGGCGGACATTCTCGAGAGCGCGCAGCGCCTCGTGAAGCCCGGCGGGCGGCTCGTTTACGCGACCTGCTCGCTGCTCCGCGAGGAGAACGAGGCGCAGATCGAGCGCTTTCTCGGGGATCACCCGGATTTCACGCTGCTCCCGATCGCCAAGGTCTGGGTCGAGAGCGTCGGCACGGCCTCGCCGACCGACGGCGACCTGTTGCGCCTCACCCCCGCGCGTCATCACACCGATGGGTTCTTCGTCGCGGTGATGGAGCGGAAGGCGAAACCGAAATCGAAATCGAAATCGAAATCCAACGAAGAGGAGGAGGCATGAGGGCCCGTCTCCTCGCCGGCGTTCTCCTCGTGCTGTCGGCAGCCGCGGGTACGGCCTCTGCCGAGAGCTTGACCGTTCCGGTCGACTACGAGGGGCGACAGATCGACCTCGCCGCCGTTCTGGAAAAACCAGAGGGGGGCGGCCCCTTTCCCGCGGTGATCCTGCTGCACGGCTGCGGCGGGAACGACGCCTATGCGCGCCGGCGCTCCGAGCGCTGGGGTAAGCTGCTGCGCGAGCAGGGTTATGCGACGTTGATCGTCGACAGCTTCCGCGCGCGCGGCTATTCCAGCATCTGCAACAACGGCAGGCTGGTCCCAACCTGGGAGCGGGCGAAGGACGTCTACGCCTCTGCCTTTGTGCTTGCGGGGCGCGCCGACATCAGGGGCGATCGTATCGCCGCGGTCGGCTTCTCGCATGGCGGCGGCACTGTCCTTTCGGCGGCGGCGGATTGGCCGGACCTGATTCCGTGGCAGCAGCGCCTTGCCACGCGCGGGAAGCTCGTGGCCATTGTCGGCTTCTATCCCGGCTGTAGGGACACGTTGCAGCGGGAATACCGCGTGCCGATCCTGGTCCTGATGGGCTCCGACGACGACTGGTCGCTCGCGAAGTACTGCAGCGAGCACGCCGCGCGTATCCCTCCGGCCGCGCCAGCGTTCGAGCTCAAGATCTATCCCGGCGCCGTGCACGATTTCGACGTCGATGCGCCCGTCCATTATGTGGTCGGGCATAAGCTCGCCTACGATGCCGCCGCCGCTGCGGATGCCCGCATCGAGCTCGTGAATTTCCTCCGGCAATATCTGAACTGACGGCAGACCCGACATGACCGACCGTGTTCTCATTCTCGATTTCGGCAGCCAGGTGACGCAGCTCATCGCGCGGCGCCTGCGCGAGAACGGCGTCTACTGTGAGATCCACCCCTTTAACGTTCTTCCCGAGCGCATCGTAGAATTCGGTCCCAAGGCGATCATCCTCTCCGGCGGGCCGGCCTCGGTGACGGAGCGCACCTCGCCGCGCGCACCGCAGAAGGTGTTCGAGCTCGGCGTTCCCGTGCTCGGCATCTGCTACGGCCAGCAGGCGATGGCGGAGCAGCTCGGCGGCAAGGTCGAATCTTCCGACCATCACGAGTTCGGCCGCGCCTTCCTCGAGGTCGAGGGCGAGTGCAAGCTCCTGGAGGGGCTCTGGCCGAGGGGCAGCCGCGAGCAGGTCTGGATGAGCCACGGCGACCGCGTGACGCAGCTTCCGCCGGGCTTCAAGGTGGTGGCGACGAGCGAGGGCGCGCCCTTCGCCGTCATCGCCGACGACACCAGACGCTTCTACGGCGTCATGTTCCATCCGGAAGTCGTTCACACCGTGCACGGCGCGGCACTCCTCAAGAACTTCACGCACCATGTCGCGGGCTGCCTCGGCGACTGGACCATGGCAGCCTTCAAGGAGCAGGCGGTGGAGCGCGTGCGCAAGCAAGTGGGACGTGCGCGCGTCGTCTGCGGCCTCTCCGGCGGGGTCGACAGCGCGGTGGCGGCAGTGCTGATCCACGAGGCGATCGGCGATCAGCTCGCCTGCATTTTCGTCGACACGGGCCTGCTGCGCGAGCGCGAGGGCGAGGAAGTCGTGACGCTCTTTCGCGACCACTACAATATCCCGCTGGTGCATCGCGAGGCGGGCGCGCTCTTCCTGGAGAAGCTCGCGGGCGTCACCGATCCCGAGCGCAAGCGCAAGATCATCGGCGCGACTTTCATCGACGTCTTCGAGGAGGAGGCACGCAAGATCGGCGGCGCGGAGTTCCTGGCGCAGGGGACGCTCTATCCCGACGTGATCGAATCCGTGAGCTTCACCGGCGGCCCCAGCGTCACCATCAAGTCGCACCACAATGTCGGCGGCTTGCCCGAGCGCATGAACATGAAGCTCGTGGAGCCGCTGCGCGAGCTGTTCAAGGACGAGGTCCGCGCCCTCGGCCGGGAGCTCGGCCTCCCCGAGCGCATGGTGAAGCGCCATCCCTT
>DATJVP010000173.1:0-2817 GCA_035581425.1 Allostellaceae bacterium | reverse complement strand
GCGCCGCGGACGAGGCCGTCGGTCGTGTCCATCGCGATGGTGCGCACGGTGTTCTCGCCGAGCTGCTGCGCCACTTCGAGCACCAGGGTCTTGCCCTGATTCTGGACGCGGAGCGCGCTCAGGATCGCCGGGAGCTCGCCCTCGAATTTCACGTCGACGACGGCGCCGATGACCTGGGTGATGGTGCCGATTGCGTTCTTTGCCATGGTCGCGAATTCCCTCTTCCTGTCGCGGCGCGCTTAGAGTGCCTCGGCGCCCGAGATGATCTCGATGAGTTCCTTGGTGATGGCAGCTTGCCGCGAGCGGTTGTAGATAATCGTGAGGCGGTCGATCATGTCGCCCGCGTTCCGCGTTGCGTTGTCCATCGCGGTCATGCGCGCGCCCTGCTCGCTCGCGGCGTTCTCGAGGAGCGCTGTGAAGAGCTGTACCGCGAGGTTGCGCGGCAGGAGGCTCGCCAGGAGTTCCGCCTCCTCGGGCTCGAACTCGTAGACGCCCTCCACCTTCGGATCCGGTGGGCTCGCATCCTCCCTCACCTCGAAGGGGACGAGGCGCTGCTTCGTCACGATCTGCGTCATCGCTGACTTGAATCGGTTGTAGACGATGCTCGCGACGTCGAACTCGCCCTCCTCGAAAAGGACGAGGAGCCGCCGCGCGATCGTGTCGGCCTTGGCGAAGTCGAGCCGGGGCTTGTCGATCTCGGTGATGCCGTCGACGAAGAGCTTGCTGTACTCGCGCCGGAGTCCGTCGCGGCCCTTGCGGCCGATCGTATAGAGCTTGACTGCCTTCCCTTGCCCCTGCAACTCGCGGATCGTGCGCCGCGTCTCGCGGAGGATGGTCGCGTTGAAGCCGCCGGCGAGGCCGCGGTCGGAGGTCGCGACGATGAGGAGGTGCGTATCCTCCTTCCCAGAGCCGGCGAGGAGCCTCGGCGCGTTACCCATGTTGGCGGCGCCTGTCGCCAGCGAGCCAAGCATCCGCGCCATGCGCTCGGCGTATGGCCGCGCCGCCTCGGCCTGCTCCTGCGCGCGACGCAACCGCGAGGCCGCCACCACCTTCATCGCGGAGGTGATCTTTTGCGTCGATTTGACGCTGCGGATGCGGACCCGTAGGGCTTTGAGGCTGGCCATGACCGAAGACCCGCTGCCTCAGGCGAAGGTCTTTGCGAAGGCGTCCAGGAATTCCATGAGCTGCTTCTCGGTCTCCGGCTTCAGCTCGCCCTTCTCGTTGATCGATTTGAGGATGCCGGGCTGGCGCGCCTTGATCTCGGAGAGCATCGACTGCTCGAATTTACCCACTTGCGCCACGTCGAGACGGTCGAGGAAGCCGCGGGTGCCCGCGAAGATCGAGACCACCTGCTCCTCGACCGCCATCGGCGTGAACTGTGGCTGCTTCAGGAGCTCGGTCAGGCGCGAGCCGCGCGCGAGCAGGCGCTGCGTGGCGGGATCGAGGTCGGAGGAGAACTGGGCGAAGGCCGCCATCTCGCGGTATTGCGCGAGCTCGAGCTTGATCTTGCCGGCGACCTGCTTCATCGCCTTGATCTGCGCGGCCGAGCCCACGCGGCTCACGGAGAGGCCGACGTTGATGGCCGGGCGAATGCCGCGATAGAAGAGGTCCGTCTCCAGGAAGATCTGCCCGTCCGTGATCGAGATCACGTTGGTCGGGATGTAGGCGGAGACGTCGCCGGCCTGGGTCTCGATCACGGGCAACGCCGTCAGCGAGCCCGAACCGTGCTTGTCATTGAGCTTCGCCGCGCGCTCGAGGAGCCGCGAATGCAAGTAGAAGACGTCGCCGGGATAGGCTTCGCGGCCCGGCGGGCGGCGCAGCAACAGGGACATCTGCCGATATGCCACGGCCTGCTTGGAGAGATCGTCGTAGACGATGACGGCGTGCATGCCGTTGTCGCGGAAGAACTCGCCCATCGTGCAGCCGGCGAACGGCGCCAGGAACTGCAGTGGCGCCGGATCCGACGCCGTCGCGGCGACGACGGTCGTGTATTCCATCGCACCGTGGTCTTCGAGCGTCTTCACAATCTGAGCGACCGTGGAGCGCTTCTGACCAATGGCGACATAGATGCAATAGAGCTTCGCCTTCTCGTCCGTGCCAGCGTTGACGGCTTTCTGGTTGATGATGGTGTCGATCGCCACCGCTGTCTTGCCGGTTTGGCGGTCGCCGATGATGAGCTCGCGCTGGCCGCGGCCAATCGGGATCAGCGTGTCGATGGCTTTCAAGCCTGTCTGCACGGGCTCATGCACCGAGCGGCGCGGAATGATGCCGGGCGCCTTCACGTCGACGCGCGCCCGCTTCTCGGCCTTGATCGGGCCGCGGCCGTCGATCGGGTCGCCGAGCGCGTCGACGACGCGGCCGAGCAGGCCCTTGCCGACCGGGACCTCGACGATCGCACGCGTGCGCTTGACGGTCTGGCCTTCCGCGATCTCGCGGTCGGTGCCGAAGATCACGATGCCGACATTGTCGCTTTCGAGGTTGAGCGCCATGCCGCGCACGCCGCTCTCGAATTCCACCATCTCGCCGGCCTGCACCTTGTCGAGGCCGTAGATGCGCGCGATGCCGTCGCCGACCGAGAGGACCTGGCCAACCTCGGCGACATCCGCCTCGGTGCCGAAGTCGGCGATCTGCTGCTTCAGGATGGCGGAGATTTCCGCCGCGCGGATTTCCATGTCCTCAAACCCCCTTCATCGCAAGCTGCAGGCGCGCGAGCTTGCTCTTGAGCGATGCATCGACCATGCGCGAGCCGACCTTCACCACGAGCCCGCCGATCAGGCTGGGATCGATCCGGAGGTCGACTGCCACCTTGCCGCCGAC
>DATJVP010000172.1:0-6549 GCA_035581425.1 Allostellaceae bacterium | reverse complement strand
CCACTGAAGCCCGGCGACGAGGTCGCGCTCTTTCCGCCGGTGACCGGAGGCTGAGGCGCATGATCCGGGTGCAGCGCGAGGATTTCGACGTCGGCACGGAGATCGAGCGGCTTGCGCGCGGCAAGTACGGGGTGGGCGGCGTCGTGAGCTTCGTCGGCCTCGTGCGCGATGCCGCCGGCGGCGAGCGCGTCGGCGCCATGACCCTCGAACACTATCCCGGCATGACAGAGAAGAAGCTCGCGGAAATCGAGGTCGAGGCGCGCCGGCGCTGGCCGCTCGAGGATTGCCTCGTGGTACACCGCTACGGACGGCTCGAGGCCGGCGAGCACATCGTGCTGGTGGCGACGGCCTCGGCGCATCGGCAGGCCGCCTTTGAGGCCTGCGAGTTCTTGGTCGATTGGCTCAAGACCAAGGCGCCCTTCTGGAAGCTCGAGGATACGCAGAAGGGCCCGCGCTGGGTCGAGGCGCGGGCCGACGACGATCAAGCCGCCAAGCGCTGGAGCACGGAATAACAGCCCGTCCTCAGTGGCCGGCGCGCGTCGCGCGCTCGAAATCCTCGATCATCTGCTTGCAGATAGCGCCGGGAGTGAACTTGTAGCTCGCGATCTCGCGCACCGGAGTGACCTCGGCCGCCGTCCCCGTGAGGAAGACCTCCTGCGCCTTTCCGAGCTCCTCCGGCATGATCGCGCGCTCCACCACCTTGATCTGACGCGCGCGCGCGAGACCGATGACGGTGCGACGCGTGATGCCGTCGAGGAAGCAGTCCGGCGACGGCGTGTGAAGCTCGCCGTTTATCGCGAGGAAGATATTGGCGCCGGTCGCCTCGGCGATTCGGCCGCGCCAATCCAACATCAACGCGTCCTCGTAGCCGTCGGCCTCTGCGGCATGCTTGGAGAGCGTGCAGATCATGTAGAGGCCCGAGCACTTCGAGGCTGTCGGCGCGGTGTTGGGCGCGGGCCGCGCCCACTTCGAGATCGTCATGCGAATGCCCTTGAGCCGCGCTTCCGGCGAGAAATAGGCGGGCCATTCCCAGCATGCGATCGCCATGTGGATTTTCGTCGCTTGCGCCGAGACGCCCATTTGCTCGGGGCCGCGCCAGGCGACCGGGCGGACATAGGCATTCTCGAAGCCCTGCGCCTTCACCACCGCCGCCGTCGCCTCGCAGAGCGCGTCGAGGCCGACCGGAAGCTCGAAGCCCAGGAGCTTCGCGGAGTCGATCAGGCGCTGGCTGTGCTCACGGAGCTTGAATACCCGCCCGCCATAGACCCTTTCCCCCTCGAAGACGCAGCTTGCATAATGGAGGGCATGGCTGAGGACATGGATCTTGGCATCGCGCCAGGGCACGAGCTTGCCATCGAGCCAGATGGTTCCGTCGCGGTCGTCGAAGGGAATGATCGCCATGATGGGGTCCTCGCGCGGTATAAAGCCGGTCTCAGGGACCGATTATGTCCCATGCGCCCCTAACCCGATAACGCACTCTCAAAAATAAGTCAATATGGCTGACATAAAATCCGCGGCCCAATCACAACCCTCTCCGCGCGAGGAGGAGCTGCGCCAGGGTATCGAGCTGCTCTTCTACGCCTACCGGGATTTCACGGCGGAACCCGACGCCATGCTCGCGCGCTATGGCTTCGGCCGCGCGCATCATCGCGTGATCTATTTCGTCGGACGCCACCCGCAGATGACCGTGACCGAGCTCCTGGGAATTTTGCGGATCACCAAGCAGAGCCTGAGCCGCGTCCTCGGGCAGTTGGTGCGGCAGGGGTTCATCGTGCAGCGTCCCGGCCCGCGCGACCGCCGCCAGCGTCTCCTCGAGCTCACGCCCAAGGGCATCGACCTCGAGCGCCAGCTTTCCGAGAACCAGCGCCAGCGCGTCGCGAAGGCCTATCGCGAGGCGGGCACGCAGGCGGTGGAGGGATTCCGCAAGGTGATGCTGGGCATTATCGCCGGCGACGGCGACCGCGCGCGGTTCGTGCGCACGACGGCGCAGCGGCGCTGACGTGAGCGGGGTAGGGATGGCAGGAACCGACGGCCCGCATCTCCTTGTAGTTGACGACGACGAGCGGCTCCGCGCGCTGCTCCGGCGCTATCTCCTCGAGAACGGCTTTCGCGTCACCGTCGCGGCGGACGCGGCCGAGGCGCGCGCCACGCTGAAGAGCCTCGATTTCGACCTCCTCATCCTCGACGTGATGATGCCCGGCGAGAACGGCTTCGAGCTCACCGCGAGTCTGAAGGCCGAGCGGCGCGTGCCGATCCTGCTGCTGACGGCGATGGCGGAAGCCGAGCACCGCATCCGAGGCCTCGAGGAGGGTGCCGACGATTATCTTTCCAAGCCGTTCGAAGCGCGCGAACTCGTCCTGCGCATCCGCAACATCCTCGCCCGCGCCGCCAGCGAGCCGCCGGAGCCGAGCGCACCGCGCGAGCTCCGCCTCGGCGCCTGCCGTTTCGACCTCAGGCGCGGCGAGCTTTTGCGCGGCGAGGAGCCCGTGCATCTGACGGCCGCAGAGGCGGCGCTTCTTGGAGTGCTCGCGCGGCGCGCGGGCGAGCCCATTGCGCGTGAGACGCTTGCGGAACAGGCGCAGTTCAGCGGCAATCTCCGCACGGTCGATGTGCAGGTGACGCGTCTTCGGCGCAAGATCGAGCGCGATCCCAAATACCCGCGCTATCTTCAGACCGTTCGCGGCACAGGTTATGTCCTCAAGCCCGACTGAATTGCCGCGCAGCGCGGCCGAGTTCGACCTCGCCGCGGCGCAGCGCGCGGTCCGCGATCCGCGTTGGCACAAGCGCGTGCTGCCGCGCACACTCTTCGGCCGCTCCCTGCTGATCATCGTGACGCCGCTCATCCTCGTTCAAGTGATCGCGACCTGGATTTTCTACGATCGCGTCTGGGACACGGTCGCGCGCAGGCTTTCGACCGCCGTTGCGGGCGAGATCGCGCAGGTCGTGCATTCCCAGAGCTTCGCGGCCGGTGGCGAGGTGCGCCTGCGCCTCTTCGACCGCGCGCGCGTCGCGACCGATCTCGAATACATCTATTGGGGCGGCGAGAAGCTCCCGACTGGCATGGTGACAGTAGGGCCGGGCTCGATCGAGGAGCAGCTTGCCGCAGCCCTCGTCGAGCGGGTCGGGCGTCCCTTCCAGATCGACGCCGATTTCGATCCCCGCGACGTACTGGTTTCGATCGCGCTCGACGAGGGCGTGCTGCAGGTGGCGGTGCCGAAAAAGCGCCTCTTCACGCCCACGACCTACATCTTCGTCCTTTGGATGGTGGGATCCTCCTTGGTGCTCTTCGCAGTGGCGACGCTCTTCATGCGTAACCAGGTGAATTCGCTGCGCCGTCTTGCGTCTGCCGCGGAGAGTTTCGGGAAGGGGAGGGACGTTCCGAATTTCCGCCTCTCCGGCGCGACCGAGGTGCGCCAGACCGGGGCCGCCTTCCTGCTGATGCGCGAGCGGATCAAGCGTCAGGTGGCGCAGCGGACCGAGATGCTCGCGGGCGTCTCGCATGACCTGCGCACGCCGCTCACCCGCATGAAGCTCGCGCTCGAGTTCCTGGAGGAGAACGCCACGCTCGCGGAGCTCAAATCCGACGTGACGCAAATGGAGCGGATGGTGCAGGGTTACCTCGATTTCGCTCGCGGCGAGGGCGGTGAGACGCCGCGCGAGGTCGACCTTCCCATGCTGCTCGAGGAGGTCGTCGCCCATGCGCGCCGCAACGGCGCGCCGGTGATGCTCGCGGGACCGGAGGCCTTCGCGATCTCGCTTCGCCCCGATGCGGTGAAGCGCGCGATTGCGAACCTCATCACGAATGCGCTCCGCTACGGTCGTCACGTCTGGGTGACAGCTGTCCCTGTAAAGGATGGGATCGACGTCCTCGTCGACGACGACGGACCCGGCATCCCGCCGACGCAGCGTGAGGCGGTTTTCCGACCCTTCGTGCGACTCGACCCCGCGCGCAATCCCCAAAGCGGCAGCGTGGGCCTGGGTCTCACCATCGCGCGCGACGTGGCGCTGAGCCACGGGGGCGACATCAGCCTTGAGGAAAGCCCGCAAGGCGGCCTGCGCGTGCGCATCCGCCTGCCGGTTTAGGCGCGCGAGCCCCTCCGAGTCGCTCAACCTGTGGACGCTCGGGCGGAACAGGAGTAGATGATTCCGCAGAACGAGTCGCCCGCCCCGCCCAGCATTCACGAGAGGCCGACAGAGCAGAGTGCGACCGATGCCAGATTGGCGACAACCGAGCGTGGTGGCGCGGCGGTTGCGGCAGCAGACTCGATGATCCCGTCGATCCCGTCGCGGCCGGCGCCGCCGAGCGACCCGCCGGCATCCCGGCGCGGCACCCTGATCCTGAACCTGGCGCTCTTCGCAGTAGGAGCGGTCGTGGTGCTGTCGAACGTGCTCTATTTCCCGTTGGGGTCCGGCGCAAGCCGGCGGATGGCGGAGGAAAAGCCACCGGTATCGGCGCCCGTGATCGTGGCGCTTCCCGAACCGAGGCAGCCCGTGGCTCCCGCGGAGTCGGCGCCGCAGCGTCCATCGGAGACGTCGCCGGGCATGCCCGCGCCGGAAGCCGCTCACGCCGATGAATCGACGACGCTGCCGCAGATCGAGCCCGCAGCCGCGCCGCCTGCGGAGAAGCCGCAGGAGCCCGCGAGCGAGCCCGCTCAGCCGGCAACAGTCGTCGCGAGTCTGCCGCCGCCAACGGAAGCGGCGCCAGCTGCGCCGCCGGCGCAAATCCCTGCCGCCGAGACCGCCGCCGCGCCGCCCGCGCCCCCGACGCTCACTACCGACGAGATCGAAACGCTCACGCGGCGTGGCGGGGATCTACTCGTTACCGGCGACATCATCGCCGCTCGCTCGATCTTCGAGCGCGCCGCGCGCGCGGGCGGGGCGGCCGCTGCGACCGGGGTCGGCAAGACTTTCGATCCTCTGTTCCTTGCCGCTTCGGGCGTGCATGGCATCCAAGGCAATCCCTTCGAGGCGGCGGCTTGGTACCGCAGGGGTAGTGCTGCCGGTGACCCCGAAGCCGAGCTGCGGCTCCGAGCGCTGCGGCAGCAATTCCCGCAGTGACGCCGCGCGCAAAAATATTTTAGTATCCGCCCAACGCCGCCCGACCCGGCCCGACGCGCTCCTTCGAGAGAACTCAATGCGGCGGCACAGGGGACCAGGGTGAAAACGCGGATCATCTCATCGCTAGGGATTTTGCTGCCGGTTGCCGGCGCTCTGCTCGGATTCTGTGGCGCCGCGCATGCGCAGAGCATGATGGACAGGACCAACCGTGGCGTGGTGGAGCTGCTGACGGGAGGACCCGATTCGACCTCTTCGGTGATCGCCGAGGACTTGATGGGGGTCGTGGACGACGGCACCACCCGGCGAGTGCTGCCGATCATCGGCAAGGGCACGCTGCAGAACCTCATCGATCTCAAGCTGCTCAGAGGAATCGACGTGGCGATCGTGCAGAGCGACGTGCTCGAATTCGGCAAGACCCAGAAAAGCGCGCCGGGCATCGAGGCGAATCTCACCTACATCACCAAGCTCTATGGCGAGGAATTCCACCTTCTCGCCGGCGAGGGCATCAAGAGCGTGAGTGACCTCGCGGGTAAGAAGGTGAACTTCGGCCCGCAGGGCGATGGCACCTCGATCACGGGCCCGCGGATCTTTGAGCTCTTGGGCATCAAGATCCAGGTGACTGAGTTCGATCAGCGCCTGGCGCTCGCGAAGCTCTCGAGCGGCGAGATCTCCGCCATCGGCTATGTCGGCGGCAAGCCCGTGCCGTTCTTCGCGAATCTGCCACCGCAATCGGGGCTTCACTTCGTGCCCATCCCGTTGAGCGCGCCTCTCGTCGCGGCCTACGTGCCCGGCAAGCTCACGGGCGAGGATTATCCGAATCTGATGAAGCCGCAGGACTCCATCGATACAGCCTCGGTGGTTGCGGTGATGCTGGTCGCGAACCTCCAGGTCGATTCCGAGCGCTATCGCGGGGTCGCGTCCTTTGTGGATGCCTTCTTCACCCAGCTAGCGAAGCTCCAGGAGGCTCCGCATCATCCGAAGTGGCGCGAGGTCAATCTCGCGGCGGAGCTTCCGGGATGGAGGCGCTTTCCCGCGGCGGATGCCTGGCTGAAGCGCAACCCGCCGGCCCCCGTGGCGATGAGCGAGCAGCAGCTCAAGGACATCTTCTTGCGCTTCCTCGAGGAGCGCTCGCGTTCCACCGGCCAGACCCTGTCGACGCAGCAGAAGACCGAGCTCTTCGACCAGTTCCGCCGCTGGCAAGCTACGCAAAGCCGCTAACCCGTTCTCGGTTCTTCAATGCGCCTTTTTGCGAGACTCGCCGTCCTCTGCCTCGCCCTCGGTGCCGTCGCAGCCGGCGCCGCCGCGCAAACGCCCAAGCGCGGCGGCATTCTGGAGTTCTCGGTTGAGTCGGAGCCTGGGAACTACGACTGCCACGCCAACGTCTCCTTCGCCTTCGTGCATCCGGTTGCGCCGCACTACTCGACGCTGCTGAAGTTCGACGGTGCGAACTATCCCGAGGTGAAGGGCGATCTCGCGGAGTCCTGGACGGTC
>DATJVP010000171.1:0-7408 GCA_035581425.1 Allostellaceae bacterium | reverse complement strand
CCGAAGGCGTTGGTGACGAGAGCGAGAGAGGCCGCGAGAACGTAGCGCACGACGGCGACGCTACCTCTCCAGCACCGTCCGCAGGAAATCGCGCGTGCGCTTTTCCTGCGGGGCGCCGAAGATGCGCTCGGGCGTGTTCTGCTCGACGATCGCGCCGTGATCCATGAAGATGACGCGGTTGGCGACTTGGCGGGCGAAGTTCATCTCGTGCGTTACTACGAGCATCGTCATGCCGCGCTGCACGAGGTCGCGCATCACCGTCAGCACCTCCGCGACGAGCTCTGGATCGAGGGCGCTGGTTACCTCGTCGAACAGCATGGCCTTGGGATCCATGGCGAGGGCGCGCGCGATGGCGACGCGCTGCTGCTGCCCGCCCGAGAGCTCTTCGGGATAGGCCTCCGCCTTGTCGGCGAGCCCCACTTGAGCGAGCAACTCCAACCCACGCCGGCGCGCCTCGTTCCTGGGCTTGTGCAGGACGTGGATCGGGGCCTCGACGACGTTGCCGATCGCGGTCAGGTGCGGAAACAAGTTGAAATGCTGGAATACCATACCGACCTGGGCACGCACCGCGGAGATCGCGCGGTTGGTGTGCGCGCGGAATGCACCTCCCACCTCCTCGCGATAGGCGAGCTGGCCGTCGATACGAATGCGGCCGCGCTCGGCGGTCTCCAGGTGATTGATGCAGCGCAGGAGCGTCGACTTGCCGCTGCCGGAGGGTCCGATGATGCAGACCACCTCCCCGACCGACACCGACAGATCGATGCCCCTAAGCACGTGTTGCGCACCGAAATGTTTGTGCAGACCCTCGATCTCGATCATCGGCGCGCCGGTCATGCTCATCCGCGCCTCCGGCGATAGCCGCGGCGCATGACGCGCTCGAGATATCCGACGAGCCGCGCCGCCGGAAAGCTCACGGCAAAGTACATGATCCCGACCACGGTATAGAGCGTGAAGTATTGGAAGTTGCGGGAGGCCAGGATCTGCGCGGTGAAGATGACCTCTTGAATGCTGACGACGGAGCAGAGCGCGGTGTCCTTGAAGAGGCCGATGAAGTAGTTGCCGAGCGGCGGCACGACGATCCGGATGGCCTGCGGCAGGATGATCCGTCGCATGGCGAGGCCGTGCGTCATGCCGAGGGCGGCGGCGGCATCGTGCTGGCCCCTGGCGATCGCCTGGATGCCGCTGCGATAGACCTCAGACATGTATGCGGAATAGTTCAGCGTGAGCGCAATGACCCCCGCCGTGAAGGAGTCCAGGCGAACGCCGGCCTCGGGCAGGACGTAATAGACATAGACGAGTTGAAGCAGGAGCGGCGTCCCGCGTATCACCTCGACGTAGGACTTTACCAGCCAGCGCAGCACAGCGAACCGCGACATCCCCGCGAGCGCGACCATGAGCGCGAAGACCAAGCTGAGCGGGAAGACGACGAGCGTGAGCAGGACCGTCATCTGCAGGCCCGCCAACAGGGGCCCGAGATTGTTGACGGCTATCTCGAGATTGAAGAGCTCCATATAGGCCGCTCGGCCGGGGCGCCTGCCGCCCCGGCCGACGCTGCGGTTACGGGTTCAGCTTGAAGAGGACCAGATTGCGGTCGCTGAGCCCATACTTCTTCAGGATGTAGCTTACATTCCCATTGGCGCGCAGCTCCGCGAGCCCTTGGGTGTAGGCCGCGCGCAGCGAGCAATCCTCCTTGCGCATGGCGAAGCGCGCCATGCCGTAGCCGCCGCCATTGATGATGTCGGCCGGAGCCGCAATACTCCAGAGCGGCTCCAGATTGTTGGTCGGATTGGCCTTCACGAATTCGAGATAGACGAGGTCGTCCTCGAGCACGGCCTGGAGGCGGCCTTGATTGAGGCTCTGGAGCTCGTCGACCTCCGCCTTGAAGGGCGTCGGCGTGACGCCGATCTTGCGCAGATAGAACTCTGCCGCAGAACCCGAGATGGCACCGACGGTCTTCCCCTTGAGGTCGTCATAGGTTTTGACGCCGAGCGGATTGCCTTTGCCGACGACGATCACCGGTCCGTACCAATAGGCGGGTCCGCTGAAGCTGATGACCTTGTCGCGCTCGGCAGTGTGATGGATGTTGCCGGCGATGACGTCCGTGCGCTTCGAAAGCAGCGCCGGTATCTGCGATTCCCAAGGCATCCACTCGACCTTGATCGTCTTGACGCCGATCCAGTCGAGCACGGCCTTGTTGATCTCCCAATCGATCCCGCTCGGCTGCTTCGTCTTCTCGTCGAGCATTGCCTCCGGTGGATTCTGCGAGAAGCCGAGGGTGATTCCTTCCTTGATCGCCTTCGCCAGGGACGGATCGCCGCAATTGTCGAACAGCGGCTTGGATTCGTTGAAGAACGTCGGCTCTTGCGCGAAGGCCGGCGACGCGAGCACCGCGAGGCCAAGCGCAAGCACGATGCGGCGTGTGCAATTCATGGCTGTTCCTCCTCATTATCCTCCGGGCCGTCGATCGACCCGAGTGGGTGACCTCCGAGTGGTGACGCGATCTCGCCGATCGCGACGCTGGCAATGTGAAGGTGCGCAACCGAAGTGCGTGCGGTATCGCCGGAATGACTCCTTAGCCCCTGCCGCGGTGCGGACCGCCTGGCCGGCTTTGAGCTGAAACCCGAGCGCATTCGCGCCACGCTCGATGCCGCACCGATCGCGTCACAGTAGCGCCGATTCCGGCGACTGCAAACTCCCTCGCTGGTCAAATTGAGCGCGTTCCGGTGGCCGGCGCGGCAAAAGAGGGCGTGCGATAGAGAAGATCGCCCTTCGCCCTGATCTCGACCTCGACCCCATAGCGAGCGATCGCCGCGGGATCGATGGTCATCCCGAGGCCGGGCGCTTCCGGCAGCCGGATCAAGCCGTCTGCGCCGGGCAGCAGGTGGTTCCGAGTGAGCTCGAAGGCGAGGGGTTTCGGCTCCGCCGGATATTCGCAAATGCGATGCTCCTCCATGCCCGCATAGGGCTGGATCGATGCATTGAGGGCGAGGTGCGAGGTGAAGGTGTGATTGACGAACGTCACTCCCCGGGTTTGGGCATAGTCGGCGATCTCCTTCGCCGGTCCGATTCCGCCGATGCGTCCGGTGTCGATCTGGATGAAGCCGACGCCGCCGTGATCGATGAGGTGCCGCGCCATGTAGGTGTCGTGGCTTCCCTCGCCAGCGGCGAGCCGAAGTTTCCCCGCCTCCGTCGCGAGCGCGCGATATGCCTCGAGCGCGCCGCTCACGAACGGCTCCTCGAGCCAGTGCGCATTCGCGGCCTTGAGTGCGATCAAGCGCTGCCGCGCGGCTGTGAGGTCGTCGACCCAGATGGCGCCGGCGTCGACGAGGAGAACGCCGTCGGGCCCGAGCCCTTCGCGCGCGGCCGCCACTTGATCGCGATCCTCCTCGACGCTCCCTTGGCCGTAGGGACCCCAGCCGAATTTCGCGGCGCGGAAACCCCCGGCCCGGGCGGTGCGCGCTTTCGCCAGCGTGTCCGCGGCGTGGTCACCGAAAAGCACGGAGGCGTAAGGCATCTTTGGAAAGGCCCGCCTGATGCCGAGGAGCCGGTAGACGGGCTCGCTCAGTCGGCGACCCAGCAGATCCCAAAGCGCGATCTCGATGCCCGAGAGCGTGTGGGCGGTCTGCAACAGGTCGAGGCTGTTGCGCCGCACGAGGCGGGAGATGCGCGCGATGTCCGCGACGCCGTCGAGACGCTCTCCCAAGACCGATGCGAGCACCGGCTGGCAGGCGCCATGCGAGCGCGGACAGACCGCAGCCGCGATCGAGACCAGAGGGGAGGCCTCGCATTCGCCCCACCCCTCGAAGCCGCCGGCGCTTACCCGCACGAGAAGAGCGTCTTGGCTGCCATCGCCCTCGAGGGTGATCTCCGGCATGGCAAGATAGAAGAAATCGACGGCATCGATCCGCATGAGGGGGCCTCCTGCAGCTCCGTTCCCGCTGTCAGCATGGGTGACGGTCTCCGATAGCGTCAAGCCGACGAGGGCGCTACCGTATCCGGACGGCGCAATAGGCTCGCAAGCGGAGAGTGTCATGAAGTCTCGGAACGTGATCCCCTCGCTCTTCCTCGACTTCATGCAGATGCAGGAGTTCGCCAAGAACCCGCTGATCTTCACGGAGGGCCGCGGAATCCGCCTGACCGATTCCGACGGCAAAAAATACATCGACGGACTCTCCGGCGTCTTCGTCACCAGCCTCGGGCACGGGAATGCGGCCATCGTCGAGGCGATGTCGAGCCAGCTCCGGCGGCTCGCTTTCGCGCCGCCGCTGCACAGCACCAGCGGGCCCGCACTCGATCTCACGCAGATGCTGTTGAAGATCGCGCCGGAGGGCGTAACGGCGCTCAAGTTCCTGAGCGGCGGATCGGAGGCGACCGAGGCCGCAATGAAACTCGCGCGGCAATATCACCAGCAGACCGGCAACCCGCGGAAATACAAGATCATCAGCCGCTACGGCGCCTATCACGGCGGGACGATGGGCGCGCTCTCCGCAGGCGGCGGCCGGGAGCGGAAGTCCGTCTACGAGCCGCTCGGCGTCGGCTTCATTCACGTGCATCCGCCCTATTGCTACCGCTGCCCTTTCGACCAGAGTTATCCCTCCTGCGGCAGGACTTGCGTCGAGCTCATCGAGCGCACCATCGAAGCCGAGGATCCCGCGACTGTCGGGGCTGTCATCGTCGAGCCGATCTCCATCTCCTCTGCGGGATTCGTGGTGCCGCCGCCGGACTACCTGCCGCGCCTGCGCGAGATCTGCGACCGGCACAACATCGTGCTGATCTATGACGAGATCATCACCGGCTTCGGTCGCCTGGGCACGATGTTCGGCTCGGAGTATTTCAAAGCGCCGCCGGACATCACGGCCTGCGGCAAGGGCATGAGCGGCGGCTACGCGCCGCTGGCGGCAATTCTCATTCGCGACCGCATCGCCTCGGCCTTTTACGGCGAGAGCGAGGACAACGTTCAGTTCCATCACGGCCACACCTATGCCGGCAATCCCGTCGCCTGCGCGGCCGGCATTGCCGCGGTGACGCAGCTCGTCGAGGACGACGTCGTCGGCAATGCCAGACTTCAGGGCGAGCGGCTGCGGCTCAGGCTGGTCGAACTCGCCGAGCGCTTTCCGATCATCGGCGACGTCCGCGGCGCGGGGCTGTTGCAGGGTGTGGAGCTCGTAAAGAATCGCGCGACGCGCGAGCGCTTTCCGGCCGCGACACGGCCCGGAAAGATTGTCGAGCGCGAGGCGCGGGCGCGCGGGCTTCTGTTCCGCTGCGGCAACGACTTCGCGGCCTTCGCACCGCCGCTGATCTCCACCGCCGAGGAGATCGACGAGATGGTGGGCATCCTGGCCGAGAGCCTCGCCGTCGCGGAGCGCGAGCTCGGCATGGCCTGAGGCGGAAGCCCAAGACAAGGAGGATCGGGAGCCAGAATGAAGATCACCGGCGTCGACGCATTCTACTTGCGCCTGCCCGAGATCCAGCAGCGCACCGACAGCTCGCAGGATGCCTTGATCGTCAAGATCAGCACCGATGCGGGGATCGTCGGATGGGGCGAGGTCGACGGCTGTCCCGCCGTCGTCAAGGCAATCATCGAGGCGCCCTACTCCCACACGTTGGTCACCGGCTTGAAATCGCTTCTGCTGGGCGAGGACCCGCTCGAGACGACCCGCCTCTGGGACAAGATGTTTCGCAGCACACTCTACTATGGCCGCCAGGGCGCAGTGATACAGGCGATGGCGGGGATCGACATCGCGCTCTGGGACATCAAGGGGAAGGCGCTCGGCCAACCGATCTACCGTCTTCTCGGCGGAGCACTCCGTGACAAGATGCGCGTCTATTCCTCGAACATGTTCCAATTCACGCCCGAAGCGACCGCGGAGCGCGCCAAGCGTGCGATCGACACCGGCCACACCGCCGTCAAATTCGGCTGGGAGCCCTTCGGGCAGGACGCGAAGACCGACTGCCGATTCCTGGAAGCGATCCGCAGGACGATCGGCGACAGCAACGATCTCATGCTGGATGTCGGCCTCATCTGGGACGCCAAAACGACGATCCAGCGCGCGGAGCTATTCAGGCAATACGATCTCTTCTGGATCGAGGAGCCGCTGCATCCCGACGATTACGAGGGCTATGGAAAGGTCTCCGCCGCGTGCACCCAGCGGATCGCCGCCGGCGAGGAGGAGTGCACGGTCACGGGCTTTGCGCGCCTTATCGAGCAAGGCGGCATCGACGTCGTGCAGATAGACCTCACTCGCTGCGGCTTCACGCAATCCATGAAGATTGCCGACCTCGCGCATCGGCTCGGGCGCAAAGTGTGCAATCACAATTTCACGACCGACATCAACACGGCGGCATCGTTACATTTCCTCTGCGCGATCCCGAATGCGCTCGTGATGGAATATTGCGTAGAGCCCGGCGAGATAACGCGCAACCTCGCGCGGAATCCCGTGCGCATCGCCGACGGCTTCGCGCATCTGCCGCAGGACCCCGGACTCGGCGTGGAACCGAATCCAGCCGTCATCGAGAAATATCTGGTCCGCGCATGAGGGAGCCCGCCCCACGCTCCCGGCGGCGCTCAGCCGCAATTAGTGCCTGACGTCCGGCATCTCAATCGTGCTGCTTTACGCCCTCGGCGCGCGTCGCCGCCGGAGATATCGCTGCCATTCGCATCGGCTGGATATCTGAAATTCCGGCCGCAGCGTCCAGCCCTTCGAATTGCGGATCGTCGGGTTGCCTCGCCGGCAAAATCAGGAAGCCAAGCAAGCCTTCCGCGCCGCTGGTGCCGTAACTCCGCGGCCTGAGGAATAGCACCGTTCCCGCATGAAGCAGAAATGTCTCCGCGGAAGGCGTGGATGCGACAGCCCAGGGGACCGCGCTCAAGTAGTAGCTGCCCTCGGGAAGATCGAAGGCTAGAAACCTGCCCGGGCTGACGCCGCCGACGAAAACCTGATCGCTCTTGTCGCTGCCGAGAAATATGTCGCCCGCCAACTCCGAATGGCCGCCCCAGAAGGTCGTCAGCCCGATCGGAAGAATGTAGACCCGCGCATATCCTTGTGGGGGATCGGGCGCGGTCTTGTAGCGACTTTCGACCGCACCGTCGGCATTGTCGAGCGCCGCGTGCGGAGCGCACCCCGCAGCGACCGACGCCATCACGATCAACACGCCGATGGTTCTCAGCAATGAACGCTCCTTACGCCGGCTTCATGCTTCGGCCAACCGCAACGCCGGCTTTCCCGGAGGAAGCTATATCGCGCACTCCTGCTCGATCCAGTCCGGTTTTTGATTGTACTTCTCGCGGAATGACTCTTGACCTCCGAAAGAGCCGCTGCGGGCTGCCAAACGCGCGGTCCGGTGTTGTCGGCGCTGTCGTTCATCTTGCGGCACCCTGTTTGCAATGCGCCGGCACCGGTAGCCGCGA
>DATJVP010000170.1:0-27109 GCA_035581425.1 Allostellaceae bacterium | reverse complement strand
ACCGCCGCCTCCGCCGAAGACCTCTTTCACGATCTCGCCGACTCCGGAGACGGTGCCCGCGAGGCTCGCAAATTCCGTGGGGAGGATCAGGATCTTCTGGTTGGGCGAGGCGGCGAAGGATTGGAGCGCCTCGACGTATTTCTGGCCGAGGAAGTAGTTGATCGCCTGCACCGAGCCGCTTGCGACGGCCTCGGAGACGAGCCGGGTCGCCGTCGCCTCCGCCTGTGCCAGGCGCTCGCGCGCCTCGGCCTGGAGCTTCGCGGCCTCGAGCTTTCCCTGCGCGATCCGGATCTGGCTCTCCTTGTTGGCGTCGGCCTCGAGGATTTGCGCGCGCTTGTCGCGCTCGGCCTTGAGCTGGCGCCCCATCGCCTGAACGATGTCGTCGGGCGGACGGATGTCGCGGATCTCGATACGGGCCGCGCGCACGCCCCAGGACGCCGTTGCCTCGTCGAGCGCCTGCAGCAGATGCGCGTTGATGGTCTCGCGCTTCGAGAGGATCTCGTCGAGCTCCATCGAGCCCATCACGTTGCGCAGCGTCGTCATCGCGAGGGTCTGGATCGCTTGTGGCAGGCTCACGACCTCGTAGGTCGCCTTGACGGGATCGAGCACCTGGTAGAAGAGCACGCCGTCCGCCGAAACGGCCGCGTTGTCGCGGGTGATGACGGACTGCTCGGGAATGTCGAGCACGGTCTCGCGCATGCTGACGCGCGCGCGCACGCTGTCGATGATCGGCACGATGAGATTGAGACCCGGCGAGAGCGTCTTGTAATAGCGGCCTAGCCGCTCGACCACGTAGGTGTAGCCCTGCGGCACCGTGCGGACGCTGAGCGCCACCACGACGATGCCCAAGAACGCGAAGGCGCCCGCGACGATGAGTGAGCCGCTGATGAGCATGGACCTGTCCTCCCGATTCGGCCGGCACGGGACTGGGCCCGCCATTGCCCATTAGGTGGGTAGCGGCGGCCCGGTTTCAACTATGCGTCGAAGGTGAGTGCCGCGCCTTTCCCGCTACTCGGCCTGGATCCTTAGGGATTCTTTAACCCTGAAAAGTCAAGGATCGCTGCGTAACCCCTGGCTTTTTAGAGAAGCCCATGCTCGACACCGATTTCATGCGCGGCCGTGTCCATCACTACCGCCATCTGGCGGATGGGACGGAGGACCGTGCGAACGCGGCGGCATTGTTAACGCTTGCCGCCGCTTTCGAGGCCGAGGCCGATCTCGTCGAGAGAAGCCTCTACCGGCGCTCGCCCACGCGCGAGGCGCGTGGACGATGAGCCTCGGCGCGAGGTCCGACGATGAATGAGAGATGGACCGGCCTCGCCATGGTCTACGCCGTCAGCGTCGCGACCTCCGCGGCGCGTCTACCCAACGCCGTCGAGCGCGAGATTTACCTGAACGAACGCCGTTTCCAGATCATCGCGCAATGCCGCGAGGACGATCTGCCTGAGGACGAGGCCGCCGGCGTGGCCGATGTTGCCATCGCGAAGGCGCGGGGCCTGATCGCAGGCTTCCTCGCGCGGCGCGCTTAGCAGGCCGCGACATCTCCTTCGCGCCGCCAGTCCGCAAAAGCACCGAGCTCGCCCGACCGCACGTCGCGTCCCACGATCTTGCTGCTGCCGGCACGGAGTTCGGGCTTCTCAGTCACCGCGAATCCCGCCGCGGCAAATTCCGCCTGTAATTCCGGCGACACGCCTTTTTCGCATTCGATGCCGGGGGATAGTGTCGCAATGTCCTTGGGTTTGGTGCCGGGGACAACCGACCAGCGCGGCGCGGCGACTGCCGCCTCCGGCGCTTCGCCGAAATCGAGGATGCGCGCGAGGACCTGGAGGTTCACCTGCGGCTGGTTGTCGGCGCCGGGCGACCCGCCGATCCATTTGAGCCCCTTGCCGTCGGACGCCATGAAGGTGTGGAGCGTGTGCATGGTGCGCCGTCCCGGCGCCAGGTGATTGGCGCGCGCGGGATCGAGGAAGAAGCTCATCATGCGATTGTTGAGGAGGATGCCGGTCTCGGGCGCGACCACGCCCGAGCCGAGCTCCGCGAAGACGCTCTGGATCAGCGAAACACCATTGCCGTCGCGGTCCAGCACGGAAATCTTCGAGGTGTTGTCGGCGGTGCCCGCGAACTCGAAGCGCGGCAGGCCGAGGCTCTCCGCACGCCCCGCAATGATCGCCTCCGCGTGCGCCCGCGCCTCGGGCCCGTCGCGCAGGATGGCGACCCGCTCGTCGAAGGCGCGACGGAGCGCGCGCGCCGCGTGCGCCCAGAATTGCTCCGCCGGAATGCGATGCGGATCGGGCACGAGCTCCTCGAGGAGGCGCAGCGCGCGCAGCAGGATGAGACCCTGCGTCACCGGCGGCTGCGTCGCGACCTCGAGCCCGCGATAGCGCGCCTTCAGCACCGGCAGCACCTCGGCCTTTATCTCCGCGAGATCGTCTTCCGCGAGGAAGCCCCCGGACTGCTGCACCGCACTTGCGATGTCGCGGGCGATCGGCCCTTCGTAGAAGACGCGCGGCCCCTTCTCGGCGATGGTCGCGAGCGTACGCGCGAGCGCGGGCTGGACGAAGTGCGCGCCTTCCTGGAGCGGCTGGCCGCCCGGCGCAAAAACGGAGGAGAAGCCTGGAAGGCCCGCGTAATCCTTGGCCCGATGCTGCGCCGCGACGGCGACGCGCCAGCCCGCGGGAAATCCGTCGCGTGCCAATGCGATCGCGGGAGCCAGCAACTCCGCCAAGGGCTTGGTTGCCCAGCGCTCGTGAAGAGCTTGCCAGCCAGCGACGAGGCCCGGTCCCTGCACCGTGAGCCCGCCCGAATCCGGCACGAAGCGGTGTCCGAGCGCCTTGTAGGCCTCGATGCTCGCACGCTTCGGCGCGGCGCCGGTGGCGTTGACGGCCATGATCGGCGCGTCCCCGACCTTGACGAGGCAGAGGAGATCGCCGCCGATGCTGGTGGCGTTGGGTATCATCACCGCGAGTACCGCCGAGCCCGCGATCGCGGCATCGACGACGTTGCCGCCGGCTTCAAGCACCGCAATCGCGGCCTCCGCCGCCCGCTTCGTCCCGGCCGCCGAAGCCGCGTTTGCACCATATGCAGCTTCGGCGCCGCCGAACCGCTTCCCCGCCATCTCCGCCCCCTCTCTACCGGTGTTTTGCCTCCGAGCGCGACCGCGGTTATTCCTTGCCTGGGCCCCCCGGTCAAGGCGGGGGCGATTCCTGGGGTCGGGTCATCCATGAGCAGCATCTACGAGCGTCTCGGCGTCACGCCCATCATCAATGCCTATGGCACGAATACGCGGCTCTCCGGCGGGATCATGGCGCCCGAGGTCGCGCAGGCGATGGTCGAGGCCTCGCAATACTGCGTCGATATGGTGGAGTTGCAGGCGCGTGCGAGCCTCGCGATTGCCGAGGCGACCGGCGCCGAGGCGGGGCTCGCCACCTCCGGCGCGGCGGCGGGTGTGCTACTGGGATTGGCTGCTTGCATGACCGGCCTCGATCCCGAGAAGATGAACCGTCTGCCCGACACTTCCGGGATGAGGAATGAGATCCTGGTGCCGCGCAGCCATCGCAATTTCTACGACCGCGCCGCGCGCGCGCTCGGCGCCCGCGTCGTCGAGGTGGGATTGCCTGACCGCTTCGCAGGGACGGGCGTGCGCGACACCGAGGCCTGGGAGATCGCGGCGGCAATCACGGAGCGCACCGCCGCCGTCTATTACCTCGCGAAGCCTTTCGCCCAGCCGCCGCTCCCGGAGGTCGTCGCGGCCGCGGGCGCCAAGGGCGTTCCGGTCGTCGTCGACGCCGCGGCCGAGCTCCCGCCGAAGGAGAACCTGCGCCGCTTCATCGCAGAGGGCGCGGCGCTCGTCGCCTTCAGCGGCGGCAAGGCGATCGGCGGACCGCAGGCCTCGGGCATCCTCGCGGGCAAGCGCGAGCTCATCGCTGCTGCCGCGTTGCAGATGCTCGACCTCGATCTCTTCTACGAGCAGTTCAACCCGCCGCCGACTTTCATCAGTAAGCAGAGCCTGCCCGGCTTGCCGCAGCACGGAATCGGCCGGCCCTGCAAGGTCGGCAAGGAGGAGATCGTAGGGCTTCTGACGGCGCTCCGACTTTTCGCCGGCGATACCGGCGCGCGTGTCGAGCGCTGGCGCAGGCTCTCGGCAGAATTGCGCACGGGATTGCAGGCGATCCCCGGCCTCGCGATCGAGCCCGCGACGGACTCGCGCGAGAGCGGCATTCCCTTTCTCGAAGTGCGCCTCGATCCGCGGCGCGACGGGCGCGACATGCGGACGGTTGCGCGGCGGCTCGAGGCGGGCACACCGAGTCTCCGCTGCAACGTCTCGCGCGCGGGCGAGGGCGTGCTCGTTCTCTCTCCGGTTTCGCTCCGCGACGACCAGTTGCCGGAGATCGTCGCGTGCTTTCGCGCGGCGTTAGCGTGATCGTCGCGGGGCGGGATTGACCATTGCTCGCGCGAAACCAGATTCATAGATGCTTCGCGCGAAGGCGCCTTTCCCGAGAGGAGGTGATCACATGCCCGCAGGCAAGATCAGGCCGATTCCCGAAGGGTATCACTCCGTCATTCCCTATCTGACGATCGACGGCGCGGAGCGCGCCATCGCCTTCTACAAGACGGCCTTCGGCGCGAAGGAGGTACTGCGCATCGCGCATCCCGACGGCAAGATCGGCCACGCCGAGCTCGGCATCGGCGATTCCAAGATCATGCTCAGCGACGAGTTTCCGGAAATGGGTGCGCACGGCCCGCGCCTCAGTGGCGGCTCCGGCGTTTCGATCCATCTCTATGTCGAGGACGTCGACGCCACGGCAAAGCGCTTGGCAGCCGCGGGCGCCAAGACCCTGCGGCCGATCGAGGACAAATTCTACGGCGATCGCATGGGATCCTTCGAGGATCCCTTCGGTCACGTCTGGCACGTCGCCACGCACACGGAAGACGTGCCGCAACAGGAGCTGCATAAGCGCGCGCAGGCCGCTATCGCCGAGCACATGAAGCAGCACGCGAAGGCCTGACGCCCATCGATCGTTAGGGCCACTTCCGCCGGGGGCCGCGCCTTTCGACGCGAATTGCCTTTCGTCGCGCTATCCCCGCATAATGCCGGCCTTCCCGCCCGGAGGGCATTAGGCGCGCGGACATGGCGAAGCTCCCCTCGTTCTCGACCGTCCTCGGGAAGGCGACGGAGGTCATCGGCAAGGCACCGGCGTTCCTCGCCAAGGCCGGGCAGATCAAGGACCTCGCGACCGGCGCGACGGTCCGGCTTGCCGTCACGGGCCTGAGCCGCGCCGGCAAGACCGTCTTCATCACGAGCCTCATCCACAATCTCCTGAGCGCGACCCAGGGCTCGCCGCGCATGCCGCTCCTTAAGATGGTGTCGGAGAAGCGGTTCCTCTCGGCAAAGCTCGAGAGCATCGGCGCGCAGACCCTGCCGCGCTTTCCCTACACCACCAACATCGCGAAGATGAGCGCGCGGCCGCCGGATTGGCCCGAGCGCACGACCGACGTGAGCGAGATCGAGCTCGACCTCCGCTTCACGCCCGCGAACACGCTCGGCAAGCTCGCGGGCGATACGGGGATCTTGCGGCTCCAGCTCGTCGACTACCCCGGCGAATGGCTGCTCGACCTGCCGCTCCTGACGCAGACCTATGCCGAATGGTCGCGCACCATGCTGCGCCTCTGCCGCAGCGGCATCCGCGCGACGATCGGCCAGGAATTCCTCGGCTATATCGCCCGCCAGAACCCGACCAAACCCGCGGATGAGGCGGTCGCAAACCAGGCATACGAGCTTTACCGCGCCTATCTCCTCAAGGCCCGCAACGAGCACGGACTCAATTTCCTGCAGCCCGGCCGGTTCCTCTGCCAGGGACTGCTCGACGACGCGCCCTATCTGCATTTCTGCCCGCTCGACTTGCCCGAGGGGACCGTCGAGCCCGCGCAGGGCAGTCTCGCCCATCTCATGCACGCGCGCTTCGAGGTCTACAAGCGCCAGGCCGTAGCGGAGTTCTACCAGCAGCACTTCCGCCACTTCACGCGGCAGATCGTGCTGGTGGACGTTCTGCGCTCGCTGCTCGCGGGGCCCGAGGCCTTCGAGGACACGAAGCTGGCGATCGAGGCCCTGGTCGGGAGCTTTCGCTACGGCCAGCGCTCGATCCTTATGACGCTCCTCGGCGGCGCCAGCATCGAGAAGGTGCTCTTCGCGGCGACAAAGGCGGATCACGTTCCGAGCATCCAGCGCGACAATCTCGCGGAGCTCCTGCGCAACATGGCCGCGGGCTCGACGGTGGAGATGCGGGGCAGCAGCGCGAGTGTCGACGCCATGGCGATCGCCTCGGTGGTCGCGACCCAAGAGGCGACGCAGGAGATCGACGGCCAGCGCGTGCAAGTCGTGATCGGCAAGCCCGTGGGCTCGGCGAAGCAGGTCCAGCTCTTCGTCGGCAGCGTGCCGATCAAGCCGCCGCCGCGAGAGAGCTGGGGCACGCCCTTCCTCAATGTGCCGATCTTCGAGCCCGCGGGCGTCGATGCCTCGCCCACCGACGGCGTTCCCCACATCAACCTCGATGCTGCCCTCGAATTCCTGCTGGGGGACCGTTTGCGATGAGCGACAAGCCGGAAGCATCGCAGGGCCTCGGGCCGCGCGTGATCGAGGTCGAGCTGCCTCCGCCCGCGGCGCCGCAGCGGGAGGCCGCACCCGCGCCGCGCGTCATCGAGACGAAAGTCTTGGGTCCCATCGCGACGCCCGAGCCTGCGGACATGATGCAGCCAGAGCCCGCGCCGCCGCCGCGCCGGCACCGGCGCGGGGCGAAGCTCGCGATCCTCGGCATCGGGCTCCTCCTCGTGGGTTGGCTCGGCGTCGATGCCGCGAATTGGATCCTCGCGGCCTATGAACGCAATCTCGCGACGGGGATCGTCGCCTCGGTCGCGGTCGGAGCCGGCGTCCTCGGCGGGCTCTACTTCGTGCTGAGCGAGCTCAGGAGCTTCTTCCGGCTGCGCAGCGTCGAGACGGTTCAGCTTCGCCTGATGCCCGTGGGAACGACGCTCACCACCGATGAGGCACGGCGCGAGATCGGCCACGTGCTCTCGGCGCTACCGCGGGAGGTCGTGGGCCACGCGGCCATCGAGTCCTTCCGCCGCCAGGTGCAGCCGCATCACACGGCCGCGCAGCAGATCGAGATTTTCTCGCAATGCGTGATCCGCCCGCTCGACGCCCAGGCCGAGGGCGCGGTGCGCGCGGCGGTCCTTCAGGCCTTCACCATCACCGCGATCAGCCCGATCGCGATTACGGACACGATCTTCTTCCTGGGCTGCGGCCTCCGGATGGTGCGCGGCATCGCCGGCGCCTATGGCCACCGGCCCGGACTCGCCGCGACGACGCATCTGCTGCGCCGGCTGCTGCTGGAGACCGGAAAGCTCGGCGCGGTCGACCTCGTGACCGGCGCGCTCATGCAGCACATCGGCACGGGGCTCCTCGAGAAGGTGGCGGCGGATCTGGCGGAAGCCGTTTACGCCGCGCAGCGTATGGCGCGGCTCGGCACCATCATCATGGGGGTCTGCCGCCCGGTGCCGTTCCAGAAGGGCGAGACCCCCTCGATCTCATCGCTGATCCAGCACGTGATCTCGCGCACCCGCACCTGAGAAGAGGAAGGGCGCCAGCAGGCGATCGAGCGAGAGCGGCCCGGGACCGCGCGCGAGCAGATAGAGCAGCGGCCCCGCCCAAAGTACCTGCTCGTACCAGAACTCCGGATAGACGAGAGCGCCGATGACGAAGCACATCACCAGCATCGGCAGGGTCGCAAGCCGCGTGGCAAGGCCTAGGACGAGCAGAATGGGGCAGCCGAGCTCGACGGCCGCAGCCATCTTCGCCGCGATTTCCGGCGGCAGCAGCGGCACTTTGTATTCGTCGGCGAAGAGCTGAACCGTTTGCGACCAGCTCTGGACCTTGCCGAGCCCTGCATTGAAGAAGATCCCGGATACGCCGACCCGGAAGAAGAGCTGCACCAGCCAAAGCGGAATGCGCTCCGCAAGGCTGAGGAAGAGCCGCGCCGCAGTCGCGATCACGTCGATAGCTCCGTGACGAGTCCCTCGCCGAAGAGCGCCGACAATCCCGCGGCAAGATCGAAATCGGGATCAAGCGCGAGCACCGCGCTGGCCGCTGCCTCGAGCGCCACTCCCTCGTGGAGCGCGCGGCGAAAGGCGAAGGTCGGGGCGTCGAGGCTCCGCAGCCGGACGCTCCCATCGCGGCGCATGACCTCGAGACGGACGCCGCCCGAGCCGAGATCGATCGGGGCATCGCTTTCCTGTCCGGGCCGGTTCGCTTCCCAAATGTGCTCGACCGGCCATGGCGATTGGAGAAGCCCGAATGCGGGATGGAAATGCAGCCGCAGCACCGGCGTGCGCTCGACTGTAACCGCGGCGAGCGACGCCGTTCCGAGAAACGGCGTCTCCGCGGCGACGGCCGCGCGGTGCAGGAGCCACTCCAGCCACGCTACGTCCGGTAAATAGGGGAGATCATGGCACGGTGCGAAGTTCGCGAGGAAATCCGGGAAATCTGCGCCATAGTCGTGGAGGCATGGGCTCACCGGCGGCCTTGCTCGGAGAAAGGCGTCGGCGGCGTAGTCGAAGAATCGCGCGTCAACGATCCTTCGCACCGCCGGAAAGCATTCCACCAGAACCGTCGAGAGGGTGCCTCGGACATTGTTCCGGTGGATGTCGAGTCGACTCTCCCAGCGGATATCATCCCCGAGAAGGAACGGGGCGAGGGCGGACGCCTCGCCCGTGAGCAGTGCCGCGCGGAAATCCCGCTGCAGTTCACGCAACCCGGGCACGGTCGGCTCCGTCCAAGGCGCGGCGCGCGATCCCGTCGGCACGGGCTGCCTCGCGCATCAGCAGGTCGAGCGACGGAAGCTCGCGGTCCCATTCGATGAGGGTCGGCACCGCTCCGAAGCGCCCGAGCGCCTCGGCGTAAAGCTCCCAGACCGGCTCGGAGACCTGCGAGCCGTGATCGTCGATCAGCAGGGTGCGGCCCTGCCGCTCCGTCCGAAAATGCCCTGCGAGGTGAATCTCGCCGACGGCGAAGGGCGGCAGCGCATGGAGATAGGCGCGGGGATCGCCGCCGAGATTGACCGCGCTCACATAGGCGTTGTTGACGTCGCAGAGGAGACCGCAGCCGGTTCTGTGCACGAGGGCCGCGAGAAACTCGGGTTCAGGAATGGTGGTATGGCGGAAGCGGAGATAGGCGGAGGGATTTTCAACGAGCACACGCCGTCCCAGCGCCTCCTGCATGGTTTCGACGTTTCGCGCGACGATCGCGAGGCTCTCCTCCTCGAGCGGCAGCGGCAGCAGGTCGTTGAGGTAGATGCCGCCGCTCACGCTCCAGGAGAGATGCTCGGAGATGAGGCCCGGCTCGAGCCGCTCGACGAGACGCCGGAGCCGCGCGAGATGCGCGCGATCGATGCCCTCGGCGCTGCCGAGGGAGAGGCCGACGCCGTGCAGGCTCAGGCAATAGTCGCGGCGGATGCGCTCGAGCGCGGCAAGGGCGGGACCCTCGCCCATATAGTTCTCGGGATGCACTTCGAACCAAGCGACGGCGGGGCGGGTCGCGAGGACCTCGGCGAGGTGCGGTCCGCGCAGGCCGAGGCCGGCGCGCGCCGGTATCGGCGCCGAGTGCCGCATCGTCGAGGTCATCGAACCCGCTCCCTTCCGTCAGAGCCGGTCGCTCACGACTTCTTCGGCGTGAGGCTGCCGCCGTTGATCTTCGCGCAGGTGCCGGCCGGCACGAAGATCCAGGACTGGGGATCGCCGGTCATCTTGGCGAGGCCCCCGCAGGAATGGCTGCTGGTCGAGGCGCAATCGTTCATGCCTGCGACGGCGACGCCGTAACACTTCTCGGACTTGAAGCTCGTCGGCTCCGCGACGGGGCCGGCCGCATTGGCGAGCACTGCGCCGCCAAGGGTCGCGGCAACCGCCGAGGCCACGAGAACGGAAATCCGGGTGGACTGCTTTTGCATCGAACTCTCTCCCGCTATGATTAGGATCCCGCGGACCACCGGCTGTTGCCGAGCGCCCGCATTCTTGGGTTCGCGGGTTGCTCGGCGAAGTTACGTCTGGACAGGCGGAATTAGGGATGGCGGCCGAAGAATCCGGTCACGATGTCGTGAGAGATGAGCGCTGGTCGCGACTGATGGCGGCGGCGCAGGCGGGCGACCGCGCTTGCTACGAGGCGCTGCTGCGCGACTGTCTCCCATTCATCCGCGCCGTGGTGGCACGACAGCACCGGCGGCCGGACCGCATCGAGGACGTCGTCCAGGACGTGCTTCTCACAATTCACCGGGTGCGCCACACCTACGATCCCCGGCGGCCATTCACGCCTTGGCTCGCGGCGATCGCACGGCGGCGCTCGATCGACCTGCTGCGGCGTCGGATGCGCTCGGACGCACGCGAAGTCGCGGACGAGGAGGCCTATGAAACCTTTGCCGATCCCGCGGCGAATAAGGATAAAGACGCCGCCGATCGCGCGGCGGAGCTCGCCCTTGCCGTTGCGACGCTGCCGGAGGGCCAGCGGCAGGCGATTGAGCTGGTGAAGCTCCGGGAGATGTCGCTTGAAGAGGCGGCGCAGGCGAGCGGCAAGTCGGCGGGATCGCTGAAAGTGAGCATCCATCGCGCGATCAAGGCACTGCGCGCGCACTTGAGGGGAGCATGAAGGTGAGCGGCGCGACGGAACGGCTGATTGAGCGGCTCGCGGCGGATGCGACGCCCATGCGCCGGCTCCCCCCGCCGGCCATGCGCACGGTACTCTGGCTGCTGCCGGTCGCGGCGCTTGCGGCGATCGGCATCCTCGTCTTCTCAGATTTGCGGACGTTCCTCGAGCGCGCGCGCGACCCGAAGCTCGCGATCGAGCTCGCGGCAACGCTCGTCACGGGGATCGCAGGTGTGCTCGCGGCTTTCGAGTTGAGCCTTCCCGACCGCTCGCGGCTATGGGCGCTGCTGCCGCTCCCAACGCTCGCTCTCTGGATCGCGAGCAGCGGCTATAGCTGCTACCGGCACTGGATTGCCTTCGGACCCGAGGGCTGGGAAATCGGCGAGAGCTCGCACTGCCTTGCTTTCATCCTCGCGACGGGGCTACCGCTCGGTGCAAGCCTGCTCCTGCTGCTGCGGCGGGCGTGTCCGCTCTCCCCGATCCCTGTCGCCGCCATGGGCGGTCTCGGGGTCGCGGGGATTGCGGCTTTCCTTCTGCAGTTCTTTCACCCCTTCGACGTGACCTTCATGGACCTCGGCGTGCACCTCGTCGCCGTTGGGCTCGTCGTGGCGGTGCTCTCGCTCCTGGCGAAGCTGCCGCCGCGCGATGCGGCGGCTCGCCCCGGTGCGCGTTAGAACGGCAGGACGATGTCGCCGCCGATGGTGAACTGGTTGTTGTACGCGCCGACCGTGTTCGGCGTTCCCACGCCGAAGGATTTGCGGTCGCTGTGGTCCCAGCGCACTTCCGGCCGCACCATGAAGCCCTTGAACATCTCGGGCACATCCGGCTTCCAGGTCACGCCGAGCGTGAGCTCGGTGTAGGTCGCCTTCCCGCCGCCGACCACGCCGTTGGGGCTCGTCGGCAGGCCGCGCTCGGTGTTGACGAAGTCGAAGTTGCCGCGGAACTTCGCGACATAGAAGCCCTTGGCGTCGTTCCAGACCTCGCCGCGAAAGGTCGTCGACCAGTTGTCGTTGATTGCGTACTCGAAATACTGCGCGATGCCGCCGCCCGCCGCGTTGAAGCCGTAGTCGTAGATGTAGTTGATCTCCGTGACCGAGGTGAGCTTGTCGCTCGCCTTGTAGGTGATGACCACGTCGGTCTCGGTGCGGAAGGCGCCGTTGCAGCTGAAGCTCAGCTGCAACGTGCAGGGGTTCTCGGGGCCGAAATGGCTGAGGCCGAGGATCGAGAGGTTGCCTTCCATCAATGTGAGGCCGAGGCCCGCGAGCCCCGCGATCGCGGCGTTGTTGTCGCCGTGGCCGTTGACGAGCCAGGCATTGACGCCGGTATCGACGCCACCCCAGAGGTCGAGCGTCGAGTTCAGGTGTATGGTCGCGTAGCCGCCGGTGTGCTTCAGGGGAATGCCGAAGTTGAAGATGTAGGAATGCGAGTAAAGCGGATTGCCGCTGGCGTCGATCACTTCGTAGCCGATCGGCGTCGGGTACTGTCCGAGCTTCACGTCAGTGCCGCCTTCGCCGATCGTGGGCACGTGCACCGACACGTTCGCCTCGACGATGTCGATCTGATAGGGCTCGTTGATCGTGTGGTCGAACTCGCCCATGTAATGCGTGATGCGGGCGTCGTTGCCATACATGAATTGTGTTTTGAATCCGTAATCCCAGCCCGTGGCCTTTGGATCAAGCGGGCGTTGCGCCGTCAGCAGCACTTGATTGAGCACGGGTTGGTTAGATCGGTCGGTGAAGAGATGCCCGAAATTGCGTCGATCGCTCGGCGAGTCCGGGTTGAAGAGGACGCCGGCCTCAATCTGGCCGGTGAAGGTGAGCGTGTCGGCCCAGGCTGCAGGTGCCGCTGGCGTCGCCGGCGCGGGCGCTGCTTGTTGTGCGACTGCGGGGCGCACCAGCCCCAAGCCCGCAAGGATCGCGACCGCGGCAGCGCCGCGAATTCTCGTGCCATACATCAATGTGCCCCCCAGATGTTCTGTCTGCATTGGTCGACACGCCGCCCGACCCGACCGAGACGCAAGGGTGGTCGGAATCTGAGCGGCGTGCCGCGAAACACGGCACCGAAACTACGGGAAGGAGCCCCGGAGCCGCATCACGGCCAACCGTTGCAAACGGCTTGCCAATTGGTTCGGCAGCTAAATGAATTCTATTGGGCCATAGGAATGCGAGAGGAGATTGCCGCGCGAGGCATAAGCGCGGCATAAAACTCCGCGCGGCTAAGCGGAGCGTCCGATCTCCGTGAGGATCCACTCCCGGAATGCCCTGACCTTGGGCACGTCTTGAGTGGCCGGGGGATAGACGAGCCAGTAAGCCTTTCCGTTTCCGACCGAGAGTGGATAGGGCTGGAAGAGGCGTCCGGCGGCAATGTCCTCGGCATAGAGGCTCGCCTGGCCGATGGCGACGCCGAGGCCGTCGATCGCGGCCTCGACCGCGATCTTGGTCGAATCGAATTTGGTGCCATGCGTGACGCTGAGATCGCCCACGCCCGCAGCGCCGAGCCAGATCTCCCAATCCTCGCCGCCGGAATCCAGCAGCGGGACGGAGCGGAGATCGTCGAGCGAGGACAAGAGCCGGCGATGCGCCGTTCCGCAGAGTGGCGTGATCGTCTCCTCGAAAAGCTTGATGGTGACGAGGCCCGGCCAATGGCCCTCGCCGATGCGGAGCGCCACGTCTACGTCCTCGCGGTCGAAATCGACGAGGCGCGGGTTCGTCAGCAGCCGCACATCGATCTCCGGGTGCGCCGCCTGGAAGCGCGGCAAGCGCGGAACGAGCCACGTCAGCATGAAGGTCGTGAGGGTGCTGACCGTGAGGACGCTGCTTCCGCGCTGGCTGAGGCGGTCGAGCGCGTTGCCGATGCGGTCGAGCGCCGCGCCCAATTCCGGCAGCAGCATCTGCCCCTCCTCCGTGAGCCGCAGGCCCTTGGGGAGGCGGCGGAAGAGCGCGAGGCCCAGCCGGTCCTCCAGCGTCTTCACCTGATGACTGATTGCCGCTTGCGTCACGTTCATCTCGGCGGCGGCCCGCGTGAAGCTGAGGTGACGCGCGGCTGCCTCGAAGGCCCGGAGCCCGTTCAGCGGCAGGTTCGAGCGTTTCATTGGATGCCCAAATTTTTCTAAGTCACGATACAAGATTTGATCATTTGTTGCGAGTGCGAGATAGGACCATCTTCAATGGCGTGACGATAACGCAGGGATTCGGAGTTTTACCATGTTCTCAACGGTCTTAGAGCGCATCCACAAGCCCCTCGACGCAGTGCGGCCGCAAGCCCTGAAACCTGGGCGCCCGGGTCCGGTCGAGCCAGCCTCCTTCCCCGAGGGAAATTTGGGGGTAGGATCGGTGACCCTCCGCCTCATCGGGTGGCGTCCCCGCAAGATCGCGCCGGATCGGAGCTGGCAGGCGCGGCTTGGCCGAGGCGTAGAGGCCGTGCGCACGCGGCTCGCGCTTTGGCACGAGCGGGCACATAGCCGGGTCGAGTTGCTCGACCTCGATGACCGCGCGCTGAAGGACATCGGCCTCGACCGCGCGACCGCACATCGCCAGGGGACGCTGCCGTTCTGGCGCGGTGAGTGAGGCGTCGGCCGTCACATGTGCGAGTACATGAGTCGTCCGGGCACCGGGAGCTCCGCTTTGAGGACGCTCCCGGTCTTGGACTCCGTGATGAAGAGCGTCTTGCGCTCGGGGCCGCCGAAGGCGCAGTTGGTGATCGTTAGTCCGGCGCAGGACTTGAGTCGATAGAGCGGCTCGCCGAGCGGGCTGAATACCCAGGCGCAGCCCATCCCGACGTGGCAGACGACGAGGTTCTCGGCCTCGTCTATCGCCATGCCGTCGGGCCCGACACCACCGGACATCTGGATGAAGACGCCGACTTTGGTCGCAGAGCCGTCCTTGAGGAGCGGCACGCGCCAGATCGCGTTGTCGCGGGTGACGCAGAGATAGACCACCGTCTCGGCCCGGTTGAGCACAAGGCCATTGGGGCTCGGAATACAATCGAGAATGCACTCGAGCTGCCCGTTGGCTTTGAGGCGATAGAGGCGGCCGGTGCGGTCCTGCTGCCCGGTCTGGCCCTGATCCGTGAAATAGATGTCGCCGTTCGAGGCGAAGACGAGGTCGTTCACGCCCTTGAAGCGCTCGACCACGCCGCGGTCCCGGTATGACGCGATCTTCCCGCTCTTGGGATCGAAGACCATGATCCCGTTCTTGTGATCGGCGATGAAGGCACGGCCGTCCTTGTGGAATTTGAGTCCGTTCGGCTCGCCGTCGTATTCGAGCGCGACGGTGATCGATCCGTCCGGCGCGATCTTGAAGAGCCGGCCCCAGGGAATGTCGGTCACCCAGAGATTGCCCTCGCGGTCGAAGGACGGCCCTTCGAGGAAGGTCGGATGCGGCACGCCGATCTGATTGAACTCGATCCAGTGCGAGGGGCGGTCGATCCCGAGCTCGGCGGGGATGCGCGCGAAGAGCGTGGTCTCGATGACCGGTGGTGCCGCGTACATGTCGCCTCCTGGGGTTAGCGAGCGAGTCCGATCTCGCGGAGATAGCGGAGCGCGCCGGGGTGGATGAGCGCGAGGCCGGGCGCGGCAGCCGCGGTGTTGGCCGCGGTCGTCTCGCGCGCCTGAGGGAGCCGTGCTGCGAGCTCGGTCTCGCCGCGGTGGAGCGCGCGCGCGATACGATAGCTCACACCGTCGTCGAGGTCCCCGCGCGTGAGGATGAAGTTCCAGGACCCGACGGAGGAAATCGGCTGCGCCTGGCCGGGATAGGCGTTGGCGGGAAGCGTCATCGGCTTCAGGAAGGGATGTTTCGCACAAATGCGCGCGATCTCCTCGGCATCGGGCGCGATGAAGCGAGCGCCGCCCGGCCCCTGCGCCACCGCTGCGAAGCCTGGCCAGCCGGCACCGCCGCCCCAAAGCGCGGCGACGCGGCCCTCCATCACCATGTGCGGCCCATCGCCGGCGCGGTCGAGATAGATCGCCTGGAAATCGCGCTCGGGATCGAGGCCGATCCCGTCGAGCACATTGCGTGCGAGGATAACGAGGCCGGAGCCGCGCGCGCCGAAGGCGATGGGCTTGCCGCGGAGATCGGCAATCCCGCGATCCCCGCTGTCGCCGCGCACCACGAACATTCCCGGCGTCGAGTACATCGCCGCGAGGATGCGCAGTCCTGCCGCGAGCGCCCCCTGTACCACCTCACCCTGCACCAGCGCGATGTCGAGCGCGCCCTTCAGCAGGAGCGGCACGTTCTCGGTGCTGCCCTTGGTACTGCGCGCCTCGATCGCAAGGCTCGGCTCCAGCGCGTTCACGACATCGACGATCACGGAGCCATAGAGCGGAAATCCCCCTCCCGGCGTTGCGGTGCCGAGGATAACGGGGGTTTTTTCCGCGAACTCGCTACGGACGCTCATGGAACCAATGCCGCTTACGGACGGGCTCAACCACGGTATGTGACCTCGGTAGTGACGGGACAACGCGCGTCGAAGGAAATGGTCGCATCGGCTAGTCGCTGTTCTTGATCCCGAGGTAGATGCGCTGGACCTGGGGATCGCGTTCGAGGTCCTCGGCGGGGCCTTCGAGGACGGTGCGTCCCGTCTGGAGGACGTAGGCGTAATCCGCGATCTCCAGCGCGAGCGGAACCGATTGCTCCGCGAGGAGGAGCGTGAGCCCCTCGTCGTGGAGCCGCTCCAACGTGTCGTAGAGCTGCTCCACCACCGTGGGCGCGAGCCCGAGGCTCGGCTCGTCGAGCATCAAAAGCCTGGGCGCGCTCATGAGGGCGCGGCCGAGTGCCAGCATCTGCCGCTCGCCGCCGGAGAGGGTTCCCGCACGCTGGCGCCTGCGCTCGGCAAGCCTCGGGAAGATGTTGTAGACGCGAGCGAGCATCCCCTCGAGCTGCGACTTATCCGCGAGCGCGGTCGCACCGAGATGGAGGTTCTGCTCCACCGTCTGGCTCACGAAGAGGCGCCAACCCTCCGGCGAAAGCGCGAGGCCCTTCGGAACGATCGCGTGCGCGGCGAGTCGGTCGATCGCCTCGCCCTCCCAGCGGATACTGCCGCCGCTAGCGGGGACGAGCCCCGCGATCGCGTTCAGGGTCGTGGTCTTGCCGGCGCCATTCGAGCCCAGGAGCGCCACGATGCTGCCCTCGGGCACCCGCAGCGAGACGTCGGCGACACCCACGAGGTCGCCGTAGCGCACCTCGAGATGCTCGATCTCGAGCGCGGCGGTCACGGCCCCGCCTTCCGCGCACGGCGGCGCCGGTGATGGTGGCCCAGATAGGCCTCGATCACCTTGGGGTCGCTGACGACGTGCTGCGGTATTCCCTGAGCGATGGTGCGGCCCTGATTGAAGACGAGGACGCGCTCCGCGAGCGTCAGGATCACCTCCATGATGTGCTCGACAATGACGATGGTGACGCCGGTCGCGTGGATCCGCCGCACGAGCTCGATCGCGCGTTGGACCTCGCTCGGCGTCAAGCCCGCGAGCGCCTCGTCGAGCAGGAGCAATTTCGGCTCCGTCGCCATCACCCGCGCGATCTCCAGGCGCTTGCGGCCAGGTGTGCCGAGGCTCCGCGCACGCTGCTGAGCCTGTGCCTCGAGTCCGGTGAGGTGCAGCACCTCCATTGCCTTGGCCTGCGCATCGCGGGTCCGGTGATGGCGCAGGAAGGCGCCGACCATGACGTTCTCGAGGATCGTCATATCCTCGAAGGTCGCGGGCACTTGGAAGGTGCGGCCGATGCCGAGACGCGCGTGCTCCTCGGCGGGAGCTTTTGTCACGTCGACCCCGTCGAAGACGATCTTGCCGCCGGTCGGTGCGAGGTCGCCCGCGACGCAATTGAAGAAAGTGGATTTTCCAGCTCCGTTGGGGCCGATGAGCCCCACGATCTCGCCGGGCTCGACGTCCAGCGTCGCCTCCGAGAGCGCGAGGAAGCCGCCGAAGGCGCGCGAGACGCTCTGCGCTTCAAGCAGCATCGACGGCTCCTCGGCTGAAGCGCCCAAGCACCATCGCCCGCAGCCGCTGCCAGAGCTCGATGAGGCCGCCCGGCTCGAAGCGCGCGAGCAGCAGGATGATCCCGCCATAGATGATAAAGGTGAGCCCGCTCCCGCCGCCACCGAAGAGCGTGTTGGTGGCGCTCTGGAGCGGGATGAGCACGAGTGCGCCGATGAGTGGCCCATAGAGCGTGCCCGCTCCGCCGAGCGCGGCGATGATGACCATCTGCACGGAGACGAGGATGCCGATGCCGCTCTCGGGATTGACGAAGCCGATCTTGATCGAATAGAGCGCGCCCGCGACCGCCGTGAGCGCGGCGCTCAGCATGAAGGCGATGAGCTTCGTGCGCAGGACGGGAACGCCGAGGCTGCGCGCCGCGCGCTCGCCCGCGCGGATCGCGCGAAGGTAATAGCCGAAGCGGCTACGCTCCAGGGCCCAGGTGATGGCGATTACGCAAGCGAGCACGCCGAGGAAGATGTAGTAATAGGGGACCGAGCTCCGGAAGATCAGGTCCCACCAGCCTCGCGGCGTCGCCGGCCCTTGCATGCCGATCGCGGCGCCGAGGAGCTCCCAGTTGCTCACGACAAGGCGCACGAGCTCCGCAACCGCGATCGTCGCCATGCTGAAATAGTGGCCGGTGAGGCGAAAGCTCGGCAAGCCGATCGCGACGGCGAAGAGGATCGCGACAAGCATCGCGAGCGGCACACCCGCGAGCGGGGGCACCTCCCAGAGCGAGAAGACCAGGAGCGGGACATAGGCGCCGGCGCCGAAGAAGATCGCGTGCCCGACCGAGACCTGTCCCGCATAGCCGCCGACGATGTTCCAGGCGGAGGCGCCGATCGCTGCGAGGATCAACGTCGCGCCGACGTCCTCGAAAAAGGGCGCGCTGTCGCTGAGGGAGACGAGCAGCGGAAAGAGAATGAGCAGGGCCCAGAGGGCGATCGGTCCGGGCCGCGCCTTCATTTGGGCCTCGCCCTCAGAACTTGCCCAGGAGGCCCTGAGGCCGGACCCAGAGCACCGCGACGAAGAGCCCGTAGACGACGACGTCCTTGTAGATCGGTCCGAGCTCGTAGGCCGAGATCTGGTCGACCAGGCCGATGATGATCCCGGCGATGCCCGCGCCGGGGACGCTGCCGAAGCCGCCGAGCGCCACGACCACGAAGGCCGTGAGCGCGTAGGTGGCACCGACTTCTGGCGAGAAAGGGAAGCCGATCGCGAGGAGTGCGCCCGCGATCCCCGCACTCGCGGCCGAGAAGCCCCAGGCGAGCGCCTGCATGCGGTCGGGGCGTATCCCCATGAGCATCGCGGCGCTCCGGTCCTCGGAGACCGCGAGGAGGCGGCTCCCGAGCGCGGTGCGCGTCAGCAGAAGGTGCATCCCGATCGTCAGCAGTGCCGCCATAACGCCGGCGACGAGCTTCGAGTTCTGTACGAAGATGCCGCCGATGTTCAGCGTGCCGGAAAGCCAGCTCTCCGGCAGCGTGCGAAAGTCGGCCTTGAAATAGGCGAAGGCGGAATAGCGCAGCAGCAGCGCGAGCCCGAAGGTCGAGAGGATTTGCGCGAGCATGGGCCCGCGTGTCACATGCTTGATGAGTCCGAAATAGACACAGACGCCGAGCGCGAAGAGCGCCACCATCGCTATGGGCACGAAGACTTCGGGACCGCCGTGGATCCAGGTCACCACAAGCGCCACGTACATCCCGAGCATCACGAACTCGCCGTGGGCGAAGTTGATGAAGTTCATCATGCCCCAGATGAGCGTGAGCCCGGAAGCAAAGAGCGCGTAGACGGCCCCCAGAAGGAGGCCGCCTACCACGACTTGGAGCAGGATCATCGGCGCACGGCGCGCGGAGCTGTTACTTCCAGCCCTTCATCGGCCATTGCAACGGGGCGAGCGCGCTCTTCTCGGGCCAGACCGCGACGTATTCCTTGCCTTGTAGCTGCACGAGATATGTCGCTGCGAGCGTGTTCTCGCCGCGCTCGTCGAACTTGACGCCGCGGTACCCCATCATGACTTGGTCTTGTGAGAGGTTCGTCGCTTTGAGCGCCGCCATGATCTTGTCGGGCGCGGTGGAGCCCGCGCGGTTGATCGCGTCCGCGAGGACCAGCATCGCCTGCAGCCCGCGGGCGCTGGTGTCGTCGAGATCGCGACCGGTCTTGGCCTTGAAGAGCTCGTTGATCCTGTAGGTGACGCTGCCGGGCTTCCCGACAGCCCAGGCGCTGCGGTTCATGACGCCTTGCGCGAGATCGCCCACCGCCGGCACGAAGGCGGGATCGGCGAAGCCCGCATCGTCGCCGATGATCATCGGCGGCAGATAATCGAGGCTCTTCATCGTCTTCATGTAGAGGATCGCGTCGGCCGTATAGGAGACGAACACCACGCAATCCGGATTCTTCTCCTTGAGCTGCAACACCTGCGCGCTCACGTCGGTCGAGTTTGCGTTGTAGGCGACATCGGCGATCACATTGAAGCCGTGACTCTTCGCCTGCTCCACGACGGTGCCGCCGATCGAGACGCCGTAGTCGGTATTCTCATGCACGACCGCCACAGTCTCGACCTTGCGGCCGGCCTTCTTCATGTCCTGCAGGTATTCCATGTAGTTCTTGGCGAAATCGGAGGCGATCGGCGTCACGCGGACGACCCATTTGAATCCGCGGGTCATGATATTGGCGGCGACGCTATCGCCGACGACGAAGGGGATGCCCTGCCGCTCCGCGACCGCGGTCGCCGTGAAGCTCACATTCGAATGATAGGCGCCGATCATCGCGGCGACTTTATCCTGCGTGATCATGCGGAGCGTCTGGGAATTTGCTTCTTCCGGCTTGCCCTGGTGATCGGCGGTGATGAGCTGGATCTTGGCGCCGCCCAGGTTGGAAAGCCCGCCCTTGCCGACGGAGGGCAGCGAGACGAGGTCCGGATAGGTGCCATTGACGAGCTCGACTGCGAGCGCAATAGCATCGAGCTCCGACTTGCCGGCGCTCGCGGCATTGCCGGAGAGCGGATAGATCGCACCGACCTTCACGTCCTCGGCGAGCGCGGGACCCGCCGCGAGTGTCGCCGCGACCAATACGGCACTAAGGAAATTGCCCTTCTTCATGACCTCCCCTCCCTTTTTGCACATCCATGCCGAGATGATTTTTCCCCCGGCCGGAACACGGGCGCAAGTCTAGCGCGGCCCTCTGCGGTGCGTCGCGGCAAAAAAATTGAGCAGCGGTGGGATCAGGCGCCGGCGGCTCTAAGCCGGGCGGTCTCCACGAGGTCGAGGCGGCTTTGCGCGTCGAGGGCGACGCCGTAGTCGCGCCGCGCCTCCTCGCGCGTAACGAGGCCATCGAGAACATCCGCGCGCACCAGCTCCGCCTCGCGCGCCTTGGGATCGCCGAAGCCGCCGCCGCCGGGAAGTCCGAGGCGGATCGTATCGCGGGGCGGCACGGTCTGGCGGCCCTTGGGACGGATCGGCCGGCCCGAGATCAGCTCGACGCTTCCCGCGGCGCCCTTGCCGCCGCCGTTCCGGCCGCGCGCGGGATTCTTGATGCGCTCGAAATTGCAGAGGAGCGCGATCGGCGCACCGTCCGCGCCCGAGAGCTCGATCACCTGGCCGAGCCCGCCGCGGAACTTGCCGGCGCCGCCGGAGCTCTCGCGGAACTCGCGGCGGCGGAAGACGACGGGGGCGATGCTCTCCGTCGCCTCGACGGGAATGGTACGCACGCCGCTCGGGAAGGCGGTGACGCTGAGCCCGTCCTTGCCAGGACGCGCGCCCGCGCCGCCGCAATGGAAGATCACCGTGCTGAATTCCGGAAGGTCGTTCGCATCGGTGCCCTCCGCAACCTCGTCGACGAGCGAGCCGCCGCCGAAGATCTGCGGGTTCCAGAGCGAGGAAGCGCCCTCGGCGGGGACGCCGCCCTGCATCACCTGGTGGAGGCAGCCGAAGACCACATCCGGCAGCATGTGCCCGACCGTGTGACGCGCCGCGACCGCCCAGGGACGCTTCACGTTGAGAACGCAGCCCTCGGGCGCGCTGATGGTGATGGGATCGAGCGAACCCGCGTTGTTCGGCACTTCCGGCGCCACCAGGCATTTGACGCCGAAGGCGGTGTAGGCGAGCGTGTAGTTATAGACGACGTTGATGCCGAAGGCGCTCGCGGCGGTGGTGCCGTCGAAATCGACGTGGATGCCCTCGTCGGAAATCGTGAGCGCGGCATTGAGGAGGAGCGGCTTGTCGTAGCCATCCATGCTGACGCTGTTGCGGAAGGTCCCGTGCGGGAGCGCGCGGATCTTCGCGAGAGTCGCCTCGCGCGAGGCCTCGATGATGGTGTTGCCGAGGTTCTCGAGATCGACGATCTGGAACTCGTCCATCATCTCGACGAGCCGACGACCGCCTTCCTCGTTGCAGGCCGTCAGCGCGTAGATGTCGCCTTCGACCTGGAGCGGCTCGCGCACATTCGCGCGCACCATCTTCAGCAGGTCCTCGTTCATCTCGCCTTCGCGCGCGAGCGGCATGATCGGGATCGAGAGACCTTCCTCGAAGACCTGCCGTCCGTCCGGTCCCATGCCGAGCCCGCCGATGTCGACGACGTGGACCGTGCAGGCGAAGAGACCCACCGGCTTTCCCCTGTAGAAGCTCGGCGTCACCACGGTGATGTCGTGGAGATGCCCCGAGGTGAGCCAGGGATCGTTGGTGATGTAGTGGTCGCCGTCCTTCATCGTCTCGAGCGGATGGACGTCGAGGAAATGCTTGACCGCATTTGCCATCGAATTGACGTGTCCCGGCGTGCCCGTGACGGCCTGCGCGAGCATCCGCCCCTCCCGATCGAAGACCCCCGCCGAGAGGTCTCCCGCCTCGCGTACGGAGGTGCTGAAGGCGGTGCGAATCATGGTCTGCGCCTGCTCCTCGACCACGGCAATGAGCCGGCTCCACATGATCTGCGTGTGGATTTGCGCGAGGGCGGTGTTGGGGCGTGCGATCATGGCGTCAATTCTCCCGGCGGCGGGCAAACACAATATAGCTGAATCCTTTCGACCAGATGCGCCATATATTTGCCTTCGCACATTGATGAGGCTGCGGGGGTCAAGGTGACAAAATCGGATGCAGAGACGGTACGGGACCTTTCAATAGAGGCAATTACAAAGCTGTCGTCAGCTCTGCTCGTTTGCAAGGAGCGGGGCAGCCCGGCTGAATTCGAGCAGATGCGGAGAGCCGTCGCTCATGCGATGGGTTACATCAACTCAGGAATTCTGACGCCGATTTATGCCGAATACCCTGAGCTCGATCACCTGAAGTAGGACGACCTGAACGACATGCGATGCTCTCGGCCGCGCTTAGCGCCCTCGACCTACGGTGTTTCGTGGCCGTCCAACGCCCGTCGCGTCAGCGCGATATACCCGAACCCATCGATCTCCGCGTCGAAGATCGGGCTCAGTACGGTCGAGGTCTCGTCCTCGGCGATGACGGCGGGGCCCTTGATGCGGGCGCCGGGTTTCAGGTCCGGGCGCCAGTAGATCGGGACCTCCAGGAATTCGCCGGTCTCGGGGTCGAAGACGCGGCGGTGCGATTTGGGCTTGGGCTCGTAACGCGCGACGGCCGTGGGTGTGGCGAGACTGCCCTCGGCGGGCGTGCCCACGGCGACGACCCAACTCAGGATCTCCACGTCGACACCGGGGATCGCGCGGCTGTAGAGGCGGCGATAGGCGGCCTCGAAGAGCTCGGTGAGATGGCCCTTGTCGCCGGGGGTGAAATTCCGCACCGGCAACGTCACCGCGATCTCGTGGCCTTGGCCGCGATAGCGCATGAAGGCCGTGCGCTGCTCCGTCAGCGCCGCGTCGGGCGCGCCCTGGCGCACGATCGCCTCGGCCTCCGCGCGCATCTCCGCGAGGAGGCGGTTCACCGTTGCCGCGTCGAAATCGCTGATGCGCTCGAGGTGACTGCGGACGATCTCGTACGCGACGGGCGCGCGGAGGAACCCGATCGCGGAGCCGACGCCGGCATTGGCGGGCACCAGCACGCGCGCGATACCGAGCTTCTCGGCGACCCGTGCTGCATGGAGCGGTGCCGCGCCGCCGAAGGCGATGAGGGTGCGCGAGCGCACGTCCTTGCCGCTCTCGATCGCGTGGACCCGCGCGGCATTCGCCATGTTCTCGTCGACCATCTCGCTGATGCCAAGCGCGGCGAGCTCGACCGTGAGCCCCAAGGGCTCGCCGAGCTGCTTCTCGATTGCGCGCCCGGCGCCGCCGGTGTCCAGGCCCATGTGGCCGCCCGAGAAGGTCGAGGGGTCGATGCGGCCGAGCGCAACATCGGCGTCGGTGACGGTGGGCTCGGTGCCGCCACGGCCGTAGCAGACAGGGCCCGGCTCCGAGCCCGCACTGTCGGGGCCGACGGCAATGCGGCGCATGGCGTCGAGCCGCGCGATCGAGCCGCCACCCGCTCCGATCTCTACCATCTCGATCACGGGAATGCGCAGCGGCAGCCCGCTTCCCTTGAGGAAGCGATAGATGCGCGCGACCTCGAAGAGTCGGCTCGTCTGCGGCTGCGCCTTGTCGATGAGGCAGATCTTGGCGGTGGTGCCGCCCATGTCGAAGGAGACGACCTGGTCTAGCCCGTGCTGGCGCGCGATGCGGCTTGCGAAGATGGCGCCGCCCGCGGGGCCGGATTCGACGAGGCGAACGGGAAAGCGGATCGCGGTTTCGACCGTCGTGATCCCGCCGCCTGAGGTCATGAGGAAGAGCGGGCAATGGAACCCCCCGCGCGTGAGCTCGCTCGCGAGCTTGCGGAGATAGCGGCCCATCAGCGGCTGGACGTAGGCGTTGGCGCAAGCGGTGGAGAAGCGCTCGTACTCGCGCATCTCCGGCGAGACCTCCGAGGAGAGCGTCACCGGCAGTTCGGGGAAGCGCTTCGCGATGGCCTCGCCGACGCGGCGCTCGTGCTCGGAGTTGGTGAAGCTGTGCAGGAAGCCCACGGCGACGGCCTCGACCTCCTGCTCCGCGAGCGTGTCGAGGGCGCGCGACACCGAGGCAGAATCGAGCGGCACCAGGACCCGGCCCTGCGCATCCGTCCGCTCGCGGACCGGAAGCCTGAACCGCCGGGGCACCAGCGGCGGCGGCAGGTCGATGTTGATGTCGTATTGCTCGAAGCGGTTCTCGTGCCGGATTTCCAGTACGTCGCGGAAGCCCTCGGTGGTGAGGAGCGCGGTCTTGGCACCCTTGCGCTCGATGAGCGCGTTGGTCGCGAGCGTCGTACCGTGGATGATGAGCGCGACATCCGCGGGCGCGACCTTCGCCTCCGCGATCACGGTGGCAATCGCCGCGAGCACGCCCTCCTCGGGCGCGCGGGGGGTGGTGAGGATCTTCGAGGTGTAGCGGCGCTCGCCGATCTCGAGCGCCACGTCGGTGAAGGTCCCGCCGATGTCGACGCCCAGGCGGGCCATAGCTGCAGATGCGGTCAAGGGAAATTCCTCGGAATGACGGCGCTGCCGGCGATCGCGCTCGTCGATCTCCAGCAACGGATGCTATGATTATCGCTCGCGCGGCCGAGGGCAACAGGCTCGCTGCGCAACTCTGACCCCAGCGCAACGGTGGCGAGACTGCCCGAGAAGAGCCTTGATCCCCGGATCGCGTTCCAAGCGGCGGTGGCGGCGCATCGGGAAGGGAGGCTCGCGGAGGCGGAGCGGCTCTACGGGATCGTCCTTGCTGCCGATCGCGGGCATCCCGGCGCGCTCCGGCTGCTCGGCGTGCTACGCGCGCGTCAGGGACGTGGCGTGGAGGCGATCGAGCTCATGCAGCAGGCGCTGAAGCGCGAGCCGCGCTCGGCGGAGCTGCACGGCGATCTCGGCGTGGCGCTGGAGATGGCGCAGCGCTACGAGGAGGCGATCCAGCATTACAGACGGTCGCTGGCGCTGGCGCCGAAGAATGCGCAGGCGCATTTGAACCTCGGCAACGCGCTCCAGGCGCTGGAGCGGCACGTCGAGGCCGCGCGCGAGTTCGAGCGTGCGCTGGCACTCGCACCGGACCTCGCGGAGGCGCACAACAATCTCGGCGCTTCGCTCCACGCGCTCGGCAAGAGTGCAGCGGCCGTGCCGCATCTCGAGCGCGCGCTCGCGCTGAAGCCGCGCTTTGCCGAGGCGCACAACAATCTCGCCAACGCTCTTCACGTGCTCGACCGGCACGAGGAAGCACTCGCGCAAATCCGCAAGGCGCTCGCGCTCAAACCGGATTTCGCGGAGGCGCACTACACCCTGGGCAAAATCCTGAAGCAGCAGGGGAGGATCGACGAGGCGGAGGCGAGCTACAGACGTGCGCTTGCCTGCAAGCCCGATCTGGCGGAGGCGAGGTTCGCGCTTTGCCTTTGCGAGCTGCGGATCGTCTATTCCGACGAGGCCGAGATCGAGCGGCGGCGCACGGCCTACGAGGCCGGACTCAGATCGATCGCGGCCGACATAGATGCTGGGGCGGGCGCATCCCTGCTGCGCGCGGCGGCGAGCTTCCAGCCCTTCTATCTGCCCTATCAAGGGCGGAACGATCGGGAGCTGCAGGCGCTCTATGGCTCCCTCATCCATCGCGCGATGGCGGAGCGCTTTCCTACGGCGCCGTTGCCGCCGCTCGCGCGGCCGGACGAGCCCATCCGAGTTGGCATCGTCAGCGGATTCTTCCGCAACCACTCCGCCTGGAAGACGCCGATCAAAGGCTGGCTCAGCGAGCTCGACCGCCGGCAGTTCCGTCTCTTCGGCTACTACACCGGCGACAAGTCCGACGACGTCACGACTTTGGCAGCGTCGCAGTGCGAGAAATTCGTCGGAGAGCCTCGACCGCTCGAGGCCTGGCGCGAGACGATCCTCGCGGACCGACCGCACATTCTGATCTACCCGGAGATCGGCATGGATTCCGTGCCGGCGCGGCTCGCCGCTCTGCGTCTCGCGCCCGTGCAGGCTGTAGCCTGGGCCCATCCCAACACGAGCGGCCTTCCGACCCTCGACTATTTTCTCAGCAGCGACCTCATGGAGCCGCCCGAAGGACAGGCGCACTACACCGAGCATCTCGTCCGGCTGCCCAACATCTCGCTCTACTATGAGCCCATCGAAGTGCCCGCGGTCGCGATCGACCGGCGCGAGCTTGGTCTCCGCCAGGGCGCCGTGGCCTATTGGTCGGGGCAGTCGCTCTTCAAATATCTCCCGCATTACGACCGGGTGTTTCCCGCCATCGCGCGCGAGGTCGGCGATTGCCAGTTCGTCTTTATCGAGTTCGCGGAAAGCCCGGAGGTGACGGAGGTGTTCAGGGCCCGCCTCGCGCGCGCTTTCGCGGCCTGCGGGCTGAATGCCGAGGCGCACTGCCTCTACCTGCCGCGCCTCGACACCGCCGGATTCATAGCGGCGATGGGTCAATGCGACGTGATCCTCGACAGCATCGGATGGTCCGGCGGCAATACCACGCTCGAAAGCCTCGCCCATGCATTGCCGATCGTGACCATGCC
>DATJVP010000169.1:0-11667 GCA_035581425.1 Allostellaceae bacterium | reverse complement strand
CCGCATCCAGCGAACGAGCGCGAGCACGAGGCGGCCGAGCAGGCTCTGGTGCTGTGGCAGGCGCTCTGGGCGCAGTATTCCGCGTGCCTCAAGCCGCTGCTCGAAGGCGACCCCGAGTTGCACGGGGTCAAGGCCAAGCTTCTGCAGCGCGGGCTTTGGGTCGGAAAGCAGGTGATTCTGGTGCACGGGCTCGCCCGGCGTATTCCGCCCGCCTCGCTGTGGCAGGAGCTGCATGCCTACTATCGCCTTGCCGAGCTACTGGAGTGTGCCGTCACCGCGGTTTCCGACGAGTTGATGCCCAATGCCATCGGCGTGTCCTGCTATTCGACCTATGCGCACGCGCTGCTTCTGAACCTCGCCGATCTCTGTGCACTGACGGTGCGTCAGATCGAGCTGACCGACCGCTGGCTCGCGATGTGGGCGCGGAAAATCTTTCCCTACGCGCAGCAGCGCGAGACCGAGGGGCCGGTGATCGTCACCGATCTCGACGCGCCTGCGGGCGCGACTCTCGCGCTCGTCGCGCCACGCCATGTAACCGATTCCATGCGCTTCGGCTATCCGGGCAAGCTCGCGACGAGCGTACGCGGCCGGCTGAAGAGACTCTCGACCGGCGCCAATCCGGCCGAGCTGCAGCTCGGGCATGACGTTTCGGTCGAAGCTTGCACGGTGCTGCTCACCCATCTCGATCAGCAGTGGTACGCTCTGCCGAAGAAGACCGGAAACGAGACACAGACCTCGCTGGATCTCTGCGTCGGTGGACTTGGTGCCGCATATTTCCGCGTCGCCGGGCGCACGTTTAACCGTCAGGACCCGCTCGGCCGCCTCTCCTATCACGGCACCCAGCATCTCGCCACGCTCGGCGCGCTGACCGACTACGATCGCAACAAGGAAGAAGCCGAGAAGAGCTGGGCGTGGGAGCACTGGCAGGGCACCTACGATTGGGATGACGCGAGCGTGCGGCGTGTCAGCGCCGCGTTGCATCGCTGGCACCTCGAACAGCTCGTGATCCTGCGCGACGATGAACGCGTGCGTTGCGGCTGCGTCACCCGCGTTGCGCTCGATGGGCGCGGCGAGATTTCGGTCAAGCTGCGCCTCTGGGCGGGTTCGCCCACAGCTCTCGCCGTGCGACCACTCACCACGATGCTGGCGGAGGACGCGCCAGTTCCGGCGATTCTGCTCGGGCATACCCCAGACGAGCCCGCAACGATGATCACTCCGCCGCGCACCTTCAACCCGGGGCGTTCGCTGCGCTCGATGGACACCGGACCCGAGCGGCGCTTCCGGTTGACGAAGCTCATCCAACGGGGCGCAGACTTCGAGCGCGTCGCCTTCGAGGAAACCGGAGACTGATCGGCATCGCAGTCAAGCCCACGCGGGCTGGAATTTCCTGAGCTGATCCGAGAAGTCCGTGCCGAACCATCTGCTGGGCGAGACGAGCCCCTACCTGCTGCAGCACACCGAGAACCCCGTCGACTGGTATCCCTGGGGCGATGAAGCGCTCGAGCGGGCGCGGCGCGAAGACAAGCCGATCCTGCTATCGATCGGCTATTCGGCCTGTCACTGGTGCCACGTGATGGCCCACGAATCGTTCGAGGACGAACAGGTGGCGCGGCTCATGAACGAGCTCTTCATCAACATCAAGGTCGACCGCGAGGAGCGGCCGGATGTCGACGCGATCTACCAGCACGCGCTCGCGCTCATGGGCGAGCAGGGCGGCTGGCCGCTCACGATGTTCCTGACGCCGGAGCGCGAGCCCTTCTGGGGCGGCACCTATTTTCCACCGCAGCAGCGCTGGGGGCGGCCCGGCTTCTCCCAGGTATTGCTTGCGCTCGCGAAGGCTTACCGCGAGGACCGCGAGGCCGTGATCAAGAACGCGGCCGCGCTGAAGCAGGGCCTGGCGCGGCTTTCGCAGCCGACGGCGGGCGACGGGATCTCGATGGAGCTGACCGACGCCGTCGCCGAGCGCCTCGTGCGCGAGATCGACTGGGCGCATGGCGGCATCGGCGACGCTCCGAAGTTTCCGCAGGCGAGCCTGATGAACGTGCTCTGGCGCGGCTTCCGCCGCACCGGCGTCGAGGAGCTCGGCAAGGCGGTGACGCTGACGCTCGATCATATCTGCCAGGGCGGCATCTACGATCATCTCGGCGGCGGCTTCGCGCGCTACAGCGTCGACCGGCGCTGGCTCGCGCCGCATTTCGAGAAGATGCTCTACGACAACGCCCAGCTCCTGGAGCTGCTGGCGCATGCCTGGCAGGCGACAGGAAAGCCGCTCTATGCCGAGCGCGCCGCGGAGACTGTTTCGTGGCTCGTGCGCGAAATGCGGCACGGCGACGGCGCTTTCTTCTCGAGCCTGGACGCCGACAGCGAGCACGAGGAGGGCAAGTTCTACGTCTGGAGCGCGCGAGAGATCGACGCGCTCTTGGGCCCGCGCGCCGCGCGCTTCAAGGAGGTCTACGACGTCACGCCCGACGGCAACTGGGAGGGACACTCGATCCTCAATCGCCTCGAGAGCATGGATCGTCTCGACGAGGCGACCGAGCGCGAGCTTGCGGAGGATCGCGCGGCGCTGCTGCAGGCGCGCGCGGGCCGAGTGCGTCCCGGCCTCGACGACAAGGTGCTCGCGGATTGGAACGGGCTCATGATCGCGGCGCTCGCCTATGCGGCGCCGGTATTCGGCAGGCGCGATTGGCTCGCGCTTGCGCGAGGCGCCTTCGAATTCGTCGTGCGGGAGATGACCGCGAGCGACGGCCGCCTCCGGCATAGCTGGCGGGCGGGCCGCGCCGCCCACCCCGCAACGCTCGAGGACTACGCCAATCTCTGCCGCGCCGCCTTGATGCTGCACGAGGCGACGGGCGACGCCGCCTACCTCGACCAGGCCCGCGCCTGGGCCGAGCTTGTGGAGCAGCACTACGCCGACACCGCGGGCGGAGGCTATTTCGTCGCCGCCGACGATACGGAGGCGCTGCTGACGCGGCCGAAGATGGTCCAGGACGCAGCGACCCCCTCGGGCAACGGCACCTTCGTCGAAGTGCTCGCGCGGCTCCACTACCTCACCTTCGAGGATGCTTATCTCGAGCGCGCCGAGAAAGCCGTCAACGCTTTCGCCGGCGACGTGCCCAAGAATCTCTTCCCCTTCGGCTCGCTCCTCAACGGCAACGAGACGCTGCAGCGCGCAGTGCAGATCGTGATCCGGGGCCAGCGCGGAGAGGCCGATACCGAGACCTTGCTTGCCTCGATCCAAGCGGTGTCGCTGCCGACGCGCGTGCTCTCGGTCGTGGCGCCGGGAGCGGCGTTGCCGGCCTCGCATCCCGCCACAGGCAAGGACCAGCTCTCCGGCCGCGCCACCGCTTACGTCTGCCGGGGGCAGGTCTGCTCGCTCCCGATCACCGATGCGGCCGTGCTCCGAGCGGAGTTGCAGAAATAATGAAGACGAAAACATTAGCGCGCTGACGTCTTTTTGGTATTTCCCATGCCCGAGATCACCATCCCCAGCCCGATTGGCCTCCTCGCGATCGAGGAGCAAGACGGCGCTATCGTAGCCCTCCACTGGCGGCGCGCCCGCAAGGAGGAGCCGACCCCGCTCTTGCAGGAGGCCGCCGAGCAGCTCGCGGATTATTTCGCGAAGAGCCGGCGTGACTTCGATCTCCCGATGAAACCCGCGGGCTCACCTTTCGAGCGCGCGGTCTGGGACGCGATGCTGCGCATCCCCTACGGAGAGACGCGGAGCTACGGCGAGATCGCACGCGAAATCGAGGGCGAGGCGCGCGACGTCGGCGCCGCCTGCGGTACGAACCCGCTTCCGATCCTCATCCCCTGCCACCGCATCCTCGCGGGCGGCGGCCGTCTCGGCGGCTATAGCGGCAAAGGCGGCGGCGAGACGAAGACGCTGCTGCTGACGCTCGAAGGCGCGCTTCTCCTCTGAGCGCTGGTGGCGCCAGATTTCGCTTGGCTTCTCCGCCCCCGCCGCGATTTACTGTCGAGGATGACGTCTGCGCGAAGAACATTGCATCGCGGCGCCGCGGCGCTGCTGGCCCTCGGGTTCGGCTTCCTTCCCCTCGACCGCGTCGGCGCGGAATTGAGCTCGGCCTATATCAAGGATCCCAAAACCGGCTGCCAGCTCTGGAACCCGGAACCCTTCGAGGTGAGCGATCCCCGCGTTCGCGCGACCGGCGTGCCTGGCGCGCTCGGCTCGGGATCGTGGCCGACCCCCACGACCTTCTCCTGGACCGGTGCCTGCAAGGACGGTTTCGCGGAGGGAAAGGGCGTGGTGCGCTGGTTCGACCGCAACGACCCCATCGGCTACACCGAGGGTGAGTTCCGCAAGGGCATGCTCTTCGGGCGCGCGGTCACGGTCTACACCGACGGCCGCCGTGCGGAAGGCGAATACGATGCGGGCAAGCTCAACGGCCGCGCCATCCTAACCTTCCCCAACGGCAACCGCTTCGATGGGCAATTCCGGGACAACCGCCCCAACGGCAAGGGCAAATCGGTCGACGCCGAGGGCAATCGCTACGAGGGCGAGTTCCAGCTCGGACGACGCGACGGGAACGGGACGCTCCTCAATGCCGACGGCTCGCGCTACGACGGGCACTGGAGCGACGGCATGCGCGACGGCCACGGCGTCTACATCTGGGCCGACGGACGCCGCTACGACGGCGACTGGGACCACGACCGACCGGACGGCGAGGGCACCTACTGGAACCTCGCCGGCCAGCAATTCTCGGGCGTCTGGGAGGATGGCTGCCTCGAGACCGACGACGCCTATGTCGCTGTCTTCAGAAGCATGGACTCCTGCGGGTTCGAATAGCCCGCTCCTCAGTTGTGCCCGCCGCTGATGGTGCTGGGGCCGTTCTGCCGCTGGATGTGCCCGGGGGCGCCGGTGTTCGTGTGGCCGCCGACAATCGCGGGCCCCCCGGCATAGCCGCTGGCGAAGGCGCCGAGCACGTCGGACAGAATCCCCAGCGCCTGAATGCCGAAGCCGACGACTTCGCCGATGTCGTAGGAACCTCCGTCCTCGCCGCCGTCATCGCCCGCCGTGGTCCCCGGCGAGGGCTGGTCCGGCGGCGGCGGGGCGGCAGCGATCGAGCCGCCCTCGAGCGCGCGCGACATCCGACTGCGATCCGCCGCGGCCATCTTGCGCGTGGGCATCGCGAGGCCGAGCGCGTCCACGAGGCGCTGCATCGGTAGGGCGCACTGCCTCTCGAGATCGCTGAATTCCCGCATCGCCTGGGTCGAGGCGGCATCGGATTGCCCGCCCTCGCGGGCCGTCTGCAGGAAGGCGCGCAGGCGATCCATGCATTCCGCCGGCATCTGCCGGAGCGCCGCCACCACATCGGCATCGGGGCTCGCAATCTCGGGCTTGCCCGCCGGCGGCGCCGAGCCCGCGAAGTAGGCGTCGCGGCGCGCGAGAATATCCTCCGGGCAGGCCGGTAGCTGCTCGACCTGCCAGATCGTGTCGCCGTTCTGCTGCAGCGTCTTGTTGCAACCCTCGCCGGTACGCATCAGCTCGAAGCAGGTCCGGACCCCGTAGCGGTCGGCGGGGCCGCAGACCGAGTAGGGCTCCTTCTTCGCGGCCGGCGCCGCGGCCGCTTGCGCGGGAGCGGGCTTCTGCGCCTTCGCCTGCTTCGTCTCGCGCTCGGCTACCAGGCGGTTGCAGGTGGCGCGCACATTCGCAATCAGTTGCTGCTCGCCGCTCGTGACCGCGGCTCCGGCCGCGGCATTCACTTTCGCGTCATAGGCGCTCATGTCGCCGGAATTGCAGGCGGTCAGCGCGGCGCTCGCGGCGTCGGCGATCCGCTGCTGCCGCGCCGCGGTCGCCGCATCGGACGTGCCGCTCTCCGCGCCGGTGGTGAGCGCCCGACGCAAAATCGTCTTGAGCGGCGGCGCCGCTTTTTTCGGTGGCGGCGGCGGGTCGCCGCTGCAGTCATAGTTCTGGCCGCTGCGGAGATCGACGCAGGTATCCGCGCGCGTCCCTGGCGCCGTGGCTGCAAGCGCGGCCGTCGCGAGTGCCGCGGCGAAAAGCAAATGTGCTGACCTGCCCATCGAACCCCTCACTGCAAAAGTGCTGTGGCCTTGCCTTTGAGCTGCTGCAGCGCAGCTTCCGCCGCGGTCGCATAGGCCTCGGAGAGCTCGCCGGTGCCGCTGCCGGAGACCGAGATCCGCGAGATCGGCTTGCGCGCATCGTCGAACACGATCACGTCGAGATCGATCTCCGCCGTCGCCTCGAGCTTGGCGCGCATGTCCAGCACCACGGTCAGCGAGACGTTGTTGCGCTGCGCGGTCGCGAGATCGTCCATGAGCTCGAGCCAGGGATAGCGATCCTTGAGGGTGCTGACGGCGGCGTCGATGAGCGGCTGCGGGTCGAGACCCCGCGCCTCCACGAAGGACGCAGCGCGCGAGAAATTGGCGCCCGTCACGATCGCCATGGTCAGCACGGCGCGCGTCCGCGGCGCGCGCGGAGCGTAATAATCGACGCGCACATCCGCCGGCACCGAAGAAGCGGGAATCGTATAGAGACCGGCGAGGGGATCGCGATAGACCGGCGCTGCGGCGCGCGCGGGAACGGCTTCCCTCTGGGGCGCGGGAGCCGCCGCCGGTGTTTCCGAAGGCGATGGCTGAGCGCCGGGCTCGCAAGCCGCGAGCGTCAGCAACAACATGCCTCCCAAGGTGCTTCGCAACTCTCGACGCCGCATCGATCCCCCAACGACGGGAGAGTATTGACAGCCGCTAACGCCGCCGTCAACGCGCTCGACAGCCCCTTTCCCGGGTTTTAAGGTGCGGCCCTTCCGGCATATGCCGTATGGGAGGGGTCATGGCGGACATCACCATCCGTGCTGCCGATGGCGGCAGCTTCAGCGCGTACCAGGCCACGCCGAAATCCGGCAAAGGGCCGGGGATCGTGCTGATCCAGGAGATTTTCGGCGTCAACACGGTGATGCGCGGCCTTGCCGACGGACTTGCGGCGCAGGGCTATGCCGTGGTCTGCCCCGACCTCTTCTGGCGCCAAGAGCCGGGCATCCAGATCACCGACAAGACCGAGGCCGAATGGGCGCGCGCCTTCTCGCTCTACAAGGGCTTCAACGAGGCGAAAGGCGTCGACGATCTTAAGTCGACGCTCGCGCATCTGCGAAAGCTCCCGGCCTGCACCGGAAAGGTCGGCAGCGTCGGCTACTGCCTCGGCGGCAAGCTCGCCTATCTCATGGCGACGCGCTCGGACGCGGATTGCTCCGTCGGATATTACGGCGTCGGCATCGAAGGCGCGCTCGACGAAGCGAAGAACATCAAGAAACCCCTCCTCCTGCATATCGCCGCCAAGGACCAATTCTGCCCGCCGGAGGCGCAGGCCAAGATCCAGGCCGGGCTCAAGGGCAACGCCCATGTCGCGATCCACGTCTATCCCGGCATGGATCACGCCTTCGCGCGCCCCGGCGGCCAGCACTACGACAAGGCCAGCGCCGATCTCGCGAACTCGCGCACGGCCGATTTCTTCCGCAAACACCTCGCCTAGAAAGGAACCGTTCCATGCAAGTCCATGCCATCCGCTTCCACAAAGCCGGCGGGCCCGAAGTCCTGCAATGGGAGAGCGTCGAGGTCGGCAAGCCCGGCCCCGGCGAGGCGCGCGTACGCCATACCGCGATCGGTCTCAATTATGTCGACACCTATGTGCGCTCCGGGCTTTATCCGGCGCCGCTGCCGAGCGGACTCGGCGGCGAGGGCGCGGGCGTGGTCGAGGAGATCGGGCCCGGCGTCACGGACATCAAGGCGGGCGATCGCGTCGCTTACGGCAGCAGCCCGCTCGGCGCCTATTCCGAGGTCCGCAACATGCCCGCCGACCGTCTCGTCGTGCTGCCCAAGGGCATCACCGACCAGCAGGGCGCGGCGATGATGCTGAAGGGCATGACGACGCAATACCTGATCCGCCAGATTCACCGCGTCTCGAAGGGCGATGTGGTCCTCTTCCACGCGGCGGCCGGCGGCGTCGGCCTCATCGCCTGCCAATGGATGAAGGCGCTGGGCGCCACCGTGATCGGTACCGTCGGCAGCGACGAGAAGGCGAAGCTCGCGAAGGCGCATGGCTGCGAGCACGCCATCGTCACGACCAAGGAGGACTTCGTCGAGCGCGTGAAGGAAATCACCAAGGGCGAGAAGCTGCGCGTCGTCTACGACAGCGTCGGCAAAGACACCTTCATGAAGTCGCTCGACTGCATCAGGCCGCTCGGCCTCATGGTGAGCTTCGGCCAGGCCTCCGGCTCCGTCGGCCCGGTCGATCTCGGCATCTTCGCGCAGAAGGGCTCGCTCTTCTTCACGCGCCCCACGCTCAACACCTACGCCGCAAAGCGCGCGGACATGCTCGCGATGGCGAAGGACCTCTTCGACGTCGTGCTCTCCGGCGCCGTCAAGATCGAGATCAACCAGACCTATCCCCTGAAAGAGGCCGCCCGCGCTCACAGCGACCTGCAGAGCAGGAAGACGACGGGCTCAACCGTGTTCACGCCGTAAAGAGACGCTCGGCCGTCAGCTCATTTCGCTTTCCCGGCCGCGCGCAGCACATTTTCCGCGAGGATGCTTGCGAGGCCGATGGCGAGGAGGATGGCGGTCGCTTGCGGGTTGACGCCGAGGCGTGGCAGTCCCCACCAGCAGATCGCGGCCCAGATCAGGGCCGCGATCGCCAGGCTGCCGTCCTCGATGAAGAGGCCCATGAACTTGCGGAGCGTCTTGGCGACGGCGCCCATCGCGACCCTCAGCCCGCGCTCACGCTGACGGTCCGGCGGAGGCGGCAGAAGCGCACCGCCAGCAGGGCGACGCCGAAGAACCACGCCACCAGCACCAGCAAGGCGAGATCGTCGCCGGGCCAATCGACACCGATGCCTTCGCCGAGCCAGAAGGTGCCGAAGCCCGAGAGCAGAACTCCCACCGCGAATTTGAGCGCGTTCTCGGGGATGCGCGCGAGCGGCGCGCGCACGCTGGCGCCGAGCAGCACCACGAGCAGGAGTGCCGCCGCGGCGCCGATGGAAGCCGGGACCAGCGTGCCGCCGGCGGCGCCCACGGCGATCACGATGAAGACAACCTCCATGCCCTCGAGCATCACGATCTCGAAGGCGGTGCTGATCGCCACCGCATCCCACTTGGGATCCGTCACCCGCGCAACGCCCTGGAGCTGCGCGCTCTTGCCGCTATAGACCGCGGCTTCGTCGTGGAGCGCGATCACGCCGGCCGAGCGCAGGATCGCCTTCCTGAGCCAACGCATGCCGAAGAGCAGCAGCAGGAATCCCACGACGACCTGCAAATCGCGGATCGGGATCCGCGTCAGCGCCGGCCCGAGCGCGAGCACCACCAGTGCAAGCCCCGCAACCCCGAGCCCCGTCCCCACCAGCGCCGGCCGCCACCCCCGCGTCGCCCCCACCGCCAGCACGACCGTGAGCGCTTCCACGCCTTCCACGACGGAAGCGAGGAACGACGCAGTCAGGGTCGGCAGCGCGTGTGCCCAATCCATGCCGCAGGAAGAGTAGCGGGGCCTGGCCTGACATCAAGCGGGATCGACAACCGTGCGTCCTTCGACGCGCTCCGCTTGCTCAGGATGAGGATTATCGAGCGTGCCACTCTCCGTTCTCCCTCATCCTGAGCAAGCCAGCGGAGGGAGCGTGTCCGAGGATGAGGATTATCGAGCGTGCCACTCTCCGTTCTCCCTCATCCGGAGCAAGCGACCGGAGGGAGCGCGTCGAAGGACGCAGGGCGGCGATGCCGGGCCTAGGTGTTCATCGCCTCGAAGAAGTCCGCGTTGTTCTTGGACTGCTTCAGCTTATCGATGAGGAACTCGAGGCCGTCGACGGGGCCCATGGGCATGAGGACGCGGCGGAGCACCCACATCTTCGAGAGCACGGCCTTGTCCACCAGGAGCTCTTCCTTGCGGGTGCCGGATTTCGTGATGTCGAGCGCGGGGAAGGTCCGCTTGTCCGCGACCTTGCGGTCGAGCACGATTTCGGAATTGCCGGTGCCCTTGAACTCCTCGAAGATCACCTCGTCCATGCGGCTGCCGGTGTCGATGAGCGCGGTCGCGATGATCGTGAGCGAGCCGCCCTCCTCGATGTTGCGCGCGGCACCGAAGAAGCGCTTCGGGCGCTGCAAGGCATTGGCATCGACGCCGCCCGTCAGCACCTTGCCCGATGAGGGCACGACGGTGTTGTAGGCGCGCGCGAGGCGCGTGATCGAATCCAGCAGGATCACCACGTCGCGCTTGTGCTCGACGAGGCGCTTTGCCTTCTCGATCACCATCTCCGCGACCTGCACGTGGCGCACGGCGGGCTCGTCGAAGGTCGAGCTCACGACCTCGCCTTTCACCGTCCGTGCCATGTCCGTCACCTCTTCCGGCCGCTCGTCGATGAGCAGCACGATGAGGTAGACCTCGGGATGGTTGCGCGATACCGCGTGCGCGATGTTCTGCAGCATCACCGTCTTGCCCGTCCGCGGCGGCGAGACGATGAGCGCGCGCTGGCCCTTGCCGAGCGGCGTGATGAGATCGATGACGCGCGTCGTCAGATCCTTCTTGGTGGGATCGTCGAGCTCGAGGATGAGCTTCTCGTCGGGATAGAGCGGCGTCAGGTTGTCGAAGTTGATGCGGTGGCGGACCTTCTCGGGGTCCTCGAAATTGATCTTGTTCACCTTGAGGAGCGCGAAGTACCGCTCGCCATCCTTGGGCGAGCGGATCTGCCCTTCCACGGTGTCGCCGGTGCGCAGCGAGAAGCGCCGCACCTGGCTCGGGCTCACGTAGATGTCATCGGGGCCCGGAAGGTAGTTGGCCTCCGGCGAGCGCAGGAAGCCGAAGCCGTCCTGCAGGATCTCGAGGACGCCGTCGCCGTAGATTGCGACGTCGTTCTCCGCGAGTTGCTTCAGGATCGCGAACATCATGTCCTGCTTGCGAAGCGCGGACGCGCTCTCGATCTGCAGCTCCTCCGCGAAAGCGAGGAGTTCGGCCGGGGATTTGTGCTTCAGTTCTTGGAGATTCATCGGGACGATCAAATGGTGAGACGGGAGCTGGTGAAGCTGTGCGACGCGCGCGGATGCCCGCACGAAACGCCGCTCGATGGGGAGACCCCTTCGCTCGCCCGACCGTGCTTGTTGCGCGTGTTTTTGTTCGCGGGGGGTCGTCGAAGGGACGTTGGGAGACGCACTCGAAGTGCGCGGGCTAAGCCTTAATCAAAACCGCGCCACAAGTCAAACCCGTTTGCGTGACAGTTTTTAGAACGGCCGGACCACGACGAGGATGACGATCAGGATCAGCAGCAAGGTCGGGACCTCGTTGACGGCGCGGTAGAAGATCGGGCGGCGTGCGTTGCGGTCCTCCGCGAGAGCCTTGCGCCAGCGCCCGAGCAGATGGTGGAAGCCCGTAAGCGCCGCCACGAGCAGCAGCTTCGCCCAGATCCAGAAGCGGTCCCACTCGACGGTCCCCGGGGTCAGCAGCAGCAGAATCCCGGAGAGATAGGTTGCAGCCATCGCGGGATTCATGATGCCGCGGAGGAGCCGACGCTCCATGGTCTTGAAAGTCTCGGACTGCTCCGAGCCCTTGGGCGCCGATGCGTGATAGACGAAGAGGCGCGGCAGATAGAGGAGCCCCGCCATCCACGCGACCACGCTCACGATGTGGAAGACCTTGATCCAGAGGAGCGCGGG
>DATJVP010000168.1:0-15755 GCA_035581425.1 Allostellaceae bacterium | reverse complement strand
GACGCGGAGCGCCAAGGGCTCGCTCGTGGTCACCGCGGACGGGATCCTGGAGATCGCGGCCGCCCCCGTCGAGCGCGTCGTCGACACCACCGGCGCCGGCGACCTCTACGCGAGCGGCTTCCTGCATGGGCTGACGCAGGGGCGCCCGCTCGAGACCTGCGGCCGCCTCGGCAGCCTTGCCGCGGCGGAGATCATCGGCCACGTCGGCGCGCGGCCGGAGGCGTCGCTGAAGGAACTGGCGCAGCGGGCGGGGCTCGCCCAGGGCGTGAACTCATGAGCGCACCTTGCGGCGGCCTGCCGGAGTCCGCTTCGGAACCGTAAGCGGTCGTTGATGAAGAGAGGCGGCACGCCGCAGAAGTGCCAGGAGCTGAAATTCGTTGAGACTGTCGCGAAACTCAAATCCCGAACCTTTGCGGAGGTTCGCGGAACCGCTACTCGATCACCTCATCGGCGCGAGCGAGCAAGCTCTGCGGCACCTCGATTCCAAATGCCTTGGCCATGTTGAGGTTGATGAGGAGTTCGATTTTCGTCGGTTGCTCGACAGGGATCTCAGAGGGTTTGGCGCCCTTGAGGATCTTGTCGACGTAGGTCGGCGCACGTCGAACCACCGCAGCCAAGCTAGGTCCGTAGGACAGGAGCGCGCCACCGGCGTCCATGACCTCCCTCGACCACACGCATATCGGCAGACGATGTGAAATCGCCAGCTTTGCGATGATTGCCCGACCTTGATAGAACAATCCTCCCGCGGCAATGATTAGCCCCCGGATACCTGCGCTCGACATGGCGTCAAAGGCTCCCTCCAGTTCGTCAAGGGATCCAGCCTCGAATATCCGAAGGGGCAACCCGATTTCAGCGGCCGCCACTTGGGCTTCCTCTGTAGATGCGCGCGCGGACGCAGCGACCATGGGGTTGACGAGCAATCCGACAGATGACAACCCCGGCATTACTTCATGCATGAACTGCAAGCGCTTTCGCGTCAGGCCGGTTGCGAGAATCGACAGCCCGGTGGCATTTCCTCCCGGTCGTGCGAGGCTCTCGACAAACTTCATGCCGACAGGGTCCGGAACCATAACAAAGACGTGGGGGATCGCTCCGGTGGCATCCCTTGCATAATATGATGCCGGGGTGATGCTAACGAAGACATCAACGTTCAACGCGACAAGCTCGGCAATCATGCTCTTGAATCGGTCTGGAACCTCGTTGGGAAAGCGATGCTCTAGCCTGATATTTTGACCTTCGATGTAGCCGAGGTCCTTGAAGCCGGCGCGGAGTGCGCCGAAGAACGGCTCTTCTTCCTCCGCGCTACCGGCATGCCAAAGCACACCGATCGTGGGAATTTTGCCTGTTTCTTGTGCGCGTGCAGCAAGGGGCCATGCCATCGCGCCGCCAACCAGCACAGCGAAGTCGCGCCTCCGCAATGATTGGGTCGGCATCGGATCCTCCGACGTTCATACTTATACCATCTTATACCATGCCCCATTCGTACCACGTCCCATTCGACGCAAGCATTCACACGCTCGCGAGAATGACCGCTTTCCACCCTTCGCTGCCGCTCGTGTCTGTGACCAGCAAGGGCCGCTCAGGGTCAAATCGCGACGAATGGTAGCCTCCGCGCCCTGTCCGTTTCACTGCCGACACCGGAAGGGTGGACGGCGCTTGTCGTCATTGAATTCATGACCCAGAGGGCAGCTCCCGCCGCGCTTGACATTTCGCCGGCTCCGCCCGATATTTCTGTAAGTTCAGAAATGGGAGGCGGCGCATGCGCCTGACGCCGATCATGGAGCGCTACGTGCTGCACTGGGGCGAGATGGGGCAGCGCTGGGGAGTCAATCGCTCGGTAGCGCAGATCCATGCGCTCCTTTACCTCGCGCCGCAGCCCATCACCGCCGAGGAGATCGCGGACACGCTCGGCCTCGCGCGCTCCAACGTCAGCACCAGCCTCAAGGAGCTGCAGGGCTGGCAGCTCGTGACGCTCACCCACGCTCTCGGCGATCGCCGCGACCATTTCGAATCCAAGAAGGACCTCTGGGAGATGCTCCTCACCATCGTCGAGGAGCGGAAGCGACGCGAGATCGATCCGACGCTCACCATGCTGCGCCAGTGCATGCTGGAGGCGGACGAGGACGAGGAGACGCCGCCGGAGATCAAGGAGCGCATCGGGAACATGCTCTCCTTCATCGAGACGTTGAGCGACTGGTACGTGCAGGTGAGCCGGCTGCCGAAATCGACTCTGGTCGCGCTGATGAAGATGGGCGGCAAGATCGCCCGCTTCGTCGGCCGCCGGCACCGCGCCGCCGCGTAAATTTTTTTGCGAGTTGGTTTCTGTTTCAACAGAATATTCAGAAGCGGGAGGTTGAAATGTCCGGCGAGCCCGTGAGTGTCGTGCCAATGGCTCCCTTTCCTCTTTTTCCGTCATGGCCGGGCTTGCCCCGGCCAACCACGCGCTCTCCTTGCGTAGCAGAAGGTGTGGATGCCCGGCTCAAGGCCGGAGATGACGATGCGGGGAGCGATGGCATACCGAACGCGCCGCGCCTTCCCGATCCGAGCTTCCGCCGTCTGCTCGGCGAGCCCCAGTGGCGGAGCCTCGTGCCGGCGGTGCGAGCGCGCTTTGCTTGGAAGCCCGCAGCGGGCGCGGGGCTCCGCTACGTCGGCGCGATGGAGGTAGTGCGGAGCTCGCGCGCGGGCTGGCTCCTAGCACAGCTTTTCCGGCTCATCGGCACGCCGCTCGCGCCGCATCGCGGCACGCAGGTTCCCGTGACGGTGACGCTCCGCCTCGCCGAGGACGGCAAGGGCGTGGTGTGGCATCGGCTCTATCGTTTTCCCGGCCGCGCGCCGGTCGCCTGCGTCTCCGTCAAGGAAGCGAGCGAGCGTCACGGCCTCGTCGAGCGCGTTGGCGCGGGGATCGGCATGTGGCTCAGGCTCTCGGCACGCGAGGGCGCGCTTCACTTCGAGAGCACCGGCTATTTCTGGCGGCTCGGCCGCTTCCATCTGCGGCTTCCGGATTGGCTCACGCCAGGCGTGCTGCACGTCGCGCACATCGACGAGGGCGGCGGACGGTTTCGCTTCCGCATCGCTGTCGAGCATCCGCGCTTTGGCGAGGTGTTCTTTCAGGACGGCGTTTTCTGCTTGTACCCGGAGGAGACTCCATGGACCGCATCCTCATCCTCATGAGCGTCCAAGGTGCGATGGGCGCCTTCGATCTGCTCTATCACCATGAGATCACCGAGCGCTTGGCCTGGCGGCCGGGCTCGGAGCGCGAGCTCTCGATCCACGCGCTCCGCAACATCATCTACGCGACACTCTTCCTCGCCTTCGCCTGGGGCGAGTGGCACGGCGCCTTCGCGGTGGGCTTCGCGTGCCTGATGGCGGCGGAAGTCGTGATCACCCTGGTAGATTTCGTGGTCGAGGACCGGACGCGCGACCTGCCGCCGAGCGAGCGCGTCACCCACACGCTGCTCGCGGTCAATTTCGGTGTGCTGCTCGCGGTGCTGGCGCCGCAGTTCCTCGCTTGGGCCGCCGAGCCCACGGGCGTTCTGCCCGCCAATCACGGCATCTGGTCCTGGATCGCGAGCGTGCTCGGTGCGGGCGCGCTGCTTGCGACGGTGCGCGAGGGCGCGCGGAGCCGGACGCTGCAGCGGCGCGCGAAAGAGTCCGCGCCTTGTCTTGCCGTCGCGCTGCCGGGCCGGCAATCGATCCTCGTCACCGGCGGCACCGGCTTCATCGGGACGCGGCTCGTCGAAGTGTTGGCGGAGGCGGGCCATCGCGTGACCGTACTCACGCGCGACGCGCGGCGCGGGCGCAAGTTCCGGGGCCGCGTCACCCTTATCGAAAACCTCCACACGCTCGGGCGCGACACGCCCTTCGATGCGATCGTCAATCTCGCGGGGGAGCCCGTCGCCGGCGGTCGCTGGACCAAGTCGCGGAAGCAGAAGCTCCTCGAAAGCCGTCTCGCCACCACCGAGAGCGTGCTGCGCCTCATCTCGAAATCGCGCCGGAAGCCTGCCGTCCTCGTGCAGGCCTCGGCGATCGGCTTTTACGGGAACGACGCCGAGGTGAGCTTCGTCGAGGGTGCGGAGGGGCGGCCTTCCTTCACGCACGAGGTCTGCGCCGCGACGGAGCAGGCGGCGGAGGCGGTCGAAGCGATGGGCGTCCGCCTCGTCAAGCTCCGGATCGGCCTCGTGCTGGGTTCAAGCGGCGGCGTCCTCGCGCGCATGCTGCTCCCCTTCGAGTTCGGCTTCGGCGGCCCCATGGGAAGCGGGCGGCAGTGGATGTCCTGGATCCATCTCGACGACATCGTGGGCCTGATCCTGCATGCAATCACTGTGGAGAGTGTCTCGGGCGCCCTCAACGCCACCGCCCCCGAGCCCGTGCGCAACGCCGACTTCGCCCGCGCCCTCGGCCGCGCGCTCCATCGCCCCGCACTCGTTCCAGTGCCCGCGTTCGCCTTGCGCCTCCTCTTCGGCCGCGGCCTCACCGAGGAAGTCCTCGTCGGCGGCCAGCGCGTCCTGCCGCAGCAAGCGGAAGCGACGGGCTACCAGTTCCTCTACCCGACGCTGCCGGAAGCCCTCCGGGAGATCGTGGGATGAGCCATCCATAGCCGCAGCGCCGGAGAGGGGATCTCACTCGTAGATCTCGGGATTGAGCAGCCCCGGCGCGCGGCGGCCTTGCATGGTCGCGATCATGCCGCGGGCGACGGAGATGGCGCGGGAGACGCGGACCTCCCAGACTGCGCCGCCATTGTGCGGGGCGAGGATCACATTGTCGAGCTTGCGGAGCGCCTCGGGGACGAAGGGATCGTAGACCACGGGGGGCTCGTTCCAGAAGACGTCGAGCGCGGCACCTGCGATCGCTTTCTCCTGCAGCGCGCGGATCAAGGCGGACTCGTCGACGATGCGGCCGCGTGCGGTGTTTATGAGGAAAGCGGTCTTCTTCATCAACCCGAGCTCGCGGGCGCCGACGAGCTTGTGGGTTTCGGGATTGTAGTCGCAGGCGACGCAGACGAAGTCGCTCTCGGCGAGCAGCGCATCGAGGGACTGGGACCAGCGCAAACCGAGCGCGCGCTCCTCCTCCTGCGCCAAGCGATTGCGCTTGGTATAGATCACGGTCATGTCCAAGGCACGCAGCCGCGGGATCATGTAGCGCGCGACCTTGCCCATGCCGATCACGCCCACGGTCTTGCCGGGACAGCCGATGCCCATGAGGGCGAGCGTCTGCTCCTGCTTGAAGTGACCGGCGCGGGTGTAGCGGTCGGCCTCAACGAGGCGATAGGCGAGGCCGAGCAACATCGCGACGGTGAGATCGGCGGTCGCGAGGCTGACCCCGCCGCGCGCCGCGGGACCGAGATCCGGCGCCGACGCGTAGTCGGGATCGGCGGAAACGATCGGGAGTTTGCGCGCGGTCGCAGCCTTGAGATCGATGTAGTGGCCGAACCGCGAGACCGTGCCGATCCCCCTGAGGTTCGGGCTCGTTTCGATGAGGGCAGCCGGAATGATGTTGTCGCTCGCAAGGAACAGCCAATCGTTCCGCGCCGCGTTCGCCGCAAGCTCGTCCTGCGTAATCTGCCGGTCGAGATAGGGATAGACGCCGACCTCCGCCGCCTCGCGCAGCACTTCGAGCACGGCTTCCGCGATCGGCTGGCACACGAAGACTTTTGGCTTCACCTGTTTCCTCCGCAACCGCGTGATCGGCCGCGCGAAGGTTGTCAGGCGGCCGTTGCGGAGCGAGTATATATGTCTGGGACGAATTCCGGCGTGGCGCCGTAGCGGGGGAGAAAAACGATGATGAGGTGGTTGAGGATTCGGGCGCGCGCGGTCGCGGCGTCGCTTGTTCTGCTCGGGACGGTTGTCGGCGCACAGGATTCCAAAGCCGAGTCAGTGCTCAGGATTTCCGCGAACACGCCGGTGCGGAGCCTCGATCCCGCAAAGCACAGCCTGGGGCAGCTCGAATACAATTATTCCGTGCTGGTCTACGATCGACTGACCGCCTTCGACGACAAGCTCAACATCGTGCCGGATCTCGCGGAGAGCTGGGAGGCCTCGGCCGACCTCAAGACCTGGACCTATCGCCTGCGCAAGGGCGTGAAATTCCACAGCGGTCGCGAGGTCGATGCCGAGGACGTGGTCGCGACTTATAAGCGCCTCGCCGATCCCGCGAACGCCTCCGTGATCCTCGGCAGCCTGAAGATTGTCGAGAAGATAGAGGCGCCGGACAAATACACGGTGCGTTTCACGCTATCGACGCCCTATTCCTCCTGGCCCGCGATCACCTCGGCATTTCAGGCCGTGATCCTGCCGCGCGACGAGCTCGACACGATCACGACCAAGCTCGTCGGTACCGGTCCCTATAAGTTCGTGAGCTACGATCCCAACGGCACGATGGAGCTCGTGCGGAATCCCGACTACTTCGATGCAACCGCCTTCAAGTTCGATCGCGTCGAGTTCAAGATCATTCCGGACTACAGCACCGCGGTGGCGGCGCTCGAGCGCGGCGAGCTCGACATCGTCTGGGGCCTGCCGCCGGAGTTCATGGACAAGCTCAAGGGCAGCAAGACCGCGCAGGTGAGCGAAGTGCCGACAGGGACCTGGGCCATGTTCGGCATGAACGAGAGCATCCCGCCCTTCGACAATCCCAAAGTGCGCCAGGCGATCTTCAAGCTGGTCGACCGCAAGAAGATCGCGGAGATCGCGCTCTTCGGGCACGGCACGCCGACGATCTCGCCGCTGCCGCCCTTCCATCCCTTCTACGACAGTGCGATCCCCATCGGCGCGGCTGACCCCGCGGCGGCGAAGAAGCTGCTGGCGGAGGCCGGCTACCCGAACGGCCTCACCGTGCAGCTCTGGATGCCCGCGCAGCAGCCGGTGCTCGAGCGCATGGCGGTGACGCTGCGCGACATCGCGAAGGAGGCCAATCTCACCGTGGAGATCCACCCGGTGCCGGAGGATCAGTTCCGTCCCTCGACGCGCCCCTTCATGATCAACAATTTCTCCGGACGCACGACGCCGGATACCATGCTTTTCGAGTGGTATCACAGCACCGGATCCTGGAACACGCAGAACTGGCACTTCAAGAGCGCGGAGGTCGACAAGCTGCTGGAGGCCGCGCGCCAGACGACCAATGTCGAGGAGCAGAAGAAGCTCTACACGCGCTTCCAGGAGATCGCGGCGGAGGATGGGCCGGGGGTCGTGATCTTCGTCCTCAATCACGCGGATGGCTACGGCAACAAGGTGAAGGGCTTCCAATCCTCGCCGCTCAGAACGCTCAATCTCAGGAACGTCACGCTCGCGAACTGAGCGGTCTGAAGCGTCCCCTCACCCCAACCCTCTCCCCGGCGGGGAGAGGGAATTTGCGCTGACGTCGTCGGGCTCGGCAGCATGGCGATCTATTTCCTGAAGCGGCTCGGCTATATCGCCGCGATCATCGTGCTGATGTCGCTCCTGGTGTTCCTGGTGACGCATGTGCTGCCCGCGAACACCGCAGAGGTGATCCTAGGCGAATATGCGACGGCCGAGACCAAGGCCGCGTTGGAGCAGAAGCTCGGACTGAACCTGCCGCTTCCCGTGCAATATCTGCGCTGGGCCGGCGGGTTGCTGCATGGCGATTTCGGGCAATCCGTCATCCTGGAGCAGCCGATCGCCCCTATCCTCTGGACCGCGCTGGGGCGCTCCGCGCTCATCGCCATCCCGACTCTCCTCATTGTCACGCTGGTCGGAATCGGGATCGGCGTCGTCTCGGCGGTGCAGTACCGGCGACCCCTCGACCGGCTCACCTCGCTCGGTACCTACGTCGCGGTCTCGGTGCCGGAATTCTTCTGGGGACTGGTTTTCATCCTCGTCTTCAGCTCCTACCTGAACTGGCTCCCGACCTCGGGCAACGGCTCGCCCGGCGATAGTCTTTGGGCGAGGCTCGCGCATCTCGTCCTGCCGGTGGCGACGCTGACCCTGGGTTTGCAGGCGCACGTCTCGCGCCTCATGCGCTCGAGCATGCTCGAGGCGCTCAGGAGCAACTACGTCCGCGCTGCGCGGGCCCGCGGCATGCCCGAGCGCACGGTGATCCTCCGCCACGCGCTCCGGAACGCCATGTTGCCGACAATCACCGTGCTGGCGCAGGATCTCGGCTTTCTCGTCGGCGGCATCGTCGCCGTCGAGACGATCTTCGCCTATCCCGGCATCGGCCGCCTTCTGGTCTATGCGGTCTCGCGGCACGATCTGCCTCTGATGGAGGCGGTGATCCTGGTGGTGACGGCGATCTACTGCCTCGCCAATCTCGCCGCCGATTTGCTCTATGGCGCGTTCAATCCGCGGATACGGTATGGCCGATCCGTCGATTGAATTTCCCGTCCCGCGGCGCGCGCGGCTCCCTTGGTCCGTGACGCTCGGTGCCGCGATGCTCGCGGCGATCGTCCTCGCAGCGATTTTCGCGCATTGGCTGGCGCCCTTCCCCGCGGACGAGATGCATGTCCGCGACCGCCTGACGGGACCGAGCCTCACCTATTGGGCAGGCACCGACGAATACGGCCGCGATGTCTTCAGCCGCACGCTCCTGGGCTCGCGGCTCTCGCTCTTCCTGGGCTTCGTCGCAACCGCAATCGCGCTCGGCATCGGCGTGCCGCTCGGACTTGCCGCGGGCTACTGCCGCGGCCTCGTCGACGAGCTCATGATGCGGGGACTCGAGATCGTGATGTCCTTTCCCTCGCTGCTCTTCGTGCTGCTGATCCTCGGCGTCTTCCCGCCGAACCCGTTCCTGACGGCGGGCGCGATCGGCATTGTCTTCGTGCCGCACGTCGCGCGCGTCGTGCGCAGCGTGGCACTCGACCTCATGAGCGGCGAGTTCGTGACGGCGGCGCACGCGCGCGGCGAGCATGCCTATTACATCCTGCTGCGCGAGCTTCTGCCGAACCTCTGGCCCTATATCGTCGTCGAGGGCAGCCTCCGCGTCGCCTTCGCGATCCTCTTGGGCGCGGTCTTGAGCTTCCTCGGCTTCGGCGTGCAGCCGCCTGCCGCGGATTGGGGCCTCATGCTGACGACCGCCCGCGATTTCGTAAGCGATGCGCCCTGGATGGCGATTGCGCCGGGTGTCGCCATGAGCCTCACCGTGATCTCCGTGAGCCTCCTCGGGGACGGACTGCGCGAGCATCTCGACCCTGCTACGCGAGGCCGCGCTTGACGACCCTCCTGGAGCTCCACGGCCTCGGCGTCGATTACGGCGGCGCGGCCGGGCCGCTCGTTGCGGTCCGCGACGTCTCGCTCTCGCTGGCACCAGGCCGGGCCTTGGGTCTCGTCGGCGAATCCGGCTCCGGGAAGAGCACCATTGCGGGGGCGATCCTCGATCTCCTCGGCTCCGGTGCCGCGGTCGAGGGCGACATCCTCTTCGAGGGAAGCAATCTGCGGACCCTCGACCCGCGCGAGCGCCGGCGGCTGCTGGGACGCCGGATCGGCGCGGTGTTCCAGGACCCCTTCACGGCGCTAAACCCCGCATTGACGATCGGCCGGCACATCGCGGAGCCGCTCATCCAGCATCTTCGCATGTTCCCTCGTGCGGCGCTCGAGCGCGCCATCGAGCTGCTCGCGGAAATGTACGTTCCACGGCCGCGCGAGGTCGCCGCGGCCTATCCGCATCAGCTCAGCGGCGGCATGCGCCAGCGCGCCTTGATCGCGGCGGCCATCGCCTGCGAGCCGTCGCTCCTGATCCTCGACGAGCCCACCACGGCGCTCGACGTTACCGTCGAGGCCCGGATCCTGTCGATGCTGCGGGAGCTCCGCCACCGCAAGTCGATCGGTCTCCTTTTCATCAGTCACAATCTCGGCGTGGTCCGCGCGCTTTGCGATGAGATCGCCGTGCTCTATGCGAGCGAGCTCGTGGAGCGCGGACCCGCGGCCGCGGTGCTGCGCGAGCCGCGCCATCCCTACACCAAGGGGCTCATCGCTTCGATACCGCCGCTCGCCGCGGGCCGCCGCGCGGCGAGGCTGCCGTCGATCCCGGGTAATCTTCCGATGCTCGGAGGACGGTCGCGGGGATGCCGTTTCGCCCCTCGCTGTCCCTTCGCAGAAGGGCGCTGCGCCGAGGAGATGCAGGCGCTGGCGCCTGCCGGCGAGGGCCGCGAGGTGCGTTGCTGGAAGGCGCCACGCACGGCGGCTTGGCCGCGGGCTTCCGTCCAAGCCTCGGCTCCGATCGCATTCCCGCCACGTGGGCGGCTCCTCAGCACGAGCGATCTCAGCAAGACCTTCGGGACCCGCCGGGGATTGGGCGCGATCCGTCTCGATTTCTCCGGGAAATCCCCGTTGGTGAGTTACCGGCCGAGCCTGGTTACGGCCGTCGACGGCGTGAGCCTCGCAGTCGCGACCGGTGAGGTGCTGGGCCTCGTGGGCGAGAGCGGCTCCGGCAAATCGACCTTCGGCCGCCTGGTGCTGCGCCTGCTCCAGCGCAGCTCCGGCAGCGTCGAATTCGAGGGTGCCGAGGTCTCCGACCTCTCCGGCGGGGCGCTCCGTCGCTTCCGCGGCCAGGCGCAGATCGTCTTCCAGAACGCGGATTCCTCGCTCAACCCCCGTCTTTCCGTCGGAACCGCCCTGGAGCGCCCCCTGGTGCTCTTCGAGGGGATCGGGCGACATGATCGCAAGCGGCGCGTGCTCGAGCTTCTGGACATGGTCCGCCTCCCCGCGGCCTACCGCGAGCGCTATCCGCATCAGCTCAGCGGCGGCGAGAAGCAGCGGGTTGCAATCGCGCGCGCGCTCGCGAGCCGGCCGAAATTCATCGTCTGCGACGAGCCGGTCTCGGCGCTCGACGTCTCCGTGCAGGCGGCCGTGGTCAATCTCATGGCTGACCTTCGGGACTCCTTCGGCCTCGCCTATCTCTTCATTTCGCACGATCTTGCCGTGGTGGCGCAGCTCTCGGACCGGATCGCGGTCATGTATGGCGGAACCATCTGCGAGATCGGCGGCGTCGCCGAGGTGCTGGCGCCGCCCCATCACCCCTATACGCGGATGCTGCTGGCTTCGGCGCCAAGGATTGCCGAGGAGGCCGAGGCCGATACCTCGCTCTCTGCCGCGGGCCGGACGGCCGTCGATCAAGCCACGTCGGGGTGCCCGTTTCACCTCCGCTGCGCCTTCAAGATCGGCGCGATCTGCGAGTCCGAGCGGCCGCCGCTCCGGCCGATGTCGCCGACGCACAGCATCGCTTGCCACCTCGATGCCGAGCGGATGGGATGAGGCGCGAGCCCGCCTATCGACGCCCGCCGCAATCCCCGCTATAAGACCGCCGCCCGCGGGGGACGGCTCGGCCTCCCGCGGGTTGTCTTTACGGGGCCGGCTCCCCATCTAGCGCCGAACGCCTGGCGGATGTCGCCATCCCTTAATGGAATCGCTTTAAATTTCGGCACTCATGGATATCCGCAACATCGCCATCATCGCGCACGTCGACCACGGCAAGACCACCCTCGTCGACCAGCTCCTGCGGCAGAGCGGGGCCTTCCGCGCGAACCAGCAGGTGGCGGAGCGCGCGCTCGATTCGAACGACCTCGAGCGCGAGCGCGGGATCACCATTCTCGCGAAATGTACCTCCGTGCAGTGGCAGGGGACGCGCATCAACATCGTCGACACGCCCGGCCACGCCGATTTCGGCGGCGAGGTCGAGCGAATCCTCAGCATGGTCGACGGCTGCCTCGTTCTCGTCGACGCCGCCGAAGGGCCGATGCCGCAGACGAAATTCGTGGTCTCGAAGGCGCTCGCGCGCGGCCTCAAGCCCATCGTCGTCGTCAACAAGGCCGATCGCGCGGATGCGCGCCCCCATGAGGTCCATAGCGAGGTCTTCGACCTCTTCGCGGCGCTGGGCGCGAACGAGGAGCAGCTCGATTTCCCGACCCTCTACGCCTCCGGCCGGAACGGCTGGGCGGCGGAGGTGCCGGAGGGCCCGCGCGACAGCCTGACACCGCTTTTCGAGCTGATCCTCAGCCACGTGGCGCCGCCCAAGGCAGATGCGGGCGCACCCTTCGCGCTCCTCGTGACGATCCTCGAGCGCGATGCCTATCTGGGCCGCGTGCTCACGGGACGGATCGAGAGCGGCATTGCCCGCGTCAACATGCCCCTCAAGGCGCTCGGCATCGACGGGCGCGTCATCGAGGAGGCGCGGCTCACGAAGCTTCTCGCCTTCCGCGGTCTCGAGCGCCAGCCGGTCGAGGAGGCCGAGGCCGGCGACATCGTCGCGATCGCAGGCCTCGCCGAGACCACCGTCGCCGATACGATCTGCGCGCCCGAGGTGGAGCAGCCGCTCAAGGCGACGCCGGTCGATCCGCCGACCCTCGCGATGACCTTCTCCGTGAATGACAGTCCTCTCGCGGGGAAAGAGGGAACCAAGGTCACCTCGCGCCTCATCGTCGAGCGGCTCCGCCGCGAGGCCGAAGGCAACGTCGCGATCCGCGTGCGTGAGAGCGAGGAGAAGGATGCGGTCGAGGTCGCGGGGCGAGGGGAGCTCCAGCTCGGGGTCCTCATCGAGACCATGCGGCGCGAGGGCTTCGAGCTCTCGATCTCGCGCCCGCGTGTCCTCTTCAAGAGCGATCCCGAGACGGGACAGCGCCTCGAGCCGATCGAGGAAATCCTCGTCGACGTCGATGAGGAGCATTCGGGCGTCGTCGTCGACAAGATCTCCCGCCGCAAAGGCGAGCTCCGGGACATGCGCCCCTCGGGTGGCGGCAAAGTGCGCCTCACTTTCTTGGCACCAACGCGCGGGCTCATCGGCTATCAGGGAGAGTTCCTGACGGACACGCGCGGCACCGGCATCATGAGTCGGCTCTTTCACGGCTACGCGCCCTACAAGGGCCCAGTCGAGGGGCGCCGCACCGGCGTGCTGATCTCGACTTCCGACGGCGCCGCCGTCGCCTATGCGCTCTGGAACCTCGAAGATCGCGGCCCGATGTTCATCACGCCGGGAACGCAGGTCTATGAGGGCATGATCGTCGGCCAGCACACGCGGGACAACGATCTCGAAGTGAATCCGATCAAGGGCAAGCAGCTCACCAACATCCGCACCACCGCCAAGGACGAGGCGGTGCGCCTGACGCCGCCCATCCAGATGACGCTCGAGCAGGCGATCGCCTATATCGCGGACGACGAGCTCGTTGAGGTGACGCCGAAGTCGGTGCGCTTGCGCAAACGCCTTCTCGATCCCAATGCGAGGAAGCGTGCTCAGCGCGCGGCCGAGGCCGAAGCGGGCTAAGCGCCTCGTCGGCATTTTCGAGGGATACCACTAAACTCCCCTATAAATTGTCTTCGGGATAGGTATCTCCCCGTGAGATAGATGTAGGACGGATGCCGGATTGCGCGCGCAATCCGCCCGCCAGCATCTTGCGAGCCGGGAATGTCGAGCGCCGAGAAGCGAGCAAAGCTGTTATCGGGTCTTCTTGCCCAGCGCGGCGAGGCGGCGCCTGCTCCTGTACAGACGCCGCCTGCGCGTCCTTCGGAAGTGATTCGCTTCAACGAGCGCCGCTCCGAAATTGCCGCCTCCGTCCTCTACAGCAAAGGCAACGCGACGGCCGAGACCTTCCGCCCCGCGCAGTGGACCTTCGAGAAGGAGACGCAGCCCGCGGCCCCGCAGAGAGGGAAATCCGTTACCCTCATCGCGGTCCTCGGTTGCCTCGCGCTCGTCGTCTCCGGCGGATTGTTCGTGATGTCGCGCATCGAGCCCGGAATGGTCGCGCCCGCGCCCGTCGCGGACCCGGCGCCGCACACGGCGACAATCGCCGTTCCCGCACCCACACCCACACCCGCACCCGTGCCTGCGCCGATGCCGCGCGCGGCGGCGGCGGTTGCGCCGGCACCTGCGGCTGCGCCCACTTCTGCGCCACGCGCGGAATCGCCGATGCCCGCAGCGCCGGCCGAGCCGGTCGCGACATCCGCTCCCACTGCCGCTCCTGTTCCCGCTCCCGAGCCCGCGCCGGCGGCGGTTGCCCCGCAGCCGGAAGCGGCGGCGCCCGTCGTGGTGGCTCCGGCACCCGCACCGCAGCCGGCCGCGGTGGAGACGCCGGCGCCTGCCCGCGATCCCCAGGCGATCGCGGGATTGATCGGGCGCGGCGACGAGCTCCTCGGCACCGGCGACATCGTCTCGGCGCGGCTCTTCTATCAGCGTGCGGCGGAACTCGGCAGCGGGCCCGCAGCGACCGCGGTGGGACAGACTTACGATCCGCTCTTCCTGGAGGTCGCGCGTGTCCGCGGCGTGCGCGGCGATCCCCTGACGGCGGCGCAGTGGTACCGCAAAGCGATTGCGCTCGGCGACAGGGGGGCAGAAATCCGCTTGCGGCGCTTGGAGGCAAAACCGCCGGGCTGAGTGAAGCATCTTCTTTGGTAGAGGGCGGCGTCCCGCCCCGGAGTGGAGCAGAACATGAGAGCGCGGATATCCATGATTTCGCTGGGCGCGACGATGCTCGCGCTGGCGGCGATTCCAGCCGGCGCCGAAACGGTCGTCGATCGCGCCAATCGCGGCCTCGTCGAGATCGCGACCAGCAGCACCTTCGGCACCGACGCCCGCATGATGGAGGATCTCGCCGATCTCCTCGATGACGGCCAGACTCGCCGCATCGTGCCGATGATCGGCAAGGGCTCGCTGCAGAACCTCTTCGACCTCAAGGTGCTCCGCGGGATCGACGTTGCGGTCGTGCAGTGGGACGTGCTCGAGAATGCGAGGGCCGAGAAGCGCCCTCCCGGCATCGAGTCCGTGACCTACATCGCAAAGCTCTACAACGAGGAATTCCATCTTCTCGCGCGACCCGAGGTGAAGACGGTCGCCGACCTCGCGGGGAAGAAAGTCAATCTCGGCGTCCCCGGCGACGGCACCGCCTTCACCGGCGCAAAGCTGTTGGCGGCAGCCAAGGTGAAGGTGCAGGTCACCTCCTATCCGTTGCCGGTGGCGTTCGACAAGCTCCGGTCCGGCGAGATCTCGGCGCTCGCCTATGTCACGGCGAAGCCCGCACCGCTCTTCGCGATGGTTCGGCCGCAGGACGGGCTCCATCTCGTCTCGATCCCGCTCAAGGCCGAGCTCGCCGCGAGCTACGTCCCCGCGCGCTTCACCTCCGAGGATTACCCGGACCTCGTCCCCGCCGGCACGCCCGTCGATACGGTCGCTGTCGGCGCGGTCCTGGTCGTGGCGAGCCTCATTCCGGAATCCGAGCGCAACCGGAACGTCGCCAATTTCGTCGACGCCTTCTTCACGCAGTTCCCGAAGCTGCTCGAGCCCGGCCACCATCCCAAATGGAACGAGGTCAACCTCGCGGCCGAGCTTCCGAACTGGCGCCGCTACGGTCCGGCAGATGCGTGGATCCGCAAGAACGGCGGAGCACCCACCCCGGCGACAGTGTCTGATCCGCAGCTCCGTGACATCTTCGCGAAGTTCCTCGACGAGCGCACGCGCGCGAGCGGTGGCTCAACGCTCACGGCGCAGCAGAAAGAGGACCTCTTCGGTCAATTCAAGCGCTGGCAGGAAGGCAAAGTTCGATGAACCCGCTCTTTCGCTCCTTTGTCTACCTCGCCGGCGCGGCCCTTGGTGCCTACGTCGCTCTGCACGCGCACGCCGAGGCTGCGGAGACGCAGCCCACGCCCAAGCGCGGCGGCATTCTGGAGTTCTCGGTTGAGTCCGAGCCTGGGAACTACGACTGCCACGCCAACGTCTCCTTCGCCTTCGTGCATCCGGTTGCGCCGCACTACTCGACGCTGCTGAAGTTCGACGGTGCGAACTATCCCGAGGTGAAGGGCGATCTCGCGGAGTCCTGGACGGTC
>DATJVP010000167.1:0-24421 GCA_035581425.1 Allostellaceae bacterium | reverse complement strand
GGCGCCTCCGATAATCCGCACAAGATCGGCGGCAGGCCGATCCACTATCTCGGCCGCTTCGGCTTTCGCGGTCGCGTCTTCCCGATTAATCCGAACCGGCCGGAAATCCAGGGGCACAAGGCCTTTCCCGATCTCGCGGCGCTGCCGGAAGTGCCGCAGCTCGCGATCGTCGCGGTCGCGGGCGAGGCTGCGGTGCAAGCAGTCGATCACTGCGCGGCCGCGGGGGTCGAGGCCGTCATCGTCATGGCCTCGGGATTCGGCGAGACCGGCGAGGCGGGCCGCGTCCAGGAACGCGCCATGGTCGCGCGCGCGCGGCAGGCGGGGATGCGCCTCGTCGGCCCGAACTCGCAGGGTCTCGCGAATTTCGGCACCGGCGCGGTGCTGAGCTTCTCCACCATGTTCCTGGAGGCTCCGCCCGAAGATGGGCCCGTCGCGATCGTGAGCCAAAGCGGCGCCATGAGCGTCGTGCCCTACGGGCTCCTGCGAGGGCGGGGCGTCGGCGTGCGCCACACGCACGCGACGGGGAACGACGCCGACGTAACGGTGGCAGAGCTCGCGCGCGCCGTGGTCGAGGATCCCGGCGTGAAGCTGCTGCTGCTTTACCTCGAATCCATTCCCGACGCCGCAGCGATATCGGCGGTCGCGGCGGCGGCGCGGGCGCGGGAGGTGCCGGTCGTCGCGCTCAAGGCCGGGCGCACTGCGGCGGGACAGCAGGCCGCGCGCTCGCACACGGGGGCGCTTGCGAACGAGGACCGCACGGTCGATGCCTATTTCCGCCGCGAGGGCATCTGGCGCGCGCGCGACGTGGCCGACCTCGTCAATGCCACGGAACTCTATCTCAAGGGCTGGCGCCCGGAGGGACGCCGCTTCGTCGCCATCAGCAATTCAGGCGCCTCCTGCGTCATGTCGGCCGACCGCGCCTCCGAGCGCGGCATGCCCATGGCGCCGCTCGCGGAGGGAACGCGGACGGCACTCGCGGCCGCGCTCCCGGGCTTTGCCACCGTGACGAACCCCATCGACATCACCGCAGCGCTTCTCTCCAACAGTCGCCTCCTCTCCGCGATCCTTCCGATCCTCGCGGCAGATGCCGCGGTCGATCTCACGCTGATCTCCATCCCCGTCGCGGGCGTCGGCTACGATGTCGAGGCTTTCGCGCGCGACACCGCGGATTTCGCGCGCGCGACCGGAAAGCCGGTGGCGGTCGCGATCCCGCAAGCGAGCGTCGCCGCGCCGTTTCGCGCCGCGGGCATCCCGGTCTTTCCCGCGGAAGTTCCCGCGATCGACGCACTCGACCAGCTCGCCTCGCATTGGGCGCTGCTGCGCCGGAAGCTCCCGCCGCCGCCCGCGCGCCGCGAGGTGCGCGTGCCCGCGGGCTCGACGCGGTTCCTGAACGAAGCCCAGAGCCTGGAGCTACTCGCCGTTCACGGCATTCCCGTCGTGCCCTACCGGCTGTGCCGGAGCGAGGCCGAGACCCGCGCGGCCTTCCGCGCGCTCGGTCCCCGCGTCGCCGTAAAGGCGTGCTCTGCCGAGGTGCCGCACAAGAGCGAGCACGGGCTCGTGGCGCTCGGCATCGCCGACGAGGAAAGCGCCGCTGCTGCTTTCCGCGCGCAATGGGAGAAGCTCGGCACGATGGGGGTGGCGCGGGATGGCGTCATCGTCGCCGCGATGGCCGCAGGCTCTCGTGAATGCGTGCTGGGCGCACGGCTCGATCCCGTCTTCGGCCCGGTGGTGATGCTCGGCGACGGCGGCAAATACGTCGAGGCGATGCCGGACATCGCGGTGCTACTGCCTCCCTTCGGCGAGGCCGATGCGCTCGAGGCGCTCGAGCGATTGCGGATCGCGCCGCTTCTCGCGGGCGTCCGCGGCGAGCCGCCGCTCGACGCACCCGCGCTCGCACGCGCAGCCGTACGACTGGGCGAGATCATGCTCTCCGCCGAAGGCCGCATCGCCTCCGTCGATCTCAATCCCGTCCTGCTGCGCTCTCGCGGCGAAGGCCTCATCGTCCTCGACGCGCTCGTCGAGCGTCAGGTTTGATCCGCGAGACCCTCAACCTTACAGCCGCTTCGCGACGGGCGCGGGAGGGTGAGGGTCTCGGCAGCGCTAGACCGTGGCGACGGGCGTTGCGGGGGAGCCGACGGCGCCGGGGAGCCGGAGCGGAGGTGCCGTCAGGAGAAAGCGGTTGCGCTTGTGCGCGCGGAGCCAATCCGCGAGCTCGGAGAGATACCAGATCTCGCCCAGATTCACGCCGAGCTTGAAGAGGCAATGCTCGTGGAGCGGCAAGGAGGCGCAGTGGTCGTCCTCGCAGGGCCGCGAGGGATGCGCCTCGACCGCGTAGTTGTCGGAGATCAGCGAGACGAGCCCGCTCCGGGTGATCCAGTTGAGGAGCCGCTGGTCCCGCCCGTCGAGGACGGCGCAAGCGCCATGCAAAACCTTCTCGTCGGGATCCTTCTTCATCTCCAGCAGGACCTGAGCGAAACCCGTGCGAATGCAGACCATGTCGCCTTCCTCGACGACGACCCTGTCCTTGGTGAGAACGTCCATCAGGTCCTCGAAGCCCACGAGCTTGCGCTCGCGCCCGTAATGCGCCTCGAGATCGATCATGACCGCGCGGCCCTGCATGCAGGCGGTCGCCATGTTCTCGACGCCGAGTGCGCGGGCGCCGGTCTCGCCCTCGGCCGGCGGCTGGCGGCCCTCGCTGTAGTCGACGGGACCCACGATGTGCTCGCCTGCACGGTAGCCGTTGTAATAGACCATCTCCGGCTCGCCATCGCCGTCGACGTCGAAGAGTTGCCCTACATGCGCAAGGCTGTCCCACTGCGTCGAGTACTGCAGATGCAGGAAGACGGCATCGTCGGAGACGATGTCGGTCCAATGCGGATCGAAGAGGCTCAGGGGGATGTTCATGTTGGGATTGCCGTCGCGCATCGTCGGCTGGAGCTTCGGCGGATGCCGGCGCGGATTGAGCTTGTTGCCGCCGGGATAGTCGAGCGGCAGCGACAGGCAGAAGGTCCGACCCTCCTTCACCTCTGCGATCCCCTCTAGCACTTTCCTTGGCGTCAGCAGGTTGAGTCGTCCGCGCTGATCGTCAACTCCGAAATCGCCCCAGGTCGAGCCCGCAGGCCTACGCGTCCAGCGTGGATTGGCGGTCATACGCGGCATCTCCTTCTCTGCGCGAGGGCTCGGCGGGGGAGTATAGCGGCGCCGCCCACGCGCCCTCAAAGGCATCGAGCGCTGCACCCAGATACTGCCAACGACGGATGATCGGTTAACCCATCAGGGTGAAAAATACCCCTTTCTGAGCGCGGAAACCATCAGTAGGGTGCCGTCGGATCTGAAGGGAGTAGCCATGAACCGGTTCCATCGGATTGCGGGCGCGCTCCTGTTGTTCTTGGGTGCGGGCGTGATAGGCGTGCTGCTGTCGGGCGATGGCCTGGGGCAGAACCAGCGCAGGCCCACCGCCAAGGAAGCGCCCAAACAAAATGCGCCCGCGCCCGCGCCCACACCACCTGTGCAGGCCCAGCCGGATCAAACGCCCGCTGCGCCCACACCGCCCGAAACCCAAGCCTCACTTCCGGCGCAGCACGCGCAGAAGAGCGGCTATACGACCTGTCTTTCCGCGCTCGACGCGGCGACGCGCGAGATCGTCCGCGATTCCCCCTATGCCGCCGCCGACACCTGGAACAATCAGGCCGCGGATACCAGCAGCTTCACGAGCGTGCTCGCGATCGAGCGCCCGCAGAGTGCTGCGATCCTCACGGTGAGCCCCGCCAAATCCGGCGGCTGCGACACCGCTGCGGCGATCATGGGCTATTTCGTCGATAGCTGCATCGCCGTCCGCGAGGCGCGGCTCCAAGGCTGGAAGCTCGTGTGGGAGACCAAGACGCTTCTCGGCTATCAAGCGCCGGATTCGCACCTTGCCTATCTGATGCCGAGCGGTAGCGGCTGCACCGTGATCGAGATGCACGTCCAATACGGCGCCGCCGCCTCGGAGAAGAAATAGCCCTCACACCAACGTGACGGTTGAACGAGAGCCGACGCCACTAATCTGGCCTCATCTGCGTCAGAGGGAACGGGGGATACTTCAATGGATGGCGATCATCTCAAGAGCCTGCTGCCCAAAGTGGACTTCTCGCGCCGCGACCTCGTGATCACGGGAATCACGACGGGCTTCGCCCTCGCGGTGCAGCCGGTGCAGGCGCACACCGTCATCACGACCGACACCAAAAGCCTCGAGGCAAGTCCGGTGGAGATCCCCGTCGCAGACGGCAAGATCCCCGCCTATCGCGCCATGCCCGCCAAAGGCAGCCACTTCGCGACGGTACTGGTGATCCACGAGGCGTTCGGGGTCCACGAGCACATCCAGGATCTCTGCCGCCGCTTCGCCAAGGCGGGATATTTCGCGGTGGCACCCGCGCTCTTTGCACGCCAGGGCGATCCCGCGAAGGTCGCCGATCCCGCAAACCTAATGAAGGAGATCATCTCCAAGGTCTCGGACGCGCAAGTCGCATCCGACCTCGACGCCACCGTCGACTGGGCGAAGTCGTCGGGCAAGGCGAACACCGCAAAGCTCGGGGTGACCGGCTTCTGCTGGGGCGGGCGAGAAGTCTGGCTCTACGCCGCACACAATCCCAGGCTCAAGGCTGGCGTCGCCTGGTATGGACCGCTCAAGCCCTTCTCCGACGTGGCGCCGACCGATCCGCTAGAGATCGTAAAGGACCTGAAGGCTCCGGTGCTCGGCCTCTACGGCGGCGCCGATCCCGGCATCCCCGCGCCGAAGGTCGAGGAGATGAAGGCGAAGCTGAAGGTCGCGAAGAAGCCCTCGGAGATCGTGATCTATCCGGACACGCCGCACGGATTCAACGCCGACTATCGCGCCAGCTACCGCGAGAAGGCAGCGAAGGACGGCTGGAATCGGATGCTCGCCTGGTTCAAGAAATACGGCGTCGCCTGAGCCGCGGGCGGCGCGGTCAGAGGAACCGCGCCCAGATATAGGCGGCGGAGATCAGGAGCTGGACCGCTGTGACCGGCGCGCCGTAGCTCAGAAACCGCATGAAGCTCAGGGGCCTTCCTGCGCGAGCGCAGATACCCGTCGCAACGATGTTCGAGGAAGCTCCGAGCAGCGTGGCATTGCCACCGAGCGTTGCACCGAAGCACATCGCGAAGAAGAGCGCCGCTACGGAATCCGGCATGTGACCGTAGCCGGCCTCGATCGCAGCTTCCGAGGCGAGCCCCGCACCCACAGCGAATTGCTTGACGAGCGGCACCATCGCGACGACCAGCGCGATGTTGGGAATGACGCTCGAGAGAATTCCGATGCAGAAGAGCAGCAATATGCTCGCGATCGTCACGTTGCCGCCCAAGATCTTTCCCATTGTGCTCCCGAGCGCGGCAATCACGCCGGTCTTCTCGAGCGCTCCCACCAGCACGAAGATGAAGACGAAAAACAGCAGAGACTCCCAGTCGACATCCCGGAGAATGGCGCCGACGTCGTCGAGCCGGGTCCAGTAGGCAATCAGCAGCACCAGGGTCGATCCGACGATGGCGACGGCCGGCGGCGCGATCGGATTGGGCAAGCTCTCCCCGAACACGAAGAGCACGATCATCACACAGAGCACAGCGAGGCACGCGGTCATAACGAGCGGCCGCTGGATGCGCGGGAGCGCGTCGGCTCCGCCGCCGGACACGCGCGCGCGCCAGACCGATCGAAAAATCAGGGGCAATATCGCGATCAAGCCGGCGACGACGAGGAGCGCGCCTGGGCTCAGGAGATGCAAATACTCGGAAAAGCTCAACCCGACGGAATTGCCGACGATGAAGGTCGCGGGATCTCCGACCAGGGTGAGCAGCCCCGCGGTGTTCGCGACGAACACGAGCAGCATCACCGGCGGCACGAAATCGATTCCCATGCGCTCGCAAAGCCTGATGATCAGCGGCGCCAGCAAGATCACGACCGTTGCATTGGGCAGGACGGCGCAAATAGGGGCCGCAATGATCACGATGGCGATCATCAGCCGCCTGCCCTCCCCGCGCACCAGACGCAGTATGATCCCGCCGAGATAATCGAAGAGGCCGGTCGGGATGAGCGTGCGTGCGACAACCATGCCGCCGAAGAAGAGCGCGATCGTGTCTTCCCCGGGATTTATTGTCTCGCTCGTTTGCTGGGCGGAGAGCACCCCCGTCATCAGCAGGATCACCGCCCCCAGCGAGGCCGCGACAGTCATGTGCATACGGTTCGATGCGATCGCGAGGATCACCGCCGCGAAGACACCGAGAGCAATCGCCGGAGCGAGCGCTATGTCCATTTGCGTCCCCCACGGGGCACCATGGCCTCACAGGTGCCCGCGTACCCCAGGTTGATGGCATTTGGCTACGGGCCGCGCCCGCCGTCAATGTGCTGAACCGGCGCGGTCGCGTTCAGCGCCCATCCTATGATGGCGCCATCGCCGCATGGGGGACGACGTTGTCGCTCGACGTGGCACCGGATGTCGTCACGAGCGATTCCGCCCAACCCGATATGCCGCTCCATCGGCAGCAACCGGGGCCCCTAGATCCCGCGCTAGGCTCGATCCCTAGGCCGCCATGACGCGCGTCAGCACCGGAAGCCCTCGACCGCAGGAGCATGGCGGGCCGAGCTCGGCGGCGAGGTCGAGCACGTAGCGCAAGAGCGGCATCGCGAAGTTGTGGAGCGTGGTCGCGACGAGCCGGCCGGTCTCGCCGGGACCGCAGGCGCTTCCGTCCGGACGTAGCACCTCGAGGAGTAGTCCCTCGGATTGGACGTGATAGAGTTCTTGCCGTGGGCATTGCAGCGCCACCGTGCCCACCTCCTCGACGCGGATGATCGCGGTGACGGGGACGCCCCAGGCCGCGCGACAGAGCGCCCGAAACTCGGCGTCGATCGTGCCGCTTCCCGTGCGCACACCCAACAGGCCCGGCAGCGTCTTCCCGGTGGCGCGGTAGCGCCGCGCGAGTGCGCCAATCGTTTCGGGAAGGCCTGCAAGATAGGCGGGCTTCTCGCGCTCGAGCCACTCCATCTGCTCTCCGACGTCGCTCGTCGCATCCAGGATGACGAGGGGGCCGGTACCGTAGAGCGGGCCCATCGGCGGGCCCCAGTCGGGCATACTTCGGCCGGCGGGATAGCGCGAGCCGCCGGTCGGATCCAGCACGATCGCCGCCTGCTTTCCCGCGAGATCGCGGCGATGCCAGATCTCCTCTCGAAGGATGAACGCCTGCGTGAAGAGCTGCGTGAGCTCGGTCTTGCGCACGCGGAGCACCGGCGGCCTTGGATCGAGGGTGAGTTCGGCGACCTTCCCATGCGCCGGCGGAATCGCGCGGGAGGTAAGCGCGTCGGCGTTCTCGCGCAGCGCCTTCCGCCCGAGCACCGGAAGCCGCACCCAGATCTCCGGCCCCAAAGGCTCGCCCTCGCGATAGCCCGCCGCACTGAGCGGGTCGCGGTAGAAGGGCACGCTGCGGAAGGCGTGCGCGGCCACCTGGGCGAGCTGCTCGAACTGGTGCTGTCGGAGCTCTTCCGGCGTCCACCATTCGCTTTGCTCGAGCTGGAATTGCACGGCGAGGAGCCGCGCCTGCCATTCCGGCAGCAGCGCCGGCCAAACCACGGTATCGACCGCCGAGCGCGGCGGCACCAGGAAGCTCTCGTGCGCCGTTTCGGACATCGAAGCGGGCCTCAGTGCGCCCGCGCTCGGGCGCGGGGCGGCTCGCGGCGCAGGCTCGGCCGCACGTCCTCGTCGAAGAGCTCCGCGAGCTTCTCCAGCATCGTGCCGCCGAGCTGCTCGGCATCGACGATGGTCACGGCGCGGCGGTAGTAGCGAGTGACGTCGTGGCCGATTCCGATCGCCACGAGCTCGACGGGGGAGCGGTGCTCGATCTCCTCGATCACCTGCCGGAGATGCTTCTCGAGATAGTTGCCGGGATTGACCGACAGCGTGGAGTCGTCGACCGGCGCGCCGTCGGAGATCACCATGAGGATACGGCGCTGCTCCGTGCGTGCGATCAGGCGATTGTGCGCCCATTGCAGGGCCTCGCCGTCGATGTTCTCCTTGAGGATACCCTCACGGAGCATGAGGCCCAGGCTCTTGCGCGCACGGCGCCAGGGCGCGTCCGCGGATTTGTAGACGATGTGCCGGAGATCGTTGAGGCGGCCGGGATTGGGCGGCTTGCCGTTGCCGATCCACTGCTCGCGCGATTGCCCGCCCTTCCAGGCGCGCGTGGTGAAACCGAGAATCTCGACCTTGACGCCGCAACGCTCGAGCGTGCGCGCGAGGATGTCCGCGCTCATGGCAGCGACCGTGATCGGGCGTCCCCGCATCGAGCCGGAATTGTCGATGAGGAGCGTCACCACGGTGTCGCGGAAATCTGTCTCCTTCTCGCGCTTGTAAGAGAGCGGATAGACCGGATTGACGACAACGCGCGAAAGGCGCGCGGGATCGAGGAGGCCCTCCTCGAGATCGAATTCCCAGGCGCGCGTCTGCTTCGCGAGCAGGCGGCGCTGCAGCCGGTTCGCGAGCCGCGCGATCACGCTCTGGAGATGGGCGAGCTGCTGGTCGAGAAGGCTCCGGAGCCGCGTCAGCTCCTCGGCGTCGCAGAGCTCGTCGGCGGCAGTCGTCTCGTCGAATTGCACCGTGAAGGCGCGATAGGCCGTGGGATCGTCTCCGGCATTGGCGCCGCGCGGGAGGATGCCGGGCCGGCCCGGGCGGCCGGGATCCTCGTCCCCGGCCCCGGGCATGAGTTCGCCCTGGATTTCCTCGACACCCGCGGGCTGCCCGTCGTCCTTCTGCTCGGGAATGCCGGACTCGAGGGCGCTCTGCGCGCCCTGGACGGAGCCCTCGCCGGATTCGTTCTGGCTCTCGGCGTCGGCGCTGTCTTCGCCCTCGCCTTCCTTGTCGTCCTGGTCGCTCTCGGACTCGGCCTCGCCGAGATCGAGATCGAGATCCTGGATCAGCCGTCGCGCAATGCGTGCATAGGCGTCCTGGTTCTCGATCTGGCGGTCGAGATCGAGGATGTCGCGGCCGATGCGGCCCTCGAGGAAGGGACGCCAGAGATCGACGAGGCGTTGCGCCGCGGGCGGCGGCTTCATGCCCGTGAGCTGCTCGCGTGTCAGAAGGCGGATCGCCTCGGCGAGCGTGCTGTCGCTCCGCTCGGTCATGCGGTCGTAGCCCTGGCGGCGGTAGCGCTGCTCCAGCATCGCCCCGAGATTGGCGGCGACTCCGCTCATGCGCCGCGAGCCCAGCGCCTCGACGCGGGCTTGCTCCACGCCCTCGAAGATCGCGCGCGCCATCTCGCCCTGCGGCGCACGGCGCGCATGAAGCTGCGCGTCGTGATAGCGCAGCCGAAGCGCCAGCGCGTCGGCGGCGCCGCGGACTTGGCAGGCCTCCTGCTGCGAGAGGTCGCGGGGCGGCAGCGGCAGCCGCGCGCGCGGACCGGCGACGCCCGGCGGCTCGGGCCCGTAGCTCACGGTCACGTCGTCGCGCTCCGCAATTGCGCGCAGCGCCGCGGTCGTCGACCGCTTGAAGACTTCGACCGGCGAGGTCGGCTCGGCCATGCGCTAAGCCTCCGCCCTCAGACCAGCGTCGCCTGGACTCCGGTCTCCTTGAGCTCGGTGCCGAAGCAGCGCTGGTAGTATTCCGCCACCGTCGGCCGCTCCAGCTCGTCGCACTTGTTGAGGAAGGTCAGCCGGAAGGCGAAGGCGATGTCGTTGAAGATGCCCGCGTTCTCGGCCCAGGTGATCACCGTGCGCGGGGACATCACCGTGGAGATGTCGCCGTTGATGAAGCCCGAGCGCGTCAAATCCGCAAGCGCCACCATGGCGCTTATGGTGCGCCGGCCTTCGTCGTTGTCCCAGCTCGGCGCCTTCGCAAGCACGATCTCCACCTCCACGTCGTGCGGGAGGTAGTTGAGCGTCGCCACGATATTCCAGCGGTCCATCTGGCCCTGGTTGATCTGCTGCGTGCCGTGATAGAGGCCGCTCGTGTCTCCGAGGCCAATGGTGTTCGCCGTCGCGAAGAGGCGGAAGCCCGGATGCGGGCGGATCACGCGGTTCTGGTCGAGAAGCGTGAGCTTGCCCTCGACCTCGAGCACGCGCTGGATCACGAACATGACGTCGGGCCGTCCGGCGTCGTACTCATCGAAGCAGAGCGCGGTCGGGTGCTGCAGCGCCCAGGGAAGCAAGCCCTCGCGAAATTCCGTCACCTGCTTACCGTCGCGCAGCACGATCGCGTCCTTGCCGACGAGGTCGATGCGGCTGATGTGGCTGTCGAGGTTGACGCGGATGCAGGGCCAATTGAGCCGCGAGGCGACCTGCTCGATGTGCGTGGACTTGCCTGTGCCGTGATAGCCCTGGATGAGAACGCGGCGGTTGTAGGCGAAGCCCGCGAGGATCGCGAGCGTCGTGTCATGGTCGAAGCGATAGGCCTCGTCCATATCCGGTACGTGCTCGCTCGGCCGACTGAAGGCCGGAACTTGGAGGTCGGAATCGATGCCGAAACTCTGACGCACCGAGACGGTGATGTCGGGTCGGTCGATGGTCTGCTCGGTCGAGCCGTTCGAAGTTTGTGCGGGAGTCATCGGAGAGAGCGGGTCCTTACGCGTTGGAGATCGGGCTTCTTGGTATCGGTTCGGATCAAGTGCCGGGGAAGTAGTTCGCCTTCAGAGTCGAATAAGCTTGGTTGATCACCTTGAGCTTTTCCTCCGCCGCCTTGTCCCCACCATTGGCATCGGGGTGGTGGAGTTTGACGAGTTCCTTGTAGCGCGCCTTGAGCGCGAGGAGCGTGATCGGCGGCGAGAGCTCGAATACCGCGAGCGCTTCCTGATGCGGCGTCAGCGCGCGCTGCCGAGGGCCCTCGCGCCTGCGCTCGCTGGGTTGCTCCTCGTCGTCGAAGAGACCGTAGTGCCGCCATTGCGGCCGGTAGCGTGCGCCGATCCGGCTTCCGAGCGGCCAGGTCGGGCGCTGCCAGACAGTGTCATGGCGGATCTCCTGCTCGATCTCCGTTTCGCTCATCCCGGCGTAGTAATTCCAGGCAGCATTGTAGGCGCGGACGTGATCGAGGCAGAACCAGTAGAAGGAATTGAGGTCGGAGCGAGAGCGCGGCGCGCGGAAATCTCCCGCCCCCGGACAGCCGGGGTGGTCGCAGGGCCTTAGAGCCGGGGCGCTCTGCTCCGATTCAATCGCTATCCGCCGCATTGGCGCAGTATGGTTATGCCCGCAGCGCAACACAAGCTGGGCAGCACTGCCTTGCATCGGTTGCATTTTGGCCCCTGCGGAGGTCCCGTCCATGCCGGTCGCCGAGCGCATCCGCGCCAAGCTCACCGAAGCACTTGCACCTAGCGCGATCGTGATCGAGGACGAGTCCCATCGCCACGCCGGTCATGCCGGTGCCCGCCCCGGCGGCGAGACCCATTTCCGTGTCGAAATCGTATCGTCCGCCTTCACCGGCAAGAGCCGGGTCGAGCGACAGCGCCTGGTCTACGCCGCGCTCGCCGGGGAATTAGCCAATCAAATCCATGCCTTGAGCCTGATCACCCGGACACCCGAGGAATCGTCCTAGCTCGCCTTCCCTGGCGCGGCGCCGCGGGAGAAACGCAAGGTTGCGGATTGCTGCAACTGCAAATTGTCTAACGTATGACGTTTCTCTGGAATATTGAAATGAAATACACGGCGATGTAGACTGCTTGCAGACAATAATAGCGCTATAGGGGCAGGGATCGTGGAGGAAATCGCCGAGAAGCTGGACGACCAGCGCCAGTCGACGCTCGTCAGCGGCAACGTCACGGTCGGCGGCAAACGGACGAGCATGCGGCTCGAGCCCGCAATGTGGGCCGCGCTCCGTGAGGTCTGCATGCGCGAGGGCAAGTCAATGAACGCGCTGGTGACGGAGATCGATCGCGGTCGCGCTCAATCGACACTCACCGCGGCGATCCGGGTCTCCCTCCTCGCTTATTTCAAGGAAGCCGCCACCGAGGACGGCCATCGGAGCGCGGGGCACGGCGCCGCCGCTCAACCGCCCGTATAGAACTCCGGCCAATACTGCTTCACCAGCGGACCGTCGGTTGAATAGGCGTAGCAGGTATTGAGGAGCCGCGGCCGGCGTGCGGGCTTCTGTTGCTCGCGCGGCGGCAGGTTCTCGTGCCTGTGCCGCCAGGGATAAATGGTCTGGAAGGCCGTGGTCGCGACCGGGTTGAGGAGTTCGACCAGATGCGTGCAGCCCTGCGTTCCCCCGAGCAGCTCGCGCACCTTGAGCGTGAAGCCCGGGCGGATCGAGACGCCGATGAGCCGTTGGAAATTCCCGGTAACCTCCGGGCAGATCCTATAGGGGCTCGCATCCGTCGTGACCTCGACGCCGCGGATCACGAGCTGATCGTCGACGGTGAGGCGTATCCACATGTCGTGGATCGGCGTTCCCGGCGTCATCTCGCCGCGCCAGTCGCTCTCGAACGCGTAGGTCTTCACGTCCGTCAGATGGGCTTCGATGTCCCAGAGACCGTCCTCGCGGCGATAGCCGCGACATTCGATCTGCCGGGTATGGATATGCTCGCGCGGAGCCGGTGCTGAGAGAGGCATGCGCGGGATATAGAGGCGCCGGGCCAAACGCGCCAGCGCTAATCGCGCATGGGGCTATCCCGCCGCCGCTGCCAAAAATTCGTGCACTGCGGCCTCCGGCACATCGCGGGCGATGAAGGCGTCGCCGATGTCGCGGGCGAGGATGAAGGTGAGCTTGCCGTCGCGCACCTTCTTGTCGTGACGCATGTGCGCGAGCAGGCGATCGGGATCGAAGCGGCGGTTGGCGAGACCACGAATGCCTGCGGGAAGGCCGACGCTCGCGAGATGCCGCCGCACGCGCTCGGAGGATTGCGCGGTTGTATGGCCAAGCTTGCGCGAGAACTCGAAGGCGAGCGACATTCCCGCCGCAACCGCCTCGCCGTGCAGGAGATCGGGACCGAACCCGGTCTCGGCCTCGAGCGCATGGCCGAAGGTGTGGCCGAAATTGAGGAGCGCGCGCTCGCCGGTCTCGCGCTCATCCGCCGCCACCACCGCGGCCTTGTGCCGGCAGCTCTCGCGCACGGCGCGCGCAAGCGCCGCGGGATCGCCCGCGCTGAGCTTGGCGCCCTCACGCTCCAGCCACTCGAAGAAATCGCGGTCGCGGATGAGCCCGTATTTCACGACCTCCGCATAGCCCGCGCGGAGCTCGCGCTTCGGGAGCGTCGCGAGCGTCGCCACGTCAGCGATCACGAGGACGGGCTGGTGAAAGGCGCCCACGAGATTCTTGCCATGCGCGGCATTGATCGCGGTCTTGCCGCCGACCGAGCTGTCCACCTGTGCCAGCAGCGTCGTCGGGATCTGCACGTAATCGATACCGCGGAGCAAGCTTGCGGCGACGAAGCCCGCGAGGTCGCCGACCACGCCGCCGCCGAGCGCCAGGATCAACGTCCCGCGCTCGATGCCGAGCGCCAGGATGCGCTCGCAGAGATCGGCGTAACGAGCGAAGTCCTTGCTGGCCTCGCCCGCAGGCACCGTGAGGTCCGCATGCGCGATCCCCGCGGTGTCGAGGCTGCGCGCGAGCGCCGGAAGATGAAGCCGCGCCACATTCTCGTCGGTGACGACGACGACGCGGCGTTTCCCCGCGAGCGGCGTCACCAGCGCTCCCGCGCGCGCAAGCAGACCCGCGCCGATGTGGATCGGATAGCGCCGGCGGTCGAGCGCGACCTCGACGATCTCCTCGCTCACCGCACGGCCTCGACGGGTGCGCGGGCGAGGAATTCCTCGAGCGCTTTCATCACGCGCTCGAGCGTCGCCTCCGGCGGCCCGTCGACAGTGTCGACGATCACATCCGCGAGCCCGTAGACGGGATAGCGCTGCTCTATCAGCCGCGCGAGCGTCTCGCGCGGCGAGCCCTGACGGAGCAGCGGGCGATTGTTCCGCCGCGAGACGCGCGCGACCAGCAGTTCGAGATCGGCGCGGAGCCAGATCGAGATCGCCCGCGAGGCGATGAGCGCGCGCGTCTCCGAATCCATGAAAGCGCCGCCGCCGGTCGCGAGCACGTGGATGGGATTGGCGAGGAGCCGCGCGATCACTTTGCGCTCGCCCTCGCGAAAGGCCGCCTCGCCCCGGCGCTCGAAGATCTCGACGATGGTCTCGCCCGCCGCAGCCTCGATCTCGCCGTCAGCATCGACGAAGGGAAGGCCGAGTCGATGCGCCAGTCGGCGGCCGATGTTGCTCTTGCCCGCGCCCATGAGACCCACCAGGACGAGGGTCTTCGACATATGCAATTGTGGCGTGCTCATGGCCGTGGCGTCGTTGAAAGCCTCATGCCGCGCCGATAAACTGTCGCCGCCTCTTCATGCGCGCACCCTAGCATAACGCGGCGAGCGGCGGTCAACCGGCGGCGGCACGCCAAAAACACGGATTCGCAATGGCAAAGGTTGCTTTGATTGTGCTGGCGGTGGTCGCGGTTCTGATCGCCGCAGGCGTCGGCGTGCTGGCCGTGTGGGACATTCCCGCGCCGACTCAGCCCATCGACCGGGTGCTTCCCGATGCGCGCTTCCCGCGATGAACGCCGCCCCCGGATTCGGCGCCGCGCGATTGCGGCGCTCCTCTTGGCGCCCCTGCTTGCGGCGCCCGCGGCTGCGCAGGTCGGACCGCCGGTCCCGCTGATCCCGCCGCCGTCGCCCGGCGCGGCACCGGCCTCCTCGCCGGCGCCGCCTGCGCAAGCGCCGAGTCGGGGTGGCTCCGGCATCGATACAGCGCCGCTTGCGCCCGTCGATGCGACCTGGTCCGGCACGCTCAGCCCCGCGGACGGTGCATTCCCCGAGACCATGTGGCAGGGGACCTCGCGGAGCCTCGTCGCGGGACGACTCGTGCAGCTTCAGCCCAACACCTCGCCCATCCTGCAGGACCTCGCGCGGCGCTTGCTCCTGAGCACGGCGCGGCCGCCCGGCGGCGACGATCCCGCGGATGGACCGAGCCTCGGCGCGCTTCGGCTCGAGCGGCTCATGGCATTGGGGCAAGTCGATGGCGCGCTCGCGATCGCCGATCTCGTGCGAACCAAGGGCGACCCCCAGCGCCTCGACCGCTTGCGAGTCGAGCTGCACTTCGCTGCAAACGACGTCGACGGCGCTTGCAGCGCGGTCAAAGCAGCGATCGGCCGCTATCAGGATTTCTGGTGGGACCGCGCGCTCATCGCATGCCAAGCGCTCGGCGGCGATCAAGCGAAGGCCTCGGTCGGGCTGAGTTTGCTCCAGGAGCGGAAGGCCCCACGCGACAGCGTCTTCGACGCGCTCGTCGCGGCCCTCGGCAACCGCAAGCTCAAGGTTGAGCACATGCCGGATCCGACGCCGATCCGCGTGGCGCTGCTCGCGGCAGCGAAGCTCCCGCTTCCCGCGGATGCGCTGCAGGCGGCTTCACCCGCGGTGCTGCACCAATGGGCCACCAACCCCTCGGTTCCCGCCGACGGCCGGCTTTCCGCGGCGGAGCGCGCAGCAGCACTGGGCGCGATATCCCTCGATGATCTGCGCAAGATCTACGTTGCGATCCCCCCGACCTCGACCGAGCGGAAGGCCGCGCTCGTCCGCGCCGCTCCGGACAATCCTCGGGCGCGCGCGGTCATCTACACCGTTGCCAAGGACGAGCCCGCTCCCGCACTGCGTGCAGAGCTATTGGCGGCGCTGCTCGATGCCGGACGCAAGCATGGCTTCTTCCTGCTGATGGCGCGCCTCAGCGCGCCGATCCTGCGCGAGATCAAGCCGAGCGCGGACCTCGACTGGTTTGCCCCCGTGGCTGCGCGTGCGCTCTATGGCGCCGGCGATGCCGAGGCGGCGGAGCGCTGGCTGCCCCTGGCGGACGCGGAAGTCGAGTCGCGGATGGCAGGGATCGGGCGGGAGGCGCCGCCAGCGGCGCGGATCGGAACGCGGCTCTTCGGCGAGACCGTGTTGGGCGTGCTCGTCTCGGCGCAGCAGGACGGCCGGCTCTCGAGCGACGCCGCCGTCATCCAGAATTCGGCCACGGCGCTCCGCGGGATCGGCCTCGAACGCGAGGCGCGCCAGCTTGAGGTCGAGGCGGCACTCGCGGCCGGTCCCTGATGACAGCGCGGCGGCGGAACTCGCCTGCTTCCGATCGCCACGTCGAGGCGTTCCTGGAGATGCTCGCGGCCGAGCGCGGCGCGGCGCGACTCACGCGCGAGGCTTATGCGAGCGACCTCAGCGACGCCGCGAAATGGCTCGCGCGGAGCCGCGTCACTCTCGCAGAGGCCGGGACGCCGGAGCTTCGGCGGTACTTTTCCGCCCTCGCCCGCGCCGAGATGAGCCCGCGGACGGCCGCACGGCGGCTCTCGGCGCTGCGGCAGTTCTACCGCTTCCTCGTCGTCGAAGGCCTGCGCCGCGACGACCCCTCCCAGGGCCTCGATGCGCCCCGCCTCGGACGGCCGCTTCCGAAGATGCTTGCAGAGAGCGAGGTCGACGCACTGATCGCCGCAGCCGAGCGCGAGCCAGGCCCGGAAGGGCTGCGCCTGCGCTGCATGCTGGAACTGCTCTACGCGGCGGGACTCCGTGTCTCCGAGCTCGTGTCGCTGCCGCTTGCAGCGGCGAAGGCGGACGCGCGGTTTCTCGTCGTGCGCGGCAAGGGCGATAAGGAGCGGCTGGTGCCGCTCGGCGCACCCGCGCGCGCGAGCCTCGCTGCCTACCGGAAGGTGCGCCAGCATTTCCTCCGCGAAGGCGAGACCTCGTCCTATCTCTTTCCCGCGCGCGGCCAAAGCGGGCACCTGCCGCGCGAGCGGGCGGCGCTGCTCCTGAAGCGCCTGGCGGCCGCGGCGGGGCTCGATCCCGCGCGGCTCTCGCCCCATGTGCTCCGCCACGCCTTCGCGAGCCATCTCGTCGACCGCGGCGCCGATCTCCGGAGCGTCCAGGAGATGCTGGGCCATGCGGACATCGCCACGACCGAGATCTACACCCATGTCGAGACCGGACGGCTCCGGCGCCTGGTCGAGGCGCACCATCCACTCGCGCGCAAGAAATGAAAAGCACCCCTAATCCTTGTTGACGCGGAGCCCACGGCTCCGCGAGAGTGCGGCGCCTGTTTGGCGCCGTGGAACGGGGAAGCACATGCCGATTCTCGCGCTGCTCGAAATTGTGGCGCAGATCCTTTGCGCCGTGCACGTCTGGCGCACGGGGCGAGCTGTCTACTGGCTCTACATCATTGTGGCGGTGCCCGGCCTCGGCATGGCCGCCTATTTCTTTTTCGAGATCCTGCCGGAGATGATGGGGACGCGGACGGCGCGGCGCGCGGTCAAGGGTGTGCACAAGGCGCTCGACCCCGGACGGCGGGTGCGCGAGGCTGAGCGCCGCCTCGCCATCACCGCCAATACCCAGAACAAGGCCGAGCTGGCCGAGGCCTATGTCGAGATCGGCCGAACGCAAGAAGCGATCGCGCTTTACCGGGACGCGCTCTCCGGCGTCCACGCGGCCGATTCCGCGCTGATGCACGGTCTCGCCCAAGCTTATTTCGCGAGCGGCGCCTACGCGGACACCGTCGCGACGCTCGATGCGCTGCGCGCGGCCGATCCCGGCTACCAATCGCCCGAGGCGCATCTGATTTACGCGCGGAGCCTCGAGGCGCAGGGCAAGACCGAAGCGGCGCTCCAGGAATATGCGGCGCTCGCGCGGTATTATCCGGGACAGGAGGCGCGTTGCCGCTACGCGATGCTGCTCGCGAAATCCGGCGACGCGCGGGCGGCCGCACGGAACTTCCGCGAGATCTGCCAGGCGATCGAGCTGGGCCCGCATCACCAGCGCCGGGAGCAGCGCGAGTGGTACGAGATCGCGCGCCGCACGCTCGGCGCCTGAGCCGCCTACCGACGGCGCCTCAGGGCGTGGTCTTCTTCCAGTAATCCTGCGGCGTCATCGCCTGAAGCGCTGCCGCCATGCGCGCTGCAATGATGCGATTCGCCTCGAAGCTTACATGCGCGTCGTCCAGGAACTCCGTCTCGGCGCCCATGCCGTCGAGCGCGTCGGTGAGGTCGACGAAGCGATAGCGTGCAAGGATCGGGCTCGCCAATACCTTGTTATGCAGGGCGACGCTTAGGAGGCGCGCTGCCGGCTGGCTGGCGGCAACCCCGCGCTCGTAATCGGAGAACGGCTTCTTCGTGGTGTAGATGTTGGGCTGCCAGAAGAAGACGGGCGTCACGCCGTGGCTTGCCGCAAGCGCGGCGATGTCCTCGAGGTTTCGCAGGTAAATAGAGGCCGCGTGCTCGGCATGGCTATCGACGTTCGCCTCGGTCACGATGAAATTCGCGTTTCCGATCCCGATCGGCAGATGCTGCCACACGAGCCGCGCGAGCTTCACCGTGTAAGGCTCGATCAGCAGCGCCTCGGAGCTCGCGGTGTGCCGGAGCGCCGGAACGTAGGAATAGGGCTGCGGATATCCGATCACGTCCCAATAGGTCTCGGAGGGATGGTCCTGCAGCATCGGCAGATAGGTATCGACCTCGTTGACGCCGTCGTAGAAGACCGCGACGGCGATCCGGTTCCGGCGCAGCTCCTCGATGAAGAGGGGAAGCTCGGCGCTGGAGGAATACCCGCCGACGCCGAAGTTTCGCGCTTGGATCACCGCCGGATCGATGGATTGCGAGAGGTAGGCGGGGATGCTGTGCGGGTCGCTCGTGCTGGTGGAGAACATCGTGGAACCGCCGAAGAAGGCCATGAGCGGCGCATTTCCGGCGGGCGGCGGGCTCAGGCGGAAGCCGTCGCGGTCGGTGTTGACGTAGGTCCCGTGGAAGCTCTCGGGAAGCGCGTACCAGCGGTAGGGCTGCAGCTTCAGCTCGCCGCGGTAGAGGACGTCGAGCTCGGAGCGCAGGACGTCGAAATCGATACCCTCACGAGCATGCACCTCGCGTGCCGCGCGGCCCCAAGGCAGGTAGTGCGCGCGTACCCAATAGGAAATGCGAATGGCCGCGAAGGATCCGGCCTCGAGCAGCGCGAGGGCGATCAGCAGCGTCGCCGCGTAGAGGCTCAGTTTGGAACGGCGCCCTTCGGACATGGCCGATGGCTCAATCCGGCTCGAAGGCCGAGGCATAGTCGCGCTGGAGGCGCGGGTCCTGGGCCGATTTCTCGAGGTAGCAATTTCCTGCCGCGAGCGCGTCGATGCCCGTGCCCATGAAGCAGCGGAAGGCGTCCTCGGGCGTGCAGACGATTGGCTCGCCCCGCACGTTGAAGCTGGTGTTGACGAGGACGCCGCATCCCGTCTGCGTCTTGAAGGCAGAGAGCAGGGCGTGGAAGCGCGGATTGGTCCCGGCATGCACGGTCTGGACCCGCGCGCTGTAATCGACATGGGTCGCAGCCGGGATCGTCGAGCGCACGACGTTGAGCTTCTCGATGCCGAAGAGCGCCCGCTCCGCCGGGGACATCTCGCGCCGGTGCTGGCGCAGCACCTCCGCCACCAGCAGCATATAGGGGGAGTCCGCGTCTAGGTCGAACCATTCCGCCACGTCCTCGCGGAGCACTGCTGGCGCGAAGGGGCGGAAGGATTCCCGGAACTTGACCTTGAGGTTGAGGTTCCGCTGCATCGTGGCCGAGCGCGCATCGCCGAGGATCGAGCGCGCGCCGAGCGCGCGCGGCCCGAACTCCATGCGCCCTTGGAACCAGCCGAGCGCACTCGCCGCGGCGAGCGCCGATGCCGAGCGCGCGATCAGCGCCTCCTCGCTCAGCACCTCGAAGCGCGCGCCCGCGGCCGTAAGACGCGCCTCGATCTCGGATTGTGCGAAGTCGGGCCCGAGATATGAGCCCTGCATGAGATCGCCCTCGGCCGGCACCGTGCGCGCATGGCCGCCGTAACCGTGATAGGCGGCGAGCGCCGCGCCGACGGCACCGCCGGCATCGCCGGCTGCGGGCTGAATCCAGATGCGCTCGAAGCGCCCCTCGCGCAGCACCTTGCCGTTGGCAACACAGTTGAGTGCGACACCGCCCGCAAGGCAGACATTGCGCAGCCCCGTCTCGCGCGCCAGCGAGCGCGTGAGGCGAAGGACGATCTCCTCCGTCACGGCCTGGATCGAGGCCGCGAGGTCCATGTCGCGCTGCGTGAGCAGGCTCGCGGGATCGCGCGGCGCTCCGCCGAAGAGTTCGGCGAAACGCGCGTTCGTCATGGTGAGGCCGGTGCAATAGTCGAAATAGGAGAGGTCGAGGCGGAAGGTGCCGTCTTCCTTGAGATCGACGAGGTGCTCCAGGATCAGCCGCGTGTACTTTGGCTCGCCATAGGGCGCGAGCCCCATCACCTTGTACTCGCCGGAATTGACCTTGAAGCCGGTGTAATAGGTGAAGGCCGAGTAGAGGAGGCCGAGCGAATGCGGGAAGTGCAGCTCCTTCTCGAGCGTGAGCGAGCCACCGCGCCCGATCCCGGCGGAGGTCGTCGCCCATTCGCCCACGCCATCCATGGTGAGCACCAGCGCCTCGTCGAAGGGCGAGGGAAAGAACGCGCTCGCGGCGTGGCTTTGGTGGTGCTCCGCGAAGAGGAGTCGCGCCTGCCAGTCGATCTCGGGATCTAGCCGCTTGAGCTCTCGGGCCAGCAGCCGCTTCTGGAAGAGCTTCTCCTTGAGCCAGATCGGCATCGCCATGCTGAAGGAGCGGAAGCCCCGCGGCGCGAAGGCAAGATAAGTCTCGATGAGCCGGTCGAATTTGAGGAACGGCTTGTCGTAGAAGGCGACGGCGTCGATCTCGCCTGCGGAGATGCGGCCGGCATCGAGACAATATTCGATCGCGGCGTGCGGGAAGCGCGCGTCGTGCTTCCGGCGCGAGAAGCGCTCCTCTTGTGCAGCCGCGACGATGCGTCCGTCCATCACCAGCGCCGCAGCGCTGTCGTGATAGAAAGCGGAGACGCCGAGTACGCGCACCCGGCTTCCTAAAACATCGTGTAAATGAAGGGGGCGATGACCGAGCTTTGGCTCAGCAGCAGGAGTCCGCCGAGCAGCACCATCACGACCAGCACCGGCAGAAGCCAGAGCTTCTTGCGCGCCCGCATGAAGGCCCAGAGCTCGGCGAGGAACGACACGGCGAGCGTGGCCTAAAATTGATTGCGCATGGTCTCGCCCGGCGGCCCCGGCTGATCACGCGCGATCCAATAGGTGGCGGCACCGGGCTTCGCGCGCAAGCGCAGGCCGTCTCGGCCGAAGAGGCGCTGCACCACGGCGAGAGGCGTGAGGCAGAGAAAGAAAACCACGGCCAGCACCAGCGGCTCCATCACACGGCGAAGCAATAGGCCGAGCCAATGCCAAGCGAGATTAAGCGGATGGAGCAGCACGGGCACTGTGAGCGCTAGAATTAGAAAGGCCCCGCTCACAATCGCCGCACTCCAACGGGGCTCGCCGCCGCGCAGCATCGGCATCAGCGCCACGAGCGCGGCGACTGCCGCGAAAACCAGTCCGAACACGCGGTCGGAGCCCGGCGTCTGGGCTTCCTGACGCTCGAGGTCTTCGTGAACTGCGGGTCGCATGCGCAATGCGGGTTCGCGAGTGGCGGGACGTGAGCAGCCCGCACTCCTTATCATGAAAGCGGGGCCGCAAACCAGCCAAAGAGGGTATGGGCGCCCGTGCGGCGGCAGGGCTCGTGCTGGTATCCGACCTCTGCCTATGCTAGGGATCGCGCTCCCATGCGGCACTTCCTCGAATTCGAGAAGCCGATCGCGGAACTCGAAGGCAAGATCGAGGAGCTCCGCCATCTCGCAACCGGTTCCGACCTCAACATCGCCGACGAAGTGGCGAAGCTCGAGGTCAAGATGGACCGGCTGCTGCGCCAAACCTATGCGCGGCTCACGCCCTGGCAGAAGGTGCAGGTGGCGCGGCATCCCGACCGGCCGCACGCGTCAGACTACGTCAAGGGGCTGATCGACAACTTCACGCCGCTTGCGGGCGATCGCACCTTCGGCGAGGACCGCGCGGTGCTCGGCGGGCTCGGCCGTTTCCGCGGCCATTCCGTCGTGGTGATCGGCCAGGAGAAGGGCGCCGACACGGACTCGCGCATCAAGCACAATTTCGGCATGGCGCGGCCCGAGGGCTATCGCAAGGCGCAGCGCCTGATGCGGCTTGCCGCGCGCTTCGGAATTCCCGTGCTGAGTTTGGTCGACACCGCCGGCGCCTATCCTGGGATCGACGCCGAAGCGCGCGGCCAGGCGGAGGCAATCGCACGCTCGATCGAGACCTGCCTCACGATCGAAGTACCGGTGGTCGCGGCGATTCTTGGCGAGGGCGGCTCCGGCGGCGCCATCGCGATCGCGGCGGGCGACCGCGTTCTCATGTTGGAGCACGCGGTCTATTCCGTGATCTCGCCCGAAGGCTGCGCCTCGATCCTCTGGCGGAGCGCGGAGAAGGCGCAGGAGGCGGCGGACGCGCTCAAGCTCACGGCGCAAGACCTGCTGCGTCTCGGTGTCGTCGACGAGATCGTGCCGGAGCCCTTGGGCGGCGCGCAGCGCGACCCCGCCGCCACTATTGCCGCATTAGGTGCGGCGATCGAGGGTGCGCTTCGGCCTCTCTTAGGCCTCGACGGCGCAAAGCTCCGGGCGCAGCGGCGCGAGAAGTTCCTCGCAATGGGCGCGCGCGGGCTTTAGCCCTACTCCACCACCTCGTCCGCACGTGCGAGGAGCGAGGGCGACGGCTCTGCGCCGATGGCCTTCGCCGCGCCGAGGTTGATTGCGAAGCGGAAGCGCGTCGGATCCTCGAAGGGAAGTTCTGCCGGTTTTGCCCCCTTGAGGATGCGATCGACGAGTGCCGCCATCCGGTCGAAAGTCTCGTCGATATCGAGACCGTAAGACATGAGGCCACCATCGCGGACGATGAAGTCGTACTCGTAGATGGCGGGCAGGCGATGCGCCGTCGCGAACTCGAAGATCTTCTTGCGGTTGAGGTTCACGAGGGGATCGCTCACCAGGAGAATCCCGTCGGGCCGATCGCCGCTCATCTCCGCAAAGGCTGTCTCGAAATCGGCGGGAGCGCGCACGCCGAGCGGACGGACGCTGATACCGAGCGCCTTAGCTCCCGCCTCCGACGCCCGAAAGCGGAAGGTCATGGCGGGGTCGTCGGCATTCCAGAGCATCGCCACGCTCCGCAAATTGGGGGCGAATTCCTTGAGGAGCTGCATCCGCTTGGGCGTTACCTCGACCGATATGTCGGAAATGCCCGTGAGGTGGCCACCTGGCTGAGCCACGCTGCTGACGAGCCCGGTCGCGACGGGATCGCCGGCGGAGAACACGACCGCAGGGAGTGTCGTCTCCTGCTTCGCGGCAAGGGCCGGGCCATAGCCGATGGCCACGATCGCATCGACTTTGCTCGACACCAATTCTGCCAGCTCTTTGAACGAGCGGCGGGCGATTTCAAGATTCCTGCCTTCCTCATAGCCGTGATGCGCTAGACCGGCCACGAGCGGTGCATCGAAAGGGCCTTTGTTGCTGCCGGGACTGATGACCCCGACCCGATAGACGCGGCCCCCCGCCTGGGCGAGTGCCCGAAGCGGCCCCGAAAGCGCCGCGCCGCCAAGACCGAGGATGAGATCGCGCCGCCGCACCATCCGCTTCCGCCTTTCGCGAGGGCCCGCCGGATGGTGATCGAACCCGGCGCAATTGCAAGAGCGCCCGCCCTCAACCCCGCGTGATCTCGGGCGCCGGCCGCCGGCGAGAGAGCGCCGGCGGCCGGGCGGAGATCAGCCGTTGTCGTCCTGTGTCGACCAGGCGATGAAGGCGTTGGTGCCGTGCCGGTTGATCTGCAGTAGCACGTTCGAGCCTTTCTTCGCCTGCGCCGCCTTGAGCTTCGCCGCCGCCTCACGCGGCGAGCTCACGGGCTCCTGGTTGATCGCGACGATGATGTCGCCGGCGCGGAGGTCGGAGTCCGCGAGCGGGCTCGAATCCGAGATCGAGGTCACGACCACGCCGCGCACGTTCTGCTGCACCTTAAGCTGCTGACGCAGTTCCGGCGTAAGCGGCACGAGCTTGAGCCCGAGCGCGCTCGCGTTCTGCGGCACGTCCTCGCTCGGCTGATTGCCGAGGCCCTTGTTCGTCGAGACATCCTGCGGGCTCGAGGCCTGCTCGACGATCGTGGGGTTGAGCGTCATCTCCTGCCCCCGGCGCCAGACCTTGACGGTGGCGCTGCTGCCGACCGACGTCTCCGCAACGACGACCGGGAGGTCGCGCAGCTTGACGATCTCGTGACCATTGAACTCCAGGATCACGTCGCCCTGCTTGATGCCGGCCTTCTCGGCGGGGCTTCCGGCATTGACGTCGGCGACCAGCGCGCCGTGATCGTTCGGAAGGCCGAGGCTTTTGGCGATTGCGGGGGTCAATTCCTGGATCTGCACGCCAAGCCAGCCGCGGCTCACTTTGCCTTTCGCCTTGAGCTGCTCGATCACGGGCCTCGCGAGGCTCGAGGGGATCGCAAAGCCGATGCCG
>DATJVP010000166.1:0-17325 GCA_035581425.1 Allostellaceae bacterium | reverse complement strand
GCGATCTGCCGGAAACCTACGGCCCTCACACGACCTGCTACAATCGCTTCGTTCGCTGGCGCAAGGCGGGGGTCTGGGATCGGCTGATGCAGGCATGAAAAGCACGCCTCTAACTTCCTTGCCATGCTCAAGCTCGCCGCCGTCCGCCTTTGGCTCAGGCATTATGAGTCCATGACCTAGTAGTTCTTGAAAGTCTCGTCTGCCACTTTGACGACGCCGGGAACGCTCTCGGCGAGGGCGAGCAGCGCGCGGCGCTCCTCCTCGGAGGCCACCAGACCCCAGATATGCACCGTCCCGCCATGGACGGTGACGTTGCGCTCGCCGAAGCCCGTCCAGGGCTGCTCCGTGAGCCGATCCAACAGTTCGCGCCGAATACCGGCATCGCTGTCCGTCGTGGCGGAGGGCGGTGCGTGCTCCATCGCGGAGGCGAGCGCCTGGATCAGGTTCGAGCGGCTTACGATGCCCACGAGCTTGTCGCCACGCGTGACCGGCACGCGCTTGATCCGCTTGCGCTCGAGCAGCGAGACGATTTCCGAGACCGGGGTGTCCTCGGACACCGAGACCACTTCGGCGGTCATGAGCTCGCTCACCTTCTTGCCGTGGGACTTCGCGAACTCCTGCGCGAGCGTCGTTGCGCCGGTCACCGTCTCGAGCCACCGCGGCCGCGCCTTCTCTGTGCCGAGCTCGACACGGTGAATGAGATCCGCCTCGCTGAGGATACCCACGAGACGGTTTTCCCCGTCGACGACGGGCAGAGCGCTCACGTCCCGCTTGGCCAGGAGCTCGACTGCCTCCGCGACATCGGTGTCCGGGTGGACCGAGATCACGTCGCGAACCATCACATCGTGAGCGCGCATCGCTTTCCTCCCGATCCTAGAAGAGATACCGGAACAGCGCGAAGAGCGAGCCCGACAGCACGATCGCCGCTGGCAGGGTCATGACCCACGCCAGGATGAGGTTCTTTATGGTCGCGGCCTGGAGGCCGGAGCGGTTGGCGGCCATGGTGCCGGCCACACCCGAGGAGAGGACGTGGGTGGTGCTAACGGGTAGGCCGTAGCTGTCGGCGGCCGTGATGAGGCCCATCGCCACGAGCTCGGCCGAGGCGCCTTGCGCGTAGGTCAGATGCTCCTTCCCGATCTTCTCGCCGACGGTGACCACGATGCGCCGCCAACCCACCATGGTGCCGAGACCGAGCGCGATCGCGACCGCGACCTTGACCCAGGTCGGAATGAATTTGGTCCCAGTATCCAGCGACTTCTTGTAGGCGTTGAGTTTGCCAACTTCCTCGGCGGTGAGCTCGGCCTCCTTGTCCTTCATCAGCAGGCGCAGCGCCTCGGAGGTGAGGTACATGTCGTTGCGCACGTTGCCGACGGCGTTGAATGGCACCTTCGAGAATGAGCCGTATTGCGTGACTTGGGTGCCGATGTCCTTGATGAGCTCCGCGAGCGAGGGATAGGTGCCGTCGGCGAGATGATGTTGCGCGACGTAGAGCGTGACAGCGGGGCGCGGGTCGCCGGTAATGTTGTAGCCGAAGGCGTGCTTCTCGATGACCTCAGAAGCGGCGGTCGAGGTCTTGGCAAATTCCGGCACGTAACTGTCCGGGAGCGCGCGGTTGAGCGCGTAGGTAGTGGGCACCGTGCCGATCAGGATCAGCATGATGAGGCCCATGCCCTTCTGCCCGTCGTTCGAGCCGTGCGCAAAGCTCACGCCGGTGCAGGTGAGCACGAGAAGTCCCCGGATCCACCACGGCGGAGGCGCGTTACCGACCGGCGCCTTGTAGAGCGCGGGAATGCGGATGAGCGCCTTCGAGAGCAGCAGCAGGAGGGCCGCAAGGACGAAGCCGGCGAGCGGCGAGAACAGCAGGGATTTGCCGACGCCGAGCGCCTGGTCCCAATCGACGCCGCTGGTGCCGCTCTGGCCCGAGGCCATGATCTGGTTCATCAGGCCGACGCCGATGATCGAGCCGATGAGGGCGTGCGAGCTCGAGTTGGGAATGCCTAAGTACCATGTGCCGAGGTTCCAGACGATCGCGGCGATGAGGAGCGCGAAGACCATCGCGAAGCCGGCGCTGCTGCCGACCTGCAATATGAGCTCGACAGGGAGAAGCGAGATGATCCCGAAAGCGACCGCGCCGCTCGAGGTGAGGACGCCGAGGAAGTTGAAGAAGCCGGACCAGATCACCGCGAAGTAGGCCGGGAGCGAGTGCGTGTAGATCACGGTCGCGACGGCGTTCGCGGTGTCGTGGAAGCCGTTCACGAACTCGAAGCCGAGCGCGATCAGCAGCGCGAGGCCGAGGAGCGTGTAGATCAGTACTCCCGGCGAGGGCGCCGATTCCATGTCGGTGAGCAGACCCATACCGGCGTAAACGGCGCCGATCGCGAGCACGCCGAAGGCGATGAGCGGTCCGGCATTCTTCGTCCAAGACGGCAGCACCGGGCTGTGCAGCGGATGAGCCACGCTGGCGCCTTGCGGCGCGATAGATCCTTCGGTCATTTCATCCCCCATAGCCGCGCGACGTTGGAAATCGAGCCCCGTGCGGATGCCACGCCACGCATACTCGCTGTAAGTGACTCCCGTGTGACGCCGCGGCTGCCGTCGGTTCAAGTTCTTAGAGGAAATCCCGATGCTTTCGCGTTAGCCCCCGTGGATTCTCGCGGGCATAACCTGGCAGGACGGGAAGCATTACATCTAGGTGCGCGCCAAATCCTCGCGCGCGCCGCGCAAAGTATAGACGCCCGCGCCCATGATGACCGCGGCGCCAATCAGCATCGGTGCGTCCGGCAAATTCGCAAAGAAGAGATAGCCCCAGAGAATGCTCCAGGGCAGCGACGCGTATTCGAAGGGTGCGGCACGATTGGCCTCGGCTAGACGATATCCCTGACTCAATAGGAAGAACCCGCCTGCGGCGATGACGCCGCAGAGAGCGAGAAGGACGAGATCGATGAGGCTCGGCCAGATCCAGGGGTTCAGCAGGAAGCGCACGCTGGGATGGGCGTCCTCCGCGGGCGGCGTCCCCGCGAGAGCAAGCGCGGTCAAGGCGCCGAGGACGACGTAGACCGCCGTCGCCATGAGCGCCATCGCGGCACCATCCTCGGTCCTCCCGAGGCGGCGAGCCAGCAGCGCCGAGATCGAATACGCAAGCGCCGCCACCATCGGGAGGAACGAGGCGGGCTCGATGAAGTCGGCACCCGGCTGGATGATGATGAGCACACCGATGAATCCCATGCCGATCGCGACCCAGCTTCGCGCCGCGACCCGCTCGCCGAGGATCGGAATGCCGAGCGCCGCGACGAAGAAGGGGACTGTGAAGTAGAGCGCAACCGCCGTCGCCAAGGGCAGGGCTGCCATCGCGAGGTAGTAGGCGACGTAGGAGACATAGAGGAAGAGCCCCCGCACGATATGCAATCCGATGCGGTGGATCCTCACATGCCCGCCCTGCACGGCGGCCGTCGCGATGATGAGCAGGGGGAGCGCAACGAAGCTCCTGACGACGACGATCTGATGGACCGGGTAGGTGCCGCTGAACTCCTTCACGATCACGTCTTGAATCGTGAAGATAGACACGCCGGAGGCAACGCTGAGCATGCCGAGGATTTGGCGGTTCATTGCGGATTTTTCTTTGGCGTGTTGGACCGGAGTGCCGTCAAGACCCGTCGGGGCGATGCTTACTGCCGGCCGCGCGGAGCCGCTGCAAGGAAGCCAGGCGTTCGTCCACGCTACATCCCCCGATCCGATCCCGCGCGACGAGGCTCGCGCGGGGCGCCGCGGGAGTCAATCGACTGCGGTGCTCGCGCTTTCCGCGAAGCCTAACGCGGCTCTCGATAGGATTGCAGCACGCCAGCCCGGTCGAAGAGGAGCGCGAGTTCTCCCGTTCGGGTTTCGGTACTGCCGACGGGCCCGGCACCTGCGATGCCCGTGACGGCGCCGGTCACGAGCCAAATGTAGGGGTAGGTCGCAACCCGGCTGCCATCGGGGGCCGCCGAGGTGCTCATGGGCTGTCCCCAGCTCGTGACGACTTGGTCGTAAGTCGTCCTCCCGGGAGCGAGATCGGAGAGCTTGCCGTGATCGATGTAACCCTGGGTCGAATTCGTGCAGGCGCAGAGCCAAATCGCCAGCAGCAGATTGATCGCAAGTCGCATCGCCGCCTCCGTTGGATCCTCGACTTCAACTCCAACTAATGTCGGGCGCAGCATGCGCAAGGGGTGCGCGCGCGCCTTTGCCCGAAAAGTGACACTACCGCCAGCCTTAGCCTTCCGCTGCACTGGTCCTGAGAGGGAACGTCTGGGGGACGCTCCGCGGATGACTGTGACGAGGCCTAGCCTGCAAAGCGGCGCCAAGCGGCTGCCGCGCGCCCTCGTCATCGACGATAATCCGGATTTCCTGAAGCTGATGTCGACGGTGCTGGGACTCCAGCACTTCGAGGTGGTGACGGCGCTCGACGGGCGGCGCGGCATGACGATCTTTCGCGCGCATGCCCCGGATATCTCGATCGTTGACATTCTCATGCCGGTGCAAGACGGCATCGAGACCATCATCGCCATGCGCCGCGAGCGGCCCTATGCGAGCATTCTCGCGGTCTCGGCCGGCGGCTACATCGGGGCCTCACACTATCTTACCGTGGCGGTGAAGCTCGGCGCCAACATGGCTATTGAGAAGCCCCTCGATTTCAAGCGTCTCCTCGTAGCGATCCGAACCCTCCTCGCGCGGGACCCTCCGCGCGCGCTCACCGCCTAGCAACGGAATAGGGCTCACTCGACAGCGCTGAGCCGCATGAGGACGAGGCCCGAGACGATGAGTCCCGCCGCGGCGAGGCGCATCGCCGAGGCCGACTCGCCGAGCACGATGACACCGAGCGCGAAGGTTCCGACGGCACCGATGCCGGTCCAGATCGTATAGGCGGTGCCGAGCGGCAGTGAGCGCATGGCGAGCGCCAGGAAGCCGAAGCTCGCGATCGTCGTGCCGATGGTAATGGCACCCCAGCCGAGGCGTGCGAACCCCTGGGATTGTTTCATCGCGAACGCCCAGGTGACCTCGAACACGCTGGCAATGCCGAGGTAAAGCCACGCCATGCATCCGCTCCTTCGATGGGGTTCGTCCGCGCGAAGACCTCATCTTGCGCGAGGCAGTCGGGCCGCGTCCAGCGCATGGCGGTGGCCGAATGACCCCGAAGAGGCTTGCCGGATCGGCCATCCGATCGCACACTCGCGGCGCTCGGGGGGACAGGGGAGCGGGCCGATGTCGTCGTCCACGGAAATCTCGGCGGAGGATTTCGCGGTACTTTGCCGCCGCCTCGAACTCGTGCTGACCCCCGAGGAGGCAGACCGGCTCCGCGCGGCCTATGTCGCGCTACAGGCGCAGCTCCGGCGCATCCCACGACCGGAGACCTATTTCCCGGAGCCCGCGACGGTCTACGCCCATCCCGGAAGCACGCTCGCCGCGGAGAAGCGGAGGTGACGTCGCTCCATCACCTCACGCTCGCGGCGGCTGCGCGGGCGATCGCCGCGCGCGAGCTCTCGCCGATCGCGCTCACCGAGGCCTATCTGAGCCGGATCGCCGCGCTCGACAATCGGCTCCACGCTTATGTTCTGGTGGCCAAGGAGGAGGCGCTCGCGGCGGCGCGGCGCGCCGAGGCGGAGATCGCCGCCGGCAAATACCGCGGACCGCTCCACGGCATTCCCCTGGGCATCAAGGACATCTATGAGACCGCGGGAATGCGTACGACCTGCCATTCCCGCCTGCTCATCGATCACGTGCCCACCGAGGACGCCGAGAGCGTGCGACGGCTCAAGGCGGCGGGAGCCGTGGTGCTCGGAAAGCATGCGACGCACGAGTTCGCCTTCGGCGGTCCCTCGCACGATCTGCCCTTTCCAGCGGCGCGCAATCCCTGGAACCTCGAGCACACGCCCGGGGGCTCCTCGAGCGGCGCGGGCGCCGCGGTCGCAGCCGGCCTCTGCGCCGGCGCCACGGGCTCCGATACCGGCGGCTCGATCCGGAGCCCCGCCGGCAATTGCGGCATTGCCGGAATCAAGCCGACTTACGGACTCGTCAGCCGCCGCGGCGTCTTCCCGCTGAGCCACACGCTCGACACCTGCGGGCCGCTCGCCTGGACCAGCGAGGATTGCGCGCATCTGCTGCAGGCGATGGTGGGCTTCGACCCCGCCGATCCCGCCTCGGTCGAGGCATCGACCCCGGACTATGCAGACGAGATTCGAAAACCCGTGAGCGGCCTCCGCGTCGGTGTGGTGAGGCACTTCTACTCCGGACGCGACGGCGCGAGCGCGGAGACAGTGGCGCTCATCGAGCAGGCCTTGGGTGTCTGGCGCGATCTCGGCGTCTCGGTCGTCGAAGCCATTTTGCCGGAGCTCGCGGATTACCACGCGGCCGGCCGCGCCATACTTCTGAGCGAGGCCTATGCCGTTCACAAGCCGCATATGCACCGGACGCCGGAGCTTTACGGGCAATACTCGCGCGAGCGGCTTCGGCTGGGCGCATTCGTGACGGGCGAGGAGTATTACCAAGCGCAGCGCTTCCGCCGGGCGCTCACGGAGCGCACGCTCAGTGCGATGGAAGGGCTCGATCTCCTGGTCACCGCCAACGCCTATGGCGCGCCCGAGCGCTTCGCCGAGGCCAGCATCTTTCCCTATTTCGGCAAGCCCTATCTCAGCACGCCCTTCAATCTCACCGGCCAGCCCGCGCTTGCGATATGCTGCGGCTTCGGTGAAGACGGGTTGCCGCGCTCGCTGCAGATCGTGGGCCGCGCCTTCGACGACGCGACGGTGCTGCGCTTCGGCCATGCCTATGAGCAGGCCACACCCTGGCGCGGTCGCCGCCCGCCGATCTGACACTCGCGAGCATCTTCAAGGAGACGGTCATGGACTATCGCACGCTCGGCCGGAGCGGCCTCAAGATATCGACACTCTGCCTCGGAACCATGATGTTCGGTGGCGCCACCGACGAGGCGACATCGAAGCGCATCATCGCCAAGGCGCGCGATCAAGGCGTCAACTTCCTGGACAGCGCCGACCAATACAATAATGGCAAGTCCGAGGAGGTCGTGGGCCGCGCGATTGCGAGCGAGCGCGACCGCTGGGTGGTCGCGACGAAGCTCGCCAATCCCATGGGGACGGGACCCAACGAGGTCGGACTCTCGCGCAAATGGGTGTTGCAGGCGGCCGAGGGGAGCTTGAGGCGACTCGGCACCGACTACATCGACGTCTACTACCTCCACAAGGAAGACCACACGACGCCGCTCTCGGAGACCTTGCGCGCGATGGCTGATCTCATTCGCACGGGCAAGGTTCGCTACTTCGGCGTCTCCAATTATCGTTCCTGGCGCATCGCAGAGATCTGCAATCTTTGCGACCGGATCGGGATCGATCGCCCCGTGGTGAGCCAACCCTACTATAACGCGATGAACCGCATGCCCGAGGTGGAGCAGCTTCCGGCCGCCGCGCATTACGGGCTCGGGATCGTGCCCTATAGCCCGCTCGCGCGCGGCGTCCTCACCGGGAAATACTCACCGGAGGCGCCTCCGCCCTCGGACACCCGCGCGGGCCGCAGCGACAAGCGCATCATGCAGACGGAATGGCGGCCGGAGTCCCTGCGCATCGCTCAGGTGCTGAAGCGGCACGCAGAGACTCGCGGCATCACCGCCGGGCAATTCGCGGTCGCCTGGGTGCTGAACAACGCGCTCGTCACGGGGACCATCGGCGGTCCCCGGACCGAGGCGCAGTGGGACGACTATGTCGGCGCACTTGCCTATAAATTCACCAACGAGGATGAGGCGCTTGTCGACAGTCTCGTCACCACCGGCCACCCTTCGACCCCCGGCTACAACGACCCCGCCTATCCCCTCGAAGGACGTGTGCCCCGCGGCGGCTGAACGCTGGTGCGGCGGCTACGGCTGCGATAGGACTGTGCACCGAAACCTCGATCAAACCACGAGAGGCGAGACATGCTCCGGCGACTATTTCTCTGTTCGGTTCTGGGCGCTCTGGCGCTTGCAGCGCGACCCGCGGCGGCGCTCGACAAGGTGACGCTCGGCACCGATTGGCGCGCCGAGGCCGAGCATGGCGGGTACTACCAGGCGATCGCCACCGGCATCTACGCGAAGTACGGGATCGAGGTGACGCTCCGCCAGGGTGGACCGCAGGTGAACCACTCGCAGCTCCTGGCGGCGGGGCGGCTCGATTTCGACGAGACGCCCAATTCCTTCCTGCCCCTCAATTTCGTCAAGGAGAACGTGCCGATGGTCGCGATCGCGGCCTTCTTCCAGAAGGACCCGCAGGTGCTGATCGCGCATCCCGGCGTCGGTAACGACAGCCTCACAGCGCTCAAGGGCAAGCCGATCATGATCGGCGCCGACACGCGCGTCGGCTCATGGCTCTTCCTGAAGGCGAAGTTCGGCTACACCGACGATCAAATCCGGCCCTACAACTTCAACATCGCGCCCTTCCTCGCGGATCCGAACGCCGTGCAGCAGGGGTATCTCAGCAGCGAGCCGCTGCTGGTCGAGAAGGCTGGCGTGAAGCCCGTGGTGTTCCTGCTCGCGAACGAGGGCTATTCGAGCTACGCCTCTGTGATCGAGACCTCGCGCAAGCTCGTCGAGGAGAATCCCGATCTCGTGCAGCGCTTCGTAAATGCGAGCATCGAGGGCTGGTACAGCTATCTCTACGGCGATCCCGCGCCCGCGAACACGCTCATCAAGAAGGACAACCCCGAGGAGAACGACGAGCTTCTCGCCTACGCCATTACGAAAATGAAGGAGTATGGCATCGTCGATAGCGGCAGTTCCATCACGCTTGGCGTCGGCGCCATGACCGACGAGCGCTGGAAGGACTTCTTCGAGATCATGTCGAAGCAGGGGCTCTATCCCGCGAGCCTCGACTACAAGCGGGCCTATACGCTCAAGTTCGTGAACAAGAACGTGGGCGCCAATATGAGGAAATGAGGGCGACGCCGCACCCGATGGTCGCTACTGGCAGGTCGCTCATATCGCTCACGGGCATCCGCAAGGTCTTTCGCAACGGCACCGTCGCTCTCGACGGCGTCGACCTCGAGGTGAAGCGCGGCGCTTTCCTGAGCATTCTCGGCCCCTCCGGCTGCGGCAAGAGCACACTCCTGCGGATCATCGCGGGGTTGACGCCGGTGACCGCCGGCGCGATGGAGAGCGCCGAGGAGCTCGAGGGCTCGATCGGCTTCGTTTTCCAGGAGCCGACGCTCATGCCCTGGGCGAACGTCTGGGAGAACGTCTACCTGCCACTCCGCCTCGCACATCGCGCACGCGGCGATGTCGCGGAACGCATCGCCACAGCGATCCGTGAAGTCGGGCTCGAAGGCTTCGAGGGCGCCTTTCCCCGCGAGCTCTCCGGCGGCATGAAGATGCGCGTCTCGATCGCACGCGCGCTGGTGACCGATCCGGTGCTCCTACTGCTCGACGAGCCCTTCGCCGCCCTCGACGAGATCACGCGCTTCAAGCTCAACGAGGACATCCTTCGGCTTTGGCAGCAACGCCACTGGACCGTGATTTTCGTCACCCACAGCGTTTTCGAGAGCGCATTCCTCTCGAGCGAGATCGTAGTGATGGGGCCGCGGCCCGGGCGGGTCGTCTCGGAAGTGCCGGACGATCTTCCCTATCCCAGAGGGCCTCAGCTGCGCACCGCGCCGGAATACGCGGAGTTCTGCCGCGGCCTCTCGCGGCGCCTCCTGGAGGCTACGACGTGAACACGGCCTGGGCGGGCCGCTTCGCTCGCATCCTCGCGCCGATCCTCATGGGCGCACTCTTCGTCGTGGCTTGGGACGGGATCGTCAACTATTTTGAGATCAAGCCCTACATCCTGCCGAGCCCACTGCTTGTCGTGAAAGCGCTCGAAACCAGCGGTGGGAGCCTCCTCGTCTCGCTCTGGTATACGCTCAAGGTGACGGCCGTGGCGCTCGTCTCTGCGACGGTGATCGGCGCCGCGATCGCGGTCTTGTTTTCGCTGTCGCGCATCCTCGAGATCAGTCTTTATCCTTATGCGATCGCGCTGCAGGTGACGCCGATCATCTCGATCGCGCCGCTCATTATAATCTGGGCGAATGACGCCTACCTCGCGGTGCTGATCTGCGCGTGGATCGTGGCCTTCTTCCCGATTATCGCCAACACGACCTTGGGCCTCAAGAGCGCCGACAGGAATTTGGTCGCGCTCTTTCGCCTTTACGGCGCCTCGCGTTGGCAGATCCTGGCTTACCTCCAGGTCCCGACGGCGTTGCCGTCCTTCCTGACGGGGGTGCGCATCAGCGGGGGCCTGGCGCTCATCGGGGCGGTGGTGGCGGAGTTCGTCGCTGGCACCGGTGGGACCGAGACCGGCCTCGCCTACCGCATTCTCGAAGCGGGATACCGGCTCGAGACCGCCAGGATGTTCGCAGCGCTCCTTCTGTTGTCGCTTGCGGGGATTACGATCTACTTCTCGCTCGACGGTATCTCGCGGTGGCTCCTCTCGCGCTGGCACGAGAGCGCGCTGCCGCCGGAGGAATGATCACTGCCCGGCCAGCTGAAGCGGCGGCAGCGCGATCCCGAGCTTCGCCTTCGCGCGCTCGAGCCGCCGCAGCAGGTGTGTGAGGTCGGCCTGATCGTCGGCGTCGAGCACGGGGCCGGGGGAGCGAGTGCGTGCGCTCGCGATGACGCCGCGCCGCCGGAGCGTCTCCTTGCGCAGCGCGAGACCGAGGCCGAGCTGGTTCTCGTGCCGGATCGCCGGGAGATAGGCGTCGTAGAGGTCCTCCGCCGCCTCGCGGTCGCCTGCGAACCAACGACGGAGCACCTCGACGAGCGCTTCCGGATAGGCAAAGCCGGTCATGGCGCCATCGACGCCGCGCGCGAGCTCCTGCATAAGATGGAGCGCGCCGTTCCCGGAGAGGATACTGATCCGCCGCTTGCGCGCACCCGAGGCTTCCGCCGCGCGGAGCCGCGATATCTTGCGCAGGCCCGGCGCCTCCTCGTGTTTCAGCATCTTCACCGTCGAAAAATCGCTGAAGATGCGATTGAGCAGGCTGGGCGAGAAATGGACGTTCGTGGTCTGCGGATAATCCTGCAGCACCATCGGGATCTCTGTTCCGAGCTCGGCGATGACGCCCTCGAAATAGGCGTAGATCTGATCGTCGGTCCTGAGCGGGCCGTTCCCCGCGACCATGACGCCGGCGGCGCCGAGGTCCATGGAGTGGCGCGCGAGATCGCCCGCGAGCTTGGTCCCGGCGCTGGTGACGCCCACCACAACCGGCATGCGCGCGCCAATCCGCCGCATGACGCGGGTGACGAAGGCCGCGGACTCCTCCTGCGAGAGCTTCTGCGCCTCACCCATGATGCCGAGGATCGTGACGCCGTCGACGCCGCAATCGAGATAGAAGTCCATCAGGCGGTCAGTCGAGGCCCAATCCATCGCCCCATCCTCGGCGAAGGGCGTCGCGGAGATCACGTAGAAGCCGCGCGCGGACTCGTCGATGAGGGGCATGCTGCGCTCCGAAATCCTGTGCAAAGGGACGGCTTTTCGGCCGCGGGTCGATCGGCTAATCCTTAGCCAGAAACGCGTGGTCTGGCCAGGGTCCTCCTGGCGCCGCAATGGAGAGAGTGCAGGACATGGAATTCGATTTCACCACACTGCCCCCGCGGGACCGGTATCGCCTCTTGATCGGAGCGGTGGTGCCGCGGCCGATCGCGCTGGTGACGACGGTCGCCGCGGCTGGCACCGTCAACGCCGCTCCCTTCAGCTTCTTCAATGTCTTCAGCCACGACCCCGTGATCGTGGCCCTCGGAATCGAGCGGCGCGAGGGCGGCCACCTCAAGGACACAGTGCGCAACATCCGCCTGCGCCGGGAGTTCGTGGTGAATCTTGTCAACGAGCGGATTGCGGAGGCCATGAACGTCTGCGCCGTCGACTTCCCGGAGGGGATCAGCGAGCTCGAAGCCGCGGGTCTCACCGCCGCGCCCTCCTCGGCGATCGCGACGCCGCGGATCAAGGAATCGCCGGTCAACATGGAATGCCGCCTTATGGAGGAGTTGCGCTTTGGTGAGGAAGGCAAGCGCTCGATCGTCCTCGGCGAGGTCGTGCGCTTCCACATCAAGGACGAGTTCCTGACCGAGCGCGGCTACGTCGACATTCCTGAAATGCGCCCGGTGGGCCGCCTCTCCGGCAACGGCTATGTCCGACTCTCGGACCGCTTCGAGATGAAGCGCGAGAATTACGGGGAGTGGCAATCGCACACGAAGAAGGACGCGGCGTCGTAGAGCCAATTCAATCGAGACTGAGCTGGTCAGCTTATTTGCCTCTGCCCCCTTGAGGGGGGAGGGTAGGGACGGCAGAGTCTCTTCGCCGTTCCCGCGGCGCGCCCCGTCACCCACTCTCCGCGGGCAGCATCACCGTGATGATCTCGGCAATACAGGGGGGCTTCTTGCCGCCCTCGCGCTCGACGGTGGCCTCGAAGGTCGCGCGCAGCCCACCGCGGGGCAGGTCTTCGGCCGACAGCAGCTTCAGACGTGTCCGCAGCCGGCTGTCGCAAGGGACGGGCTCCGTGAAGCGGATGCGGTTCGAGCCGTAGTTGAGCCGCGCGCCCACGCCATCGACGGTAAAAATCCGATAGACCATGCTGGGAATGAGCGCGAGCGTGAGGTAGCCGTGCGCGATTGTCGTGCCGAAGGGTGATTTCGCGGCTCGCTCGCGGTCCACGTGAATCCATTGGAAGTCATCGGTCGCCTCGGCGAAACGGTCGATCCGCTCCTGCGTCACCGTGATCCAATCGCTGATACCGAGGGTCTCGCCGACGGCGGCTTTGAGCTCGGCGAGACTCTGGAATCGACGCATGAGCGTGCTCCTGCGGGGAAGGGGGGCATGGTGCCGCCGCCAGTTCCGGCCGTCCAGATGCTCTTGCCATGCGGCTGGGAAATGCGTTTCCTAGCGCTCTGCCACATTCCCGGCGGGAGCGGAGAAGGGTTCTCACGATGAACGAAGCGGTGATCGTCTCGACGGCACGGACGCCGATCGGTAGGGCCTTTCGGGGCGCCTTCAACATGACCTACGGCGCGACGCTCACGGGCCACGTGATCCAGCATGCGGTCGAGCGCGCGAGGATCGAGCCCGGCGAGGTCGAGGACGTCATCATCGGCTGTGGCTTTCCCGAAGGCACCACCGGCCACAACATCGCGCGCCAGGCGGCGTTGCGCGCGGGAATGCCCGTGACTGTCTCGGGCGAGACCATCAATCGCTTCTGCAGCTCCGGCCTCATGGCCGTGAGCATCGCGGCGCAGCGGGTGATGGTCGACCGCGTCCCCGTCGCCGTCGCCGGCGGAGTGGAGTCGATCAGCCTCGTCCAGAACAACGCCAACACGCACTTCCACCACGACGACTGGCTCGCCGCACACAAGCCCGACATCTGGATGCCCATGATCGATACGGCGGAGGTGGTGGCGCGACGCTATCAGGTGACGCGCGAGAAGCAGGACCAGTTCGCGCTCTTGAGCCAGCAGCGCACGGCCGCCGCGCAGAAGGCCGGCCGCTTCGATGCGGAGATCGTGCCGCTGCCGACAATGAAGCAGATGAGCGACAAGGACAGCGGCCGCACCTGGACCGAGCCAGTGACGCTCACCAAGGACGAGGGCAATCGCCCGGAGACGACGCTCGCGGGGCTGGCGACGCTCAAGCCCGTGCGTGAGGGCGGCCACATCACCGCGGGAAATGCGAGCCAGCTTTCCGACGGCGCTTCCGCCTGCGTCGTGATGGACGCGAAACTCGCGGAGAAGAAGGGCCTGGAGCCCCTTGGGATCTACCGCGGCATGGTGGTCGCGGGCTGCGAGCCCGACGAGATGGGGATCGGCCCCGTCTTCGCGATCCCGAAGCTCCTGGAGCGCAACGGTCTCAAGATCGACGACATCGATCTCTGGGAGCTCAACGAGGCCTTCGCAGTGCAATGCCTCTACTGCCGCGATCGCCTCGGCATCGACCCCGAGAAGTACAACGTCGACGGCGGCGCCATCTCGATCGGTCATCCCTACGGCATGAGTGGCGCGCGCCTGGTCGGCCACGCGCTGATCGAGGGCAAGCGCCGCAATGCCCGCTACGCCGTCGTCACAATGTGCATTGGCGGTGGCATGGGCGCCGCAGGGCTCTTCGAGATCGCCTAGGGGACGGCGCGGTCAAACCCGGCCGGCGATCGTGACGCCGCCGTCGACGACGATGCTTTGGCCCGTGACGAAATTGCCGGCGGCGGAGGCGAGGAAGACGGCGGCGCCGGCGATGTCGATGGGGTCGCCGATGCGGCGGAGCGGGGTCGAGCGGAGCGTCTGCTCGAGGACGTCCTTGTTCTCCCAAAGAGCGCGCGCGAAATCTGTCTTCACCAGACCGGGGACGATGCAGTTGACGCGGATGTTGTGTTTGCTCCATTCGACCGCGAGGTTGCGGCAAAGCTGCATGTCCGCCGCCTTGGAGATCGCATAGGCACCGAGCATCGGGCTGCCGCGCAGCCCCGCAATGCTGGAGACCATGAGGAAGACGCCGTCCTTCCGATCCGCCATCTCCGGCAGCACCAGCTTCGCGAGCCAGAGGTTGCTGCGCACGTTGGAGTTCATGGTGCGGTCATAGGCCTCGTCGGGAATCTCCGTCATCGGTCCGTAGTAGGGATTGACCGCGGCATTGCAGACCATGATGTCGACGCGCCCGAAGGCGTCGCGCGCACCCTTCACCAGAGCCTCGAGCTGCGCGACGTCGCCGACATGGGCGGGGATGCTGATGGCATTTCCGCCGGCGGCCTTGATCGCCGTTACGACCTCCTCGCAGGGCGCAGCCTTGCGGCTGGAGACCACGACATTGGCGCCGGCCGCCGCCATCTCCTCCGCGATTGCGCGACCGATCCCGCGAGAGGATCCCGTGACGATCGCGGTCTTGCCGGTGAGATCGAATAGCTTCATGGCTTCCCCGATTTCGAGCGTTGTGGTCGTTTCGCGAGAGCCTATCGCATCGGCCTTGCGCGCGTCACCTCTGCCGGAAAGGCTCGGCTTGACAGAGCGCTTCGAAAGGCGCTACTTCCGCATTCGATCCGTGGTGATTTGGCCGGCCGGCTTGCGACCACGTAAAACCAACCGCTAAAAGGTCGGAGTTCTCGTGGGAACCCTGGACCGCATGCGGCCAGGGTTTTTTGTTTGAGCCGGTCGGCCTCTCGAAGGAGAGACGATCGATGAGCGCGTTGCCCGAGAACGCCCGCCTCAGCACCCAGCTCGTGCATGGCGGGACCCTCAGAAGCCAGAATCTCGAGACGAGCGAGGCCATCTACATGACCTCGGGCTACGTCTACGGGAGCGCGGAGGAGGCAGAGGCGGCCTTCGCCAACGATGGCTCGCGCTTTGTTTACTCCCGCTACGCCAATCCCACCGTCGCGATGTTCGAGGAGCGGCTGCGGCTCATCGAGGGGGCGGAGGTCTGCCGCGCCACCGCGAGCGGCATGGCCGCGGTCTTCGCGGCGCTCGCGTGTCAGCTCAAGGCCGGCGACCGTCTCGTTGCCTCGCGCGCGCTCTTCGGCTCCTGTCTTCACATCGTCAACACCGTCCTCCCGCGCTACGGCATCAGGACCGAGCTCGTCGACGGCCGCGATCTCGCGGCTTGGCAGCGCCGCCTCGCCGAGCCCGCGAAAGCGGTTTTTCTGGAAACGCCGTCCAATCCCACGCTGGAGCTCATCGATCTCAAGGCGGTTGCGGAGCTCGCGCACGGCGCGGGCGCGCTGCTCGTCGTCGACAATGTCTTTGCGACGCCGCTGCTGCAAAAGCCGCTCGCGCTCGGCGCCGATGTCGTCGTCTACTCTGCGACCAAACACATCGACGGACAGGGCCGGAGCCTCGGCGGCGCGATCCTCTGCTCGAAATCTTTCATGACCGATCACCTCGCGCAATTCCTGCGCCACACCGGACCCGCGCTCAGCCCCTTCAATGCGTGGCTGATGCTGAAAGGCCTGGAGACTCTGTCGCTCCGCGTGCAGCAGCATTGCCGCAACGCCTTGGAGGTCGCGGCCTTCCTCGACAAGCATCCGAAGGTCGAGCGCGCGCTCTATCCGGGCCTCGAAAGCCATCCCCAGCACGCGCTCGCGCAGCGGCAGATGGCGGCGGGGGGCAATCTCGTCGCATTCATTACGACGGGCGGCAAGTCTGGGGCGTTCCGGTTCCAGAACGCGCTGCGCATCGTCAAGATCTCCAACAACCTCGGCGACGCCAAGAGCCTCATCACCCATCCCGCGACCACGACCCATCAGCGGCTCTCGCCGGAGGAGAAGCAGGCGCTCGGCATCGATCCCGCGCTGGTGCGTCTCTCGGTCGGCCTTGAGGACCCCGCCGACGTGATCGAGGATCTCGACCGCGCACTCGCGGCGGTCTGACGCGACCCCGAGTTGCCATCGCCCGCGCGAGCGGGAAGAATGCCTCCCTCGAAAGGGAGGAAACGACGATGCAGCAAGTCGCGGTCATCGGCGCCGGCACCATCGGCGCGAGCTGGGCAGCTTATTTCCTGTCGCGCGGTCTTGCGGTGGTCGCGAGCGACCCCGCGGAGAACACCGAGAAATTCGTCCGCGACTACGTCGCGACCGCCTGGCCGACGCTGACGCGCCTCGGTCTCGGACCGAACGCTTCGCCGGACCGCTTGCGCTTCGAGCGCGATCCCATCGCGGCCGTGAAGGGTGCGGAGTTCGTTCAGGAGAGCGGGCCCGAGCGCGAGGAGTTCAAGGTCGGGCTCTTCGAGCGCCTCGACCGCGCGGCGCCCCCGGAGGTGATCCTCGCCTCGAGCTCCTCAGGGTTTCTCATCAGCAAGATCGCCGCGCGCTGCCGGCATCCCGAGCGCTGCGTCATCGGGCATCCCTTCAATCCACCGCACGTGATCCCGCTGGTCGAAGTCGTCGGCGGCAAGCGCACCTCGCCGGAGGTCGTCGAGCGCGCCATCGCCTTCTACCGCGAGATCGGTAAGCACCCGATCCACGTCCGCAAGGAGGTGACGGGTCATCTCGTGAACCGGCTGCAAGCCGCACTCTGGCGCGAGGCGGTGGCGCTCGTCGCCGATGGTGTCGCGACCGTCGCCGATGTCGATGCCGGGATCGCCTATGGGCCGGGGCTGCGCTGGGCGATCATGGGGCCGCATCTGACTTTCCACCTCGCGGGCGGCGTCGGCGGCATGCGCCATTTTCTGCCGCATTTGGGGGTGTTCCAGTCCAAGGAATGGTGGCCCGCGCTCGGCAATCCCGAGTTCACGCCGGCGTTGCAACAGCAGATCATCGACGGTGTCGACGAGGAAGCCGCCGGCCGCAGCATCTCCGACCTCGCCGCCG
>DATJVP010000165.1:0-16680 GCA_035581425.1 Allostellaceae bacterium | reverse complement strand
CTGTGCGCGTGGCCGCAGCACCGGCTGCGAAACCCGCGGCACCTCCTGCCGCGCCTGCGCCCACGGCGGCAGCGCCCGCGCACGCGCCGGCGCCGGTCGAGGCGGATTGGACGGGGCCGACGGTCAACCTCACGATACGCGAGGCGCTCCGCGACGCGATGGCGGAGGAGATGCGCCGCGACGACACCGTCCTCCTCATGGGCGAGGAGGTCGCGGAGTATCAAGGCGCCTACAAGGTGAGCCAGGGCCTCCTCGAGGAGTTCGGAGCGCGCCGCGTCATCGACACGCCGATTTCCGAGCACGGTTTCACCGGCCTCGGCGTCGGCGCTGCCTTTTCGGGACTTCGACCCATCGTCGAGTTCATGACCTTCAACTTTGCCATGCAGGCGATGGATCAGATCATCAACTCCGCCAGCAAGACGCGCTACATGTCCGGGGGGCAGATGGGCTGCCCCATCGTCTTTCGCGGCCCCAACGGCGCGGCCTCGCGCGTCGCAGCCCAGCACTCCCAGTGCTATGCGAGCTGGTACGCGCACGTCCCGAGCCTCAAGGTGGTCTCGCCCTATAGTGCGGCCGATCACAAGGGGCTGCTCAAGGCCGCGATCCGCGACCCCAATCCCGTGATCTTCCTGGAGAACGAGCTGCTTTACGGCCACAGCATGCCCGTGCCGGTGCACGACGACTGGATCGTGCCGATCGGCAAGGCGCGCGTGCTGCGCCAGGGCGATGCCGTCACCGTCGTCGCCTTCTCGCGGATGGTGGAGATCGCGATGGGTGCCGCAGAGGCGCTCGCGGGCGAGGGGATCGCGGCGGAGGTGATCGACCTCCGCACCATCCGCCCGCTCGACATCGAGACCATCGTCGCCTCCCTCAAGAAGACGAACCGCATCGTCTCCGTCGAGGAGGGCTGGCCCTTCGCGGGGATCGGGTCGGAGATCGCGGCGCAGATGATGGAGCACGCCTTCGACTGGCTCGACGCGCCGGTCGCGCGGGTCTGCGGCAAGGACGTGCCGCTGCCCTATGCCGCCAATCTCGAGCGGATGGCGCTGCCGCAGATCGAGGACGTGGTTGCGGCGGCCAAGGCCGTCTCTTATCGCTGAGCGCGGAGTAGGGGAAAAATCATGCCCATCGAGGTCCTGATGCCCGCTCTCTCGCCGACGATGACGGAGGGCAATCTCGCGAAGTGGCACAAGAAGGTTGGTGACGCCGTCAAGGCCGGCGACGTCATCGCGGAGATTGAGACCGACAAAGCGACCATGGAGGTCGAGGCGGTCGACGAGGGCACGGTAGGCGAGATCGTCGTACCCGAGGGCGCGCAGGGCGTAAAAGTGAACGCGGTAATCGCGCGCCTGCTCGAGGAAGGTGAGGACAAGTCCGCGCTCAAGACCGCTGTGAAACCAGCCGCCGCGCCAACTCCGACTCCCGTACCGCCGCCTCCGGCCGCGAAGCCCGCCGCGACAGCGCCCGCGCCGGCTCCGGCGCCTCAACCCGCGCCGAAGCCGACGGCAGCTCCAGCCCCTGCCCCCGCGCAAGGCAACGGTGCCGACCGGGTGTATGCGAGTCCGCTCGCGCGGCGGATGGCGGCGCAAGCGGGGATCGATCTCTCGCGCCTGCGTGGCTCGGGCCCCAACGGCCGCATCGTCAAGGCGGATATCGATGCTGCGCTCAAGGGCGGCGCGCCCGCGCGAGCCCCTGCCACGCCGTCGGCGCCCGCGCGCGTTCCCACGATCGCTCCTGGTCCCGGCGCGGCGCAGGTGGCGGCACTCGCGGGGAATGCGCCCTATACGCCGGTCCCGCACACGAACATGCGCCGCACGATCGCTCGCCGGCTCACGGAGGTGCAGCAGACGGTTCCGGTCTTCTTCCTCAGCATGGATTGCGAGATCGATGCGCTCCTCAAGGCTCGCGCGGAGGTCAATGCAGGAACCGAGGCCAAGATTTCCGTCAACGACTTCGTCATCAAGGCGGTAGCCCTTGCGCTCCGCAAGGTGCCCTCGGTCAATGCCTCCTGGAGCGAGGAGGCAATCCTGCGCTGGAACAGCGTCGATGTCTCCGTCGCGGTGGCGCTCGAGGACGGCCTCATTACGCCGATCATCCGCGATGCTGACAGGAAGGGCCTGGCGCAGATCTCTGCCGAAATGAAGGACCTCGCGATGCGGGCCCGTGCCGGCAAACTCAAGCTCGAGGAGTTCCAGGGCGGCACCTTCTCGATCTCGAATCTCGGCATGTTCGGCGTGCCGGAGTTTACGGCTGTCATCAACCCGCCGCAATCCGCGATCCTCGCGGTTGCCGCCGGCGAGCAGCGCGCTGTCGTCAAGAATGGCGCGCTCGGGACGGCGACGGTGATGCGTTGCACGATCTCCTGCGATCACCGTGTGATCGACGGTGCGACCGCCGCGCAATTCATGAACGCCTTCAAGAAACACGTCGAGGTCCCGGCCTCGATGCTGCTCTAGGAGCCGCCCTTGGCCGAGACTTCCTTCGACATCGTCATCCTCGGCGGCGGGCCCGGCGGCTACGTCGCGGCGATCCGTGCCTCGCAACTCGGAATGAAGACGGCGGTGGTCGAGCGCGAGAACCTCGGCGGAATCTGCCTCAACTGGGGTTGTATCCCCACCAAGGCGCTGCTCAGGACCTCCGAGATCAATCACCTCCTGCAGCATCTCGCCGACTTCGGCTTCAGCGCGAAGGAGGTAAGCTTCGACTTCAAGAAGATCATCGAGCGCTCGCGCAAGGTCGCAAAGCAGCTCTCGAACGGCGTCGCCTTCTTGATGCGCAAGCACAAGATCACGGTCTTTGACGGGCAGGGGACGCTGCTCGGCGGTGGCAAGGTCTCGGTCGCGAAGGATGGGAAGCCCGTGGCGGACCTCGCGGCGAAGCACATCGTGCTCGCGACCGGCGCGCGGGCGCGGGCACTGCCGGGACTCGAGCCCGACGGCAAGCTCGTCTGGACCTACCGCGAGGCAATGGTGCCGGAGCGTCTGCCTAAGTCGCTGCTGGTCGTGGGGTCCGGCGCGATCGGGATCGAGTTCGCGAGCTTCTACCGCAATCTCGGCTCCGAGGTGACGGTGGTGGAAGTGTTGCCTCGGGTGCTGCCGGTGGAGGACGAGGAAATCTCGGCCTTCGCGCGCAAATCCTTCGAGAAGCAGGGTATGAAGATTTACACGGATACAACCGTGAAGGCGCTCAAGAAGGGCGCCGACAGCGTGACCACGACGCTCGCCGCGGGCGACAAGAGCTGGGACGTCACTGTCGAGCGCGTGATCCTCGCCGTCGGTATCGTCGGCAATGTCGAGAACATGGGCCTCGAGAAAACCAAGGCCAAAGTAGACAGGACCCATGTCGTGATCGATCAGTGGTGCCAGACCGGCGAGCCCGGCCTCTACGCGATCGGCGATCTCGTGGGCCCGCCCTGGCTCGCGCACAAGGCGATGCACGAGGGCGTGCTTTGCGTCGAGCGCATCGCGGGCGTCAAGGGCGTGCGCCCGCTCGACACAAAGAACGTGCCGGGCTGCACCTATTGTCGCCCGCAGGTCGCGAGCGTGGGATTGACGGAGGCCGCGGCGAAAGCAGCGGGCCGAGAGGTGCGGGTCGGGCACTTCCCTTATATCGGCAACGGCAAAGCGATTGCGATGGGCGAGACCGAGGGCCTCATCAAGACTGTCTTCGACGCCAAGACCGGCGAACTACTCGGCGCTCACATGGTCGGGGCGGAGGTGACCGAACTCATCCAGGGCTACACCATTGCCAAGACCCTGGAGACCACCGAGCACGAGCTCATGGAGACGATCTTCCCGCACCCGACGCTCTCGGAGACCATGCACGAGGCGGTGCTTGACGCCTACGGACAGGTTCTCCACATCTAGGCGATGGACGAGATCAAGCTTCGTCACCCCGAGAAGGCGCACAAGCCGGACAATCCCATCGCGCGGAAGCCCGACTGGATCCGCGTGAAGGCGCCGGTCTCGCGGGAATACAACGAGACGCGCAAGCTCATGCGCGCGCTCAAGCTCAATACCGTCTGCGAGGAGGCGGCTTGCCCCAACATCGGGGAGTGCTGGAAGCAGAAGCACGCGACCGTGATGATCCTTGGCAGCGTTTGCACCCGCGCCTGCACTTTCTGCAACGTCGCGACGGGAAAGCCCGACCAGCTCGACCCGCACGAGCCCGAGCATGTCGCGGAGGCGACGGCGGCGCTGGGCCTCTCGCACATCGTCGTGACCTCCGTCGACCGCGACGATCTCGAGGACGGAGGCGCCGATCATTTCGTGCGCACGATCGAGGCGATCCGCAAGCGCGCGCCAGCGACGACGATCGAGGTGCTGACGCCGGATTTTCTGCACAAGCCCGGCGCCATCGAGAAAGTCGTGGCGGCGAAGCCCGATGTCTACAACCACAACCTCGAGACGGTGCCGAGGCTCTACACGGAGGTGCGGCCGGGCGCGCGATACTTCCACTCGCTGCGCCTTCTCGACACCGTGAAGCGGCTAGACCCCACGCTCTTCACGAAATCGGGCCTCATGGTGGGATTGGGCGAGGAGAAGGGCGAGGTGCTACAGGTGATGGACGATCTGCGCGCGGCCGATGTCGATTTTCTCACCATCGGCCAGTACTTGCAGCCGACGCCGAAGCATCACGCGGTTGCGCGCTTCGTGACGCCGGAGGAGTTCGAGGCCTATCGCCGCATGGCCTTCGGCAAGGGCTTCCTGATGGTCTCGTCCTCGCCGCTGACGCGCAGCTCCTATTTCGCCGGTGACGACTTCGCCAAGCTCCGGGCGGCCCGCGCCGCGCGCGGCTGAGCCGCGTATGGCGACGCACGCAGAGCGGCGAAAGCTCCCTTACACCGCGGAGCAGCTCTTCGACCTCGTCGCCGATATCGAGCGCTATCCCGAGTTCCTGCCGTGGTGCGTGGGCGCGCGTATTCGCGAGCGCAAGGACGACACGATCATAGCCGATCTCCTCATCGGCTTCCGCATGATCCGCGAGCGTTTCACATCGAAGGTCGTGCTCGACCGTCCCCGCCGTATCGACGTCGCCTACAGCGAAGGGCCGTTCAAGTATCTGCAGAACCGTTGGATCTTCGAGCCGCAGGAGGATGGCGGCTGCATCATCGACTTTCACGTCGATTTCGAGTTTCGCTCGCGCGTCCTGCAGAAAATCATCGAGGTGCTCTTCAACGAGGCGATCCGCCGCATGGTCTCGGCCTTCGAAGGGCGCGCGCGGAAGCTCTACGGCGATCCCGCCGCGCGCACCGCTCCGAAGCCGGCCTGACGCGGATTACTGCGGCGTCTCGTTCCAGATGTCGCGATAGAGCTGCCATTGGCCCTTCGCGGTGCGCTTCCAGACGACGATGTATTTGCCCGCGACATGCGCGGTTTTGCCGTCCTTGCCTTTGACGTCGAGGCCGAACTCACCCTGCTCGTAGGCGAGCGCGCCGCTGGAGCCGACCTCGATCGTCTTGAGCGTCACGTTGCCGATCCCCGCGTCCATCGCGCCTTGCCAGAATTTCTGTATCCCCGCCCGTCCTTTGGCTTGCGGCGCGCCCGGGGGCATCACCATGGCGTCAGTCGCGTAGAGGGACGCGACCTTCGCGGAATCGCCCTTGGCATAGGCCTCGAGGAAGGCGCGATTGCCGGCATCGATGGCGGATCTGACCTTTTCGGCGGCGAGGGCGGGACTGAAGATGCCGAGCGTCAAGAGAAGCGCGGCGGCTAGGACGGCACACGAACTGCGAGGCATGAGCACCCCCTTTTTTAAAGGCGTCGCGACCACTCTAGCTCATGCGAGCAAGATATTGCAGCGGCGTCGCGCCAAGCGCGCGATGGAACATGGCGGTGAAGGCGCTCGCGCTGGCATAGCCGAGCGCCTCGGCAATGAGCGCGACGGGCTCGCCCTTCGCGAGCCGACCCATCGCCTCCGCAAGCCGCACCTGCTGGCGCCAGGCGATGAAGCTCATGCTGGTCTCACGTTGGAAGAGCCGCGCCAAGGTGCGCGCGCTGGCGCCGACGCGGAGCGCCCAATCCTCGAGCGTCTCCCTCGCGGCGGGATCGTCGAGGAGCGCGCGGCATAGGCTCGCGAGCCTGGGGTCGCGGGGCAGGGGAACGCTAAGCGGCACCGTGGCAGCGCGCGCGAGCTCTGCGAGGATCAGCGCGATCACCAGCCCGGCGCTGCCGTGCTCGTCGTATTCGATCGGCTCCTCGACCGCGCGCAGGATGAGTGCGCGCAGGAGCGGCGTCACCTCCAGCACCGTGCATTCCCTGAGCGCCGTCGGCGCCGCCTTGGGCTCGATGTAGAGCGTCCGCATCTCGACCGCCCCGCTCATGCGGACTTCGTGCTCGATCCCTGCGGGGATCCAGACCGCTCGATAGGGCGGCACGATCCAGGCGCCGCCCGGCGTCGTCACGCGCATCACCCCCTCGGCTGCATAGATGAGCTGGGCGCGCGGATGACTGTGTCGCTCGATCACGAAGCCGCTGGGGAAGTCCTTGGCCATGGCCGCGACAGGCCGCGGAACCCGCTGAAAATCCTCGCGATTGGTGCTGCGCGCGGGCATTGTCCGAATCTCGATAGAAATTGTCAGGACAGTGTGGTTCAGACAAGTTATCTTGTCCAGCAGAGGTTAGTGGAGAGAGGCATGGACAATTCCGCGCGCGTCGTTCGCTTCATCAACGTCGCGCACGCGCTCGACCACTTGATGGTGCTGATCTTCCCGACGGCCGTGCTCGGCATGGGCGCGAGTTTCGGTGACAGCTACGGCAATCTGCTGGCGCTCTCCCTCGGCGGCGTCATCGCCTTCGGCGCGGGCTCGCTGCCGGCGGGCTGGCTCGGCGACCGCTGGAGCCGGCGCAACATGATGGCCGTGTTCTTCATCGGGATCGGCGTGACGGCGATCGTGACGGCCTTCAGCACGACACCGCTCATGCTCGCGATCTCCCTGACTTTTGTCGGGCTCTTCGCTGCGATCTATCACCCCGTGGGTACCGCGATGCTCGTGGCGCATGCGGACAAGCTCGGCCGCACCATCGGCGTCAACGGTGTCTGGGGCAACATGGGCGTGGCGGCGGCCGCCGCGGCGACCGGCGCGATCACGCAGTATCTTGGTTGGCGCTGGGCTTTCGTCATTCCCGGCGCGGTCGCGATCGCGTTCGGCGTGGCGTTCCTCGCGATGGTTCCGGACGAGCGCCTCGCCAAGGCGAACGTCAAGCGGGCGGCGGCGGCGGTGCCGCGGAACGTGGTCGTGCACGCCTTCGCCGTGCTCGTCCTCGTGACCTCCGCCGGAAGCGTCGTCTTCCAGGCCATCACCAACGCCAACTCGAAGATTTTCGATGAGCGTTTGAGTCTCCTCGCGCACAATCCGCTCTGGATCGGCATCCTGCTCGCGGTCGTCTATGTCATCGGCGCGATGGCGCAGCTCATCGTGGGGCACTTCGTCGACCGCCATCCGCTTCGGACGGTGTTCCTGCCGCTATCGCTGCTGCAAGGGCCCTGCCTGTTGCTCGCGGCGTGGGCGCAGGATTGGACGATGCTATTGCTCGCCGTCGCGATCGCCTTCGCGATTTTCGGGCAGGTCACCATCAACGATGCGATGGTCGCGCGCTACACGGATCAGGCGTGGCGCGCGCGCGCCTATGCCTTCCGCTACGTCGTCTCCTTCAGCGCGGGTGCCTGCGCGGTACCGCTGGTGGCGTTCCTGCACGAGCGCACCGGCGGGTTCAGCCTTCTCTTCCTGGTGCTCGCGTGCTTCGGCTCGCTCGTCTTCGTGGGCGCGCTGCTATTCCCGCACCGGCCGGAGGAGCTCGAGGTCCTGCCGATACGCGCGCAAGCCGCGGAATAGCGAGAAGCGCTAGACCCGTCGATAGGTGTAGACCCCGTCCGGTCGCGTCTCCCGCGCGAGGCGGCCGCGATTCATCAGGTATTGTATGTGCGCGAGCGCCTCGCCGACGGCGAAGCCGATCTGATGCGCATCGAGCTGGCGTCGGAACAGCACCGGGACGATCTCGGCCGCCGTGCGGGGCAACTGGCAGGCGGCCTCCAGCTCTCCGAGCCTCTCCTCGTGATGCGTCGCAAGCCGGTCGATCCGGTGGTGTAGCCCGTGGAAGGGGAGGCCGTGCGAGGGCAGCACGAAGGCCGTTTCCGGTATCTCCTGCTTCAGCCGCGCGAGCGAGGCGAGAAAGAGCGCAAGCGGATCGCCCTCGGGCTCCTGCGGCCAGAGGCTGACGTTCGGAGAGATTTTCGGCAGTACTTGGTCGCCGGCGATGATGAGATCGAGCCCCGGCGAGTAGAGGCAGGCATGCTCGGGCGCGTGCCCGCGCGCGACGACGACGCGCCATTCCTGGCGTCCAACGCGCACGATCGAGCCGTCGCCGATCCTCGTGTAGCGGTGAGGGATCGCGGTCACGCGCTTGCTGTAGGTGTTACCGCGTCCAGCGAAAATCGCGCGCGTCGCTTCGTCCATCCCGGTGCGGCGGTAGAATTCGAGGGCGTTCCGCATGAAGGCTTCGCTCTCGTCGAGACTCAGCAGACGCGCGAAAAGCCATTCCGTCTCCGTGCACCAAAGCGGTATCCGCAACGTCTCCGTGAGCCAGCCCGCGAGACCCATGTGATCGGGGTGGAAATGCGTAACGAGGAGCCGCTTCACAGGCTTCCCCTCGAGCGCGTGCGAGAAGATCTCGCCCCAGAGCTGCTTCGTCGCCTCTGTGTTGAGGCCGCTATCGACGATGGTCCAGCCGTCGCCCTCGTCGAGGAGCCAGAGGTTGATGTGATCGAGCGCGAAGGGAAGCGGCATCCGCAACCACTTCACGCCCGGCGCCACCTCAGTGACCGCGCCCGGTGCGGGCGGGGTCGTGTGCGGGAAGCTCAGCGCGGCGGCGCCGGCATCGGGCGGGGTCATGGGCTTTTTCGAGCTATCGCACGGGCTCAGACGCGCTCCAGCACCGCGGCGATGCCTTGGCCGACGCCGATGCACATGGAGACCAGCGCGTAGCGTCCCTGGCGCCGCTGTAGCTCGCGGCTTGCGGTGAGCACGATGCGTGCGCCCGATGCTCCGAGCGGGTGACCGACGGCGATTGCGCCGCCGTTGGGATTGACGCGGCCCTCGTCCTCCGGAAGCTCCAGGAGCTTCAGGCAGCCCAGCACTTGCGTGGCGAAGGCCTCGTTGATCTCGATTACGTCCATATCCGCGAGCGTGAGCCCCGCGCGGGCGAGCGCTTTCTTCGCGGCGGGCACGGGACCGAGGCCCATCACGCGCGGCTCGACACCAGCGATCGCGGCAGAGACGACTCGCGCCATCGGCGCTTTCCCTGCCTTCTCTCCGGCGGCGCGCGTTCCGACGATGACCGCACCCGCGCCATCGTTGATCCCCGAGGCATTGCCTGCGGTGACAACGCCGTCGGCAAAGAGCGGTTTCAATTCTTGTAATCGCTCCAGTGTCGTGTTGGGGCGCGGATGCTCGTCGAGCGCGATAATGGTTTCGCTGCCGCGTTTGGCGCCGGGAACCGTGACCGGGGCGATCTCGCCCTGGAAGAAGCCCGCGGCTTTCGCCGCTGCGTACTTCTGCTGCGAGGCCAGCGCGAAGCGGTCGGAGCTCTCGCGGGAGACGCCGAGGTCACGGCCGACATTGTCGGCGGTCTCGGGCATGGTGTCCTGACCGAAGCTCTTGCCGATGCGTGGGTTTGGGAAGCGCGCGCCGATGGTGCTGTCGAAGACTCTGACCTCGCGGGCGTAGGGATGCTCGCTCTTCGCCATCACGAAAGGAGCGCGGCTCATGCTCTCGACGCCGCCGGCGACGAAGAGCTCGCCTTGTCCCGCGCTCGCGGCGCGGGCGGCATCGCAGATCGCGGCGAGCCCGCTGCCGCAGAGGCGATTAACCGTGAGCCCGCCGATCGAGACCGGCAAGCCCGCGAGCAGTGCGGCGTGGCGCGCCACGTTGCGCGCATCCTCGCCGGCCTGGTTGGTGCAGCCCATCACGGAGTCTTCGTAGGCCTCCGCCTTGAAGGGATTGCGCGCCACCAGCTCCTTGATCACGCCCGCGAGGAGATCGTCCGGCCGCACCGGCGCGAGACCGCCGGCGTGGCGGCCGAAGGGCGTGCGCAGGCCGTCGTAGATGAAGGCATCGGTCATGGGATCACCGTCCTCTGTAACGTGGCTTGCGCTTCTCGATGAAGGCCTGCATGCCTTCCTTGGAATCCTCGGTTGCGAACAGCACCTCGAAGGCGCGCCGCTCCAGCAGCAGCCCCGTCTCGAGCGAGGCATCCTGGCCCGCGAGCACCGCCTCCTTCGTGAGCGCAACGGAAATCGGCGGCATGCCCGCGATCGTCTCCGCGAGTTTGAGCGCGGCCGGAAGGACCTCGGCATCCGGTACCACATCCGAGACGAGGCCCATCTCGTAGGCCTCGGATGCGGAAACCGGCTTTCCCGTCAGCACCATCTTCATGGCCTTGAACTTGCCGACCGCGCGAGTGAGCCGTTGCGTTCCGCCCGCGCCGGGCATGAGCCCGACCCGCAGCTCCGGTTGTCCCAATTGTGCGCTCTCGCCGGCAATTATGATGTCGCAGTGCATCGCGAGTTCCATCCCGCCGCCGAAAGCGTAGCCGTTGATGGCGGCGACGATAGGCTTGGGACATTGCGAGATCGAGCGCCAGAGCGTGTGCGATCTCCGCAGCAAGTGATCGACGGAAGAGAGTTTCACCATCTCCTTGAGGTCGGCGCCGGCGGCGAAGGCCTTCTCGTTGCCGGTCAGCACGATCACGCGCACGGTCTCGTCGGCCGCGAGCTCCGCGAAGCGCTCCGCCAGCAGCTTGCGCAGCGCGGCGTTCAGCGCATTGAGCTGCTCCGGCCGATTAAGCCGCAGCAGCGCGACGCCCTCGATCGGCCGCTCGAGCAAAACCTCGCTCATTCCGCTCACTCTCCAGATGTCGGGTAATTTTATTTCGTGCGGTTGACGCGCAGGGTAGGCCAATGCGAGAGTGCCGGACAAGCGATTTGTCCCGAGATTTTTCCCGACCAAGGACCCGTTGATGCGTGATTTTCACCACCCGAACCGCTCGCTGGCGGTCGCGGGCGAAGCCATGGCTGCAACCTCGCATCCCGCGGCGACGCTCACCGCGATCGAGGTGCTGAAGGGCGGCGGGAATGCAGTCGACGCCGCGATCGCGGCGGCAGCGGTCCTCTGCGTGGCCGAGCCGCACATGACGGGGATCGGCGGCGACTGTTTCGTGCTGTACGCGCCGGAAGCGGGGCTACCCGTCGCCTACAATGGCTCCGGTCGTACTCCCAAAGCCGCGGAGCTCGCATGGTATCGCGAGCGCGATTTCGAGGAGATTCCGATCGAGTCCGCTCATGCCGTGACGGTGCCCGGCGCTGTCGAAGCGTGGTTCCGCCTCAATCACGATCACGGCAGCAAGGAGATGGCGGAGCTGCTGCAGCCCGCGATCCAGGCGGCGGAGGCAGGCCTGCGGCTGACACCGCGCGTCGCCTATGACTGGAGCCTCGACGTCGAGAAGCTCATGCGCGATCCCGCAAGCCGCGCGGTCTTTCTCGTCGACGACCGCGCTCCCGGCGTCGGCGATCTCCACCGTCAGCCGCTGCTCGCGGCGACGCTGCGAAAGCTCGCGAAGGAGGGAGCGAAAGCCTTCTACGAGGGCGAGGTTGCCGAGGATATCGTCACGGCGCTCCGCGCGCGCGGCGGATTGCATACGCTCGAGGATTTCGCCACGGCGGGGGGTGAATATGTAACGCCGATCTCCGCACCCTACCGCGGTCATCGCGTCTACGAGTGTCCGCCCAACGGGCAGGGCCTCGCCGCGCTGATGATCCTGCGCACGCTCGAGGGGATGATGCTCGGGGACGAGAAATGGAGCGAGACCGATCGCATCCATCTGATGGCGGAAGCCACGAAGGCCGCATACCGCGCGCGCGACGCGTATTTCGGCGACCCCGCGGGGATGAAGGTCCCGGTCGAGGAATTCCTCGGCGATGCTCGCTCGGAGCGTACGCGGGCTGCGATCTCTGCAGATCGCGCATCCGACCCCGTCGCCTGGGACGAACCCGAGCACCAGGATACGATCTACCTCTGCGTGGTCGATCGCGACCGCAACGCGATCTCCTTCATCAACTCGCTCTTCCAGGAGTTCGGCAGCGGCATCACCGCGCCCAGGAGCGGTGTCATTCTGCACAGCCGGGGCTCGATATTCCGTACCGTCGCGGGCCATCCCAACGCGATCGGGCCGCGCAAGCGTCCGCTCCACACGATCATTCCGGGAATGCTCGTCAAGGATGGGCGCACGGTGATGCCGTTCGGGATCATGGGCGGACACTACCAAGCGACGGGACATGCGACCGTCCTCTCGCGCATCCTCGACCAGGGCTACGACCTCCAGCAGGCGGCGGAGGCGCCGCGGAGCTTCGCCATCAACGGGAAGCTCCAGCTGGAGGGCACCATCGGAGCGGAGACCGCCGCCGAGCTCGAGCGTCGCGGCCACGTTCTCGAGCGTCCAAAGAAGCCGCTCGGGGGCAACCAGGCGATCTGGATCGACCACGAGCGCGGTACGCTGCTGGGCGCTTCGGAGCCCCGGAAGGACGGGCTCGCGCTCGGGTATTGAACAAGAGGAGCCTCGCATGATCACCATCGACCTCACGGGAAAGACAGCGCTGGTCACGGGCGGCGCCTCGGGCATCGGGCTCGCGACCGTAGAGCTCTTCGCGCGAGCAGGCGCGACGGTGGCGATCAATCATCTCGCGGAGGACCCACGCGGGGCGGAGGCTGTGAAACGGCTCGCCGCGGCCGGCTACAAGATCGTCTCGGCACCCGGCAATGTCGCCCAGCCCGGAGAGGCGGAGCGGATGGTGACATCCGCCATCGAGCGGCTCGGGCATTTGGATTTTCTGGTCAACAATGCGGGGACGCCGGGCCCCGGCTTGACGGCGCCCATCGACCTCGCGCGGCTCGACGCAATGACTGAGGAGTTCTGGGGCGCGATCCTCAACACGAACTTGATCGGGCCCTTCCGGTGCACGCGCGCGGCGGTGGCGGCGCTCAAGGCCTCGCGCGGCGCCGTCTGCAACACCGCCTCGATCGCGGGTCTCGGCAGCATCGGCAGCAGCATCGCCTATGGCGCGAGCAAGGCCGCACTCATCAATCTCACCATCGCGCTCGCGCGCGTACTGGCGCCGGAGGCGCGGGTCAATGCAGTCGCGCCGGGCTTGGTGGACTCTCCTTGGACGAAGCCGTGGCCTGACGATCGCAAGACTGGCTACATCGAGCGCTGCATGCTGGGCCGCGCGGCGACGCCGCAGGACATCGCCGAAGTGATCTTCTTTCTTTGCACTGGTGCTGCGATGGTGACGGGGCAAACCATCGTGGTGGACGGCGGCCGCACTTGAAACGCCGGAGTTGAGATTGCACCTTTTAATGCGGATACCGAGGCCGGGGTCATGCCCGGCGAGACTCTGATGGCCGCAATGGCGGCCTATCACCAGGAGCTTTTGAAGGCCGGGGCGCTGGTCGACGCAACCGGCCTGCAGCCGACCGCCAAGGGCTGGCGTATCCGTTATTCCGCCGGCGAGCGCACGGTCATGAACGGGCCATTTTCCGACGCGCAGCGTCCGATCGCGGGCTACACGGTGATCAAAGTGAAGTCGCGGGAGGAAGCTATGGATTGGGCGAGGCGCTTCCCCAATCCGCACGGAGAGGGCGCTGAGGCCGAAATCGAGGCGCGTCAGCTCTTCGAGCTGGAAGATTTCGCTCCCGGCGAAGCGCTCGACCGCTTTCAGGAGATGGAAAACACGCGCAGGAAGTAGCGACGCCGACCCCGGGAGGAAACGACATGCCGGTCCAGCCCTATCTATTCTTCGACGGCCGCTGCGAGGAGGCGATCGAGTTCTATCGCAAATCCTTGGGCGCCGAGGCCGTGATGCTCACGCGATACAAGGACATGCCCGGCCCGCCACAGCCCGGAATGGTTCCGCCGGGCTCCGAGAACAAGGTGATGCACGCGAGCCTCCGCATTGGCGACAGCGAGATCATGGCCTCGGACGGGCACTGCAGCGGTGCGCCGACCTTCCAGGGCTTCGCGCTCTCGATCACGCCCAACGACGAGGCGCACGCGCGGCGGATGTTCGAGGCCCTCCTCGACGGCGGACAGGTGCGGATGCCGCTGGAGAAGACCTTCTTCTCGCCTTGCTTCGGCATGGTCGCGGATCGCTTCGGCATCACCTGGATGATCTACGTGCCGCAGCACGGCTGAGGCCGTCGCACCCGGAGTTGAAGTCCGTCGAACTCGGCACTACCCGCCGGCCGCTCGTTGATGGCAGACTGCAACGTCGATCGACGAGCTCGGAAGGACCAGGCGCGGCCTCAACCCTATGCGAAATCTCAGGATAAACGGCGAGCGGCTTTGGCATTCGCTGATGGAGATGGCGAAAATCGGCGCTACCGAGAAGGGCGGTGTCTGCCGTCTCGCGCTCACCGATCTCGACCGCGAGGGGCGCGAGCTTTTCATGCGGTGGTGCGAGGAGGCCGGCTGCGAGGTCAGCGTCGACCGCATGGGCAACATCTTCGCGCGACGGCCCGGCAGGAACCCGAAGCTGCCGCCTGTGCTCGCGGGGAGTCATCTCGACACCCAGCCGACCGGCGGCAAGTTCGACGGTGTCTACGGCGTGCTCGCGGGGCTCGAGGTCGTGCGGACCCTGAACGATCTCGGCTATGAGACCGAAGCACCCGTGGAGGTCGTGGTCTGGACCAATGAGGAGGGCTCGCGCTTCTCGCCGCCGATGATCGGTTCCGGCGCCTTCGCGGGGGTGTTCGATCTCAACTATGGCCTCGAGCGGCCAGACAATCTCACGGGCGTCACGATGGGTGCGGAGCTCGAGCGCATCGGCTTCGCCGGCCCGGCGCCCGTAGGCGGAAGAAAGGTCGGCGCCTATTTCGAGGCTCACATCGAACAGGGGCCGATCCTCGAAGACCAGAAGAAACCCATCGGCGTCGTCACGGGCGCGCAGGGACAGCGCTGGTACGAGATCACCGTCACCGGACAGGAGGCGCACGCGGGGCCGACACCCATGCCGAAGCGCCGTGACGCGCTCGTGGGCGCCGCGCGCATGATCGATACCGTGAACCGCATCGGCCTCGCGCATCCGCCCTACGCCTGCGCGACGGTGGGCTTCGCGCAGGTGAGTCCGAATTCGCGCAACACCATCCCCGGCCGCGTCTTCTTCACCGTCGACTTCCGGCATCCCGACGACGCCATACTGACCGCAATGGACAAGGAACTGCGCGCAGCCTGCGCCGAGATCGCGGCGAAGATAGGGCTCGCTCTGGAGGTGAAGGAATTCTGGTATTTCCCGCCGACTCCCTTCGACAAGACCTGTGTCGCTACCGTGCGCCAGGCGACGGAGGCGCTTGGTTATCCGCACATGGACATTATCAGCGGCGCCGGCCACGACGCCGTCTATATGGCGCGCGTGGCGCCCACCGCTATGATCTTCGTCCCCTGCGTCGGCGGCATCAGCCACAACGAGATCGAGGATGCGAAGCCCGACGATCTAGCCATGGGCTGTGCGGTGCTCCTGAACGCCGTGTTGGAGCGCGCGAACGCTGGAGCGGAAACGCCCGCGAAGTCTTGATGCTGTCGGCTTACCCGCAGAGTTTCTGGGGTTTCTGCGCTTTCAACGCATGGCCCTGCGGCGGTAAAGCCGTGTACAAACCTGCCGCAATTCGGTAAGGGAGCGCGCTCCCGAACGAGGCCATGGACCGATTCATGTCTGAACCGACGCCCCCCGAGTCCGATCCGTGCTCGGAGCATCCTTCGTTTCTAAAGTGGCTGCTCGATTGGGATGCGCTCGCCGATGGGTGGCTCTATGCGCCGGCCGCTGCGATTGGCATCGGCGTGGCGTTCCTCGCGGCCAATTGGGGGATCGGCATGCTCGCGGGGATCTCCGCTTATGTCGTCCTGGCGATCGCCTACGCAGTGCTCGCCCGTATCTACGGTTGGCGCCCGCTTCGATGGGAAGCGTTCTTCATGGCGCTGACGGGATGGTAGGCGTGACGGGCGGGCTCGTTCTCCAGCACGGACTCTCGTTCGCCGACCTCTACCGACGAGAGGGCCTTGAGCGACTGGATGCAGCCTTCATCGCGCATCTCGCCGCCGCCGATGTCGAGCTCCACAATCGGCTGGTGACTGCGCGCGCGGCGCCCGCCGCTGTCGAGGCGAAGGTTCACTCGCAGCTTCTGATCGACCTGGCGCCGCATCTCGAGGATTTCGTCGGCGCGCTCTTTGGCATTGCGGCCGAGGTTCGCGCGCTGCAGGCGCGGCACCACGCGCTGGCGCCGCTCTATGGGGTAAAGCGACTCTTCGTGCAGCGCCGCGCGGTCAAGGGCGTGGCGCCGGAGGCCGCCGAGGCGCTCGACGGCCCCGCGCTCGGCCGCGAACTCGAGGCTCTTATCGGCGAGCCGCTCACGGAAGAGAGCTACGCCGCCCATGTCGCGCGCTGGATGGAGGCCGAGGGCGAGTACGCGTCGGCGCTCGAGCTTGCCGCGCGGTACGGCGCCTGGGCCACGCTCTCGAAGGCGGGGCAGGCGCGCTATAAGCGCGGCGTACTCTTCAAAGTGCCGCACAAGCTCGAGATGACGCATCTCGTCCCCGTCGAGACCGTCGTCGAGCACGGCGTCACCATGCTGCGCCT
>DATJVP010000164.1:0-48277 GCA_035581425.1 Allostellaceae bacterium | reverse complement strand
GGTGCAGGTGACGATGGGCTTCATCTATTTTCGCCAGAAGAAACTCGATCAGGCATTCGCCGCCTTCGATACGGAACTCCGCCAGAGGCCGAAAGATCTCGAGGCCTTGTACGGTCGCGGACTCGTGCGGCGCGCGAAGGGCGATGCGGTTGGCGCACAAGCGGATATCGCGCAGGCAACGTCTTCCGATCCGCAAATCGCCATGCGGCTGGCGCGCCAGGGCATGCGCTAGGGCGTGGGAATCCGCCCTAAAATCCGGGCCGCGGCACCTGGTCCATTAGGATGGAGTTGAAGGCGCCATCGACGGCGATCTCGGCACCGTTGACGTAGCCGGCGCGATCGCTCGCGAGGTAGAGCACGGCCTCGGCGATGTCCTCGGGCACACCCACGCGGCGGCTCGGCACGATGGCGGCACGGCGCTCGGCGATGCCGGGCGCGGTGTAGAATGCCTCGCTCATGGGCGTGCGGATGAGGCCAGGGCTCACGGCGTTGCTGCGAATGCCCGAGGGGCCCCACTCGGCGGCGATCTGGCGCGAGAGAACGAGGACGCCCGCCTTGCTCGCGCTATAGGCGCCGCTGCGGAGTTGCGGCTCGTTGCCAGCGATCGAAGCGATGTGGACCATGCTACCGCGATGCGCCGCAAGCATCTGCCGGCCGAAGGCCTGCGCGCAGAGGAAATAGCCCGTGAGATTGATCGCGAGCGTCTCGTTCCAATCCGCGAGCGAGAGACTCTCGAGCTTGCCCGAGCGGAGAATGCCCGCGTTGTTGACGAGCACCGCCGCCGGACCCGCGCGGCGGAGGGACTCCTCGGCGGCCGCGGAGACGCTCCGGGGATCCGAGGTGTCGCAGGCGAGCGCGAGGGCGCTCCACCCCTTTGCGCTCAGTTCCGCGGCAACCGACTCCGCACCCGCGATATCACGGTCGAGCAGCACGAGCGACGCGCCTGCCGCCGCTGCTGCGCCCGCAATCGCACGCCCGATCCCGCTCGCAGCGCCCGTGACGGCGAAGGTGCGGCCATGCAGCCCGAGCCAGTCGGATGAGAGATGTTCGGTCATGCGTCTCCTCCGTTATGCTTGTCTAGAATTCCGCGAGCTCCACATTCTCGCGGCGAAATGGCACCGCGTCGGCGACGACATCCAAATCGCGGGCGAAGCGATGGCCGGAGTAGACGGCTGCGGCGATGGTGCCGGGAGCGAGGCAGTCGCCGATGCGGACCAGCCTTTGTACCCCCGCACGGCGTAGATCGTCGCCGCGGGCCGCAAGCTCGTGGTAGAGCGCTTCCTCCGGGGACTGCATGGTGACGAGTACGACGCTTGTCGCGGCGACTGGCTCGATCCGCCCCGTGAAAACGCAGGCGAGCGACACGCTATCGGAGTCGAGCGACACGAGCCGCTTTCCCGTCATGATCGTCACGCCGAGTTCCAGCAGCCTTCGCTGGATCGCTGCTTGCTCGAGCGTGTTGAGCGTGAAGGCGCTCACCAGGCTCTCGGGCGTCACCAAGGTCACCGCCGATCCCGAGCGGCGCAGAACCTCCGCGATGATGCCGCCCATGTAGTAATGGTCGTCATCGAAGATCACGATGGGGCCCTCGGGTCTCGCACCCGCGAGGATATCGTCGGGAGTTACGACGGCGATCTCGCCGAGGCCGGGCAGCGGGCGATCGTGTGAGCGGCCGACGCCGTCGCGGCGCCAGACGGCCCCCGTCGCGAGCGCGACAAGAGAGCAGCCGGCCTCCAGCACTGCGCTCGCATCCATCCGGCTCTCGCGGAAAATCTCGACCGTCGAGAGCTTTTGCAGCTGCCCCACGCGCCAATCCCTCACCCGACCCCAGGCGGCGAGGCCCGGGAGCTTGCACTCACGGGCGACGCGGCCGCCGAGCTCGCGGCCCGCCTCTGCGAGCGCGACCTTGTAGCCGCGCTCGCCGAGCGCGCGCGCCGCCTCGAGCCCCGCAGGGCCCGCGCCTACGATCAGCACGGTATCGCTGGTGTCGGCAGGCGGCAGGCGCTCGGGATGCCAGCCGCGGCGCCATTCCTCGCCGGTCGTGGGATTCTGCGTGCAGCGCATGGGCGCGCCGAGCTTGTCGCCGGAGACGCAGATGTTGCAGCCGATGCACTCGCGGATGTCGTCGATCCGCCCCTCCTCGATCTTGCGGGGCAGAAACGGATCGGCGATCGAGGGTCTTGCCGCGCCGATGAAGTCGAGCACGCCCTTCTTGACGAGCGCCGCCATGTGATCGGGAGAGGTGTAGCGCCCGACGCCGACCACCGGCTTCGTCGTCAGTCGCTTTACAATGGCGGTGTACCGCTCCTGATAGCCCTCCTCGGTGAAGCGCGACGTCGCGCTGTCGTTCTCCCATTCGCTGACGTTCACGTCCCAAAGATCCGGCAACTCCGCAAGCATCGCGATCACCTCGCGGCCCTCGCCCTCGCTGGTGATGCCGTCGGGTCCGAGCAACTCGTCGACCGCGAGGCGCACGGCAACCGCGCAGGTGTCGCCGACGGCCTCCTTGGTTTCCACGATCAGCTCGCGCAAGAGACGGCAGCGGTTCTCGAGGCTGCCGCCGTATTCGTCGCTCCGCCGGTTGTGCCGGCGCGAGAGGAAATGCAGGGGCAGCGCGAGGTCGTGGCCCGCGTAGACGTAAACGATGTCAAAGCCGGCTTTGCGCGCATTGAGCGCACCCTGCCGCAGCCAGCGGCGGACGTTGCGGATGTCGGACTGGTCCATGGTCCGCGCCGTGATCGGCACCGCGTAGGGAACTGGACGCGCGGTCGGCGCCATAGGGAGCTCGCGGGATTCGAGGTTCATCCCGCGATAGCCCATGAAGGTAAGCTCAATCCCCGCGAGGCTGCCGTGGCGATGAATGAGCTCGACGGTGCGCGCGAGGTAAGGAATATCCTGCGCGTCCCAGAGCCGGATCTCCTTGAGCGTGCTGCCGCTCGGATGCACGTCGCACTGCTCCGTGCAAACGACGGCCCAGCCGCCCTCGGCCTTGATCCCGCGCATGACGGCCATGGGCGTAGGAAACGCGCGCCCCATGCCGTTGCAATGCGGCACCTGATAGAAGCGATTCCGCGCGGTCACCGGCCCGATGCGCACCGGCTCGAACAGCACGTCGTAGCGCGGATCGCGTGGCATCTAATCCCGTTCCACCGCGCCCACCGGTCTCAGCGCCGCAAGAGCCCGAGGCTCATCCAGTCGCCGCTGGGATCGACGCCCGAAGAATGTCGACGATCCGATCGATCGTTTCATGGGGCGTCATGAGAGGCGGAGCGACGCAGATGGTATCGCCGATGGCGGGATCCGCGCTGCCACCGCGAATGCGAATGAGGAGGCCGCGCGAGAGCGCCTCGCGTGCGACCCTTGGACCGAGGCCGATCGCCGGCGCGCGCGTTTTCTTGCTCTCGACGAGCTCGACGCCGCACATCATCCCCAAGCCGCGGACGTCGCCGACGTTCGGCAAGTCCGATAGACTCTGCAGGCCTGCGAGCAGCCGCCGGCCCATGATCGCCGCACGCTCCACCAGATTGTCCCGCTCGATGATTTCGAGATTGGCGACGCCGACGGCACAGCAAGCGGGATGGCCGGAGTAAGTGGCGGCGTGCATGAATTTCTGGTCCGGCGGCGCATCGAGCATCACCTGATGCACCTTGCGTGAGACCATGACCCCGCCCAGCGGCAGGTATGCACTCGTCACACCCTTGGCGAAGGAGACGAGATCCGGCTCCACTCCCCAATGTCCGAGCGCAAACCAGCGCCCCGTGCGGCCGAAGCCCGTGATCACCTCGTCCGCGATGAGCAGGATATCGTGGCGATCGCAGATCTCCCGCAGTCGGGGGAAATACGTATCCGGCGGCACGATCACCCCGCCCGCTCCCATCACGGGCTCGGCGATGATCGCCGCGACCGTCTCGGGGCCCTCTCTGACAACCGCCTGCTCGAATGCCTCGGCGGCCCCGATCCCGGGATCGTCGTTCCCGGCCCAGCGGTAAGGATAGGGCGCGGGTACTTGCAGGAAATTCGGCACGAGCGGGCCGAACATCTTGTGATAGGCAGCCATGCCCGTGGCGCTCATCGCGGCCATCGTCACGCCGTGATAGGCGTGAATGCGCGAGAAGATCTTCACCTTGCCGGGCTTGCCCCGAAGCTTCCAATAGTAGCGGGCGATCTTGAAGGCGGACTCGTTCGATTCCGCGCCCGCCGTGGTGAGGTAGACGCCTGAGGTGCTGGGATAGGCGAGGCTGACCAGCCGCTCCGCCAGCCGGATCGAGGGAATGTTCGACGCGCCCGCATAGGCGGAGGCAAAGGCGAGCTTCGCCATCTGCGTCGCCGCGGCCTCGGCCAATTCCTTGCGGCCGTGGCCGGCGTTCACGTTCCACAGGCTCGAGAGGCCGTCGATGTATTCCTTGCCGTCGGAATCGATCAGCATCTCGCCGCGGCCTTCGACCATGAGGATCGGATGCTCGTGGTCCCTCGGATGATGGAGCGGATGGATTAGGTGACGCCGATCCGACTCGACGAGCGCTGCTGCAGAGTTCATTGGCTGCTCCTCCCGTGCCCGAGAAGTCTATCGCTCCTGCGGCAAATGGCGAGTCTCAAACCTTGACGCCATGGTCCCGCGCGAAGGCCTTGAGCTTGGGGCGGAGCGTGCGGTCGGCTGCGCCGAGATGGCGGCGGATGAGCTCCTCGACCGGCGCCACCGATAGGCTGCGGATCATCGCCTTGACCGGGCCGATGCCGCTTGGCGCCATCGAGAGTGAGCGAACGCCGAGACCCACCAGCGCCATTGCGTCGAGCGGCGAGCCCGCCATCTCGCCGCAGACGCCGACGGGGACGTTCCGCTCATTGGCCGCGCGCACGACCTCCGCGAGCGCGCCAAGAAACGCCGGTGAGAGCGTGTCGTAGCGCTCGGCCAAGCGCGGGTTGCCGCGATCGCTCGCGAAGAGGAATTGCGCGAGGTCGTTGGTGCCGACGGAAAGGAAATCGACGCGGCTCAGAAGCGCCGGAAGCTGAAAGAGCAGCGCCGGCACCTCCACCATGACGCCGGCCTTCACCTCCGTCGGCAGCGGCTCGCCGCGCGAGCGGCACCGTGCGAGCTCCTTCTCGAGGACGATCCGCGCGGTCTCGAATTCCGCCACCTCCGCCACCATCGGGAACATCACCTGCAGCGGCCGTCCCACGCTCGCGCGAATGAGCGCGCGGAGTTGCTGGCGCAGCATCGCCGGACGGTCGAGCGCGATCCGGAGCGCGCGCCAGCCCATGGCGGGATTCTCGTCCCGCACCTCCGGCATGTAGGGCAGAAGCTTGTCGCCGCCGATGTCGAGGGTGCGGAACACGACGGGGCGCTCGCGCGCCTGCTCGAGGACTCGGGCGTAGAGATCGACTTGCGCGGCGACGCCGGGGAAGGCGTTCCGGATCATGAAGGGGAGCTCGGTACGAAAGAGCCCGATCCCCTCCGCGCCGGTCTCGTCGAGATGCGGCAAGTCGAGCGTGAGGCCGGCGTTCAAGAGCAGCGAGACAGCAACGCCGTCGCGCGTCTCCGCCGGGAGCGAGCGCAGAGCGGCGTAGCGCACGCGGTCGCCGATGCGGACCTTGATCGCCTGCTCGACCGACTGCATCACGTCCTCGCCGGGGCGCACGAGGACGTGCGCTTCGTCGCCGTTCACCACCAGGACATCGCCGGCCTCGATGCGCTGCAGCGTGCCCTTGGCGCGGCCGACCATCGGAATGTCGAGGGCGCGCGCGACGATCGCGACGTGCGCCGTCGCCGAGCCCTCCTCGAGCACGACCGCGCGCAAGCGGCGGCGGTCGTAGTCCAGAAGCTCCGCGGGTCCAAGCGAGCGCGCGACCAGCACGAATTCTTCGGGCAACTCCGCGAGCGCCGAGGTCGCGGGATTTCCCGCGAGGTGCTGCAGGAGCCGGTTGGTCAGGTCCTCGAAATCGTGCAAGCGCTCGCGGAGATAGCGGTCGGGTATCTGGCTCATGCGGACGCGGGTGTCGTCCTGGACCTTCGTCACCGCGGCCTCCGCCGTGAGGCCTCCCGAGACCGCCTCGCGCATGCGCTGGATCCAGCCGCGGTCGGCGGCGAACATGCGGTAGGTCTCGAGAATCTCGCGATGCTCGCCGCCGCGCGCCACGTCGCTCTCCGCGAGCATGGCGTCGATCGCGGATTGCATAGAGGAGAGCGCCGCGCGCAGGCGCTCGAGCTCGGCCTGCGGGTCCTCGGCCACTATCTGGCGCGCGACGATGCGCGGCGCGTGGATGACGGCCGCACCCACGGCGAGGCCGGGATTGAGGCGGACGCCGTCGAGGCGGACGACCGAGAGGCCGGTCCCGGTGCCGGGCTGGCGTTCGCTCGGACTCACGAGCTCGCCCGACGCCACGAGCTCCGCCATCACCATCGCAATGGTCTGCAGGACCTCGATGTCGTCCTCGGTGTAGTGGCGCTGGATGCGGTTCTGTACCACGAGGACGCCGAGGACGCGGTCGCCGCGAAGGATCGGCACGCCCATGAGCGAGTGGAAGATCTCCTCGCCGGTCTCCGGACGATAGGCGAAATCGGGATGCGATTGCGCATCCGCGAGCGCCAAGGGCCGCCCACTCGCGGCGATCAAGCCCACGAGACCCTCGCCGACGCGGAGCCGGGTACGGTGCACGGCCTCCGGCCGCAAGCCCTCGGTCGCGAAGAGCTCGAGCACCTCGCCCGCGCGCAGCACGTAGGTCGAGCAGACTTCCGCCACCATGTCGGCGGCGACGATGCGGACGATGGTATTGAGGCGCTCTTGGGCGGTCCCGGAGCCGGCCATCACGTCCCGGAGCCGGCGGAGAAGCCTGCGCGAGCCGGTGATGGCGGAACTCTGTTCCATCACCCCTCCGCCCTGACTCGCTCTCCTTCAGGGACGGGCGCGGTACCGCGCGACAGGAGCGCATCGACCGCTTGGTCCACGAGCTCCTCGAGGATCTCCCGCGTCGATTGCTCCCGGCTCACCATCCCCACACTCTGCCCGGCCATCACCGAGCCCGTCTCGACGTCGCCGTCGATCACGGCGCGCCGCAGCGCCCCAGCCCAGAAATGCTCGATCTCGAGCTGCGCTTCCTTTTGATTGAGCTCGCCCCGGGTGAAACGCTCGATCAGCTGGCGTTGCGTCTCGAGGAAGCGCTGGGTTCCCTGATTCGCGAGCGCGCGGACTGGGATCACGGGAAAGCGCGGGTCGAGCTGCACCGAAGGGACGGCGTCGCGCGCGCCCGCGCGGATGAAGGCCAGCTTGAAGCGGGGATGCGCGATCGATTCGTGTGCGCAGACGAAGCGCGTCCCGAGCTGCACGCCCGCGGCACCCATCTCGAGATAGGAAACGATGGCCTCGCCGCGTCCGATTCCGCCGGCGACGAAGACCGGGACTTCGCGGAGATGCGGCAATATCTCCTGCGCGAGGACCCCGGTCGAGACCGGCCCGATGTGGCCGCCCGCCTCCATGCCCTCGATCACGATCGCATCCGCCCCCATACGCACGAGCTTTTTCGCGATGCTGAGCGCTGGAGCGAAGCAGAGCAGCCGTGCCCCACCCGCCTTGATCCGCGCCACCGCAGCGGCGCTCGGCAGCGCGCCCGCGAGGACGACGTGCCCGACGCGCCGGCGCAGACAGACGTCTATGAGCTCCATCAGCTGCGGGTGGAGCGTGATGAGATTGACCCCGAACGGTCTCGTCGTGAGCGCGAGCGTGCCCACGATTTCCTGATCGAGCTGCTCCGGGTTCATGGAGCCGCAGGCAATGACGCCGAAGCCGCCGCCATCGGAAATCGCGGCCACCAGATGACGCTCGGAGACCCAGGTCATGGCACCGCCCATGATCGCAAGTTCCGTGCCAAGGAACTCGCGCCCGCGACGCCAGAGCATATCGAGCCGGCGCCTAGCGACGAGGCGCGCCTTGCCGTCGGTCTCGGGGATCGCCGGGCGTTCGACCGCGGGCGTCATGGTCTCAGTCGGCGTCGAGGCCGTAGGCGGTGTGGAGGGCGCGAACCGCAAGCTCCGTGTATTCCTCGGCGACGAGCACGCTCACCTTGATCTCGGAGGTCGAGATCACCTGGATGTTGATACCCTTCTCCGCAAGCGCGCGGAACATTTCCTTGGCGACGCCGGCGTGGCTGCGCATGCCGACGCCGATCACGGAGATCTTGACCACGTTTTTGTCGGGCTTGAGCGCGGCGAAGCCGAGCTCCGCGCGCTTCCCCTCGAGCACCTTCACGGCGCGATCGAGGTCGGCCTTGCCGACGGTGAAAGTGAGGTCGGTGAAACGGCCATCCTCGGAGACGTTCTGGACGATCATGTCGACGTTGATGGCATTGTCCGCGAGCGGCCCGAAGATCGCTGCCGCCACTCCCGGTCGGTCCGCGACCTTGAGAAGCGTGATCTTCGCCTCGTCGCGGTTGTATGCGATGCCGCTCACCACTCGCTTTTCCACGATCTCGTCCTCGTCGACTACCAGGGTTCCGGGGGCGTCCGCGAAGCTCGAAAGCACCTGCACGCGGACGCGGTGATTCATCGCCAGCTCGACCGAGCGTGTCTGCAGGACCTTGGCCCCCTGCGAGGCGAGCTCGAGCATCTCCTCATAGGTAATTCTATCGAGCTTCCTGGCCTTCGCAACGATGCGGGGATCGCTGGTGTAGACGCCGTCGACGTCCGTGAAGATGTCGCAGCGGTCGGCGCCGAGCGCGGCCGCGAGCGCCACCGCCGAGGTGTCGGAGCCGCCGCGCCCGAGTGTCGTTATGCGGTGATCGGGGCCGATCCCCTGGAAGCCCGCGACGACCGCAACTTGGCCGTCGCGCATGCGGCGAATCAAATCGTCGGTCGCGATCGCGTCGATGCGAGCCTTGCCATGGACGCCGTCGGTGCGCAGCGGGATCTGCCAACCGAGCCAGGAGCGCGCGTTGACGCCAAGGTTCTGGAGCGCGAGCGCGAGAAGGCCCGCCGTCACCTGCTCGCCCGAGGCGACGACCGTGTCGTATTCGCGGGCGTCGTGCATGGGGCAGGCCTCGCTCGTCCAAGCGACGAGCTGGTTGGTGACGCCCGCCATGGCGGAGACGACGACGGCGACTTCGTTGCCCTTATCGGTCTCGCGCTTGACGCGCTCCGCCACGGCCCTGATGCGCGCCATGTCGGCCACGGAAGTGCCGCCAAATTTCTGCACGATGCGCGCCATCGGGGATCGCGTCCGAAAAGGGAAGTGCGAGAGCCGACCTGGAGCCGGGGTTGCCCTCGCGCGGGGGCGCGTATACATACTCTTGCGGACTGGCGCGAGGCAAGCACGGCCAAAACGCCTCGATGCCTCGGAAAAGCAAGGGAAATCGGGCCATGGCGAACCCCGCCGGGAGTGCAGCGGGCAGCGTCGACAGCGCAGAGGTCGCGCGCTTCGACGCGCTCGCCCGGCGCTGGTGGGACCCGAGCGGGCCGATGGCCCCGCTCCACCGGCTCAATCCGCTGCGGCTCGGCTATCTGCGCGATCGTCTTGCCCTCCATTTCGGCCGCGACACCAGAAGCCTCTCGCCCTTCACGGGGCTGAGCCTCCTCGACATCGGCTGCGGCGGCGGGCTGGTGTCGGAGCCGATGGCGCGGCTCGGATTCAAGGTCACCGGCATCGATGCCGCGCCGACGAACCTCGCGGTGGCGGAGCGCCATGCGGCAGAGTCCGATCTCGCGATCGACTATCGCGAGGCCGCGGCAGAGGATCTCGCGGAGGCCGGTGAGAGCTACGACGCGGTTCTCGCCCTCGAGGTGGTGGAGCACGTCGCCGACCCCAGCCTCTTCCTTGCGGCGGCGGCGCGGCTGGTGCGTCCCGGCGGCGCCTTCATCGGCTCCACCCTCAACCGCACGCCCAAGAGCTTCCTGCTGGGTATCGTGGGCGCCGAGTACGTGCTGCGCTGGCTTCCGCCGGGCACGCATCGCTGGGACCGTTTCATGCGGCCTTCGGAATTCGCGGCGGCGCTCCGCGGGCAAGGGCTCGTGCTGCAGGATCTGACGGGCGCGAGCTACGATTTACTGGCGCGGCGCTGGCGTCTCGGCCACGACCTCGAGGTTAACTATTTCCTGCACGCCGCCAAGCTCGCGGGCTGAAACCTTCGCAAGCGCAGGATTTCTGACGAGTCGCTCTGCCCTTGCCCCCGGATCATTTCAAACGTAAGACATAGGGTGGTGCCGGCCGGGCTAACGCCCCCCGGCAGGTGCCGGGCGTAGCGCCCTGGGGGAGGGCGGGGGAACTGTCGCGGTGGTGCTGGCATGACCGATTTCCGCCCGTCCGGAGGCGAGATGCCGCCTGGGGAAACCACGCGGCTTACCGGCACGATCAAGTGGTTCAATCGAAATAAGGGGTTCGGGTTCATCATCGCCTCCGATGGAGGCGGCGATGTTTTCCTGCCATTGGCCGTGCTGGAGCGATCGGGCTTCACACAGGCCCCGGAGGGAGCGACCGTCACCTTCGACTGCGCGCAAGGTGCCAAGGGGCGGGCGGCGGTGGCGGTGCTGAACATCGACGCCTCGACGGCGCAGCCGAGCCGTGGACACCCCCGCGACCGCGGCGGCGAATCCCGCGGTCCCGGTGAGTCGCTCGATGGCGTCGTGAAATGGTACGACCCCGCGCGCGGCTTCGGCTTCGTCGTGGCGAACGACGGCGGCAAGGACATCTTCGTCCACGTGACCGCGCTCCGCCGCTCCGGGATCGAGATGCTCGCCCCGGGACAAGCGGTGCGCATGACCGTCTCGGAAGCCCCGCGCGGCCGCGAGGCGTCATCGGTAAAGCTGATATAGAAGTCCTCGCGCAGAGGACGCCGAGGATGCGCTGAGGGCGCAGATGATCGAGGATTCATCGAGGTTCTCCGCGACCTCTACGCATCCTCCGCGCTGAGTTTTTCCTTCTTCAGGCCACCTCCGTGACCGAGGCCGTTCTAGACAACCCCACTCGCCACCGCTTCGAACTCGAGCTCGACGGTCACATGGCCCTCTCGGAATATACGCTCGCCCCGGGGGTCATCACTTTCGTCCACACGGTGGTGCCGCCAGAGCTCGAAGGACGCGGTGTCGCCTCGCGGCTCATGAAGGCCGCTCTCGACCAGGTCCGTGCACGAGGGCTCAAGGTGGTAGCGAAATGCCCCTTCGTCGCTGCCTTCATCGCCAAACACGCGGACTACCGGGATCTCCTCGTCTAGGCGCGCCAGGCGCCGACGCCGCCCGCGAAGGCCGTGCCCGCAACGATCGCGAAGGCGAGCGCGTAGCTGCCGCTGAGGCTCACGACCGCGCTGAAGAGCGCGGGCCCCAGCACGATCCCGAGAAAGGTGATGGAGAGCGCGCCGCCGGTCGCGGCCCCCGCCATCCCCGCGGGCGCAAGCGCCGCGATCTCCGCGAGGTAGACGCCGTTCCAGCTGACGCCGGTCGCGCCCAGTATCGCCGTTACCGCGAAGACGGCCGCAAGCGGCCAGCTCGCGGTGATGAGGCCGGTGGCGATCGCCGCACCGGCCATGCTGACGCCGAGAACCCCGAGGAGCCGCCGCGGCGGCAGCAACCGGTCGGCGATCCAGCCGAGAACGATGCGGCCCAAGATGCCGCCGCCTTGCGCCACTGCCATGACGGCGCCCGCCGTGACGAGCGAGAGTTGCGCGCGTTCAGTCAAGAAGGTCACGAGGAAGGTCGCGAAAGAGAGCTGCGTCGCGGAGAAGCTCATCGAGGAGAGCGCGAGCCGCCGAAGCGAGGGCATGCCGAGCACGAGCCGAATCCCCGCCAGGAGACCCGCGGCGGCAGACGCCGCTTTCTCCTCCCCGCGGTCGAATCGCGGACGGAGCGGCTCGACTGCGAAAGCGACGAGGACGCAGGCTATGGCCACCGTGAGCGCCGAACCCTGCCAGCCCAAGGCCAGCCCAAGCGGCGCAACGACCGAGCCCGCGAGCACCCCGCCGACGGGAACACCGGTCTGCTTCAGCGAGAACATGAAGGCGCGACGATGGGGCGGCGTCTGGCGGATCAGAATGTGTGAGCTCGCAGGGGTCACAGCTCCGTAGCCGAGTCCCATGGCGAAGGCACCGAAGATGACGAGCGCGAATTCTCCGCTCGCCGCGGCTGTGAGTCCGATGGCGCAAGCGATGAGGCACCACTGGCTGATGCGCAGCGGACCCGTGCGAGCGAGAAGGCTGCCGCTTCCCGCGGAGGAAACGATCGCCCCGACATAGACGATCGCGGTGAAGATGCCGACGCGCTCGCTCGTCACGCCGATTGCGGGTGCCGCGAGCCCCGCCAGCACCGGCGGCGTGAGCACGGCCATCGAGGCAAGCGCTTGGATCGCTAGGGTGGCGAGGAGGGCAAGCATCGGAGAGAGTCGAAGTGTGAGGTGACGCGCATGCAGGGGTCAATTGATCCATAGGAGGCGCGACGATGCCGACCCTTGGCGCGCCTCTCGTCTCGCGGTACTTATGTGCGGATACGCTGGGGGTCCTTCATTTGCGACCACCTCTGACATCAACGTCAGGGCCGGGCTTGTCCCGACCATCCACGCGCTTCCCGCGCGCGCCGGTCAGCGCGGCGAGACCCTTACACTCTGTCGAAGGCCGAACGGGACAGTCGCGGCATGAGGGCCATGACAGCGGGAACGGACGTTCCCTAGGGCGCGATATCACTTTCGCCCTTCTACTCAAATTCGCGCTCCTGATCGCGCTTTACCTTGCATTTTTCAGTGGAGATCGGCGGCCCGCGATAGACGATGCGGCGACCGCGCGACATCTCCTTGCACCTGGGGAGGCACCACGATGATCGACCCCGGCGTCGTCGAGCTGTCGCGGCTTCAATTCGCGCTGACCGCGCTCTATCACTTCCTCTTCGTGCCGCTGACACTCGGCCTCTCGCTGCTGCTCGCGGTGATGGAGAGCGTCTACGTCATGACCGGGCGCAAGATCTGGAAGGCCATGACGAAGTTCTGGGGCACGCTCTTCGGCATCAACTTCGCCATGGGCGTCGCCACCGGGATCACGATGGAGTTCCAGTTCGGTACCAACTGGGCCTACTACTCGCACTACGTCGGCGACATCTTCGGCGCGCCGCTCGCGATCGAGGGGCTGATGGCTTTCTTCCTCGAAGCGACCTTCGTCGGCATCTTCTTCTTCGGTTGGGACCGGCTCTCGAAGCCGGCGCACCTCGCGGTCACCTGGCTTACGGGGATCGGCGCCAACCTCTCCGCACTCTGGATCCTGATCGCCAATGGCTGGATGCAGAATCCCGTGGGCGCGCAGTTCAACGTGCAGACCATGCGCATGGAGCTCACCTCCTTCGAGGCGCTGCTCTTCAATCCGGTGGCGCAGGCGAAGTTCGTTCACACCGTGAGCGCGGGGTATGTCACGGGTTCGGTCTTCGTTCTGGCGGTGAGCGCCTTCTACATGCTCCGGGGTTGGCACGTGCAGATGGCGCGACGCTCGATGACGGTGGCCGCGAGCTTCGGCCTCGCCTCGGCACTCTCGGTCGTCGTGCTCGGCGACGAGAGCGGCTATACCGCGACCCTCGACCAGAAAATGAAGATCGCCGCGATCGAGGCGATGTGGGAGACGCAAACGCCGCCCGCGAGCTTCACGCTATTCGGTCTTCCCGACACCGCCGACCATGCAACGCATTACAAGATCGAGATACCCTGGCTCCTCGGGCTCATCGCGACGCGCTCTCTCGACCGGCCCGTCGAAGGGATCGAGGATCTCGTGAGCCAGGGGGTAACGCGAATCCAGAGCGGCATCCTCGCCTACCGAGCATTAGAGACCCTGCGCGGAACCCCCGGCGACGCCGCGGCGCGGACGGTCTTCGACGCGCATGTCCGCGACCTCGGCTACGCGCTCCTGCTCAAGCGCTACACGCCGCGGGTCGTCGATGCAGACGAGGCGGCGATCCGGCGTGCCGCCAACGACCTTATTCCGGACGTCCCCGTGCTGTTCTGGAGCTTCCGCTTCATGGCGGGGCTCGGGTTCTATTTCATCGTGCTCTTTGCGCTCGCCTTCTACATGGCTTCGGCGCGTCGGCTCGATACGCGCTGGTTCCTGCGCATCGCTCTCCTGAGCCTGCCCTTGCCTTGGATTGCGGCCGAGCTCGGCTGGATCGTCGCAGAATACGGACGCCAGCCCTGGGTCGTGGAAGGCGTTCTCCCCACCGATCTCGGCGTCTCGTCGGTCTCGAAAGGCGCCGTGATCGGCTCCCTCGTCGGCTTCGTCGTCTTCTACAGCACGCTCGCGGTCATCGACGTGATGCTGATGCTCCGCGTGATCCGGCGCGGGCCGGCCGCGCCATCGGAGGTCTGAGATGATGCCCCTCGACTATGACATCCTCCGCTTTCTCTGGTGGGCGCTCCTGGGCATCCTGCTCATCGGCTTCGCGGTTCTCGACGGCTACGATCTCGGCACCGCCATGCTGCTCCCCTTCGTCGGCGAGACCGATGCAGAGCGGCGACAGGTGCGGGAGACCGTCGAGGCCAATTGGGAAGGGCATCAGGTTTGGCTCATCCTCGGCGGGGGCGCTGCCTTCGCGGCCTGGCCGCCGCTCTACGCCGCGAGCTTCTCCGGATTTTACATCGCGATGCTGCTGGTGCTCGTGACGCTCATCCTGCGTCCCGTCGGATTCACCTTCCGCGACAAGATTGCGGAGCCGCGCTGGCGCAACAGCTGGGACTGGGCGCTCGCGATCTCCGGCTTCGTGCCGTCGCTGGTCTTCGGCGTCGCCTTCGGCAATCTTCTGCAGGGCGTGCCGTTCAGCTTCGATGCCGACCTGCGTCTCGACTACACCGGCGGCTTCTTCGGCCTCCTCAATCCCTTCGCGCTCCTTTCAGGATTGGTGAGCGTGGCGATGCTTGCAACACAGGGCGGCACCTGGCTCGCGCTCAAGACCGACGGCGCGGTGGCCGAGCGCGCAACGCGGATCGCGAGCGTCGCAGGCCTCGTCGCGGCGGGGCTCTTCGTGCTCGGCGGCATGTGGATTGCCTTTGGCATCGACGGCTATGCGATCTCCGGCACGATCTCGCACACGGGGCCGTCGAATCCGCTCGGAAAGACCGTCGTGCGCGCCCAAGGCGCCTGGCTCGACGTCTACACGATCCACCGGCTCCTGGCGCTGGCGCCGCTCCTCGGCTTCGCCATGCCGCTTGCAGCCTCGCTGCTCGTGGCGCGGCGCGCGCATCTCTCGGCCTTCATCGCGAGCAGCCTCGGCATCGCGGGCATCATCGCAACGGCAGGGATCTCGATGTTCCCGTTCCTGCTGCCCTCCTCGACGCATCCCGAGGTGAGCCTCACCGTCTGGGACAGCTCGAGCAGTCAGCTCACGCTCTTCATCATGCTGATCGCGGTGCTGTTGTTCCTGCCGATCGTGCTCTTCTACACGGGCTGGGCGCTCCGCGTGATGCGAGGGCCGGTGCGGCTCGCGGATGTCGAGCACAGCGAGGATCGATACTGATGCGACGCCCGAACTATCATCGCGAGGGAGACTGATCGCCATGTGGTACTTCAGCTGGGTTCTCGGCCTCGGACTCGCCTGCACTTTCGCGGTCCTGAACGCGATGTGGCTCGAGCTCAGCGAGGATGCCGAGGACTGAGATTTATCCACAATCGCGGCGCAAAACCCCCTCTCAAGAGCATTGGCGGCGCCGATTCGCCGTGATACCGTATCTAGTGGCTGTCGGCTATTGGAGCCACAGCATACGGTGGGGTAAGCGATGGAATCGATCTGGAATCCCGAACGCATCGCGCAACTTACGGAACTCTGGAACCAAGGTCATTCAACCGCGGAAATCGGCCGGCGGATCGGTGTCACCAAGAACGCCGTCGTCGGAAAGGCGCATCGTCTGCTGCTGACGCCGCGGCCCTCTCCCTTGAAGCGCAAGCCCGGTCCGCGGGTGCAGAAGGTGGTGAAGCCCCGGGTGGTCGCGTTGACCGGCCCGAGCTGTTCCTGGCCCATCGGCCATCCCGGCGACAAAGGCTTCCGCTTCTGCGACGCGCCTCCGGTGCCCGGCAAGCCCTACTGCGCCGAGCACGCGCAGATGGCCTACATTCGTCCGAAGAACTCTAGCGCGGCGTAATCGAGACGGGGTGGCGGGCGCCACGTCGGCGCTCGCCGTTCCGAAATTATGAACGCTCCGCCTCTCGCCGGCACCGCCGTCCCTGATCCCTGCGCGCAGCCGCTTGAACACAGCACTCGCGGGTCGCCTCGGCCGCGGATCGACGAACGCCTCTTCGACTTGACGCCGCAGCCACTCGTCGCAAGGCCCGCTTACCGCGTAAGCCTCCGCATCGCGCGGTCGAGGCCATCGAGCGTCAAGGGGAACATGCGTCCTTCCATGAGCTCGCGAATCATGCCGATCGATTGCGTGCCCTCCCAGTAGCGCTCAGGCACGGGGTTGAGCCAGGCCGCTTTCTGATAGGTATCGAGGAGACGGCGGAGCCAGGTCTCGCCGGTCTCTGCATTCCAGTGCTCGACGCTGCCCCCGGGCTGCACGATCTCGTAGGGGCTCATGCTGGCGTCGCCGACGAAGATCAGCTTGTAGCTGGCGTCGTAGGTGTGCAGCACCTGGAAAGTCGGCGTGCGCTCGACGTGGCGGCGCCAGGCATCCTTCCAGACGTGCTCGTAGGGGCAGTTGTGGAAATAGTAGTACTCGAGGTGCTTGAACTCCGCACGCGCGGCCGAGAAGAGTTCCGCGCAGGTCTTGACGTGCCCGTCCATGGACCCGCCGATGTCGAGGAAGAGCAGGACCTTCACGGCATTGTGCCGCTCGGGCCTGAGCTTGAGGTCTAGCCAGCCCGCGTTCTTCGCGGTCGAGCGGATCGTGTCATCGAGATCGAGCTCCTCGGGCGCGCCTTCGCGCGCGAACTGACGCAAGCGCCGCAAGGCCACCTTGATATTGCGCGTGCCGAGCTCGACTGTGTCGTCGAGGTTCTTGAACTCCCGCTTGTCCCAGACCTTGATCGCGCGGTTGTTGCGGTTCCCCTCCTGCCCGATCCGCACGCCCTCGGGATTGTAGCCGTAGGCGCCATAAGGTGAGGTGCCGGCGGTGCCGATCCATTTGCTGCCGCCCTGGTGCCGGCCCTTCTGCTCCGCCAGGCGCTGCTGCAGCGTCTCCATGAGCTTCTCGAAGCCGCCCATGGCCTCGATGAGCGCCTTCTCCTCCTCGGTCAGGTTCTTCTCCGCGAGCTTCCGGAGCCAATCCTCCGGGATCTCCATTCCCGCGTCGCCGATTGTCTCGATGCCTTTGAAGCAGTGCCCGAAGACGCGATCGAACTTGTCGAGGTTCCGCTCGTCCTTCACCAGCGCCGCGCGCGAGAGATAGTAGAAATCCTCGACGCTAAAAGCCGCGAGATTCTCCCGCATACCTTCCATGAGCGTGAGGTACTCGCGGAGGCTGACAGGCACCTTGGCGCGGCGAAGCTCGAGGAAGAAGGAAGGAAACATGAGTGAACGGTCCCCTCACCCGCCACGCTCGCGCCGATGCAGGAAGGCGAGGCGCTCGAGGAGGTGTACGTCCTGCTCGTTCTTGAGGAGTGCGCCTGCGAGCGGCGGGATCAGCTTCGCGGGATCGCGCTGGCGGAGCACGTCCGGCGAAATGTCCTCGACCACCAGGAGCTTGATCCAATCCAGGAGCTCGGAGGTCGAGGGCTTCTTCTTGAGGCCGGGCACTTCGCGGATCTCGTAGAAGGCCGTGAGCGCCTCGCGCAGCAGCACCTTCTGCAGGCCGGGATAATGCACTTCCACGATCTCCGCCATGGTGTCGCGGTCGGGGAAGCGGATGTAGTGGAAGAAGCAGCGGCGGAGGAAGGCGTCCGGCAGCTCCTTCTCGTTGTTCGAGGTGATGAGGACGATCGGGCGCTGCTTCGCCACGACGGTCTCGCGCGTCTCGTAGACGTAGAACTCCATCCGGTCGAGCTCGAGCAGGAGATCGTTCGGGAACTCGATGTCGGCCTTGTCTATCTCGTCGATGAGGAGCACGGGACGCTCTTCCGCGACGAAGGCCTCCCAGAGCTTGCCGCGCTGGATATAGTTCCTGATGTCTCCGACCTTGGCGTCGCCGAGCTGGCTGTCGCGGAGCCGCGCAACCGCGTCGTACTCGTAGAGCCCCTGCTGCGCCTTGGTCGTCGACTTGATGTGCCAGGTGAGGAGCGGCCTGCCCAAGGACTTCGCGATCTCATGCGCGAGGATGGTCTTGCCGGTGCCGGGCTCGCCCTTCACCAGTAGCGGCCGCTCCAACGCGATCGCGGCGTTGACGGCGACGCGGAGGTCCTCCGTCGCCACATAGCTCTCGGTTCCCTCGAAACGCCGCATGAGCACCCTCATTGCCGGTTCTGCGCACCGTGCTTAGCGCAGCTTCGCCTCGCGCGCCATCGCCATGTGACTTCGGCGCAACGTCACGCCCGTGCAATGACGGCGAAATTGTGATTTTGCGCCTCCCCGCTTTACGCCTCTCACGGAGAAGAATATCGTCACTCTCGGCGCAACTCCTGAACGCGTCGAGGTCTCCCATGCAGCGGATGAATTTGGTCGCGGCTGCGGTCGCAGTGGCCGGACTCGCGGTTATTGGCTTGCTCGTTTTCCGTCATGCCAGCGCCCCTCCACCGCGTCCGCCGATAGAGACCGTCGCGGCACCGCCTGCGGCTCCCGCCGCACGGCCGAGCGCGGCGACGGCGCCGAGCCAGCCAGCGCCCGCGCAGCAGCCCGCGAGCGCGACAGCAGCGGCGCCCCCCAATCCGCCCGCGAGCCTGCCGCCCGCGCTCGGCTATGATTATGCCGACGTCGATACGACCAAGGCTGAGCCGCAGACCTGCCTCATCTTCACCGAGGCGCTCGACGCCAGTGGTCAGACCGACTATGCCGCCTATCTAAGCCTCGCGCCGCAGGCCAAGGTCGCGCTCAAGGTCGATGGACGCCGGCTCTGCATCACCGGCCTCGCCTTCGGCACGCAATACCAGGCGACGCTCAAGGCGGGACTGCCCGCGGCTTCCGGAGCGAAGCTCCCGGTCGAGCGGACGGCGGAGCTTGCGCTGAGCGACCGCGCGCCGTTGGTCGCTTTCCGCGAAGGTCTGATCCTCCCGCGCGAGAGCCTCGCCGGCGTCCCCATCGTCACCGTCAATGTGAGCCGCGTCCACGTGACGCTCTACCGCGTGCCGGATCGGCTGGTCTCGCAGATCAAGCCGGACCAGCTCGCCCAGCGCCAGGCCTATCCCTATGAGCTCAACCAGATCAGGGAAGACAAGGCCTCGAAGGTCTGGGAGGGGAACCTCGCGGTGACCGGCCCCCGAAACGCCAGCGTCACCACGCTCTTCCCGATCTCGCAGGCGGTGCCGCAGCGCAAGCCCGGCATCTACGTCCTCACGGCAGAGAACCAGGCCGACCGCAAGCGGCGAGCCGCTTCCGCCGACCAGGACGAGGACAGCTACGAGGGCGGCGACTACCGGCCGATCCCCATCCAATGGGTGATCGACACCGACATCGGTCTCACGACCTTCCGCGGCGCCGACGGGCTCCATGTCTTCGCCCGCGCCTTGGGATCGGCGCTGCCGATCGCGGGGCTGACGGTCGCCTTGGTCGCGCGCGACAACGACGAGCTCGGGCGCGCCGTCACCGACGCCGACGGGCATCTCCGCTTCGATCCCGGCCTTCTGCGCGGCGCCGGCGGCGCCACGCCCGGCGCGGTGCTGGCCTTCGGGGCCGAAGGCGACTTCACCTTCGAGGACCTCAGCCGTCCCGCTTTCGACCTCTCCGACCGCGGGGTGGACGGGCGCCAGTTGCCGGGTCCTGTCGACGCTTTCATTTACACCGACCGCGGCATCTATCGCCCACGCGAGACCGTTTACATGGTTGCGCTGCTGCGTGATCGGATCGCAGACGCCATCGCCGACACCTCTCTCATCTTCGTCGCGCGGCGCCCGGATGGGGTGGAGTTCCGTCGCGGAACCGTCCCGGACCAGGGCGCGGGCGCGCACCGCTTCGATCTCACGCTGACGGAGACCGCGGCGCATGGGCGCTGGCAGGTCGACGTCTACGTCGATCCCAAGGGCGATCCCGTGGGTCACGCCGAATTCGAGGTGCAGGATTTCGTGCCCCAACGCCTCAAGGTCGAGCTCAGCGCGAGCGCTCCCGCAATCGAGATGGGAAAGCCCGTGCCGATCGCGATCGCTGCGCGGTTCCTCTACGGTGCTCCCGGCGCCGACCTCCGCGGCGAGGCAGAGGCGAGCCTAGCGCCCGACCCCACGCCCTTCTCAAATTACCGCGGCTGGCGCTTCGGCCTCGCGGAGGAGAAGTTCAAGGACCTCTCCGTCCCGCTCGAGGTCGCGGACACTGACGCCGAGGGGCACAGCACCGTTACCGGCGCCATTCCCGCCGATAAGGTGCCGGTGAGCACCCTGCCGCTGCGCGCGAGCGTCCGGGTCTCGATCTTCGAGCCCGGCGGCCGCACCACGGATACGCACATCACACTCCCCGTGCGCACCAAGCCGCTCTTCATCGGCATCCGCCCGGGCTTCCGCGGCGGCCGGATCGAGGAGGACACCGAGGCCTCCTTCGAGGTGGCGGCGGTCGATGCCGAGGGCAAGCCAGTGGCGCGGGAAGGGCTCCGCTACGAGCTCGTGCGCGAATATTCGGAATACAGCTGGTATCGGTCGAACAACCAATATCGCTACGAGCGCACGACCTATGACGTGCCCGTGACCGACGGCGCGCTGCCGGTGACGGCAGACCAGCCCGGGAGCTTCAAATACCGGCTCCCCTGGGGCTATTACCGATTCACCGTGCGCGACAACGCGAGCGGGGCCGCAAGCAGTGTGCGCTTCAGCTCCGGCTGGCGCGGCGACCTCGCAGAGGACCGTCCCGACAAAGGTGAGGTGAGCGCGGACAAGGAGAGCTATCGCCCCGGGGATGTAGCGAAACTCGCGATCCGCCCGCCCACCGCCGGCGAAGGCCTGCTCGTGATCGCGAACGATCGCATCCTCGCGACCCGCCTCGTCCACATTCCCGCGGAGGGCACGACGATCGAGATTCCCGTGACCGCGGATTGGGGCACCGGCGCCTATGCGATCCTCGCGAGCTACAAGCCGCTGAAGGGCGGGCCAGAGCGGGCGCCCACCCGTGCAATCGGCCTCGCTTGGCTCCCCATCGATCCGGCGCCGCGCACGCTCGGCACCACGCTCGGCGTTCCCGACAAGGTGCTACCGCGCCAAACCGTCTCGATCCCCGTCACCATCGCCAACGCGGACCCCGGCGAGAAGGTGTTCCTGACGCTTGCCGCCGTCGACGAGGGCATCCTGCAATTGACGCGCTTCGAGAGCCCCGATCCCACGGGCTTCTATTTCGGCAAGCGCCGGCTCGCGGTCGACATCCGCGACGACTATGGTCGCCTCATCAACGGCGAAGGCCAGGTCGGAGCGATCCGCCAGGGCGGCGACAGCATCGGCGGGGCGGCACTCCCGGTGGTGCCGACGCGGACGGTCGCGCTCTTCTCGGGCTTCCTCCCGGTCGATGCCCAGGGTCACGTCTCGGTACCGCTGGAGATCCCGGATTTCGAAGGCGAGCTCCGGCTCATGGCGGTCGCCTACGACCGCCACAAGGTGGGTCACGCCGAGGGCCACCTGACCGTTCGCGATCCCGTCGTCAGCGACGTGGTGTTGCCGCGTTTCCTCGCGCCCAACGACAAGGCGCGGCTGAGCCTCAGCCTGCACAATCTCGACGGCAAGCCCGGCGAGTACCGCGCGAGCTTCAAGACGGAGGGGCCCGTCTCCTTCGTCGAGGCGCCGGAGCGGACGGTGACGCTGGCGGCGGGCGAGCGGCAGCTCCTGGCCTTCCCGATCGCCGCCGGCGATCTCGGTATAGGCACCTTCTCGCTGCACCTTTCCGGCCCCGACGGCTTCGCCGTCGACCGGCAATGGCAGATCACGGTGCGGAGCCCGCAGGACCCGACCTCGCGCAGCACCGTGCTCACGGTCGCGCAAGGGAAGGATCTGGTGCTCGGCGCCGATATTCTCGCGGGCTACCTCCCCGGCAGCGTCTCCGCGAGCGTCAGCCTCGCGACCTGGCGCAGCATTCCCGTCGCCGGCCTGCTGCGCTCGCTCGACCGCTACCCCTATGGCTGCATCGAGCAGACGACGAGCCGCGCATTCCCGCTGCTCTACTTCAACGACCTCGCCCTCCTCACGCATGACAAGGGCGACATGGGCGTGCGCGAGCGCGTACAAGGCGCGGTGAATCGCGTCCTCGACATGCAGCGCGCGGACGGGAATTTCGGCTTCTGGGGCCCGAGCTACCCCGCCTATGACTGGCTCAGCGTCTACGCCCTCGACTTCCTTCACTCCGCGCGGGTCGCGGGCTACTCCGTCTCCGACGACGCGCTCCAGCGCGGCGACGCTTGGCTCAAAGGCATCGTGCAGCAGCAAGCACGTGCGAATTCCGTGAGCTACGGGAACGAGCCACGCGTCCTCGCGAGCGTGCGGGACTACGCGGCCTATGTGCTCGCACGAAACGGCGGCGCCTCGGTCGCGGACCTCCGCTATCTCTACGACACCACGACCTCGGTGCAGTGGCGCTCCTTTCCGGAGGGCCAGCTCGCCGCGGCGCTCGCGCTCAGCGGCGACATCTCGCGAAGCCGAGCGGGTTTCGCCGCAGTCGAGAAGCTCATCCTCGGTCCGGTACGGGGCCCGTGGCGCGTTTTCTATGACGACGACTACTACGGCTCGACGCTCAGGGATTGGGCCGGGCTCGTGCGCGTGGCCGCCGAGGCCAAGGAGACTGCACTGGTCAACCGGCTCTTCCAGCGCTTTGATAGTCTGGGCGCCCTTCCCGACGACATGACGACACAGGAGAAGGCGTGGCTGGTGTTGGCCCAGCACGCACTCGCGGAGCATCGCACGCCCGTCAAGGCCGCCGTCAACGGCGAGGCGGTCGCCGCTGCGGGCGATCCCGTGATCCTGACGCCGGACCAGGCCGCGATCCGTGCGGGCTACAAAGTCGAGAACCGCGGCGACCGCGAGCTCTTCGCGACGGTCGCCGTCGATGGCACGCCGAACGAGCCGCTACCCCCGGAGAGCAAGGGCGTCACCATCGTCCGCAAATTCTTCATGACGGACGGCAAGGAAGTCGATCTCGCCCACGTCAAGCAGAACGACCGCATCGTCGTCGAGCTCTCGGGCACCGTCTCCGCCGACGGCCATCACGACATGATCGTGCGCGACCTGCTGCCCGCGGGCTTCGAGATCGAGGGTGCCATTCCCTCGGAGGGCGATCTCCCCTATAGCTGGCTGCCGAAGCAGCGCTACACGCGCATGCACGAGAGCCGCGACGACCGCTACGTCGCTTCTTTCGTGATCAGTGGCGACTACAGCTTTTACTGGGGCGATGACGATCGCGAGACCGGATCCGATTTCGAGATCGCCTACGTCGTGCGCGCGATCACGCCCGGCACCTTCGTCCTCCCCGCCGCCGCCATCGAAGACATGTACCGCCCGGGCGTCCGCGCACGGACCGCAATGGGCAGCACGACGGTGGAGGCGAGGTAGGGCGCAGCCGTGCGCGGACGCCGCACCCCCCACCCCAACCCTCCTCCTCGAGGGGAGAGGAGACTCGAGTCACGTCTTTCGTCAGCGAATCGCCCCTCCCCCCTCGAGAGGGAAGGTGGGGAGGGGGGCGCCACGCGCTCCGTCGTCAGGCCCTACGCGGCGCTCCTGATTGGCCTCGGCCTCGCCGCGTTCCTCGGAGGCGCGCTCGCCTGGCTCGACCGCGCAGAGCCACCCGATCTCGCCCGCTCCGAGCGCGCCTCGGTCGTCGTCGTCGATCGCGAAGGCGCCATCCTTCGGGCCTTCGAGACGGGTGACGGCGCCTGGCGCTTGCCGACGACGGCCGCGGACGTCGATCCCCGCTATCTCCTGCTACTCAAGGCCTACGAGGACCGGCGCTTCGACCAGCACGCCGGCGTCGACGTGCTGGCGTTGCTCCGCGCGAGCGGGCAGTTCGCCGCGCACGGGCACATCGTCTCCGGCGCCTCGACGCTCACCATGCAGGCGGCGCGGCTCCTCAAGCCCGAGCCGCGGAGCATCGGGGCGAAGCTCAATCAGATCCTGCGTGCGTTGCAGCTCGAGGAGCGCCTCGACAAGACGCAGATCCTCGGGATCTATCTCACGCTCGCGCCTTTCGGCGGCAATCTCGAGGGCGTTCGCGCAGCGAGCCTCGCCTATTTCGGCAAGGAGCCGCTGCACCTGACGCTCGGGGAGGCGGCGCTCCTGGTGGCGCTGCCGCAGTCACCGGAGCGACTTCGCCCCGACCGGCATCCCGAGGCCGCCCGCGCCGCTCGCGCCAAGGTGCTCGAGCGTCTCCGCGAGCACGGCGCGATCGGCGCGAGCGAGGCCGAGGAGGCGATGGCGGAGCCGCTGCCGCAGGCGCGCCTCGCCTTCCCCTTCCGCGCGCCGCATCTGGCGCAGGAGCTCGCCGCCAAGGCCGCGCCCGGCGGGGTCATCGCCACGGGGATCGACGGGCCGTTGCAGCGCGCGCTCGAGACCCTTGCACGACGCGAGGCCGAGCGCTTCGACGACGGCGCCGATCTCGCGGTGGTGGTGGTCGAGAATCGGAGCCGCACGGTGCTCGCCTATCTCGGCAGCGCCGATTTCTTCGGGCGTAGCGGCCAGATCGATCTCGCCCGCGCCAAGCGCTCACCGGGCTCCGCGCTCAAGCCCTTCATCTACGGCTTCGCCTTCGACGACCGCGCGATCCATCCCGCGAGCATGATCGACGATGAGCCCATCCGCTTTGGAGACTACACGCCCCGGAACTTCGATCGCGAGTTCCAGGGCACGGTGAGCGTGCGGGTGGCGCTGCAGCAGTCGCTGAACGTGCCGGCAGTGCAGCTTCTCGACCGCGTGGGCCCCGTACGCTTCGTCGCGGATTTGCGCGCGGCCGGGGCCGGGATCGGCTTCCATCGTCTCGTCGGGACGCCCTCGCTCTCGGTCGCCTTGGGTGGGGTCGGCATCAACCTCGCGGACCTCACCATGCTCTACGCCTCACTGCCGAACGGCGGCAGCGCGGAGAGTCTGGAGATTACGAGTGGAGGCGAACGCGCGCCGGTGCGGCTCATGGGGCCGGCCGCTGCCTGGTACGTGACCGACATTCTTCGGGGCTCGCCGCTGCCGCCGGGCTTCGCGCAGGCGCTGGGCATGAAGCGCGCGCGGGACGTTGCCTTCAAGACTGGCACCTCCTACGGATTCCGCGACGCCTGGGCCGTGGGCTACTCGCCGGACTACACCGTCGGCGTCTGGGTCGGCCGCGCGGATGGCTCGCCGCGTCCCGGCCATATCGGACGCAACACCTCGACGCCGATCCTGCTCAAGGTCTTCGACCTATTGCCTCCGGACAGCCGCGGCTTCGCCTCGCCGCCACCGGACGCGGTCGTCGCCACGAGCACCACCGAGCTGCCGCCCTCGCTCCGCCATTTCACGCGCGAGAGTCAGGCGGCTCACCGCCCCTTCGGCCTCGATCCCCCGCACATCCTCTTCCCGCCGGACGGCGCGGTGGTGGAGTGGCGCGACGAGGACGCCGCGCGCGGCGGCCTGCCGCTCAAGGCCGAAGGTGGCGCGAAGCCACTCGCCTGGGTGGTGAACGGCACGCCGCTCGCCGCGACCTCGCTCGCGGGGAATGGTCTCTGGCAGCCCGATGGCGAGGGCTTCGCGCGGATCGCTGTCGTCGACGCCGAGGGTCGTAGCGCCGAGGTGCGCGTCCGCGTGGTGACGCAACACTAATTCCAGCGCAAGAATCGGATCGCGCCGCGGCCGATCCTTCGCCACTCTGCGCGCTTTCCAGGCGCGAGGGCGACAATGCCGACGGTAAAGCGGATGGGCGCGGTGGAATGGGGCTATCTCCTCGCGCTTGCAGGCGCGTGGGGCGGCATCTTCCTCTTCAACCGCTTCGTGCTCGCGGGCTTCCCGCCGCTGACGGCGGTGTTCCTGCGCGTCGGCATCGCCGCGCCGATCCTCGTGGCCCTGGTCTACCTCCGGGGCGAGCGTCTCCCGCGCTCGCTCTCGCTCTGGGCAGCCTTCGCAGTGATGGGGTTCCTCAACAATGCGCTCCCCTTCACGCTCTTCGTTTGGGCGCAGCAGACGATCGCGAGCGGCCTCGCCTCCATCATCAACGCCACGACGCCCTTCTTCACGGTGCTGCTCGCGCATGCGATGACGACGGACGAGCGCATGAGCGGAGGCAAAATCGCGGGCGTGCTGTTGGGCATCGTGGGGGTCGTCACGGTGATCGGGCCGGAGACGCTCGGCGGCTTTGGCCGGGATGCCGTGGCGGAGCTCGTGCTCATGCTGGCGCCGCTCTCCTATGCCTGCGCGGGGCTCTGGGGCCGCCGCTTCGCCGCGCTCACGCCCGCGGTCGCGGCGGCAGGGATGGTCGTGAGCTCCTCCGTGCTGATGCTGCCGCTGGCGCTTTGGCACGACCGCCCTTGGACGCTGAGCCCCGGTGCCTTCTCTTGGGCGGCAGTCGCCGCACAAGCTGCCATCGGCACCGCGCTCGCCTATTGGCTCTACTTCCGGATCCTTCGCACGGCCGGCGCCACGAACCTGCTGCTGGTCACGTTCCTGATGCCGCCCGCCGCCCTCGCTCTCGGCGCGATCTTCGCCGGCGAGCACTTCGCCTGGACCGCTTTTGCGGGGCTCGCGCTCATCTTCATTGGACTGGCGGCGATCGATGGGCGTCTGTTGGCGAAGCTTCGGCGACGCGCTTTTTTACCCGCCTGAGCGCGGGGAAATGCGGCGCAATCATCACAAAAAGTTTGATTTTCATCGGCAGCAGCCAATCCGGTATCCTCGTGGAGAGTGCGTCCTCGAATCGTACGGTGCGGGAGAGCAATCCATGGCAATCGGCAGGGCGTCGCGAAAGAGGTTGCTCGGCATTCTCGCCGTCGGCATCGCCCTCTGCGGGGGAGGGAGTGCCATGGCATGTAGCGCCGGCGGCAATTTGGTTGGGCCCGGAACCTTCGCGGGCCTCAACAACCTCGGCGCGCGGGACTGCATCTCCGTGAGCAATGGCGCAGTCGTCAACGGCAGCATCGTCAATTCCGGCGTCATCGGACCGCCTCCACCGGGTGCGCCGGCGGCGATCTCCATTACGGATTCGACGATCAATGGATCGGTCCAGAACCATGGCACGCTGAATGCCGGCGCCTCCGGCGTCGGGATCGGAGTGACGGGCACGTCGAGCATCAACGGCGTCACGAACACAGGCGCGATCGGCGCAAGCAGCTTGTCGGGCCCTGCCTCGGGCATCAACATCGGGTCCAACACCAGCGGCGGCGTCACGAATTCGGGCTCGATCTCCGTCAATTCCGGTGTCGGATCGGCCGCCGGGATCAGCATTGGTAGCCCGCCCGCCGGGCCGTCGAGCTCCGCCACCGCGACTGGCAGCCCTTCGCCCTTGAATGGCGGGTCAACGAAAAGACACCGCTGAGGCAGAGCGTCTTCAGGCGACGAGACATACCGCGATGACGGAGTCGGCGGCGGGCGCGAGGCCGGGGACGCACTCGGACGTCAAGCTGATCGCGACGCTGAGTTTGCTCACGTCCGAGACGGTAGCCTATGTGATGTTTCAGACGGCGCCCGACGCGGAGCCCGGCTGGTTCCTGCCCAACGATCTCCTGCGTAGCCGCGAGAACCCGTATGCCGCCGCGGAGCGGATCGCGCGCGAGCAGCTCGGCATCGAGCCCACGGAAATGCACCTTGTCGACGTCGATTCCTTCACAGGGAACGACGGCACCTGGCACATCGCCCTTCATTTTCGCTCCGATGCGGCGGACGCGATCGCGGTCAAGGGCGGCCGCGGCGTAACCCGGCTCGAATGGATGCCACTCGGTGCGCTGCCGGAGAGGTCGAAGGTCGCGCATGGCGGCTGGTTCAACGGCATCGCGACCCGGGCGCACCGGCACAGGTCGGGATCGAAGTAGGCCCACCGATGCCGATGATGCCGCCTATTTCGGCGACATCACCATGGTCATCTGGCGGCCTTCCATGCGAGGGGTCTGTTCGATCTTCGCGACCTTGTCGAGGTCGTCGCGCACGCGCATCAGCACGTTCATGCCGAGCTCCTGGTGCGCCAGCTCGCGACCGCGGAAGCGCATGGTCACTTTGACCTTGTCACCTTCCTCGATGAACTTGAGCATGCTGCGCATCTTCACATCGTAATCGTGATCGTCGATGCCGGGGCGCAGCTTGATCTCCTTGACCTCGATCACCTTCTGCTTCTTGCGCGCCTCGTTGCGGCGTTTCTGCTCCTCGTATTTGAACTTGCCGAGATCGAGGATTTTGCAGACCGGTGGATCGGCGTTGGGCGAGACCTCCACGAGGTCGAGGCCGGCCTCCAATGCCTTGGTGAGAGCCTCGTTGCGGGTGACAACACCCACCATATTGCCCCGCTCGTCCACAAGGCGGACTCGCGGTGCGTTGATTTCCTGATTGAAGCGGGGCCCATCTTTCGAGGGCGGCGCGGGTAACGGTGGCCTGGCTATGTATATCCTCCAGAGAACGTGAAAAAAGCCCGCCTCACCAGGGACTTACTGCCCTGGCCGGCTGCGGGCGAAGAGCGGCGGCGTCCCCTCAATGGGCAGGCGCCGCAGCCTCCGCCCTGAATCTAGCGACGGCTTCGTCAAGCGCAAGAATTTCTTGCTCTTTTCCGCCGAGGCGGCGGATTGCGACGCTGCGCGTCTCGGCCTCGCGCTTGCCCACGACGAGAAGCGCCGGGATTTTTGCGAGACTGTGCTCGCGAACCTTGAAATTGATCTTCTCGTTGCGGAGGTCAGTCTCGACGCGAAGCCCCGCGGCCGCTGCGATCTCCGCGACCTCCTCGGCATAGGCGTCGGCATCGCTCGTGATCGTCAGCACCCTCAGCTGCACCGGCGCGAGCCAAAGCGGGAAGCGCCCCGCGTAGTGCTCGATCAGGATGCCGATGAACCGCTCCATCGAGCCGAGGATCGCCCGATGCAGCATCACCGGACGGTGCTTCGCTCCGTCCTCGCCGATGTAGGTCGCATCGAGCCGCTCGGGCAGCACGAAGTCCACCTGCAGCGTGCCGCATTGCCAGTCGCGGCCGATCGTGTCGCGCAGCACGAATTCGAGCTTCGGCCCATAGAACGCTCCCTCGCCGGGATTGCGCGTGTAAGGCAATCCCGCGGCCTTGGTCGCCTCCTCTAGCGCGTGCTCGGCCTTGTCCCAGACCTCGTCCGAGCCCGCGCGAACCGCCGGACGGTCGGAGAACTTCACCGTCACGTCCTCGAAGCCGAAGTCGCGGTAGATCGAGCGCAGGAGATCGCAAAAGGCGACGCTCTCCGAATTGATCTGCTCCTCCGTGCAGAAGATATGCGCATCGTCCTGGGTGAAGGCGCGCACGCGCATGATGCCGTGGAGCGCGCCCGACGGCTCGTTGCGATGGCAGGAGCCGAACTCCGCCATACGCAGCGGCAGGTCGCGATAGCTCTTGAGGCCCTGGTTGAAAATCTGCACCGCACCCGGACAGTTCATTGGCTTGAGCGCGAGGATGCGATCGCCATCCTCGTCCTTCACCGTGAACATGTTCTGGCGGAATTTCTCCCAATGGCCCGAGGCCTCCCAAAGTGCGCGGTCGACGAGCTGCGGCGTCTTCACCTCGACGTAGCCGGCTTCCTCCAGGCGATGGCGCAGGTGGCGCTCGATGATGCGGTAGAGCGTCCAACCCTTGGGATGCCAGAAGACGCTGCCGGCCGCTTCCTCCTGCTGGTGGAAGAGGTCGAGCTCGCGGCCGAGGCGCCGATGGTCGCGCTTCTCCGCTTCCTCGAGCTGGAAGAGATAGGCGTCGAGCTCCTTCTGCTCAGCGAAGGCCGTGCCGTAAACTCGCTGGAGCTGCTGGTTCCGCGCATCGCCCCGCCAATAAGCGCCCGCGACCTTCATGAGCTTGAAGGCGTGGCCGAGCTTTCCCGTCGACGGGAAATGCGGGCCCGTGCAGAGATCGACGAACTTGCCCTGGCGGTAGATGCTGATCGCCTCGGTGGCGGGGATCTCGCGGATCCATTCGGCCTTGTATTTCTCGCCGATCCCCTCGAAGAAGCGGACAGCCTCGTCGCGTTCCCAGACCTCGCGCGTCACGGGCTCGTCGCGGTCGACGATCTCGTGCATACGCTGCTCGAGCTTCACGAGATCCTCGGGCGTGAAGGGATGGTCGCGCGCGAAGTCGTAATAGAACCCCGTCTCCGTCGCGGGACCGAAGGTCACCTGGACGTCGGGATAGAGCTCCTTCGCGGCCTCGGCGAGCACGTGCGCGGCGTCGTGGCGGAGAATCTCGAGCGCATCGGCCGAGCTGCGCGTGACGATCTGCACGCGGGCGTCATGCTCGATCCGGGTCGCCAAGTCCTTCCCCTCGCCGTCGAGCTTGATCGCAACCGCGGCCTTTGCGAGGCCGGGGCCGATCGATTTCGCGAGCTCCGCGCCCGTCACCGGGCCCGGAAAGCTGCGCACCGAGCCGTCCGGGAGCGTGATCCGGACCTGACCGGGCGAGACTTGGGATGCGTCTGTCGTACTCATGGGCCGGGGATTTAGCCGATAGCGAGGGTCGCGGCAACCTCCTCCACCGAGAGATCGGCGAGCGGGTCGCGGCGGAGGATGGTGACGCGGTCCCCGCGCGGCGCCGTCAGAGCGGGGTCGGAGGCTCCGGAAAAGAGTACCGTCGCGGGCACTCCTGCCGCCACCAGCAGATGCATCGGCCCGGTGTCGTTGCCGACCGCAGAGAGTGCGCGGCGGCCGATCGCGGCGACCTCGGCAAAAGACGTGCGTCCCGTGAGGTCGCGCGCGGCGGGGATTGCCGTGCCGAGCGCGCGCTCAGCGGCGCCGCCGATCGTAAGCGGCATTACGCCCCGCGCATCGAGGAGTTCCGCGAGTGCCCGATAGCGTTCGATGGGCCAGCGTTTTTCCGGCCGATGCGGAGCGCCGCCAGGGACCAGCACGGCGTAGCGCTCGGGCAGGCCGAAAGCGTGAAGGTCGGCGTCGGCCCAGGAGAGATCGGGGAGCGGTACCTCGGCTATTCCGGCGAGGCGAAGCTGGTTGCGCTGACGCTCCAGCGTGTGCATCCGCTCGCGCTCGGGATCCGCGTGGCGGTGCGAGGCGCCACGCGCGATTCCCGACCATTCCGGCCGCGCGCCCGGTCCCATGAGGCGATGGTAGAAGCTCGAGCGATCGGAGGTCTGGAGGTCATAGACCCGCGCAAAGCGGCCCGCGCGGAGCCGTCGGCGCAGGCGCAGGATGCCCGGGAGGTCGATGAGCCGCGGGCGCTCGTCGAGCCAAACCTCGTCCACATAGGGAGAGCGGCCGAGGAACCCCACGAAGGGCGCGCTCGTGAGCAAGACGATCCGTGCATCCGCGTGATGCCGGCGGATTGCGGCCATCGGCCCCAGCGCCTGCACGACGTCGCCGAGCGCCCCAAGCTTGATCACGAGAATGCGCTCCGCCGCCACTCCCGGTTCCTCAAGCGAGTGCCGCGCGCGCGGCCCTGAGCGTCGTCGCCGCCGGGAAGAGCAGCTCCTCGTAGACGTCGAGGGTGCGCGCGGCCATGAGCGCCGTGTCGAAACTGTGCCGGACATGCTCGCGCGCGCGGCGACCGAGGTCGAAGCGGTCATCGGGCGCGAGCGCCAATGCCGCCACAAGCGCCGCCGCGAGCGCCTCGGGATCGCCGGGCGGGACGAGCCAGCCCGTGTCGCCGGGCTTCACTGTCTCGCGCGCGCCGCCGTGGTCGGTCGCGATCACCGGCCGCCCCATCGCCTGCGCCTCCACGATGACGCGGCCGAAGCCCTCGGGCGAGGTCGAGGCGGAGACCACGACGTCCGCGAGCATGTATGCCGCAGGCATGTCGCGGCACTCGTCGACGATGCGGAGCGTGGCACCGACGCCGCGCGCCGAGGCCTCCGCCGCGAGCTCGCGCTTGTAGCGCTCGGCACCGGAGCCGACGAAAAGGCAATGCACATCGCTCCGCCCAAGGATCGCGAGCGCCTCGATCAGGATCGAGTGACCCTTCCAGCGCGTGAGTCGGCCCGGAAGCATGATCACGGGAGCGCCGTCGGGGAGCTGCCATTGCCGCGCCAGCGCGACGAGACGCTCTGCGGTCATGCGATCGGGGTCGAAGCGCGAGAGATCGACGCCGCGAGGGATGACGCGGAGCCGCTCGTGCCCCACGCCATAGACCGAGGCCGCATGCTCGCCCACGAAATTCGAGATCGCGATCACGCGGTCGCCCTTGGCCATGACGGAGTTGTAACGCCGCTTTAGGCCGGATTCCGCGCCATAGGCGTTGTGGAAAGTCGTGACGAAGGAACGCCCCGCGCGCCCCGTCGCCCAATAGGCGCTCCAGGCGGGCGCGCGGCTCCGGGCGTGCACGAGATCGACGCTGTAGCGCTCGATCGTCTCGACGAGGCGGCCGACGTTCTTGCGGACGGTCAGCGGATTCTTGGAAGCGAGCGGCAAGGTCACGTGCACGCCACCGGCGCGCTCGATCTCGTGCACGAGAGGCCCGCCCGCGGACGCAACCACCGCGCGCCAGCCCGCCGCGGTGAGCGCCTGCGCGATCTCCACCGTTCCGCGCTCCACGCCGCCGGTGACGAGACTCGGCAGCACCTGAAGTACGACCGGCGGACGGCTTTCCGCCCGGCCGCCGCCGGTGTTACTGTCCGAATCGTTCGCCATGCGCGCGAGAATGCGATGAGGACGCCGCAAATGTCCATGGCTCAAACGACTCACGCGAGCGAGCTGCCGGAATTCCTCGCCCGCGAGGACGGCGAGCGGATCGCTTTTCGCCGCCGCCCCGGCCGCGCACCCGGCGTCGTCTTCCTCGGCGGATTCATGTCCGACATGACCGGCACCAAGGCGCAGGCGCTCGATCGCTTTTGCGCGGAGCGCGGACAGGCCTTTCTGCGCTTCGACTATTTCGGTCACGGCGCGTCCTCCGGCGACTTCAAGGACGGCACCGTCGGGCGCTGGAAGGCGGATGCGCTCGCGACGCTCGATGCACTGACAGAAGGGCCGCAGGTGCTGGTGGGCTCGAGCCTTGGCGGCTGGATCATGCTGCTCGCGGCGCTGGCACGGCCGGAGCGCGTCAAGTCGCTGGTAGGAATCGCCGCCGCGCCCGACGCGACCGAGGATCTCATGTGGGCGGAGCTCTCCGAGGAAGCGCGCGCGACGATCCTGCGCGAGGGCTACGTCCGGCTTCCCTCGCAATACAGCCCAGAGGGCTACATCTTCACGCGCGCGCTCATCGAGGAGGGACGAAACCACCTGGTGATGCACTCGCCGATCGCGATCACCTGTCCGGTGCGCCTCCTCCAGGGTATGGCAGATCCCGACGTCCCCTGGCGCACGAGTCTCGCCCTCGCGGAGCGGCTCGCGGGCGCGGACGTAGAGGTCACGCTCGTCAAGGACGGCGACCACCGCCTCTCCCGCGACCAGGATTTGGCGCTCCTCGTGCGAACGATCGAAGCGCTGCTCTAGCCTCGTCATCGCCGGACTTGTTGCCCGCTAACCCTTCGATAGCGCCGTCAGCCCGTCCCTGTAGCTCGGATAGATGAGCCGCACGCCGAGTGCTTCCTTCATTCGCCGGTTGGAGACGCGCTTGTTGTCGGCGTAGAAGCTTCGGGCCATCTCGGAGAGAGTAGCGGACGCGAAGGGGACGAGCGGAGGAGGAGGAAGACCTAAGAGCTCAGCGGCATAGGCGATCACCTCCGCAGGTGGCGCGGGATCGTCGTCGCAGAGGTTGTAGACAGCGCCGGGATCGGGGTCGGTCATCGAAGCGCGGAGCGCTTGCACGATGTCGGCGACGTGGATGCGCGAAAAAACCTGTCCAGGCTTGTCGACGCGCTGCGCGCGAGCCGCGCGGAGCGCATCGAGCGCGCTGCGGCCGGGTCCGTAAATCCCTGCGAGCCGGAAGACGTGCACGGGCCGACCATTCCGACGGTGGAGATCGAGCCAGCAGCGCTCGGCGGCGACGCGGCGGCGCCCGCGCTCGCCGGTGGGCTCGAGCGCCGCGTCCTCATCGACCCAGCCACCCCTGCGATCGCCATAGACGCCGGTCGTCGAGAGATACCCGATCCATTTCGACGACGCGCCCGCAATGTCGGCACCGTGCAGATCCAGGACGGGATCGCCTGAGGCATCCGGCGGGATGGAGCTCAGCACGTGGGTAGCGGCAGCGAGGAGCGCGGGTGCGTCGTCGAGCGGATGAGCCCGCTCGAAGCGGTGGGTCTCGAAACCCTCTCCCTGAAGGCGCGCCTCGCTCGCGGCGTCGCGGAAGGTGCCGAGCACGCGCCAGCCCTCGGCTTGGAGAGCGCGCGCGAGGAACCCCGCGCTGTAGCCGAGTCCGAAACAGAAGAGTGTGCCCGGCGCACTCCCCACGCGCTCAGCCATCGCCGGGCCCGCGTGGCCGTCGCGCCGGCCTCAGAGCGACCCGCGATGCTCCTCGGAGAAGACGTGCGCGTAGAGGTTGGCGATCCACTGTTTGCCTTCCTGCGTCACCCGAAGACAGCGCAGGCCCTCGCCGATAACGGGACGCACCGCCTTCCAGAAGAAGGTCGGATAGGCGAGGCGGAGATCCTCCGAGCTTCGATAGCCGAGCTTCGCGGCGGTGCCGGTCTCCGAGAACTCCGCAAAGAGCGCGGGGATCTTGCGGAGGTAGTTTACGTCCGCGAGCTGGCCGATGAGGTCCGCGGCGCGCACCAGGCCGGGATAGTCCGCGACGCCCGAGTGCTCGTCGTCCGAGGGGACGGGGAAGCGCGTGTGCTCGATGTTCTGTCCGATCACCATCGTGTCGATATGGGTGAGGCTGACCTTGCCGAAGCGCTCGCGCACGAAGAGCTTGGAGCGCGTGACGTGGTAGGGCGTGAGCGAGGCGTCGGTCGCACCTGCCGGCACCTCGATCGCGTCGCCCTTGTCGTTGATGACGTAGTGGCCCTGGCGGTCGCCGTGGCAGACGCCGCGGACGTAGCCGATGTCGTGGCAGAGCAGCGACACCATGAAATGAAGCCAATCCCGCGGTGTCACGCCGCCCTCGTTGATGTGCTTGCCGCGCAGGATCTCCTGTCCGACCAGCGTCACCATGATTGTGTGGTTGACGTCGTGATAGGGCGCGTCGCTGTTGGCGATGTTCTCGAGCGCGAGCCGCGCGATGAAGGCGATGATCCCGGGATAGCCGGGCTCGAGCAGCCCGTAGATCCGGTGGTACATGGCCTCGAGCTCGCCGACGAAGCTCTCGATGACCAAAGCCGTGGGATTGAACATCGTGCCCCCCTGGGAACCTGGCTCCCGCAGCGCAGGCGTTGAACGATCATGGAAGGAGAGCATGACCTCCGTGTGAAACCAAGACGCGTTCCCGCGTTTCACCCCTTCGGGTCATTCGCGGCAATTGTAGCAAATTGTCCGGGCTGCGTTCCGCGTCGAGGGAGCGGCGTTAACACGCCTTTAACGCCGCGCCGCGCTGAATGGGCGCCGAATTTTTTCGGTCCGGCCGCGATTCAAAGTCTCGGCCTTCGTACGAAGCGAAGCATTTTGGGTGACCGCCATGAGCTACGCTCTCGAGTTCTACAGCATTTCCTGGGACGCGCTGAAGGCGGCGCTCACCGACAGGAAGCCGAAGCTCCTGCGCGCCGTCGCGCAGCAGCAGTGGCAGCAGCTCGTCCGCGGCGATGCTCTCGGCCTCGCCGCCAATCGCGACGACGAGGCAATCCCGCTCGAGGACACCGATCTCCTCTTCGAAGACGCGCTCGAAGAGATCGAAGACGCGATGGTGCCGCAGCGTGCGCCCGCGCTCGATCCGCCGGAGATCGGCGACAATGCCGCACTTCTGTTCGCGGGGATGGTGCGCCAGCTCGGCACGCCCGTGGGCCGCATCGCGCAGGATCAGGCCGTCGCGCACGATCCGGAATTGCAGCTTGCCTTTCGCGAGGCGCTTCTCGACGGCGTCGTCGGCGCCTGCTACGGCGATCTTCAGTTCGGCGAGAAGCTGGCGGCACGCCCGCTCTTCGGTCTCTTCCACCTGGATTTCCTCGCCTGGGGCGGCCTCACGCAGCAGGAGCTGCAAGACCTCGTCGCGAAATACCGGCTCTCCGATGCGACCCGGCGGGGCCCCGATTGGCAGGACGTCTCGGACCATGTCGAGGCCTGGCTCGACGCGATCGTCAAGGCCGTCGCCGCCGCGGCGGAGGCCAAGCTCGATCTCGTGACGCTCTACTTCACTGCGCCCCACCACGCGACTTTCGGCGAGAAGGTCCACGATGCGCTGCAGGGGGAGCTGATCGAGGATTGAGCCCGGCGCCGCGCTAGCTGCGGGCCTTCAGCACCTCGGGATTGACGACGTTGATCGGGCTCCCCGACGCGTAGGCGAGTATCTGGTCGAATATATCCGTGAATTGAATCTCGTACTCCTCGGCCGTGACATAGCCGATGTGCGGCGTCGCCACGACGTTCGGAAGATCGAGGAGCGGATCGCCGCCAGCCGCGACCGGCTCAGCCTCGAAGACGTCGACCGCTGCCATCCCCGGCCGTCCCGCGCGGAGCGCGGCGGCGAGCGCGCTCGGCGCCACCAGCGGCGCGCGGCTGGTGTTGACGAGTAGCGCCGTCGGCTTCATCCGCGCGAGATCCTCGGCGGTGACGATCCCGCGCGTTGCATCGACGAGACGCATGTGCAGCGAGAGCACATCGCATTCCCCGAAGAACTCGGCCTTGCTCCGCGCGGTCGCGTGTCCTTCCGCCCGCGCCGCCGCCATGGCGGGCTCGCGCGCCCAGACCAGAACCCTCATGCCGAAGGCGCTGCCGTAGCCCGCGACGACGCTTCCGATCCGACCGTAGCCGAAAATGCCGAGCGTCTTGCCGCGGAGCGTCTGCCCGACGCCGAGCTGCCAGCGTCCCGCGCGGAGCGAGGCCATCTGCTGCGGGATCGCACGTATCCCCGCGAGGACCAGGCCCCAAGTGAGCTCGGCGGCGGCGTAGCAGGGGGTACCCGGATGCTGGCTCGAGGAGACGATCACGCCCCCGCTCGTGCAGGCGGCGATATCGATGTGCGGAAAGACGCTGCGTTGGCTGATGAGCCGGAGCTTCGGCAGGCGCTCCAGCAGCGAGGCCCGGATCTTCGTGCGCTCGCGGATCAGCACCAGCACTTCGGTATCGCGCAAGCGTTCGGCGAGCACGGACTCGTCGACGTGGTCGTTCCAGATAGTTGTCTCGAAGGGCGCGAGCTTCGAGAAGCAGGGGAGAGTGCGGACGGTGTCGAAGTAGTCGTCGAGGATCGAAATCTTCATGGCGCCTAAGGCGTCAGTAGCGCCAGGTTTCCCAACCCTTGTCCTTGAGAGCTGCCACGCATTCCTCCGGCGAGCCGATCTGGATCATGTACGAATAGGTCCCATGATTCTTGCAGTCCACCACCTCGTTGGTCGTCGGATTTTTCATCGCGACGACCGGCGGTCCCGCGCAGCCTGCGAGGGCAGCGCAAGCGAGGACGAGGAGCAGCACTCGAGCGATCATGGCGATCCCCTTCGGTCGCACGATGGCGTGCAAGTGGACGATACCCCCCGCTCGCCGTCAAGCCGCTTTCGGCCGGCCGCGCGATCCGTGCTAGGCTTTGGGCCACGGCGGAATGGCGAGATCGGCATTGGGGGTGGGCATGAAAGAGCGTGCATGCACCGCGACCGCAATGAGCATGGCCTTGCGCCTCGTCCTTGCGGCCTTGGCGGCCGCCTTCGCCGGCACTGCACAGGCGGAGCCCGTCGACCTGCAGTTGATCCTGGCCGCCGACGTCTCCATCAGCGTCGACGACAGTGAATTCCGCCTGCAGCGCGAGGGCTACGCCGCCGCCATCACCGATCCCAAGATCCTGGCAGCGATTCGCAACGGCGCCCGGCATGCGATCGCGCTCTGCGTCATCGAGTGGTCGGGAGCCTCGGCCCAGCGAGTCGTCGTCGATTGGATCGTGATCCGCGACGAGACATCCGCGGCCTCAGCCGCCGAGACCCTGCGGACGGCACCGCGCGCTTTTGCCGGCGCTACCGCCATCGGCGCGGCAATCGACTTCGCGATGCAGCAGTTCGAGCGCAGCGGGCACCAGAGCACGCGCCGTGTCATCGATATTTCCGGCGACGGCGACAACAACAACGGACGGCCCGTCGAATATGCGCGGAACGACGCGATCGCCGCGAGCGTCACGATCAACGGGCTGGCAATCGTCAACGAGCATCCCGCGCACGGCTTCATCGGCCACACCCAGCCCGTCGGTGGGATCGGCGAGTACTATCGGACGCGGGTGATCGGCGGCCACGGCTCCTTCGTGCTCGCGATCGACGGCTTCGACGGTTTCACCCAGGCGATGACGCGGAAGCTGGAGACCGAGATCGCCGCCACCGGAAGCATTCCGCGGCTCACCGGGGGCATTCGATCGGATCGGTCCCTGCCCTAGACTTGCCCGCACCAGCCCGGAAGGTATTCGGCGTCCTTGCTCTTCGCGAGTATCAGCGCTTCGCCGAGCGCCTTGGGAAAATCGCGCCCGAGGAGCTTCCGCTTCAGGCGCCGCCGCAGAAAATCCGCCCAGAGGAATTCGCTGAAAGGTGTCGTGTCCTTGGCGTAGCCGCCTGCGAACCGCAATTCGCCCGCCAGCGAGCGGAAGGGATCATCGACGAGCTCGGTGACCGACTTCGGCATGTCCGCATAGGGGTGGCGCCGACCCTCGGCGTCGAAGGCATGCATCCAGTTCCGGTTCTCCATCACGAACCAGAAGGCGTCGGGCTCGAGCCGTCGCAAATCCGCGACCACGGTCACCAGCACGTGCTCCACTCCCTCTTCGTGCAGCGCCCGCGCGAGGTGATGGTGGTCGACGATGTAGTGGCGCTCCTTCGGCCCCCAGATCGTCGGAATCAAATGTCGGCCGAGGTATTTCGCGGCTCTCTTGCCGGATTTGGCGCGCCATTCGCGGCGCTTTGCTTCGACCTCCCGCATGCCGACCGTCAACTGCGTCGGCCGCAGCGCTGCGATGGGTACGGGTTCCAGAATCGGCTCACGGATCGGGACCATCGGAATCTCCCGTCTCTGTTGTGCGGCGCAAAGGCTGCCCGCGATGCTGTTCCGGATGCAACAGATTTGTCGTGGGAGGACGCGGTGAAGACGACAGGGCCGCTGCGCCAAGACCGCTCGACGCGGCCCGAGACGGTCGCGTAGATGAGCACGAAGGCGACGATGGCAATGGCAGTCTGATAGACGGCTGGAACCGATTCCGGGGTCGCGACGTCTCAGAGCTAAGCCGATTTTAACCAAATCTTGCGAGGCTCGGCCATGATCGAAATTCCGGCGGCGAGCCCCGCCGTTGCGACGCCGCTGGGCCTCGCCGCTCTCGCCAAGCGCGCCTTCGACGGCGAGGACCTGACGGCGCTGCGCTCGGACCTCATCGGACGCATGATCGCGGACCCCGAGAATGCGGCGGTGTTGCTTGACCTCTCGATCCTGGAGCAGTTGACCGGCGAGCCCGGCGATGCGCAGGCGCTGCAATACCGTGCGCTCGAACGCTCGCGGCTGTTTCGCCGCCCGGCATCCCATGCCGCAGCCGGACTGCGTCTCCTAGCCTTCATGGCGCCCGGCGATTTCATGGCGAACACGCCGCTGGAGTTTCTGCTCGAAGGTTCGGACACGACGCTCGACATGCTCTACGTCCTACCGGGCGAGCCGCTCCCGAGGGAAATCCCCGAACACGACCTCGCCTTCGTTGCGATCGGGGAATCCGAGGCGAGCCAGCCACTCCTTAGCGATCTCGCGAGAGTGCTCCGTCATTGGCCGCAGCCGGTCTTGAACGCGCCCGAGCGCATCGCGCGGCTCTCACGTGACGGCGCTTGCGAATTGCTGCGCGAGGCGCCGGGAATCGCGATCCCCGAGACCCGCCGCGTGAGCCGGACTGAGCTCCTAGCGCTTCCAACCGAGACCTTCCCGATCATCCTGCGCCCCATCGGCTCGCATGCGGGCGAAGGCCTCGAGAGGATCGAGAGCGCTTCTGGGATCGCGGATTATCTACGGCGCAGCGGCGGAAGCGAGTTCTACCTCGCCCCCTTCGTCGATTACCGCGGCGCCGACGGACTCTTCCGCAAATATCGCGTCGCGCTCATCGAAGGTCGTCCCTATGCGAGCCACGGCGCGATTTCCTCACAATGGATGATCCACTACCTCAATGCGGGGATGCGCGAGAGCGCGGAGAAGCGTGCGGAAGAAGCACGCTGGATGGCAAGTTTCGATGACGACTTCGCCCGCCGCCACGGCGAGGCCTTCGCCGCTCTCGCGCAGCAAATCGGCCTCGACTATTTCGCGATCGATTGCGGCGAGACCCGCAGCGGCGAACTCCTGATCTTCGAGGTCGACGTCGCCATGATCGTCCACGCCATGGACCCGCCGGACCTCTTCCCCTACAAGCGACCGACGATGGAGAAGCTCTTCGCGGCCTTTCGCGAAATGCTCGGGCGGAAGGCTCAGCGCCCGGCCTGATCTGCTGACGGCTGGGCGCCTATCAGCCCTGTCAGCGCCGCCGGCTCGGCAACCTTCCGCACAAGCATCAGGCCGTCGCGGCCCCGGATCTCGACCTCGACGCCCGGAAGCGCGTCCGCAGCGAGGCCCGCTTTCTTGCGGACCTCATCGGAGAGGACGGCGGTGCACTCGAGGCTCTTGGTCATGTCCTGGAGCCGGGCGGCAACGTTGACGGGGTCGCCCATGGCGGTGAAGACCATGTGGTCGCGGTATCCCACGTCGCCGACGATGACGTCGCCGCCGTGGATGCCGATGCCGAAGCGGATGGGCTTGCGCGCGTGCTCCATGAGATGGCGATTCACCTCGGCGACGTTGGCCGCGATCTTTGCGGCGGCCGTAACCGCCTCGCGGCAGGCCGTCGCCGCGTCGCTTCGGAGCCCGAAGAGCGCCAGGAGCCCGTCGCCCAGGAACTGGTTGGGCTGCCCGCCCGCGTCCAGCACCGCCATCGCGACCGCGCGCAGGAACTGGTTGACGACGAACACGGTGTCGAAAGGGAGCTGGCGCTCGGCGAGCTCGGTCGAGCCGCGCATGTCCGCAAAGAGGCTCACGACATAGCGCTCCTCGCCGAGATGCGGGCGCACGCGCTCGCGCACGGAGGCGGCGCCGACGTTGGGCGGCATCAACGGGACCAAAGCGAGATCGTGCATCGGCCGCAATTGGCAGGCGAGGCGGATCGCGGGATCGGCGCCCACCCCAACGCGATCCAGCACGAAGGCCTCGCGCCCCGAGGGTCGCGGCAGCGACGCGGGGTCGCCGAGCACTCGGATGCGGCAGGTCGAGCAGCGCGCGCGGCCGCCGCAGACGCTCGCGTGCGGAATGCGGTGGCGGAGGCTCGCCTCGAGCACGCTCATCCCCTTGGGTACCTCGACCTCGCGGTCGGGATATGTGAGCGAGACGGTGCCGTGCCGGCGCTCGCGCGTCGCCCGTACGCCCCGCGCCACGAACACGAAGCCGAGGAGCGCCGCGTAGCCGATTGGGAAATAAAACTGGATCGCTTCGATCACGACGCGCTGAGCCGGAGGTGCGATGGCTGGCGGCGTCAGGTTCTGGGCTCGCCATTGCGGCTGCGCCGCGAGCGTCCTGACCTCGCGCGCACCCTGGATCAGGCCGATGATCGCCAAGACCGGCAGCAAGACAGCCGCGGCGCGCAGGAAGGGTGCGATCGCGATGTAGCTGCGCTTCAGACGCAACCAGAAATGCAGACCGATGCAGGCGTGGGTCCAGGCGACGGTCAGGAGCGCGAACTGGACCCATTCCATGTACGGCCTGGCGAGCCAATAGGCGCTCAGCGCCTGCGCGTAATAGAGATCGCGTCCGAAGAGCGGGCTTTGCATGCGCGCGCCGACGAAATGAATGTCGAGCCAGAGCGGGATGCTGAGCCCGAGCAATAACTGCGCGAGCTCCGCCTTCAGATAGCGGAAATGCCGACGTTGATAGAGCGCCCAGAGCCCCAGCGAGAAATGCACGATGGCGGCGCCGTAGAGCACCGGAACCACCAGCGGATTGCGCCACCACGCCATGTGATAGCGCAGCCAAAACTCCATCGCGGCGTAGGAGACGTTGCCGAGCGCGTGATTGACGTAATGCGAGACGACGTAGGCGAAGAGCACTAGGCCGCAGGCGATGCGGACCTGCCGCACGCCGATCCCTTGCAGGAAGCCCGGCGAGACGAAGCCCCCGCCCGCCGATCCCGACGCTACCGCTTCCGCCATCGCGACCCACCCCCTCCGGCAAGCGATATCGCAGGACGACACGGCGTTCAACCGACGCGACGCCAGCTCAGTCCGCGTGCGCGCCCTGCGGCTCGGGTTCGGCCTCTAGCGCGGCCGCAATCGCCGGCCGGCGCCACTGCGCCCAGGCGCAGAAAAGCACGGATGCAGCGGCCCCCGCGGCAAGCGGAAGGCGCAGGCCGAAATGCGCGGAGAAAAGGCCGATGATGAGTGCATTAAAGGCGGGGCCGCCGCGGAAGATCATGCCGTAAAGACCCATGATCCGCCCGCGCATCGCGGGTGCGACCGCGCTCTGCACCAGGGTCTGCGCGCTGACACCCGTCACCACGAGCCCGAAGCCCGCGACGAAGAGGCAGGGGAGCGCGAGCCAGAATTCGTCGCTCGCGGTGAAAGCGAGGAGCGCCGCGGAGATCAGCAGCGTGTGCGCAACGACGAGGCGCGTCAGCCCCTCGATCCCGTGACGCATCGCCATCCAAGCGCCACCGGCCATCGCGCCCAAACCCGCTGTTGCGACGAGCCAGGCGAGGCCCTGTGGTCCGCGATGGAAGACGCCGTCGGCGAAGCCCGGGAGCATCTCGATAAAACCGCGACAGGCGAGCGCGCTCAGGGCGAAGAGCGCCATCATCGGCCCGATGCCGGGATGGCGCATCGCGTAAAGGTAGCCCTCGAGCGTCTCGCTGAGCATGCGGCTGCGGCTCGGTGCCGCAGGGCCGTCCATCGGAATCTCGGAGAGACGCGCGAGCGAAATCTGGAAGGCGACGTAGCTCAGCGCGTTGAGCGCGAAGGCGAGCGAGACCGAGCCTTCTGCAATCACGACGCCTGCGATCGCCGGCCCGATGAAGCGCGCGTTGTTGAAGAGGATCGAGTTGATCGCGACCGCGGAGGGGAGGCTCTCGCGGTCGACGAGGCTCGGGATGAGCGCGAGCCGCGCTGGCTGCGCAAAAGCGTTCGCCGAGCCCAGCAACACGGTTAACGAGAACAACGTCCAAATGCCGATGAAGCCGGTCGCGACCAGCGCGAAAAGCAGGATCGCCTGGCTCATCGCGATCGCCTGGGTCGTCCGGATCACCCAGATGCGGTTGCGGCGATCTGCGAGTGCGCCCGCCATCGGGCTGAGGAAAACGACCGGCGCCAGATCGGCGAAGGCGACGAGGCCGAGCCAGGTTCCGGAATGAGTGAGCTGCCAGGCGAGCCACCCGACAGCCACCCGTTGCAGCCAGGTCCCGATGAGCGAGATCCCATTGCCGGTCGCGTAAATCCGGTAGTTGCGGATGCTCAGCGCCCGCACGACATTGCCGAATCCGCCCGACGATGAATTTCTAGGCACGGTCCTCCGCCCTTGGGGCGAGGCGAGGGCGCCTCGATCAGGGGGTCCGCCTCGGTTCCCACGGGAATGTTACCAGAGGAAACCCGCGGCCGGATTGAACAATTGGCGTTGGGCTGCCATGCACTAGGGCACCCGCGCGGGGATGGCGGATGGGCGCAGCTGCCTATACCCAGTTGGGGCTTTGCTAATGATCCCGTGTATTATACTTTGCGCGGCCCGAGGCGCTCGGCGCTCCCTCAGGCGACACCGAATCGGTCTCTCCAAATGAAGCGTGCGATCATTGCGGCGGTGTTTCTGGCGATCGGCGTCGCCTGCTTCGTCGCCTATCAAACCTTCGTGCTCAAGGCGGCCGAGGCGCCCGCGCAGCAACAGCGCCCGCAGGCCGCGGTGCCCGTCGTCGTCGCCCCTGCCGCGCGCCAATCGATCCCGTTTCAGCTCAGCGCCATCGGCAACGTCCAGTCGATTGCGACCGTCGCCGTCAAGTCCCGCGTCGACGGCCAGGTCTCGGAGGTGAAAGTCGCGGACGGCCAGGAGGTCATGGCTGGCGACGTACTCTTCGTCCTCGACACGCGCGCTGTCGAGGCGCAGTTGAAGCAGCTTCAGGCAAACCTCGCCCACGACCGCGCTTTGCTCGCGAATGCCCAGCACGACGTCGATCGGTATAAGCCGCTCCTCCAGAAGCGCGACGTGTCGCAGCAAGCCTACGATCTCGCCGTCGCTACTTCTGCCTCGCTCGAGGCCACGGTGGTCGCCGACCAAGCGGCAATCCAGAATCTCCAGGTGCAGATCACCTACTACACGATCCGTGCGCCGATGGACGGCCGCCTCGGCTTCGTCTCGCTCAAGGCGGGCAACGACGTGAAGGCGCAAGACACCGTCATCATGGTGACGATCAACCAGATGAAGCCGATCTATGTGACCTACGCGGTGCCGCAGCGCGAGCTCCCGGGGATACGCGCCGCAATCGCCAAGGGCACCGTGCCCGTGAGCGTGAAAGTCCCGAACGATCCCGGCGGGGAGATCGCGGGCCGGCTCGACTTCATCGACAACCAGGTCGACGCCGGGACCGGCACCATTCAGCTCAAGGCGGTCTTCGGCAACCGCGACGAGCGGCTCTGGCCCGGCACCTTCGTCAACGTGCAGATGACCTTGGGCGTGCAAGAGAACGCGATCGTCATTCCGGCAGCGGCAATCCAGGTCGGCCAGAACGGCAGCTACGTCTTCGTGGTGAAGGCCGACAACACCGCCGAGATCAGGCCGCTCACCGTGAGCCGGACGGTCGGAGGCCTCGCGGTCGTCGAGAAGGGCCTCGCCGAGGGCGAGCGCGTCGTAACGGACGGCCAGCTCCGCCTCAACAACGGCTCCAAGGTCGATATTCGCACCAGCGCGCAAAGCCCGGTGAAGAAGGAACGCAATTCATGAGCCTGCCGGAGACCTGCATCCGGCGTCCCGTGATGACGACGCTGCTGATGATGGCCTTCGTCGTGTTCGGGCTCTTCAGCTATCGCCTGCTCCCCGTTGCGGCGTTGCCGCGCGTCGATTTCCCCACCATCGTCGTCACCGCGAATTTCGCCGGCGCCAGCGCCGAGACCATGGCTTCCTCGGTCGCAGCGCCCATCGAGCGCCAGTTCTCGACGATCTCGGGCCTCAACTCCATCACCTCGACGAGCGGCATCGGCGTCAGCAGCATCACCCTGCAATTCGATCTCAACCGGAACATCGACGGCGCAGCCCTCGACGTGCAGTCCGCACTCACGACCGTCGCGCGCAAGCTGCCCGTCGAGATGACGACCCCGCCCTCGTTCCAGAAGGTGAACCCGGCGGATTTCCCCGTCATCTTCATGACGCTCTCCTCAGACACGCAGCCGCCCTATCGCGTCGACGAGTACGCGGAGACGCTGATCGCGCAACGCGTCTCCCAGCTCCCGGGCGTAGCGCAGGTCCAGGTCTACGGCGCGCAGAAATTCGCGGTCCGCGTCCAGGCAAATCCGGAGGCGCTCGCGGCCGAGGGGATCGGCCTCGACGACATCATGAACGCCGTGGCGGCCGCCAATTCCAGTACGCCAACGGGCGCGCTCGACGGGCCCTCGCAGAGCTTCACGCTCGACACGCCCCTCGAGCTGAGCGAAGCGGCGCCGTTCCGCAACCTCATCGTCAAATACGTGAATGGGGCGCCCGTCCGCCTGGGCGAGGTCGCCAACGTCATCGACAGCGTCGAGAACGACAAGGTCGCGGGTTGGCTCAACGGCAAGCGTTCGATCAATCTCGCGGTCTTGCGCCAGCCGGATGCGAACACGGTCGAGGTGGTGGATTCCGTCAAGGCGCTCATTCCGATCTTCCGGCAGGAGATTCCGCCCTCGATCGATCTGCAAGTGCTGAACGACCGCTCGGTCTCCATCCGGCAATCGGTCACGGACGTGCGCTTCACGCTGCTCCTCACCGCGGCCCTCGTGGTGATGGTGATCTTCCTCTTCCTGCGCAACGTCACTGCCACCATCATCCCCGCGCTCGCGCTTCCGGTCTCGGTCGTCGGCACTTTTGCGGGCATGTACCTCTTCGGCTACTCGATCGACAACCTCTCGCTCCTGGCGCTCACGCTCTCCGTGGGGTTCGTGGTCGACGACGCCATCGTGATGCTCGAGAACATCGTGCGCCACATCGAGAATGGAGAGCAGCCCTTCGAGGCCGCGCTCAAGGGCTCGCGCGAGATCGGCTTCACGATCATGTCGATCACTCTCTCGCTGGTGGCGGTGTTCATCCCCGTGCTGTTCATGGGCGGCGTGGTCGGCCGCGTCTTCCGCGAGTTCGCGGTGACGATCACGATGACGATCCTGATCTCGGGCCTGGTGTCGCTGACGCTGACGCCGATGCTCTGCTCGCGGCTCCTGAAGCCGCATCAGCACGGCGAGAAGCACAACGTCTTCTATCGCGCTTCGGAGGCGGTCTTCCAGGGGATGATCCGCGGGTACGACCTGACGCTGAGTTGGGTCCTGCGCTGGAAGTCCTTCATGCTCCTCGTGACCGCCGCGACGATCGCGCTCAGCGGCTATCTCTATGTCACGGTTCCCAAGGGCTTCTTTCCGATCGAGGATACCGGCTTCATCTTCGCGAATACCGAGGGAGCCCAGGACAGCTCCTTCCAGGCGATGGTGGATCACCAGAAGCAGATCGCGGCCATCGTGAAGGCCAATCCCGACGTCGCCGACGTGAGCTCCTTCGTGGGCGCGACGGGATTCAGCCCTGCGCTCAATCAGGCCCGCATGTTCATCGCGCTGAAGCCGAGGGACCAGCGCACGAAATCGGTGATCGAGATCATCCAGGACCTGCGGCGGGAAGTCGCCGGGGTTCCCGGCATGAACGTCTTCTTCCAGCCCATCCAGAACATCCAGCTCGGCGGCCGGCTCTCAAAGAGCCTCTATCAATATACGCTGCAGGACGCCGACATCGACGAGCTCTACCGCCTGGCGCCGCAGATGGAGGCGAAGATCCGGGATCTGCCTGGCTTCCAGGACGTGACCTCCGACCTGCAATTGCGGAGCCGCAAGGTCTTCGTCGACCTCGATCGCAACAGGATGGCTCTCTTCAACCTGACCGCGGATCAGGTGCGCAGCACTCTCTATAGCGCCTTCGGCACGCGCCAGATCTCGACCATCTACACACCCTCGAACGACTATCAGGTGATCCTCGAGATCGATCCGAAATACCAGGAGGACCCGGAGGCGCTGGCGAAGCTCTATGTGCGGTCGACCACGGGCCAGATGGTGCCGCTTGACGCCTTCGCGACGTTCCGGCACGGCGTCGGTCCCGTCACGATCAATCACCAGGGCCAGCTCCCCTCGGTCACGATCTCCTTCAACCTGGCGCCGGGGGTCTCGCTTGGCGAGGCCGTGACCGCGATCGACCGCCTCGAGCGGCAGATCAACATTCCCGTCACCGTCGCGACCGGCTTCCAGGGCAACGCCCAGGTGTTCCAGGATTCGCTGAAAGGCCAGGGCCTGCTACTGCTCGCGGCGGTGCTCGTGATCTACATGGTGCTGGGCATCCTCTACGAGAGCTTCATCCACCCCGTGACGATCCTCTCGGGCCTGCCCGCGGCGGGTCTGGGCGCGCTCTTGACGCTGATGCTCTTCGGCCAAGACCTCAGCGTTATCGCGATCATCGGCATCGTCATGCTGATCGGCATCGTCAAGAAGAACGCGATCATGATGATCGACGTCGCGCTCGAACGGCAACGCACCAGCGACGCGACGCCCGAAGTGGCGATTGTCGAAGCCTGCCTCCTGCGCTTCCGCCCGATCATGATGACGACGATGGCGGCAATCATGGGCGCGCTGCCGATCGCCATCGGCTTCGGCGCCGGCTCCGAGCTGCGCCGGCCGCTCGGCCTGGCCGTGGTCGGCGGGCTGCTGGTCTCGCAGCTGCTGACGCTGTTCATCACCCCGGTGATCTATCTCTATCTCGAACGTGCGCGGCAGATGTTCCGCAGCCAGCTGGCGGCGCAACCGGCGCTGGCGTTGCACGATCCACATGTCCCGCAGCCCGGCGAGTAGAGGCGGGCGGCCGGCTTTGGCCGCGGCGCTGGCGCTGGCGGCCGGCCTAGCATTCGCCGCGCCCGCGGCGGCGCAGCGGGCCGAAGCGGAGGACATGAACCTGCTCCATGACC
>DATJVP010000163.1:0-7606 GCA_035581425.1 Allostellaceae bacterium | reverse complement strand
TCGGTGGCGCTGGTGCTGATGATGACGATCCCGGGCCTCGGCCTCTTCTACGGCGGCATGGTCCGCAAGAAGAACGTCGGCGACACCGTGATGCAGAGCTTCGCCATCACCTGCATCGTGACGGTGCTCTGGGCGGTCGTGAATTACAGCACCTCCTTCCGCGCGGGGACGCCCTTCATCGGCGGGCTCGATCGAGCCTTCCTGCAGGGGATACTGAGCGACATCGCGAAGGGCATCGGCTCGCCGAACCCGCTCGCCGTGACGATCCCCGAGACCGTCTACATGTGCTTCCAGATGACCTTCGCGATCATCACGCCGGCGCTCATCGCGGGCGCCTTCGCGGAGCGCATGAAGTTCTCGTCCATGTGCCTCTTCATCGCGCTCTGGGCGACGCTCGTCTATGCGCCGATCGCGCATTGGGTCTGGGGTCCGGACGGGTTCCTGAACAGCGGCAACAGCGACGCCAAGTTCAAGGTGCTGGACTTCGCGGGCGGCACGGTCGTGCACGTCAACTCCGGCGTCGCCGGCCTCTGCTGCGCGCTCATGCTGGGCAAGCGGAAGGACATGGGACCGCCGCACAACGTCGTGTTCACCTTCATCGGGGCGTCGCTGCTCTGGGTCGGCTGGTTCGGCTTCAATGCGGGCTCGGCGGTGACGGCGGGCATGCAGGCGGGCATGGCCATGACCGTGACGCAGATCGCAACCGCCGTCGCGGCACTCACCTGGATGTTCGTGGAGTGGGCGGCGCGCGGTAAGCCCACCGTCCTCGGCATCTGCTCCGGCGCGGTCGCGGGTCTCGTCGCGATCACCCCGGCCTCGGGCTTCGTCGGCCCCGCGGGCTCGATGGCGATCGGCGTCGCCGCGGGCATCGTCTGCTATCTCGGCGTCACCACGATCAAGTCGATCTTCGGCTACGACGACGCGCTCGACGCCTTCGGCGTCCATGCGCTCGGCGGCGCCGCGGGGGCGATCCTCACGGGCGTCTTCGCGATCGAGCAATACGGCGGCACGGCGGGCGCGATCGAGGGCAATGTGGGCCAGGTGGTCAACCAGCTCATCGGCGTCGGGATCGTCGTGGTCTACGACGTGATCGCGACCCTCATCATCCTCAAGGTCGTGGATGTGATCATCGGTCTGCGCGTCGACGTCGAGATCGAGCGCGACGGCCTCGACCTCGCGCTCCACGGCGAAGTCGTTCAATAAGCGTTGTTCCTCCTGAGCCTCGGGGGCGCCTTCGGGCGCCCCCTTTTTTTGTCCGCAATCGCGTTCGATTCTCCCTGCCGCGATGATTCGATAATTCTGGAAATATCGTTGACGCCCGATGCGCGCGAGAGTATCGTTTCGAGGAAACTCGAAGGATGCCTTGGATGAACGCTGGCGATGCGGTGGAGAGGCTGGGTGCGCTCGCGCAGGAGACGCGGCTTGCGATCTATCGTCTGCTGGTGGAGGCGGGGCCGGCGGGCCTCGCGGCGGGCGCGATCGCCGAGCGCCTGGAAGTGCCGCCCTCCTCGCTCTCCTTTCACCTCGCGGAGCTGCGGCGCGCGGGCCTGATCTCGCAGCAGCGCGAGAGCCGCTCGCTCGTCTACAGCGCGGATTTCCGCGCCATGAACGGCCTTCTCTCCTATCTCAGCGAGAACTGCTGCGGAGGCGATCGAGCTGCCTGTGCCCCCGTTCTCGCGGCCCCGTCCATCCGCCAGTCGAAAGGAGGGCGCCATGAAGCGCCTGCACGTACACGTCGCCGTCGCTGATCTCGCGAATTCCGTCCGGTTCTACTCGACGCTCTTCGCGGCCGAGCCGACTGTGTTGAAGCCCGACTACGCGAAGTGGATGCTCGCCGATCCTCGCGTCAACTTTGCGATCTCCGCGCGCGGCAATGGCGATCCCGGACTCGATCATCTCGGGATTCAAGTCGAGGACGAGGCCGAGCTCGCTGAGGTCTATGACCGGCTCAAGGCGGCCGAAGGTCCGGTGCTCGCGGAGGGTGCCACCACCTGCTGCTATGCCCAATCGGAGAAATCCTGGATCCTCGATCCCAGCGGCCTCTCCTGGGAGACCTTTCTTACGCATGGCGAAAGCACGGTTTACGGCGAGAGCGCGCCATTGGCCGTCCTTCGGGCCGCTCCCAAGGCCGGCGGAGCCTGTTGCGGGGACGAGGAAGCGCAATCGGCGCCCGCGAAAGCGACGGCCGCGGTCCATTGGTGAGGGAGTGGCCCGTGGAGCGAGCGTTCAACGTCCTCTTCCTCTGCACCGGTAATTCCGCGCGCAGCATCCTCGCGGAGGCGTTGCTCAATCATTGGGGCAAGGGCCGTTTCCGTGCCTTCAGCGCCGGGAGCCATCCCAGGGGTGAGGTCAATCCGCTGAGCCTCGACGTGCTCCGCGCCGCCGGGCTGCCCTCTCAAGGATATCGCAGCAAGAGCTGGAGCGAGTTCGCCGCGGCGAGCTCGCCGGTCATGGATTTCGTCTTCACCGTTTGCGACGACGCCGCGGGAGAGGTCTGCCCCATCTGGCCCGGCAGTCCCCTCACGGCGCATTGGGGCGTTCCCGATCCGGCCGCGGTCTTGGGCCCCGAGCCGGTTCGCCGCAAGGCCTTTCGCGATGCCTTTCTCACGCTGGAGGCGCGCATCAAGCTCTTCACGAGTCTCCGTCTCGAGGCGCTAGAGCGAATGGCGATCAAGCGGCGCATCGACGAGATCGGCCGCGGAGCGACCGTGGAAGCATGAGGGACGCCGGGCCAACAGGGGTCCTGCGCGCCGCCGGCTTCGAGTTCGTCGCGACCGCCTTTTTGCTGATCGCAGTCGTGGGCTCGGGCATCATGGCGGAGCGGCTCAGCGGCGGTAACACGGGCCTCGCCTTGCTCGCAAACGCGATCGCAACCGGCGGAGCGCTGCTGGCGCTGATACTCGCCTTTTCTGCGCAATCCGGCGCGCACATGAATCCGGTCGTGAGCGCAGCCGCAGCGCTCATGGGCGAGTTGCCGTGGGGCGGGCTCTGGGCCTATGGCATCGCACAGATCTCCGGCGCCACGCTCGGCGTCCTCCTCGCGCATCTGATGTTCGGGCTGGCCCCCTTCCAACTCGGCACGCATGCGCGCTCCGGCGCCGGACAGTGGCTCGCGGAGACGATCGCGACATTCGGTTTGCTCGCGACCATCTTCGGTGCGCGCCGGCATGGCGTTCCCGCCACCGCCGCGGCGGTCGCCGCTTATATCGCGGGTGCCTATTGGTTCACGGCCTCCACTTCCTTCGCCAATCCCGCCGTCACACTTGCCCGCTCGCTCACCGATACTTTCGCCGGTATCCGCCCGGCGGACGCCCCAGGCTTCATCCTGGCGCAGCTCGCTGCCCTCGCCCTTACCTACCCGCTGCTGCAGGCATTGCGCCGCTGACCCTTCACCCTCAGTACCCGCCGGGCTGGCGCCGGGCCCCGCGGCCCCTGTTGCTCGTCGATCCCTAAATTGCGGCCGATATTTAACGCGTCGTTTACAGCGGGAGGCCTCTACTGCCTCGAACAGTAGCAAATTTGCGTCGGCGGTCGTCCCGGCGCCCGGGGCCCGAGCATGTCAGACGCCAGATGGTCGCACGAGATCGCCGCGGAAGAGGCAACCCGGCGTTTCTCGATCATGCCGCTCCTTGCCTCGCTCCTCTCGGCTCGCAGAAGCTTCACCTATCTGATCGTCGCGATCTGGGTCGGCGGACTCTGGGTCTACCTGCACGCCCTTACCAATAACGACGTCGCCTGGGCGCTCGTCGTGGCGGAGAAGTGGCTCGCGGGCGCGCAGCTCTATCAGGACGTGATCGAGGTCAATCCGCCGCTCTTCATCTGGTTGAAGGCGCCGGTCGTGCTCGCGTCGCAATGGACGGGGATCCCCGCGAGCCAGCTCGTCGTTCTCTATTTCTTCGCGCTCATCGCGTTCTCGCTCGGTCTCATTTGGAAGACGACGGAGATCGGCTTCGATCGGACCAATCTTCTGGGGCGCGGGCTCACGCTCGCCTCGGCGATCATCCTCATCGTATTCCCCGCGCGCGACTTCGGGCAGCGCGAGCACATCATGCTGATTTTCGCGCTCCCCTACATGCTGTTGGTGGCGCGCCGCGCACTCGGGCTCGAGATCCGGCACGGCTTTGCGACGACAATCGGACTCCTCGCGGGGCTCGGCTGCGCCCTCAAGCCGCCTTTCTTCATCGTGCTGCCGTTCATGCTGGAGTTCTACCTGGTCCTTCGCCGGCCCTCGCTCAGAACCGCGCTCCGCCCGGAACTGGTGGCGGCAGGCGCCGTCTTCGTGGGCTACGGCATTCTCGTGATGTGCCTGACGCCCGACTATCTGATCCGGGTGGTGCCGTGGATCCTGCTGGTCTACAGCGAAGGCTACGGCACCTCGCCTTGGGCGATCGTCCTCTGCTGGCAAAGCGTCGCGATCGTGGCGCTGGTCGCGACCCATTTCTTCCTGCGCTCGCGGCAAGCCTATCCGATCGTCACGGACGTGCTGCTCATTTGCGCCTGCGCGTTCTTCATCACCTACGTCATGCAGGCCAAGGGCTGGAGCTACCACGTCCTGCCCGCTACCGCGCTCATCTTCCTCGCGGTCGTGGTGATGGCCGTCTCCGATCCCCTGCGCCGCGGCATGCACGGCGTCCTGCCGTCCGTAGGCGTCTTCGCGCTGGGGGCGATGACCTCGCTTCCGCTGGCGATGGGGACCTATCAGAACCCCTCGATCAAGACGTTGCTGCCGATCGTGCGCGAGCATGCAACGGGCGGCTCGATCTACACGCTCTCCTCCTATCTCTGGATGTCCTTCCCGCTGGTGAACGAGGCCGGGGTCCGCTGGTCCTCGCGCTTCTCGACGCTCTGGCTGCTGCCGGGCGCGGAGCGGCGCCTCGCCGCTCCCGAGGCCGGCTCCGACCTCGCACTCCGGAGCATGCTGCAGGCCGCAGAGAGCTACACCCTCGCCGCGGTGGTCGAGGATTTCGAGCGCGATCCCCCAAGCGTCGTCATCGTCGACGCCCGCCGCGATCCCCGCTTCAACGACTCCGTCTTCGACTATCTCGGCTACCTCAGCGGCGACGACCGCTTCGTCGCGATCTGGTCGCACTACCGGAAGTTCCGCAGCGTCGCCTTCGACGATCTCGGCACACTCGACATCTACGTGCGCGCCCCCGAGGCGGCAGCGGCCGCACCCAACCAATAGCCGCGCCATGGAGATCGTCGCCGCCATCGCCAAGGCAGCGGTAGCGCCGATCGAGAGCGTGGCCGACGGCTTCGGCGACCGCATCAACTGGCTCTATCTGGCCGCGGCGCTCGCGATCGCGCTGGGCGTGCAGTGGCGGCGCGAGGCGGCTGCGGGCTTCCGCCGTGCGCTCACGGCGACAGTACCGCGCGCGATCTACGCCCACCCGTCCGCGCGCGTCGATTATTACATCTGGATCGTCAACGCGGTCCTGATCGCGCTCGTCCTGCCGGCCGTGCTGGTGACATCGGGCAGCGTGGACGCGCTCGCGTGCGGGGCGCTCGCGGGTCTAACCGGCGACGCCACGGCGGGGCTCTCGACCGACGTCTGGGCGCGCGTGCTCTACACCGTGACCGACATTTTCGCCCTCGATTTCGGCCTCTTCTTCGCGCATTGGCTGCAGCATCGGGTTCCCGTGCTCTGGGAATTCCACAAGACGCATCATTCGGCGGAGGTGCTGACGCCCTTCACGGTCTTCCGCATGCACCCCGTCGACATCTGGCTCAACATGAGCGTCACGGGCGGGCTCCTCGGGCTCAATGCCGGCATCTTCCGGTTCCTTTACGGAGAGCCGCCGGCGATTTTCAGCCTCTGCGGCTTCAATGTCGTGATGTTCGCCTTCCTGATCGCGGGCTACCACCTCCGGCATTCGCATGTCTGGGTGATGTATCCACGCTGGATCGCGAAGCACATCAGCAGCCCCGCGATGCACCTCATCCATCACGGCACCGACCCCAAATACTTCGACAAGAACTTCGCGCAGATCTTCACCTTCTGGGACCGACTCGCCGGCACGCTCTACCTCCCGGCGGAGCAAGAGCACATCGAATTCGGCCTTGGCGAGGCGAGCGACTTCCCCGCCCGGAGCCTCCTCGGCCTCTACCTCGCCCCCTTCCACGGCATCGCCGAGCGCTGGCGGAAGGCGGCCGCGAACGAGCCCCCAAAAGCCGCCTCCCCGCAGCGCTAAAATCGTTCTCCCCACCGGAGACGGACGGGGGATTTCGCCCCGAGTCGGGCCCGAGTCGCGACTCGGGGGCGATTTTGAGAACGGGGCGTGATCGAGTCTAAGGCTGGGAGGGTCGAGGGATTTCAACCTACAAGATGATGTAGTGTATTGGCTTTCGCGGGAAACTCTGCCAAGCTTATGATGTTGCTGTTTTGTTTGCGTCCGCGCGAAGGCCCAGCGCACCTTCGGCGCACCTTCAGGGAAGGCCCCGTGGAGCACAATCCTCGCCTCGATCGGCTCGGCGATTACGCCTTCACCAAGCTCGCGGGGCTCCTGGCTCCGCTGCAGCCCAAAGCCAATACGACGCCGATCGTGATGTCCGTCGGCGATCCCATGCACTCCCCGCCGAAATTCGTGGCTGAGACCATCGCCGCCAATGCGCATCTCTGGAACAAGTACCCGCCGATGGTCGGCATCCCCGCCTATCGGGATGCGGTGGCGGCCTGGCTCACGCGGCGCTACGGGCTTCCTCCGGGCATGGTGGCGCCGGAGCGGAACATCCTCCCGGTCGCCGGCACCAAGGAAGGCCTCTTCCTCATCGCGCAGGTCGCGGTCCCCGAGAGCAAGGCCGGGAAGCCGCCGCTGGCGCTGCTGCCGAACCCCTACTACATGGTCTATAGCGGCGGCGGCGTGATGGCGGGGGCGGAGCCCTACTATCTCGATGCGACCAAGGAGACGGGCTTCCTCCCGGACCTCGATGCGATCCCCGAAGAGGTGCTGGCGCGCACGGCGATCTTCTACCTCTGCAGCCCCTCCAATCCCCAAGGCGCGATTGCGAGCCTCGACTACCTCAAGAAGGCGATCGGCATGGCGCGCGCGTACGATTTCCTGCTGGTGATCGACGAGTGCTACGCCGAGATCTACGACACGGCGCCGCCGCCGGGCGGGCTCGAGGCTGCGGCCGCGATGGGCGAGGATTTCGCGCACGTGATCGTCTCGCACACGCTCTCCAAGCGCTCGAGCGCGGCGGGGCTGCGCATCGGCTTCGTCGCGGGCGACGCCGAGGTGATCCAGCGCTTCGCGCAGCTCCGCAGCTATGGCGGCTGCCAGATCCCCTATCCGATCCAGGAGGCCGCGACCGCGCTTTGGCGCGAGGAGGAGCACGTCCTCGAGAACCGCGCCCTCTACCGCAGCAAGATTGACGTGGCCGAGCGGGTTCTCCGCGACAAATATGGCTTCTACCGGCCGCCCGGCGGATTCTTCCTCTGGCTCGAGGTCGGCGACGGCGAGGCCACGACCGTGAAGCTCTGGCGCGAGGCCGGCGTGCGCACGCTCCCCGGCGGCTACATCGCGCGCAAGAACGCCCGCGGCATCAATCCCGCCGAGCGCTACATCCGCATCGCCCTCGTCCACGACGACGCCACCGTCGCCGAGGG
>DATJVP010000162.1:0-19308 GCA_035581425.1 Allostellaceae bacterium | reverse complement strand
ACACCATTCACATGAAGAGCTTCTCGTCCTTGAGGCCCGCGTAGAGCGAGGCCACGAACTCGCCGTAGCCGTTGTAGAGGAGCGTCGGGCGCCGCTCGTTGGTGCCCAGGACGCGCTCGGACGCCTGGCTCCAGCGGGGGTGCGGCACCTCCGGATTGACGTTCGCCCAGAAGCCGTACTCGCTTCCCTGCAGCGTCGTCCAGAACGAGACCGGCCGCTTGTCGGTGAAGGTGAACTTCACGATCGACTTCGCGGATTTGAATCCATACTTCCAGGGAAGCTCCATGCGCAGCGGCGCGCCGTTCTGTTTCGGCAGCGGCTTTCCATAGAGGCCGGTGACGAGGAAGGCCACGTCGTTGGTCGCTTCCTCGATGGTGACGCCCTCGATGTAGGGCCAGGGATACCAGAAGGCCTTCTGGCCGCTCGCGACCTTCGCGTCCTGGAAGGACTGCGTGCGCACGAATTTCGCCGAGCCCAGCGGCTTCGCGAAGTCGACCAGCGCCTTCATGGGAAAGCCGCTCCAGGGCGCGGCAATCGACCAGGCCTCGACGCAGCGGTGCCGGTAAAGCCGCTCCTCCAGAGGCATTTTCTTGAGGAGATCATCAATGTCGATCGTGATCGGCTGCTCGACCATGCCGTCGATCTCGACGGTCCAGGGGCGAATCTTGAGCCCCTGCGCTTCGTCGGAAATCTCCTTCTGCGAGCCGAACTCGTAAAAGTTGTTGTAGGTCTCGACGAGCTTTTCCGGCGTGATGGGCCGGTCGAGCGCGTAGGTCTCGTTCCGCTTGACGGGATAGAGGCCGGCGGAGGGATCGGGCGCGCCCTCGTCCGCCGCGAAGGCAAGCCTGCTCAGGCGTGTCGCTGCGGCGGCGGCGCCGATGGCGCTGAGGCCCATCGCCTTGATGAGACGTCGCCGGTCATTGAACACCGACTCCGAGGTCGCCTCGCGCTCGGGAATTTCCCAACCGCGCTTCCGCTTGATGAGCATGTCCGCCTCCTGCGCTGTCGCACGCGCCCCCCGCATATAACCGCTGGCGGCCTCACTGCAAGTCACTCTCGCGCGAGGCTCGCGATCTCGTCATTTGACACCACACCGCCCACGGGCAAAGGTCGGCTGGGAGTTGATTCTCAGGGGGTTCACAATGCGGATCTTCGCCTGCGCTCTTGCGCTCCTGATTCTGGTCGCCCAGGGCGCTAACGCCAAGGAAATTCAGGTCACCATGAAGGGCATGAAGTACAGCCCGGACAAGATCGTGGCCAAGCGCGGGGATGTGCTCGTGCTCGTCAACGACGACACCGTCGCGCACGACGCCTTCGTCTCGACCTTCGGGTTCGGGGTCAATCCCGGCGGCCTCAAGCCCGGCGAGACCAAGCGAATCGCGCTCATGAAGCGCGGCCATTTCGTCGTGGAATGCGCCTTCCACGACACCATGAAGATCAACGTCACCGTGCAATGATGCCAAGCGGGGAGATCACACCCATGCGCAAGCTTAAGCTCGCCGTCGCCGTCATCGGCATTGCCGCGCTCAGTCTTACCGTTGCCGCGGGCTCGCTGCAGGCCGGCCCCGAGCGGATCACGTTCCCGACGGACTTCGAGCACAAATACGCGCTCTACGGGATCATCGATCGCCCGGACCTCAAGATCGTGCGCTTCTTCTATGTCGATCGGCCCTCGCTCAAGGCCGCGAAGGCCGGGAAGCCAGTGCCCTACGGCACGACGCTCGTGATGGCCGACAAGAAAGCGAAGCTCGGGGCAGATGGCCAGCCCGCCGTCGACAAGGACGGCCGCATGATAGCCGAAGGCGGCTGGATCAAAGTGCAGCTCCAGAAGAAGGGCAAGGGCTGGGGTGACGATCATCCCGCCAACATGAAGAACGGCGATTGGGAATACGCCTCCTTCAACGCCGACGGCACCCCCATCGCCGACCAGAAATACGACATCTGCTTCGGCTGCCATAACAACCGGCAGTCCGCGTCGGAGGATTTCACCTTCCTGTTCGCGCCCTATCTGCGCGATCACAAGAGGGGCTGAGCGGCGACCCATCGCCGATCGCTCGTCCCCCTCACCCTTCCCTCTCCCCGTCGGAGAGGGTTAGGGAGAGGGGCCCAAGTGAAACTCGATGCTACTCCGCCGCCTGCTCCCCGCGGCTCGCGAGGACTTTGTCAGCGAGCTTGCCGGTCAGCTCCTGCAGGTGGTCGAAGCGCTCGGTGTATGTGCCCACGCCGAGCGTGATCGAGCGCAGCTCCATGATGAGATCGTGGAGCTCGTTTTGAGGCATGTTGGCGCTGACGACATCCCAACCGTTCCAGCCCTCCTTGGCGTCGTAGCCGAGGATCTGCCCGCGCCGTCCCGAGACGAGCCGCTGCACCTTCGAGGTGTAGGCGTTGGGAACGGAGACGTCGACGCGGTGGATCGGCTCCAGGAGCACCGGGTCGCATTTAGGCATCGCCTCCGTCATGGCCTGCCGGGCGCAGGTCTTGAAGGCCTGATCGGAGCTGTCGACGGTGTGATACTGACCCGTCACCAGATTGACCGTGACGTCCACCACCGGGAAGCCTAGCGGCCCGTGCTTCAAGTATTCCATCACACCGTCCTCGACGGCGGGAATGTAGTTCTTGGGAATTGCGCCGCCCACGACGGAATCCGTGAAGGCGTGGCCGTTGCCGCGGGGCAGCGGCCTTACCTCGATCTCGATGTCCGCGAACTGGCCGTGCCCGCCGCTCTGGCGCTTGAAACGCGCGTGCTGCGTCGTTCCCTTGCGGATGGTCTCGCGGTAGCCGACCTGCGGCCGCCGCGTCACCGCGGGTAGGCTGTACTTCGTTTTGAGCCGATCGAGTGCGATCTGCAGATGGATGTCGCCCTGGCCCCAGAGGATGAGCTCCTGCGTGTCCCCGTGATGCTCGAGGACGAGGCTCGGGTCCTCCTCGATGAGTCGGTGGATGGCGCCGCTGAGCTTCACGTCGTCATTGCGCTTCTCCGCGGTGATCGTGAGGCCGTAGACCGGCTTCGGCACCGCGGGCTGCGGCAGCTTCGGCGGCTCGCCCGCGCTCACGAGCACCGTGCCGGTCGGAATACCCTCGAGCCGCGCCAGCGCCACCACCTCGCCCACACCCGCCGAGGCGAGCTTCTCCTGCTTCGCGCCGTTGATCTTGAGGACGCCCGCGACCCGGACGCCGTTGAGGCTCATGCCCTCCGTGACCGTGCCGCGCCAGACGCGCGCCAGAGAGAGCTTGCCGGTGTTCGCGGGGTAATAGGTCTTGATGACCTGCGCGACGGTCTCGCCGTTTCCCGCCTTGAGACCGAGGCGCTCGGAGGTGGCCGCGGGCTCCGGCGTCTCGTGCCGCAGCGCCTTCAGCAGGCGAGCGACGCCGTGCTCCTGCTGGCCCGAGCCCAAGAGCACGGGCACGATGAGATCGCGGCTCAGGTCCTTCGCGAGATGCTGATAGATCTCTGCCTTGGAGGGCTCGACGTCCTCGAGAAGCTGCTCCAGGAGCTTGTCGTCGTAATCCGCGAGCTTCTCGACGAGGCTCGTGCGCGTCGCGCGCTCGCGGTCCCAGAAATCGCTGGGTAGCGGGATGAGCTCGGAGGCCTGGCCGGCCTTGTACTTGTAGGCGCGCTCGCTCACGAGATCGACATAGCCGGTGATGGCGCCTTCCTTGTCGCGGAGCGGCACCTGGCGCAGCACCAACGGGCGCTCGGAGATCGACTGGATCGCCGCCATTACATCGCGCACCCGCGCGGAATTCGCGGTGTCCAGCTTGTTGATGAAGAGCATGTGCGGGATCTGATGCTGATCCAGGAACTTGAAGAGCGGGCTCAGCGTCAGTGCGCGGTCGGGCTCGGGCTCGCAGACCACGACGGCCACGTCGGCCGCGAGCAGCGCGCATTGCGCTTCGTAGGCGAGCTCGATCGAGCCGGGGCAGTCGAGGAAGGTCCAGGGATCGCCGAGGAAATTCGCGTGGGCGACGTTGATCTCAGTGCTCATCTGCCGGTGCCGCGCCTCGGAGGACGCGTCGCCGACGGTATTGCCGTCCTTGATGGTACCGCGCCGGTTGATGGCGCCGGTGGCGAAGAGCAACGCCTCCAACAACGTCGTCTTGCCCGAGAGGTAAGGTCCCACCAGCGCCGCCGTGCGCGGTGCCGCTGCTCTGCCGTTCATGCGCGCCTCCATCGCCTATATGCGGAGGCGGCCTAGCGGGCCTTCGAAAGAGACGGCCCCTCGGCAACGCCTCTCTTAGTTCCTTGGAATTCGATGGTCGCGCGGCCGGAGGCTCGGGCGCAATGGGGATTTTAAGCGGGCCGTACGCATGTAGCTTGCGGAATGAACGCAACTAGCGTCCAGTTCTGCGTCAATGAATTGGAGATGCGTTATGAATTTCCTAAGGGGGGTATTCGCGGTTCACAAGCGAACCGGCCGCATATCGCGAGCCTTGATCCACTAAGCCGCTGCATCGAGGAGTGCCACGAGAAATTGAAACGACACTTATTTGGCTCGATACGATTTTCTCCGATGCGTGAGTGAGTGTCATCAGCGATACCAATAGAACCAATAGAGAAGTCCCTGCATGGAAAAGGATGTTGCTCGGCACGTGGCCAGGGTCGGCTTTCGTGCCATGCGCGAACTCACCGAACTGATTCCTTTGCTAAAGGATCATTGCGCAGCTCAAGAATCCGACACGTTTGCAAAAGCGATCGCGCTCGCCAGCGCTCATATCGGCGAGCAGGTGATCAACCGAGCCTTATCGCCATTTCCCGATCTAGAAAGCGAGATTGAGGCTAAGATCAAAAAATATGGTGTGATCGTCTAGTCCCGTTCAGAAGAACCACACGGATGATGGTTTCGGCCGGGGTCCGTGGCGCTTCAGGCGACCCCGAAACCAACACTCCTAAAGGGGTCGCTTCCCCGGGCACGTCCCTTGCGGAGAGCAAGACGGAAAGAAAAAATCGACGCCTCAACGAATGTCTACACGTGCTTCGGTCGCCGTCGGGTGACTTGCAAACCTCCGAATATCGAAGGTGCTATCGCGAGTGTGTTGGTTCCCTGAATTGAGATCCAAGGCGATTCCGTCGAACTTTTCCAAAGGAGGCAATCTTGGACAAAGCGTGTGCCGAGGCCGTAAAGGACCTTTCACTGAAGGCGATCACGGAACTTTCAAGGATTGTCAGGCTGACTCGAGATCAGTGCAGTAGCCGCGATGAATTCGAGGCCGTCGCACGAGCAGTCGGCACGGTCATTGGTCTAATCGAAACCGACATCTTAGGTGCTATCTATCGTGAATATCCCGACCTCGACGACCTCGCCTGATTGTCCGCCGGCCCTTACCCCCGCCCAATGAACGGCATCTTCGGCGCCATGATCGTCATGAATTGGACGTTGGCGTCGAGGGGCAGGCTCGCCATGTAGGAGACGGCGCTCGCGACGTGGGCGACGTCCATGCGCGGCTCCACCATCATCTCGCCGTTGGGCTGGGGCACGCCCTTCATCATCCGCTCGGTCATGGGCGTTGCGGCGTTGCCGATGTCGATCTGGCAGCAGACGATGTCGTGCTTGCGGCCGTCGAGCGCGATCGACTTGGTGAGGCCAGTGATCGCGTGCTTCGTCGCAGTATAGGGCGCTGAGAACGGCCGGGGCGTGTGCGCGGAGATCGAGCCGTTGTTGATGATGCGCCCGCCCTTGGGATTCTGCGCCTTCATGAGCTTGATCGCCTCCTGCGCGCAGAGGAACGAGCCCGTGAGGTTGGCGTCGACAACGGTCTTCCACTGCTCGTAGGTCAACTCCTCCATCGGGATTGCAGGCGCCCCGGTGCCGGCGTTGTTGAAGAGTACGTCGAGGCGGCCGAAGCTCTCCTTCACCTTCGCGAAGAGCGCACGCACGGAGTCTGGATTGCCGACATCCGTCGGCACCGGCAGGACTGCGGCATTGGTGGGTTTGCCGAGCGACGCCGTCTCCTGTAGCGCGTCCATGCGTCGTCCGGCGATCGCGACGGAAAAGCCGTCCTTCATGAGCGCGAGCGCGGCCGCTCTCCCGATGCCACTCCCCGCCCCCGTCACTACCGCGACCTTGCTGTGCTGAGCCATCGGAATTTTCCCTCCCCGCTGAGCCTTATTTGAGCGCGGCGCAAGCGCGCTGGATGCGTGTGCAGGCGTCGCGCAGCACCTCAGTCGCGGTCGCATAGGAGATGCGGAAGTGCGGCGAGAGCCCGAAGGCCGCGCCCTGCACCACCGCCACCCCCTCGGCCTCGAGGAGGTACTGGACGAAATCGGTGTCGTTCTCGATCGTCTTGCCCTTGGGCGTGCGCTTGCCCAGCGTTCCCGCGCAGGAGGGATAGACGTAGAAAGCACCCTCCGGGCGCGGACAGTGGATGCCCTGCGCCTTGTTGAGCATGTCGACGACGAGGTCACGCCGCTCCTTGAAGACGGCGTTGTTCTTCGGGATGAAATCTTGCGGGCCCGAGAGCGCTTCCACGGCCGCCGCCTGGCTGATCGAACTCGGATTCGAGGTCGATTGCGACTGCAAGGTAGACATCGACTTGATCAGCTCGCTCGGCCCGCCGGCATAGCCGATGCGCCAACCCGTCATGCAATAGGCCTTGGAGACGCCGTTCATGGTGAGCGCGCGCGGATAGAGCTTCGGCTCGACCTGCGCGATCGTCGCGAAGCAGCCGTCATAGAGCAAATGCTCGTACATGTCGTCCGTGAGCACCCAGACATGCGGATGCTTCAGCAGCACGTCCGCGAGCGCCCGCAGGTCCTCGGCGCTGTAGGCGGCGCCCGTTGGATTGGAGGGCGAGTTCAGGATAAGCCACTTGGTCTTATTCGTGATCGCCGCGTCGAGATCTTCGGGCCGAAGCCGGAATCCGTTGTTCTGCGAGCAGGCGACGGGGACCGGCGTCCCTTCCGCGAGCGCCACGATGTCGGGATAGGAGACCCAATAGGGAGCAGGGATCACGACCTCGTCGCCGGCGTTTACCGTGGCGAGGAGCGCGTTGAAGAGCACCTGCTTGCCGCCGGTGCCGACGATGATCTGGTTGGGCGCGTAGTCGAGCCCGTTCTCGCGCTTGAACTTCGCAGCGATCGCCTTCTTGAGCGCGGGCGTGCCGTCGACGGCGGTGTATTTGGTGTCGCCCGCGTCGATCGCGCGCTTCGCCGCGTCCTTGACGTTCTGCGGCGTGTCGAAATCGGGCTCGCCGGCGCTGAGGCCGATCACGTCCTTGCCCGCAGCCTTCAGCTCCTTCGCCTTGTCCGACATGGCGATGGTGGGCGAGGGCTTGATGCGGCTCAGGCGGTCGGCAAGGAAAGACATGGGAACTCGCGTCGGTTGGTTGTGAAAGGGAGCGGCTACCGTAATGGCCTCGCCCCTATCGCGCAACAGCCCCGGCCGCGCGGCAGGTCTGCGGCGCCCTCAGGGTGCGACCGAGACCCCGTGCAGGTGCGCGCCCTCGATGGCACGCTGGATGAGTCCCGACGTCTTGGCCTCTGCCAGGAACTGATTGACGAAGGCGAGCGCCGCCGGCCGACCGCGTGCCACGCCAATTGCCGCGGGAACCGTCGCAAAACGGCCCGGCAGGAAGCGGCTCCCCGGAAGCTGGGCCGCGATCCCCGAGAGATATTCGGCGCTCCCTGCAAACGCCTCGACCGCGCCGGTTTTCAGCAGCCGGATCGTCGGCTCCGGATCCTGCGAGACCCGCAGGATTTGTGCCTCCTTGATGAAGCCGAAGAGCAGACCCTCGGCATCGGAATTCGCAATGGCGGCGACGCGCACTCCCTTGCGGTCGACCTCCGTCATCTCCTTGAGCGTCTTGCCGGGCGGAACGAGATAGACCTGATCGACGTTGACGAAACTGGGGCTGAAATCGACGTAGCTGGCGTAGCGGGGATCGCGCGTGTTGAACTCGAGGTCCCACTCGCCGCGTCCGAGGCTGACTTCGAAGGTGCCCCGGGTCGAATAGACGCGCGGCTGCAAGGGGACTCCGGCCCGCTCCGCGATCGCGCGCGCGAGATCGCCGGCGAGGCCACGGACCTCGCCGCTCTCGCTCTGCCCCGAGACGAGGGCTTGGTTTTCGAGCATGAAGGCCACGCGGAGCTTGCCGGTGGGGGTGAGCTGAGCGCGCGCCTCCATGAGCTCGAATTCGGCTGCCCGCGCGCCACCCAACATTACCGCGCTTAACACCACGAGCGCGGCCATCGCCGAAAGAGAGCGGATCATTCCGTGAGGCCCGCGATCGCCTGCGTCAGCACCTGGCGGCTCCGGAACAGGACCAGCTCTCGCCAGGGCCGCGTGTCCGGATAGAAATGACGGCGGAGGTTGCGCTTGATGCGCTGCGTCTCGGGGTCGGCCCAGTCGACGGGGCCGCGCGCGTGCAGGACGTGGTCCTCGCGCATGGGGCCGCGTCCCCGCTCTGGGCTGAAGGTGCCGAACTCGAGCGCGTTGTAGACGACGCGCGGGCCCAGATGCTTCTGCCAGAAATCGACGCCCGCGGTGCCGTGCTTCGGGACCGAGGCCGAAGTGCCGAGAAGCGGCACCGTGACGCTCTCGCCGAACCATGCCTCCGCCAGCGCGAGGTTGGGCGAGCCGGGATCGTGATCGCAGATGAGCTCGCCGTAGCCGTAGGGGCCGAGCCCCGTGTGGTAGTCGATGACGGCGACGCGCGCGCGCGATTTCAGGTCGTAGTCGCCGATGACGCGCTCGAGCGTCTGGCGCGACCAGGTGGACTTGGTGCCGCCGAAGAAGATGCCGCTGGGGTGCTTGTATTGCCCGCCGCTTCGCGCGGATTGCAGGCCGCGGTCGCCGTGCTGCTCGCGATAGGCCTTGATCCGCGCCTCGCCCGTGGCGACCACGCCGGGATCGAGCGACCGCGGCACGAAGGCGTCGGCGAGAAGGTCGTAAGCGGAATTCTCCGGGAGCGGCTTGCCGAAATCGACGAAGTTGCGGTTGAGATCGACGCCTTCCTCGGTGACGCGTCGAAGCCAGGCGAATCCGTGGGGATTGATGGCGTGGAGGTGCAGGATCGCAACGCCCGGCGGAAGGCTCGCTCCCGCCGCCGCCGTGAGCCAGTCCGCCTGCGCGCCCGAGCCGCAGAAACCTTCGACGCCATGCGTCGCGGAGATCGTCACGAGCAGGGCCTTCGCATCCGTGGGACCCTGCAGCGCCGCGTCAGTCCCGAGCGGTTCTCCCGCCGGCCCCTTGTTGGGATTGCCGTAGGTCATAACGGGGAGATGCGCGTGCTTCGCGAGGTCGAGAAACTGCTGTCGAGCCGCCGCGTAGTCGCGCGGGAAGCAAGTCTCCGCCGCCGCCTCGGGCGTGCGTGCAAACTGCCAAGCCATGCCTCTCAACTCCTCCGGAGCATCAGGGTTCCAAGGCGATCGCGGAGATCAGCCTTCCGTAGTCGCGCTCGTGCCGGAGCGTGGCGCGCCGGTAGGAGAAGAAGCGGTCTTCCTCCGCGAGCGTGTCGCCACCGGTATGCGCGATGCGGGTGATGCCGTCCCGGCGCAAGCGCCGCAGCACGTAGCCCGCGAGGTCGAAAAGCGAATGTCCCGTCCGCGTCGCCGGCACAAAGAACTGCGCGTTCTCCGATGACTCCGCGAGGAAAGGCGCAGGGAATTCCGGACCGACCTCGTAGGAGGCCTTGCCGATGCAAGGGCCGACCGCGGCGGCGATGCGGTCGAGCCGCGCGCCGCGGCGGCGCATCGCCGCGAGCGTCGCTTCGACGACGCCGTTGAGCGCGCCGCGCCAGCCCGCGTGACAGGCGCCGACGACGCCTGCCTCCCTGTCAGCGAACAGTACCGGTGCACAGTCGGCGGCAAGAACGCCGAGCGCGATGCCCGGAACCGTCGTCACCATGCCGTCGGCCCGCGGGGCCTCTTCGCGCCGCCACGGGGTCTCCACCTCGACGATCTCGGCGCTGTGGATCTGATAGCAGGTGACGAGCCGCTCTGCGTCGAGGTCCAGCGTCTCGGCCACGCGGGCACGATTCTCCGCGACCTTGGCCGCTTCGTCGCCGGAGCCGAAGCCGCAATTGAGCGAGGAGAATAGTCCGGCGCTCACGCCGCCTATCCGCGTGAAGAAGCCGTGTCGGATGCCCGAGGTGTCGAGGATGTCGGCGACGATCACGGCGTTGCGGTCTCCGTGAAGCCCTCGGGCGCGGCGAGCGCCGGGTGGGTGAGAGCGAGCACCTTGAAGAGCGTGCCCATTTCCGCGGGATCGATCAAGCGCCGCACGCCGCTCTCGATGGATTGGCGCTGCTCCGCCGTCGCCGACTCCAGGAGTCGATGCTTGCGCAGGTCGATGCCGAGAGCGCGCAAAAAGTCGCCCTGCGTCACCGGCCCTCGCACGACGGCCCCAGCGCTCCGCGCCGCGGCAGCGACGGCCTCGAAATCGACGTGAGCGGTGATGTCTGCGCTGCCGGGCTCCTCGAGGACGAGATGGGGGCGATGCGCGCGCACTGCTTGTAGCGTCTCGCCGCAGGCGGACCTCACGTGCCCGTAATCGATCAGGAGGGCCGCTCCACCCGTGCGCACAATCCGGCGGGCAAGCGCGGCGCTCAGCGCCGATGCCGCCGGGCAAACCTCGGCGATGGCGCCGGCGGCTGCCCCCGCGAGGCGCGGTGATACCAGGGCCGCGGCGGGGCTTTCCCTGCCTTCGAGCACGAAGACGAGGCTCTCCCCATCGGGGCCGAGGCCGATCCGGCGTTCGCGCCATTCGCCATCGCCGCGTTGGAATTGCCGGATCGGCAGCGCGTCCAGAAACTCGTTTGCGACAACGAGCAGCGGTCCTTCGGGAACAGTGTCGAGCGTCGCGTGCCAGCTAGACTCGACACCCGCGAGCGCCTTCGCTTGGAGTGCGCGGAGTGCGGGGCTGGTCTCGACGAGGTGCAATCGCAGGGCGCGGTGGAACTCCGGTACGGCCTTCGCCGCGCGGAGCGCATCCGCCATCAGCGTGCCCCTACCGGGTCCGAGCTCGATGAGCAGCATTGGGTCCGGACGCCCAAGGCGCATCCAGGCTTCTGCGCACCAGAGGCCGATGAGCTCGCCGAAAATTTGGCTCACCTCGGGCGCCGTTATGAAATCGCCGGCGGCGCCGAGCGGGTCGCGGGTCGCGTAGTAGCCGAAGCGCGGATGCTGCAGGGCTTCGGTCATGTATTCCGCGACGGTGATCGGGCCTGTCGCGCGGATACGCCGCGCGATGAGCCCGCCGAGCGGCGTCATGGCGCGTACCGCCTCACGCCGCAAGCGGCTGGCGGTAGGAGCGCCGGATCATCCAGGTGCCGACGATCAGCAGCGGCACCGAAAGGAGCTGCCCCATGGTGAAGGTCTGCAAGAGGAGATACCCGAGCTGCTGATCCGGCTGGCGGAAGAACTCGGCGACGATGCGGGCAAGCCCATAGCCCGCGAGGAAGACGCCGGAAAGAAACCCGCGCCGATCGCGCGCCTTGGTATATCGCTGCAGCACGAAGAGGACGGTGAAAAGCACGGCGCCCTCGAGGAACGCCTCGAAAAGCTGGCTCGGGTAGCGCGGCGTCAAAATCGGGGCGAGAAGGTGCGCGATTTCGGGGTTCCGGTGATACGCGTCGACGATTGCGCCTGCCGTATCGAGCCGGGGGTCGACAGCGGATACGGCGCGCACCGCCTGGCTGGCTTTCGCCGGATCGGCGAGGAGCTCGCTCGGAAAGAGCATCCCTAATTCGCTGTGCGTCGCCCTCCCATAGAGCTCGCCATTGATGAAATTCGCAATTCGCCCGAAGAAGAGTCCGATCGGCACCGCGCAGACGAGTATGTCGCCCAGGCGCTGAAAATCTATCTTCCGCTGCCTTGCGAAGAGATAGAGCGCGAGGATCACGCCGATGGCGCCGCCGTGGAAGGACATCCCGCCCTTCCAGATCATCAGCGCCTCCACCGGATGCTCGATGTATTTCGGGAGGTCGTAGAAGAGGACGTAGCCGGTGCGCCCGCCGAGCACCACGCCGAGCGTCACCCAGACCAGGAGATCGTCGAGCGCCGCGGGCTCGAGCACCTTCGGCGGACGCCGCGCCATCGCCACGCAATAGCGCCAGCCCATGAGCAGCCCCGCGATATAGGCGAGGGCGTACCAGCGGATAGCGAAGGGGCCGATCTCGACCAGGACGGGATCGATGGCGGGATAGGGTATCGCGAAGATCATCGGTAGGGGTCGTTCGTAGCGAGAAAGGTGCGGACGTAGTCGGCGACGCCGTCCTCGATCGAGGTGGTCGGCGCCGCGTATCCGGCTTGGCGCAGCTTCGCGAGCGGCGCCTCCGTGAAATATTGGTACATGTCGCGGAGCGGCGCGGGCATCTCGATATACTCGATGCTGGGCTCGAGCCCCGCCGCGCGGGAGATCGCCGACGCGAGCTCGGCGAAGCTCCGCGCCTTGCCGCTGCCGAGGTTGAAGAGGCCACTCACCTCCGGATGGTCGTAGAGCCAGAGCAGCATCTCCACGCAGTCGCGGACGTAGACGAAATCCCGGCGCTGCCCGCCATCGGGAACGTCCGCCCGGTAGGAGCGGAAGAGCCGCGCCGGCGCCCCGGATTTCACGAGCGGATAGAGCTGCGCCACCACGCTGCGCATAGTGCCCTTGTGGTACTCGTTTGGCCCATAGACGTTGAAGAATTTGCAGCCCACCCATTGCGGCGGCAGCGCCTTCCTGCGCTCGGCAAGGCGGGCGACGCGGCGATCGAAGAGGTGCTTCGACCAACCGTAGGGATTGAGCGGGCGAAGCCGCGCCAGCGCTGCGGGCGATCCGTCATCCGCGAAGCCCGCCTCGCCCGCCCCGTAGGTTGCGGCCGAGGAGGCGTAAAAGAACCTCACCGCCTGCCGCGCGCACCAATCCCAGAGCCGGAGCGAGAGGGTGAAGTTCGCAGCGATGATGGCGTCGGCGTCGGTCTCTGTCGTCGCCGAAACCGCGCCCATGTGGAAGATCGCGCCGATCTCCCCTGCGTGCGCATCGAGGAACTCCAGGAGCCGGTCGGGCGGCACGATCTGCGCGAGCTCCCGCTTGGCGAGATTGCGCCACTTGTCGCCGTGCCCGAGCCGGTCGCAGACGACGAGGTTTGCCTCTCCCCGCGCTTCCAGAGCCGCAGTCAGGTTCGATCCGATGAATCCCGCGCCGCCGGTGATGACGATCATGACTCCCGCCCGAGCATGGGTCGGGCGGAGTTATAGGGCCTTCGCAGGGCGCGTGGAAAGGAACAAGCGGCTGGCAATTTCGGCTCCACGGACCATTCCCGAGCGCCCGCGCCTGTGCTAGCGAATGCGGACAGGAGGCACGTCATGCAGACCGACAATCGCATTCTCGACGATCTCGCCCGCGTCGCCTCGGGGGCGCTCAGCGCCCTCACGGGGATGCGCGAGGAGGTGGAGGCGCGGCTCAGAGATCAGTTCCAGCGCATCCTCGACCGCATGAACCTTGTCCGGCGGGAGGAGTTCGAGGCGGTCGAAGCCATGGCCGCCAAGGCGCGAGCCGAGCAAGAGCGCCTCGCCGAGCGGCTCGCGGCGCTCGAGGCGCGGCTCGGCGCCGAGCCGCGTCAGAATCCTGCGCGACGGCGGTCCAAGGGCCGCGACGAGCCCGAATTCGATCCACCGACCTAAGCCTTTGGCGCGACTCTCTTTTGTGGGTAATTCTTCAAGACCCACAAAATCTTGCCTTGCGTGCGCGGAAGCGCTTTGGCACCCTACCTCCTATGGTGGCTGAAGGGGAATGAGCCACCAGATGTCGGGAGACGCCAGTCCACCCGACAGCCCGCGGGGACTGAAGGAGGGCGCCATGACCGCAATTGCACTCGAGACGGCAACGGCGGCGGCCAATCCCATCGATCTCATCGAGGAAATCGTTCAAGCCAACGAGTGGGCACACGACCGCGCCAGCACTGACGAGATGGTGGTTGAGGTTTCCGGGCGCTGGTGCGACTACCGGATGTTCTTCCTCTGGCATCAGGAGACGAACGCGCTGCACTTCTCCTGCGGCTTCGACATGAAGGTCGCGAGAGGCCGGCGCGGCTCGGTCTACGAGCTCCTCGCGGCAGTGAACGAGAAGCTGTGGATCGGGCATTTCGATCTTGGCCTCGACGACCCCGCACCCTGCTTCCGGCACGGCGTGCTGCTGCGGGGCGCGATGGGGGCGAGCGTCGAACAGCTCGAGGATCTCGTGGACATCGCGCTGACGGAGTGCGAGCGCTTCTATCCTGCCTTTCAGCTCGTGATCTGGGGCGGCAAGGACGCAGGCGACGCGATTGCGGCGGCGATGATCGATCCCGTAGGCGAGGCCTAATGAGCGCGGGCGGCAAGCCGCCCGCGACGGTCCTGCTCCTCGTCGGATGCGGCAAAATGGGGGGAGCGCTCCTGAAGGGCTGGCTGGAGCGCGGCGCGGCGCGCCATGTGCTCGTGGTCGAACCGGGAACCGGCGCCGACGCCTTCGCGGGCGAGCGCCTGGTCGAGCGCCACAAGCGGCCGGAAGAGATCCCTGCGTCCTTCTCGCCTGACGTCGTCGTCTTCGCGGTGAAGCCGCAGGCGATGGAGGGCGTGCTCAAGCCCTATAAGCGATTCGTCGGCCGCTCACTCTTTCTTTCGATCGCCGCCGGAAAGACGCTCTCCTATTTCGCGCGCCACATCGACGATGAGGCCGCAGTGGTGCGGGCGATGCCGAACACGCCCGCTTCCGTCGGCCGCGGCATCACCATTGCGGTTGCGAATGCGCGAGTGACGCCGACGCAGCGCCGGATCGCGGACGTCCTGCTCTCCGCCGTGGGAGAGGTCGGCTGGGTCGAGGAGGAGGGCCTCATCGACCCCGTGACGGCGGTCTCCGGCAGCGGCCCGGCCTACGTCTTCCTGCTCATCGAATGCCTGGCCAAGGCCGGCGTCGCAGCGGGGCTGCCGCCCGATCTCGCGACGCGGCTGGCGCTCGCGACTGTCGCGGGCTCGGGCGAGCTCGCGCGGATTTCGCATGAGCCCGCGGCGCGGCTCCGCGAAGCCGTCACCAGCCCCGGCGGCACCACGCGCGCGGCTCTCGATGTGTTGATGGGGCAGGACGGGCTCGAATCGCTGATGATCAAGGCGGTGGCGGCGGCGACACGCCGATCCCGAGAACTGGCGGATTGACGACATGAGCGAATCCTTGGCTCCCGCGGCGGCGCGGGTTCAGGAGCTGCTGCGCGCGGCCGGCTCGAGTGCCGCGGTGATGCAATTCCCGGTGACCGCGCGAACCGCAGCGGATGCGGCAGCGGTAATCGGCTGCACCGTCGCGCAGATCGCGAAGTCGCTGGTGTTCCGCGGCGGAAGCGGGCGCCCGGTGCTGGTGATCGCCAGCGGCGTCAACCGCGTCGACGAGAAGAAGATTGCGGCGGCGCTGGGTCAGCCCATCGGCAAGGCCGATGCGGAGTTCGTGCGCGCGAGCACGGGCTATGCGATCGGCGGCGTCGCCCCCATCGGGCACACGACGCCGCCCGTCATCTTCATCGACGAGGATCTACGCGAGCACGCAGTCATCTGGGCGGCTGCGGGTCACCCGCATGCGGTATTTCCCACGAGCTCCGCCGAGCTCGAGCGGCTCACCGGCGGGACCGTGATGACGGTCAAATAAGAGGCGAGCGTTCCCTCCGGGTTGCTCAGCGTCCTGAGCTTGCTACACTCGATCGCAGGAGGCTCACCATGGCCAAACGATCGACCGCATCCAAATCGAAGGCGAAGCCGGCGACGCCGCGCGATCGCATCCTCAACGCGGCGCTCGCGCTCGCGGAGCGCTCGGGCTGGCGCGGCGCCTCGCTCGCAGCCATCGCCGGCGAGGCAGGCCTGCCGCTTCACGAAGTCTACGCGGAGTTCCGTTCGCGCTCGGCGATACTCTGGGGCTTGATGGCGCGGACGGACGAGCAGGTCCTTGCGGGAACCGGAGCACCCGACCCTGAGGAAACCCCGCGCGACCGACTCTTCGAGGTGCTGATGCGCCGGTTCGACGCGCTGAAGCCGCAGCGTGCGGCGCTGAAGCAGATCGGCCGCGATCTCCTCACGGATCCGCCGCTCGCGCTCTGCGCTGCGCCTGCGCTCTTGCGCTCGATGGCCTGGACCCTCGAGGCCGCGGGGATCTCGAGCGCGGGTGCGCGCGGACGCTTCCGGACACGCGCGCTCACCGCGCTCTACCTCTGTGTCAGCCGCACCTTCATCGAGGACGAGAGCGCCGATCTCGCGAAGACCATGGCCGCCCTCGACCGCCGCCTCTCTCAAGCCGGCCCGTGGCTCGGCATCGCCGAATTCCGCTGGGGCGGCGGCCGGGAGAAGCAGCCGGCCTAACGGTCAGGCTGTCCCTCGAGGCAAATCAGCGTCTGCTGGCCGAGTGCGATGGTCGTGCGCTCGCTGCCGAGCAAAGCAAAGACCTCGAGGCCGCAGACCGTGAGGGTTCGTCCCGGGCGGAGCACCCTACCCACCGCCAGGAACCGCTCGCCGGCTGCAGGCGCCACTAGGTTGATCTTGAACTCGACCGTGAGGATGGAGCTTTCCGCCGGGAAGAGAGTGAAGGCCGCATAGCCGCCGGCGGAATCCGCGATCGCACTGGTGATGCCCGCGTGAAGGTAGCCGTGCTGCTGCGTGAGGTCGGCCCGGAAGGAGAGCTCGATTTCGGCCAGGCCCGGCTCGACCCGGGCAAGCCTGGCGCCGATCAGACGCATCAGCGCCTGGCGGGCGAAGCTATCCCGGACCCGCGGTTCGAAGTTCTCGTCTTTCGGCCTGAACGCGGGCATGCCGCCTCCTTGTTGCAGTGCCATAACCCCAATGGGTGGCATGGAGGGACGCTGCTCCACCGCGGCTGCGAATGCCAAGCGGCCGGGCGGATCGCTCCCGTCACAACAGTAAACTCATAACACATTTGAAATCAAACAGATAGGCGATTTCCGGGCTCCCACTGCGTTCCCTATGGTGCGCCGCAATATTTTTGTTGAAGGGCACTTGACGTTGAAGCGTGGCGCAGCCATATTCGCGTCATGCTGCACCGCAGCAATAGGCTCAACCTCCAAAACGGGATGACGGCGATGGTCAACGGAAAATTCTTCGAGACGGAAGTCGGCAAGCTCTTCGCCGGTTTTCCTTTCGCTAGCCTCGATGTCGAGGCAGTGATGGCTTCCCAGCGCAAGAACCTCGAGGCGTTCACGCAGGCGAACCAGCTTGCGGTGCAGGGCTTCCAGGAGCTGGCCAAGCGGCAGGTCGAGATCGCGCGCTCGGCGATGGACGAGGCTTCGGCTCTCGTGCGCGCCTGGACCGAGACCGGCACGGCCGAGGAGCGGTTGCAGAAGCAGGCCGCTTACGCCAAGCAGGCCCTCGACAAGAGCGTCGAGAACACGCGTGAGCTGGTCGAGCTCGCGGGCAAGACCCAGAGCGAGGCGTTCGAGGTGCTGAACAAGCGCTTCACCGAGAGCCTCGAGGAGTGGGGCACGCTCGCGAAGAAGAAGATGGCCACCCAGCGTCAGTAACCCTCCCCCAAGCGCTGACGTCTGTGTTGGAGGCCGCCCCCGTGGCGGCCTCCTTTTCTTTTGGCCCTCCGCGATGCTAGCGTCCGCGGCCGTCACGGCAGGATGAGGGCGCGATGACCATCGGCTACGAGGATTTCGTCAGGGTCGACATCCGTGTCGGCACGGTCGTCGCGGCCGAGCCCTATCCCGAGGCGCGCCGCCCCGCCTACAAGCTGCAGGTCGATTTCGGGCCCGAGATCGGTGTCAAGCGGACCTCGGCGCAGCTCACCGTCCACTACAAGCCCGAGGAGTTGCTGGGACGTCAGGTCGCAGGCGTCGTCAACTTCCCGCCGAAGCAGATCGGCAAGTTCATGTCCGAGGTGCTCGTTCTGGGCTTCCCGGATGCGGCGGGAGCGGTCGTGCTGATTGAGCCAAGCAGACCCGTGCCGAATGGAGGCAAGCTCTTCTAGCGCGCGCCAACCGTGATATGGTCGCGCTCCGCCATCCATCGACCCTAAGGGGAGATCATGATTTACGAGCTGCGCGTTTATCACTGCTTGCCCGGCAGGCTGCCCGCGCTTCTGAAGCGCTTCGAGGGCGCGACGCTCGCGCTCTGGGCCAGGCACGGCATTCGGCAAGCCGGCTTCTGGACCGTCGTCGTCGGCGAATCCAACCAGGATCTTTATTATCTCCTGCAATGGGACTCCCTTGCCGAGCGCGAAAAGAAATGGGCGACCTTTATGGCCGACCCCGAGTGGATTGCTAAGCGCGCGGAATCCGAGCGCGACGGCCCGATCGTCGGCTCGATCACCAACACGATCCTCCAGCCGACCTCCTTCTCCTCGGTGAAGTGATCGCCTAGCGGTCGAGCCAGACCTCGCTCAGGTCCTGGTCGAGGTAGTGGCTCGGCGTGAAATTCCAGCCCTTGAGCGAGGCAGAATTCACAATGATCCGGTTCCACCACAGGAATGGCACCGAATAAGCCTCGGTCATGGCGTGGCGCTCGAAGTCGCGCACGATCTTGCTGCGCTGGCGCGGATCGCCCGTGACGGCCTGACCGATGTAGAGCGCGTCGAGGAAGCGGTCCGTCCCGTGCGAGTAATTGACCGGCGAGAGATCCACGGAGACGTATTTCGTGAGCTGCAAGGTGGGGTCGTCGAAGTAGTCGCCGACGAAGTCGATCGCAACTTCGAACTCGCCCTTCTCCAGCGCTCCTTGCCATGCCTTGGTGTTCAGCTTCTCCTGCGTCGCCTCGACGCCAATAGCCTTCCAGGCCTCGATGATGAAGTCGACCGCCGGCCCGTAAGGGATCGGAATGTCGCGGTTGGTGAACTTGATCTTGAGGTTTTTCTGGCCCGCCTCCGCGAGCAGCCGCTTCGCCTCCGCGCGCGAGGCCTCGATGTCGCGCGAGAAGCCCGGCAGCGTCGCAAGCTCGCGTTCCGGCGTCGCCATCGCATAGCCCGGTCGCATCACACCGCCGATGAACTTGAGGAAGGTCGTGTTCTGTAGATCCTCCGCCGCCTTCCAGCGGTCGATCGCCAGCGAGAGCGCACGGCGCACGCGCGCGTCGTCGAAGGGGGAGCGCTTGGCGTTGAAGACGACGAGCAGGTTGTTGATCCAGGGGCCCTCGTTCACGGTCACCTTGTCGCCGAGCTTCGCCACCAGCGTGTCCCGCTCCTCTGGGGTGAAGCCGCGAAATTGAGCGAGAATCTTCCCCGAGAGCATCGCCTCGACCACCGCCTTGCCGCTCAGGAAGTCCGCCTGGTAGCCGTCGAGATAGGGCCGGCCCGGCTCGAAATACTTGTCGAAGCGCTTGCCCACCCAGCGCTGCCCCTTCACGTGCTCCACGAAGACGAAGGCTCC
>DATJVP010000161.1:0-21281 GCA_035581425.1 Allostellaceae bacterium | reverse complement strand
GCCAGTCCGTTTGATCCGCAGCGGTTCGCAAATAAAGATCACGGAACCACACCATCGTCTTGGCGGCGAGCGGCATGCCCTCGCAGGGGTTCTTCTGCGCGAGCGCCAGGGTGAGGTCGACCGCGGGGTAGATCAAGAGCTGGAAGCGCAACGCAGGACCGCCGCGGTCCCGGGCGTCGAGTGCCGCCACCGCCGCGAGATTGCCGCCGGCGCTGTCGCCTCCCACCGCGAGCCGTCGGGGATCGAGGTCGAGCGATGCCGCCCGCTCTGCGGTCCAGCGCAGGGCCGCGAGCGCGTCATCGACCGCGGCCGGAAATTTGTGCTCGGGTGCGACGCGATATTCGACGGAGACGACTGCCGCGCGCGCAGCGTTCGCGAGCCTGCGGCAGACGCCGTCATGCGTGTCGAGATCGCCGAAGACCCAACCGCCGCCGTGATAGAAGACGAGCGTCGGCAACGCGGCGCCGGCTGCCGTGCCGAGGCCGCGATAGAGGCGGAGTGGGATCGGTCCCCGCGGACCCGGCGCCAAGAGATCGCGCACCGACGCGACTTCCGGCGGCTCCGGCTGCAGGACGGTGCGCGCATTGCGATAGAATTGCCGCGCGACTGCAGGCTCCATCGCATCGTAGGGCGGGCGCCCGGACTCCTTGATGAGATCGAGGACGCGTTGGGCGTCGGGATGCAGCTCTGCCACGGCCGGCCTCAGCGGGTCCAACCGAGGATCGCCGCCGCAGCCTCGTCGGGCTTGTCGAGTTCGGCGAGGTGGCCCGCGCCTGCAATCACCTTGATTTCGGTCCGGCCCTTGATTGCCTGCGCGAATCGCTGGGCGTAGCTGCGCGGAAGAATGCGGTCCTCGGCGCCCCAGACCAGCAAGGTTGGCGCCTCGATGAGCGGCAGGCGCTTGGCGAGACCGGTATTGCCGAGCGGCCAGAAGATGCGCGCGGCGGCCTCGCTGGCGCGGGTCTGCTCGATCGGCCACTCGATGGAATTGGCGCCTGCGGGTGCCTCCTTGAGCGCCTGCCACTTCGCGGGATCGGCGCAGAGCAGGCCCGGCACGTCAGGCGCGCGCTGCGCCCAGGGATCGGTCGCGGGATCCTTCTCGTCGAAGAGGCCGAAGGGCGCGATGAGCGCAAGGCGTCGCATGGCGCCTGGCCAGATCGCCGCCATCTCCGCCGCGAATGAGGCGCCGACCGAGCTTCCCGCGAGATCGGCACCCTCGAGATCGGCCGCCGCCAGCAGATGGCGCGCGGCGAGCACCCAGTCGAGATGATTGTCGAGGACGGCGTGTCCGGTCGCGCCGGGAAAGCCCGGCAGCGAGGGCACGATCACGGTTCGCTCCGCTGCCAATCGATCGAGGAACGGAATCCAGCGCGGCAATCCGCCGAAGCCCGCAAGGAAGCCGAGTTTGGGTCCGCTCCCTTGGCGCCAAACGCGGCAGGGAAAACCGTTCACCTCGACGGTCGAGGTCTCCGGCATGGATGCGCTATTCCGCAGCCGAGCGCTGCGGGGCGAAGGCCGGCACTTCCGCGCGCATCTCCCGCGCCATCGGCTGCGGCCACCAGCGATCCTCCCACTCGGAGAAGAGATCGCGGAGCTGCGGCATCACCTTCTCCGCGAAGAGACGCGTGTTGTAGCGCGTGAGGTCCTTGCTCATGTTTCCGAATTGCAGCAGCAGCATGAGATGGCCGACGTTGAGGTCGGTCGCGACCTCCTTCAGCTGCTCCGCGACCTCGTCGGGCGAGCCGATAATGACGTAGCCGCGATCGACGATGTCGTTCATGTCCTTTGCGAGCATCTGGAACTTGTCGTTGTAGCGCGGCGGCGTGGCGCCCGCGGCCTGCTGCACCTGACTCATGATCCCCGCGCGCTGCGTCGCCTCGCTGCTGTATCCCGGCGGCGTCGCGTATTTCGCGCTGACGTGGAGGCAGCGGCCGTAAAAATACTCGGCAGGCTCCTTGTAGAGCTTCATCGCCTCCGCCCGGCTCTCGGCGACGCCCACGAATTGCAGGAAGCCCGCGCGGTAGGGATTCCGGTCCTTGCCGAGCCGCGCCATCTCCTTCCAGAAGCCTTCGACCGTCGCGCGCCCGGCCTTGTAGCCGTAATAGGAGAGGTAGGAATAGACGTAGTCCATCTTGGCGCACCACTGCCACGTCTCGACGGAGCCGCCGCCGGGGATCCAGATCGGTGGATGTGGCTGTTGTACCGGGCGCGGCCAGACGTTGACGTAGCGCTGCTGGTTGAAGCGGCCGTTGAAGGCGAAGGTCTCGCGCTCGGTCCAGGCGCGCAGCACGAGATCGTGCGCCTCCAGGTAGCGCTCGCGCAGCATGCTCGGGTTCTGGCCGTAGGCGTAGCAGGTGTCCATCGGCGTCCCCACGGGGAAGCCAGCGATGAGCCGGCCGCCGCTGATGACGTCGATCATCGCGAATTCTTCCGCAACCCGCGTCGGCGGGTTGTAGAGCGCGAGCGAGTTGCCGAGAACGCAGATCGCGGTGTCCGTAGTCCGGCGCGAGAGCGCGGTCGCGATGAGGTTTGGCGACGGCATGAGGCCATAGCCGTTCGAATGATGCTCGTTGACGCAGACAGCATCGAAGCCGCATTCCGCGGCATATTCGAGCTCGTCCATGAAATCGTTGTACATGAGGTGGGCGCGCTTGGGGTCGAAGAGCGAGGAGTGAATGTCGACCCAAACCGACGAGTTCTTGTCCCGGAAATCCTCGGGCAGCTCGGTGTAGGGCATTAGGTGGAACCACAGGAGCTTCATGGGGCGCCTCCCTCCGTCGGCCGTTGCCGCTCACTATAGGGTCAAGTCGCTCATCTGTAACCGGAATTCTCGGACGCGCGGTTCGCTTAACGAATTCTAAATGGCGCTCTCGCTAGGCTCGCGCGAGTTTCTCCGGGAGGCGCGCATGCGCGGTGTTATCGCCGCTTTTTCGATGCTGGCACTCGTTGCGGTGGCGCCGATTTCCGCCATGGCGCAGGGCGCCGCGACGGATGTCGGCAAGGCAACCGATCAGAAGCTCAGCGGCGCCGGGAGCGCTGTCGGGAACGCGGGTGCAGGCGCGGGCGCCGGTGCCGGCGCTGCGGGCGGGTCCGGAGGGAGCGCAACCGGTGGAACCACGGCTGCGGCAAAATCGCATCCCGCGATGAAGCACACGCCGGAGAAGCACACTCCGGACAAGCACGAGCCGGAGAAGAGTACCCCCATCAAGCATGTCGCCGAGAAGCACACTCCGGAAAAGCACATCGCGGAAAAGCACACGCCGGAGAAGCACACTCCGGAGAAACACACCCCCGAGAAGCACGTCCCAGATCAGCACAAGTGACGGGGGCGCCGCTCAGCGCGGCCTGCGCCAGCTCCTGAGTCTCTCGAGGTCCGGGATCGGACGCGCGGTCCGGGAATCGCGCGCCAGCAGCGCCTCCAGCGCATGCGCCACATCCAGCAGGTATTTGTCTTGGCGCGCGGGTCCCACGACCTGAATGCCGAAGGGCGTGCCCGTGGGCTCGAGCCCGCAGGGAACTGAGATCGCGGGGTGCGCCGTCAGCGTGATGTAGTAGGTCGGCGCGAGCCAACTGTAATAGGTCGGGAGCTTCTTGCCGTCGATCTCCGCGCAATAGCGCTGCTCCAGCGGGAAAGGTGGAACCGGGACCGTCGGGCAGATGAGGATGTCGCAGTCCTGGAAGAATTCCTGGAAGGCACGGTAGATGCGCGTCTGCATGACGTGGCCGCGCGCGGCGTCGGCGGCGCTCAGGGCTAGGCCCTGCTCATAGTTGGCGACGATGTTGGGGCCCAGCTTGTCGCGATGCCGCTCGTAGCGCTCCTTATGCGCGGCGAGGAAATTGAGCGCGCGAATGATGCCGAAGGCCTCGTCGGCCCCGGCCATATCAGGGTCGCGCGCCTCGCAGCTCCGGAAGGCATGTTTGACGAGCCCGATCCGCTCGCGGAATGTCTCGCGGATTCCGGGGTCGATCGGCATGCCCCCGAAGTCCTCGGAGACGGCGACGCGAAGACGCGAGAGATCGACGGGCTCGATCGCGGCGAATTCCGCGGGATCGACGCGGGAGGCGAGGGGGTCGCGGCTGTCGCCGGAAACCTGCGCCTGCAGGAGAAGCAGCGTGTCCGCGACGGTCCTGCCCATCGGCCCCTGCACTGAGATTGGCGTCCAGCCGAGTGCGCGCCGTTCGGTTGCGACGAGGCCGGGCGAGGGTCGGAATCCCACGACGCCGCAAAAGGCCGCGGGGATACGGAGGCTGCCGCCGGTATCGGAGCCGGTGCAGGTCGGAAGCATGGAGGTCGCGAGCGCCACCGCGGAGCCGCCGGAGGAGCCGCCGCAGATGCGCGCGGGATCGAAGGGATTGCCCGTCGGTCCCCAGACAGGGTTGGTCGTGTTGGCGCCGGCGCCGAACTCCGGCGTGTTGGTCTTGCCCACGACGATGGCGCCCGCTTGCCGCACCGCTGCCACCATGCGCTCGTCTTTCTCGGGGACGTAATCCTTGTAGAGAGGCGAGCCCCAGGTAGTCTTGATGCCCGCGGTCTCGTTGAGGTCCTTGATCCCGATCGGAAGCCCATGCAGCGGCCCCAGCGCGTCGCCCGCGAGCACCGCCTTCTCCGCCGCCTTCGCTTCCGACTTCGCCCGGTCGATCGCGGTCGCGGTGATCGCGTTGAGCGCGGGGTTCACCGCTTCGATGCGCTTGAGGCAGGCCTCAAGGAGCTCGACCGGCGAGATCGCCTTGGCGCCGATCAGACGGCGCAGCTCCACCGCCTCGATATCGCAGAGTTCAGCCATGTCCCACCTCCAGATTGCGCGCGACCGCCGCTGCGAACTCCTGCGTGCTCGATTTGCCGCCGAGATCGGGCGTCAGGGTTTGTGCCTTGGCGAGCGTGCGATCGACCGCGGCGTCCATGGCACGCCCGGCGCGACACAATGCGGCCTCGCCGCGGCGATGGCCGAGCCATTCCAGCAGCATCGCCGCGGAGAGGATCTCCGCGGCGGGATTTGCGATGCCCTTGCCTGCGATATCCGGCGCCGAACCGTGCACCGCCTGCGCCATCGCGAGCTTGTCTCCGGCATTGAGGCCCGGCGCGAGGCCGAGCCCGCCCACGAGACCCGCGGCCTCGTCGGAGAGGATATCGCCGTACATGTTCGTAGTGACTATTACGTCGAACTCGGCAGGGCGCATGACGAGATGCATCGCGGCGGCGTCGATGTGGAAATCGTTGACGGCGATCTCCGGGAAATCCCGCGCGACCTCGCGACAGCAGTCGAGGAAGAGTCCATCGCCACGGCGCAGCACGTTCGCCTTGTGGACCAGGCTGACGCGCCGCTTGCCGCCGCGGGCACGCGCGAGCTCGAAGCCAGCGCGCGCGATCCGCAGGCAGGCCTTGCGCGTGATGAGCCGCACGGAAAGGACGGTGTCCTCATTCGGCCGCAGCTCGCCGTTGCCGTCGAGGAGATTTCGGTCGGCGTAAAAGCCTTCGGTATTTTCGCGCATCACCACGAGATCGACCTCGTGAGAAAGCGCTGGCACACCCTCGCGCGAGCGCGCGGGGCGGACGTTCGCATAGAGATCGAATGTCTTGCGCATGTAGGCGCTGGGATTGGCGCTGATGGGATCGAATATGTCGTAGATGTGCGAGGTGACGGGCCCTAGCAGCACGCCATCGGCGCGCGCGATCGCCTCGTGCGTTTCCTGCGGAATGCTGCGCCCCACTTTCTGGAGCGCCTCGAGTCCGATGGGACGGTGGAGAAGTTCGACGCCGGCCTCGGCTTTCGCGAGCGCCATTTCGAGCACGCTACAGGCCGCGGCGACGACTTCCGGGCCGATACCATCGCCGGGGAGGACGACGATTGCAGGCTTCATTGCGGAATGCCGAGCCAAACGCGCATGGTGGCTCCTTGATCGAGATGTCGCGAAGTCTCGCACGATCGCACGTGAGGCGCCACGGGTTCAGAGACCGAGCCAGCGATGTCGGATTTCTTTCGCGCTCTCGAACTCGGCAGGGCTGCCCACCCAGCGCACGCGGCCCTTGCCGAGTACCGCCACCCGGTCCGCAAACGCGAGTGCGAAACCGAGATTCTGCTCGACCAGTAGGATCGAGAGGCCCTCGGCTTTGAGGCGGCCGAGCACCGCCTCGATCTCCTCGACGACGACGGGCGCCAGCCCCTCCGTGGGTTCGTCGAGGATGAGAAGCCGCGGGTTCGTCAGGAGCGCGCGGGCGATCGCGAGCATCTGCTGCTCGCCGCCGGAGAGCTTTCCGCCGCCGCTCGCGCGCCGTTCTCGCAAGCGCGGGAAGAGGTCGAAGACCCGTGCGAGCGTCCAAGCCGTTCCGCGCCCAATTCCGGAGCGAGCGGCGAGGGTGAGATTCTCGCCGACGGAGAGCGATTGAAAGATCCCGCGCGTCTCCGGCACGTAGCCGATGCCGAGACGCGCGATCCGGTAGGGAGCGAGCTTTTCGATCTGCGTGCCCGCGAATTTGATGCTGCCGTCGCGCGCGCGGAGGATTCCCATGACGGTCTTGAGCGTCGTGGTCTTGCCCGCGCCGTTGCGGCCGAGCAGGCTCAGCACCTCGCCGGGCGCAAGCGCGAGGCTCACCCCCTGCAACACGTGGCTCTCGCCGTAATAGGCCTGCACGTCCTCAAGGAGGAGAATGGGCGCGCTCATCCCGCGCGCTCTCCGAGATAGCGCCGGCGCACAGCGTCGGTCGCGCGCACTTCCTGTGGCGTACCTTCGGCGAGGATGCTGCCGTAGTCGAGAACGGTGACGCGCTCGGCGATCTCGAAGACGACCTCCATGTCGTGCTCGATGACGAGCACTGCGATCTCCCGCGGCAATCCCGCGATGAGCGCGGTCATCGCTTGCGTCTCCTCGGCGCTCATCCCCGCCGTCGGCTCATCGAGGAGGAGCACCTTAGGCTCGATTGCAAGCGCCAGGCCCACTTCGAGCTGCCGCTGCGTGCCGTAGGGGAGGGAACGCACGGGGAAGTCCAGCACCTCGTGGAGGCGCACGCGCTCGCCCAGCGCCTCTGCCCGCGCGAGAAGGCCTGGCATGCGCTCAAAGCGGCGCCAGAACACCGTCCCTGCGCGCTCGCCGATTGCGAGCGCGAGCGCGAGGTTCTCGCGCACGGTCAGGCCCATGAAGAGGTTGTTCTTCTGGAAGCTCCGCGTGAGGCCGGCGCGGGCGCGGGCGTCGGGTGGGAGTGCCGTGACGTCGCGCCCGTCGAGCAGGACCCGCCCCTCGTCGGGCCGCAGTTCGCCCGTGAGCAGATTGAAAAGGGTTGTTTTGCCGGATCCATTGGGTCCCACCACCGCGTGGCGGGCGCCCTCCGGCAGTGCCAGCGAGACGCCGCGCGTCACCTCGAGCGCGGCGAAGGATTTGCGGAGCCCGCGCGCCTCAAGCATCACGGGTGCTCCGCCGCGAGATGCGCGCGGCGAGGCCATAAAGCCCTTCGTCCGCGAAGAGTACCACTGCCACGAAGAAGAGCCCCATGGCGAGCATCCAATAGGGCGTGACGGCCGAGAGATAGTCGCGGAGCAGCACCCAGACCGCCGCACCCAAGGCGGGGCCGACGATTGTCCCGAGGCCACCTACGATCACCATGATCAAGACCTCGCCGGAGACGGTCCAGACCAGAAGATCCGGCGAGACAAAATTCGTGCGCTCCGCCGCGAGTACGCCTGCGAGGCCCGCGATCGCGCCCGCAAGCGTGAAGGCCGCGAGCTTGTAGCGCTGCACAGGAAGTCCGAGCGCGCGGGCGCGGCTCTCGTTCTGATGGACGGCCACGAGCATGCGGCCGAAGGGTGAGGCCGTCACGCGCGCCATGCCGAGATAGACGAGCGCGGCGGCGATGATCGCGATCAGAGCCATGTCCGCGGGGTTCGCGAGCGAGAGCCCGATCGCGCCGAGATCGGGCTGGCCTACACCGGAAATCCCGCCAATCCCGCCGAAGGTACGGCTGCGCTGAAAATAAGCCCAGCCCATCTGCCCGAAGGCGAGCGTGATCATGATGAAGAAGACCCCTCGGACGCGGATCGCGAGGATGCCCACGAGAAAAGCCGCAATGGCCGCGGCCAGGATCGCGAGCGGCATCGCGAGGGATGGGGGGATTTTCGCCATCGTCGTCAGGCCCGCGAGCGCATAAGCGCCGAGACCGAAGAAGAGAGCGTGGCCGAGCGAGACGAGGCCGGTGAAGCCCACGAGCAAATCGAGGCTCATGGCGAAGATTACGAGAATTGCGATCTCCGCAAGACGGTCGCGCCCGGAATATCCGAGGAGTGCGAGCCCCATCAGTGCCGCCGCAAGGAGGACGGCGGCGACGCAGTGGCGCCGGAAGTCCTCGCCTCCGGTCATAGCGGATTCAGGAGCCGTGCCGCGCGGCGAGAAGCCCGCTCGGCCGCAGCAAGAGCACCAGCGCCATCACCGCGTAGATCATGAAGCCCGAGAAATCGGGGATCATCACTTTGCCGAAAGTGTCGGCCATGCCGATTAGAAGCGCACCCCAAAAGGCTCCGGAAAGGCGTCCCGGCCCACCCACGACGACGACGATCAGGGTCGGGATCAGGATCGCCACATCCATGCCGGGATAGACTTGCAGCACCGGTGCCGCCACCACTCCGCCGAGCCCCGCGAGCGCGCAGCCCAGGCAGAACACCGCGAAGAAGGCGAGATCGACGTTGATGCCGAGGCTCGCGGCCGTCACGGGATCGTCGACGCCCGCGCGCACCACGGCACCGAGCCGCGTGCGCTCGAGGCCGAGATGGAGCAGCAGCGCCACCGCAAGGCCGAGTGCGATGATGAAGAGCCGGTAGGCGGGATAAACGAGGCCCAGGAAGGAGACGCTCTCGCCGAGGGCGCTTGGCGCGAGGATCGATTGGGAGTCCTCTCCCCAGATCCAGCGGACGGCATCGATGCCGACGAAGATGAGGCCGAAGGTCACGAGCACCTGCTTCATCGGTCCCGCGGCCTGCATTCGCTTCAGCAGCAAGAAATAGAAAGCGGCGCCAAGGAGTGCAGCCGCGAGCGGGCCCGCGGCGAGCGCCGCCCAATAGGAGCCCGTGCGCGTCGCGACGGAAAAGCCGACGAAGGCGCCCACCATGTAGAGCGTGCCATGCGCGAGGTTGACGAAATTCATCAATCCGAAGACGACGGAAAGGCCTACCGCCAGCAGGAACAGCAGCATGGCGTATTGCAGGCCGTTCAGCGTCTGCGTCGCGAAGTCGGCGATGTCCATGGGCCATATTCCTCTCCCGTTCGGGGAGAGGTTAGGTGAGGGGACGCGAGGTCGGCAGGCCGAAGGCAGTGAACCAGGATCGAGCGCGGCGCCCCCTCACCCCGACCCTTTCCCCGTGGGGGAAAGGGAGGAGGAGGGAGCATCGGTATACGCACGCGCTAGCGAACTATCAGAGCGTGCAGCCGTTCGGTGGGTCCTGCACCGCCGAGAAGCGCTCGAGGACGGAGAAGCCAACGCCGTCGCCGACTTTCTTCGCTTCGTAGATGTAGATGTCCTGTACGATATTGTTGGTCTTGGGATCGATGAAGAGCGGCCCGCGCGTCCCTTCGATCTTGACGCTATGGAGCGCCTTCACCAGCGCGGCCTTGTCGGAGGTCACACCTTTCAGGGAGTCGACCGCGGCGACGATGAGCTTGCCGGTGTCGTAGCCCTGCGCTGCGAATTCCGAGCCGGCGCGCTTGAACTTGGCCTGGAACTTCTGCTGGAAAGCCTTGTTCGTGGGATTGTCGATCTCGGGGATGTAGTTGAGGATGCCATAGACGCCGATGGCGGCCTCGCCCTCGCCGGGAAGATTGAGCGGCGAGATGAGCCAACCGGTACCCGTGAGCCTGATCGCGGGGCTAAGCCCGAACTCCTTGAATTGCTTTACGAGTGCAGTTGCCGGCGGGCCCGCGAAGAAAGCGAACACCGCGTCAGGCTTCGCCTCCTTGATCTTCGTGAGGTAGGGTCCGAAATCGCTGATCGGGCCGAAGGCCGGATATTGCTCGCTCACGATCTCGCCGCCTGCGGCCTTGAAGGGCTTGGCGAAGCCGTCCATCTGCTGGTGGCCCGCGGCGTAATCGAAGGCGAGAAGCGCCACTTTCTTGATGCCGTGCTGGACCATCCACGGCCCCATGTTGCGCGCGATTTGATCGTTCGAGAAGGAGGTCCGCATGACCCAAGGGCTGCAGTGCTCGCCCGTCGCCTCGTTATCGCCGGCATTGACAATGATAAGCGGCGACTTCGACTGGTTCGCGAAATCGTCGAGCGCCTTGAGCTCGTTCGAGCCGACGGGTCCCACGAGCACGTCCACCTTGTCCTCGAAGACGAGCTTCTTGGCCTTGGCCTGCGCCACGTCGGGCTTGTGCGTCGTGTCTTCGCGCAGGACCACGACCTCGCGCCCGCCGGCCTTGCCGCCGGCATCGTCGATCGCCATCTGCAGCGAGTCCGCGATCTCATTGGCAAGCGGCACATAGGGCCCGGCCGAGAAGGGCAGGACGAGGCCGATCTTTACGGGGTCGGCAGCGTCGGCAGCGCCGGCGCCCATCGCAAGGCCGAGCGCGGCCGCGGCCGCGAAACGTGCAATCTTCATGAAGCGACTCCCTTGGTTCTGCGATTGTGTTCCATCGGAGCGACGGGGCTCGCAAGCCACCTCGCATTGCGTCGATCGTAGTCCGGATCGAGATTGCGCACCATGCGGTTGAGGGTGCGGCCGACTTGCGCGAGCTCGGCCGCGGCAATGCCTTGGGTCGCGCGCTCGTTCTCGGCCAGAACCAGCGGGAGAATCCGCGCGAAGACGTCCTGTCCGCGTCCGGTCAGATGTAGGCGGACGGCACGGCGGTCGCGGGCGTCATTGCGGCGCTCGACCAGGCGATCCTCCACCATCTGGTCGAGGGTGCGCGTGAGGGTCGTCCGGTCGACGGTGGTGAAATCCGCGAGCTCGTTCATAGTGACGCCGGGACGCTCGTGCAGTACCGCGAGCACCCGCCATTTCGGCACCGTGACGCCGTGGGACGCGAGCTTCTCCGCGAGATGCCGGTTGCGGCGTCCGAATATCTGCGTGAAGAGATAGTAAATGTGCCCTTCGAGGTCGAAGGTCCGGCGGTTCGCCGCGAGCGAGCGTACCTCCGCGAACTTCAGGCTGCGACCGCGCACCGCTGGAGCTCCCTGCTCTCGTTTCCGCTTATTGACGCGCCCCTTTCCCGAAGCCTAGCATGGGACACGAAAAGTGCAAACGCACATAACGCGCGCATAGGGTGTTGGGAGGGGTAGAATGATCCGCGAAGCAGAAAGCGAGTACCGGCGGCTGATCGAGCCCGACCGCGTTCATCGCAGCGTCTACACCGATGCTGCGATCTTCGAGCGGGAGATGGCGACGATCTTCCACAAGGTTTGGATCTACGTCGGCCATGAGAGCCAGGTGAAGAACCCCGGCGATTACTGGACGACGCTGATCGGGCGCCAGCCGATGATCATGGTCCGGCACGAGGACGGCACGATCCACGTGCTTTACAACCGCTGCGCCCATCGCGGCGCCATGCTCTGCGGCAATCTCCACGGCAATACCGGCAAGGCATTCACCTGCTCCTATCATTCCTGGCAGTACCACACGGATGGCACTCTTGAGAGCATTCCCTTGCCCAAGGGCTATGAGGGGACGCGGCTCACGCCGGATAATCCCGACTGCAACATCAAGCGCGCGGCGCGCGTCGGCGTTTACCGAGGCTTCGTCTTTGCGAGCCTCGCATCGGATGGACCGTCGCTCCTCGAATTCCTGGGCGATGCCAAGATCGCCTTCGACGACATGTGCAACCGGGCGCCCGCGGGGGAGGTCGAGGTTGTGCCGAACTGCTTCCGCGTCATCCAGCAATCGAATTGGAAGATCTTCCTGGAGAACCAGCTCGACGCGCTGCATCCCTCGGTGACGCATGAATCGACGGGGCGCGCGGCCGAGGATGTCGAGCGCGTGATCGCCAAGCGCACGGGACATGCGCCGCTCGACTATCACTACCTCTCTGCCTTCACCATGCCCTTCCACAAATGGGACACGGTGCAGACCGTCAACTATCCCCACGGCCACTGTATCCTGCAGGGCTACATGGGCCTCCGGCCGCAGGATCCCGACACGCTCGCCTACGAGGCGCTGATGCGGAAGGCCTATGGTGCCGAGCGCACGGAGGAGATTCTCGGCGTCAATGTACATCACGTGCTGCTCTATCCCGGCCTCTCCGTGCAGTCGCCGCTGCAGCAACTCCGCGCCGTGCGTCCGCTCTCGGTCGACCGCACTCTCACGGAGATCTGGCATTTCCGCCTGAAGGGCGCGCCCGAGGCGATCTATCGCCGTGCGCTCGGCTATTACAATCTCGTCAATTCGCCCTCGACCATGGTGAACGCGGACGACCTCGAGAATTTCTGGCGCTGCCACCAGGGCCTCGCCTCCGAGGGCGGGGAGTGGGTGAGTTTCCATCGTCACGCGGGGCAGGACGACGTGAAGGACGGCGTGGTGCTCTCGCGCTGGGGCACCAGCGAGGCGCCGATGCGAAATCAATTCCGGGCTTGGGCCGAATACATGGCCGGGGGACGCTGAGCATGGCGAAGGCCGCGAAGAAAAAGAAGAAGCCGACCAAGGCAAAGCCTGCAGCGCGCGCGACGCCGTCCGCGAAGGAGGCTTCCGTCCGCGACGCTCTCCGCGAGGTCGAGCAGCTCCTCTACCGACAGGCCGAGAGTCTCGACGCCAAGCGCTGGGGGGATTTCATCGAGCTCTTCACCGAGGACGGCCGCTACTGGATGCCGGCCTCGCCGGAGCAGACGACCGGCGAGGGCGTCCCCTCGATCTTCTGGGAGGACCGCGACCTCATGACGGTGCGCATGAAGCGCGTGACGCATCCGCATGCTTGGTCGCAATCGCCGATGTGGGGGACGAGCCATCTCGTCTCGAACGTTGCAATCGAGAGCGAGGACGCGAAGACGGGAGACCTCGTGGTGCGCTCGCGCTTTCACATGATGGAATTCCGCCGCGATACCTCACGGCATTTCGCGGGCACTTACCGCCACCACTTCGCGCGGACGAAGGACGGCTACAAGATCAAGCTCCAGCGCGTCGACATGGTGAACGGGCAGGGGCCCTACGACTATGTGCTGCAGGTGTGGGTCTAGCGGGGGAAAAACGAAAAAGGGAAATGTGTCAGCGCTAAGTCCCTTACATTTCCATTCTCTCCACCCACCGATCCGCAATTCCGAGCGCATCGTCGATCCCCTCGCAAACCCAATCGAGCTCATCCTTGGTCACGACGAGCGGCGGTACCACCCAGATGCCGAATTTGTCCGAGGGGACGTAGATGTCGCGCTTGCGGAAGAGGTAGTCCGAGACGTCCTTGACGATGGTGCGCTCGTATTTCTGGGTCGCGCGTCGTAGCGGCTCCTTGGTCGTACGATCTTTCACCAGCTCCATGGTCCAGAAGAGGCCGAGACCGCGGACGTCGCCGACGGAGCGATGCGACTTCGCGAGCGCCCGCAGCTTGCCGCCGAGATAGTCGCCGAGCTCGCGCGTGCGCTCGAGGATGCCCTCGTCATGCAGTACCTCGATGCTTGCAAGCGCGGCGGCCGCTCCGAGCGCGTGGCCCGAGAAGCTCTGTCCGTGGCCGAAGATGTTGTCGTCGAAGCTTCGAGAGACCTTCTCCGAAAAGATCGTCGCGGCGAGCGGACAATAGACGCCGAGCGCCTTCCCCATGACGATGATGTCGGGCTCGATGCCGTAATGTTCGACCGCGAACATCCGGCCCGTGCGCCCCATGCCCGTCATGGTCTCGTCGACTATGAGGAGGATGTCCCATCTATCGCAGAGCGTGCGTAGGCCCTGCAGGTAGCCCTCGGGTGGGGGGATGATGCCGTTCGAGCCCACGACCGTCTCGACCAGCATCGCCGCGACCTTGCTGTTGCCGCCTTCTTGCTCGATCAGGTAGTCGAGATAGCGCAGATTGGCGGCCGTCCCCTCCGCGCCCTCGCCGAAGGGCGAGCGGTAGGCATCGGCGTCGGGCGCGAAGACGATGCCGGGGGCGGTGAGCGGCTCGAGGAACCAGCGCCGGGGATCGCCGCTCGCCGATGACGCAAGCGCTGTCGCTCCATGCCAGGAACGATAACGCGAGATGATCTTGTAGGGGTAGGGATACTGCTGTGGCGCGTCCCTGCGTCCGGCCTGCTGCCCGAAAGCAGTCACGTATTTATGCTGCCGCGCGCCCTTGATCGCGGCTTCAACCGCGGCGGCGCCGGATTGCGAGAAGTAGACCCGCTTTTCCGGACCTCCCGGCGCCAGTTCCGCCAAGCGTCGCGCGAGTTTTGCCGTAGGCGCGGTTGCGAAATCGTCGGTGACGTAGATGACACTCTCCATCTGCGCCTGCATCGCCGCGATGATGCGGGGATGTCGGAAGCCCAGATTGATGCACTCATGCGCACTGCGGAGATCGAAGATTCGGCGGCCGTCCGTCGTGTGAATCCAGCAGCCCTCGGCGCGATCGACGGCGATCGGAGCGTAATCCCGCTGCGTCGACCAGCACTGCATGACGTGCCGGGCCTGAAGGGCTGCAAAGTCGTCACTCATCGTTAGCGTCTCCTCTGCGACCTCTGCGCTTAGGCACCTTCTTCTTTGTCACATCAGCGGTGGCCTCTCACCCATGTCCCAATAGATCCCGACCATCATCCGCAACCCCTCCCGCAAGATCGCCGGCAGGACATGTTCATTGGGTGCGTGCTGGGAGCAACCGGCGTAGGAGTGCGGGACCCAGATCGTCGGCAATCCCAGAATGGCGGCGAAGCAGTCGTTGGGAAGCGAGCCGCCGAGATTTGGGAGCATCGCGGGCTTGCGTCCGGTGGTGCGCTCGATCGAGGCTGCGGCCCAGCGCGCGGCAGGGTGGTCGGGGTCGAGGCGCGTCGCCACGAAATAGCCCTTGTCCCAGGCCTTGATCGCGACGTTCTGGAAGCCGTGCGCGTCGAGATGCCGTCGCAGCGCTGGTAGGAACGTGTCGGGATGGACGTCGACGGTGTAGCGGATCTGGCAGGCCGCCACCGCTTTCGGCGGGATCGCGTTCACGGGGTTCTCGGGATTGCCAGTGCGGAAGGCCAGGACCTCGAACGTATTCCAGGCATAGACCTTCTCCGCGGCCGTAAGGCCCGGCTCGCCCCACCACGCGTCGATCTGCGGTCCGTCGGCGCTTGGCTCGATCTCGCAATCCGCGAGCGCCGCGCGGACGGAGTTGGGGATCGAGCGCGGCACGATGTCCCGCACCTTGACGCGGCCATTCTCGTCGATGATCGAGGCGATCGCGTTGGCAAGGATCGCGCCGGGATTTGCGAGGAGTCCGCCCCAGTTGCCGGAGTGATGCCCGCCCTCGCGGAGGTCGACGACGAGGTCGAAATTCATCGCGCCCCGCGTTCCCATATAGACCGTGGGTCGGCTCGGCGTGAGCCGCGGCCCGTCGGAGCCGATGAGCAGGTCCGCCGCGAGCGCTTCCTTTTCTTGGGCACAAATCTCGCGCAGCCCCGGCGAGCCGATCTCCTCGCCGGTCTCGATCAGGAACTTCGAGTTGAAGCCGAGCCGGCCGCGTTCGGTGATCACCTCCTCGAGGGCGAGCATGTTGATGAGATGCTGCGCCTTGTTGTCCGCCGTGCCGCGCCCATACCAGCGTTCGCCTTCGACGGTGAGCACCCAGGGATCGAGCCCCCGGCGCCACTGCGGCTCGAGCCCACGAACCACGTCTGCGTGGCCGTATCCGAGCACGGTCGGGAGGCTCGGGTCCTCGATGCGCGTCGCTATCAGGAAGGGGCCGCCCATTGTGGGGTTGGGCACGATCCGCACCCCGTAACCCATGCGCTCGAAGGCCGGTCCGATCTCACCCTCGAGATATGCGGCGAGGTTCGGCCAGCTCTCCGGGATTTGGCTTTCGGTCTTGAAGGCCACGCGGCGCGCGAGATCGTCGCGGAATTTGCCCTCGTCGAAGTAACGGCTGGCACTCTCGATCGCGCCTTCACGACTCATCGCGGTCTCCCTTTGCCCGACTGGGAGAGGGTAGGGGCGAGAGTCGGTGCAGGGAAATGCTTTTCTGAAGGAGGGATCGACGCCCCGCTAATTCGGAAACGTGTCCGCATCCGGCCCATTCGCCTTGCCGTGCGCGTAAGCCGTGCGGGTCAGCAGCACCGCAACGAGCGCGCATCGATGCCACACCGCCGCACCTCTCGATCCGTCGCGCCACCTCTTTAGGGTGGCGATAGCCTGTAGCCCGTCTGAGGCTTCGATCGGCCCGCCAACGCAAAGGGACGGCATTGAGACCGCGCGCTGGCGGGCGAGAGGGATTGACGCCGCGCCCGATGCTTGCTCAATAGTCCCATGACCGAGAAGGTGGTTCTCAGCGACATCGACGGGCGCGGCGTCGCCAGCGTCACTATCAACCGCCCCAGCGTGAACAACGCCTATAACGCAGCGGTCATCGAAGGCCTCGCACAGGCTTTCGACACGCTTGCGGCGAATTCCGCAGTGCGCGTCGCGATCCTCCGCGGCAACGGGAAGCATTTCCAGGCCGGCGCCGACCTCATCTTCATCAAGGAGCTTTCCCGGCAATCCGCGGAGTTGGGACTCGCATTCTCGCGCCTTACTTTTGCAACGGTAGATGCGCTCCGCCGGTTCAAGAGGCCGACGATCGCGCTCGTTCAGGGCGGCTGCTTCGGCGGTGGCGTCGGTCTCGTCGCGGCCTGCGACATCGTGATCGCCAGCAGCGATGCAATCTTCTCGCTGACGGAGGTCCGCTGGGGCATCACCCCCGCGCCGATCATGGGCCTGATTACCAGCCGCCTGGGGCCGCGCGCGCTCGGACGCTATGCGCTCACGGGCGAGCGCTTCGGCGCCGCACAGGCGCACCGCATCGGACTCGTCCACGAAGTCTGCGCCCCCGGGATGCTCGACGAGGCCGCGGCGCCCGTCGTCGAGACGCTCCTTATGAACGCGCCAGAGGCGACGGCGCGGACGAAGGAACTCATCGAGGAGAGCCTCCTCGGCGACGGCACCTTCGATTTCGGCGAGGCAATGGCGCGCGAGGGTGCGCAGCGACGCCATATGCCCGAGGCGCAGGAAGGCCTCACGAGCTTCGCCGAAAAGCGTCCGCCGAGCTGGTATCCGCCGAAGCAGAGCTGACTAGCGGGCCACGCGCCTCAGCGGATGAAAGATTGCGTCCTGCGGCCGGCCTCTGCGGCGGTGATGCCGAGCGCCGCCGGAACCGCGACGAGTGCGAGAAGGGCGAGGGCGAGCAATCGACCGAAGGTGCGGAGTTTACGCATGGAAGGTTCCCCGAGAATGTTCGGCTCGTTCGTCGAGCGCGGAGTAACAGAGTATCGCTGCGCAGAGAAAATAAGCTGCGTCAAAAGATCACGTGAATGCGGCGATAATCGGCAACCCGGATCGTCGGCGCTGGCCGCAAAAATTGTTTTCTGATCTCCGGCCATGATCGCGACCGATCACCGGCACCCCGGGGATCCCGGGATACGCACCAGCTCCATTTCCTCCTCGATCCTTGCGGCGTGTCCAAGGACATAGGGGCCGGGGCGATCCGCGGAGAGCTGGCGGGGATTGGGAAGTATTGCCGCGAGGAGCGCGGCCTCGTGCCGCGTCAGAGCGGTCGCTGGCTTCCCGAAATGCGCTTGCGCCGCCTCCTCGGCGCCGTAGATGCCGGGTCCCCATTCTATGATGTTGAGGTAGACCTCGAGGATGCGCGATTTCGGCCAGCCGAGCTCGAGCAGCACCGTGACGTAGGCTTCGAGGCCCTTGCGCAGGAAGCTGCGCCCCGGCCAGAGCAAGAGGTTCTTCGCGGTCTGCTGCGAGATCGTGCTTGCGCCGCGCAGGCGATGGCCGGCGCGCGCGCGTTCGATCGCTGCCTTGATCTCCCCTAAATCGAAGCCGTAATTCGAGCAGAAGAGCGCGTCTTCCGAAGCGACCACGGCGCGCGGCAGAAAGGGCGAGATCTCGCCGAGGGAAACCCAGCGTTGCCGGATCGGCTCTCCCGCGGCGTATCGCATCAGCATGAGCGGCGTTGCCGGTGGGGGCAGGAACCGGTAGGCGGCAACGAAGGGGATCGGCAGGAAGAGGATCAGGAGCACGATCGCTCGCGCAATCCGCCAGAGGCGGCGTCCGAGGCTCCGCCTCGCCCGCACCGCGCGATCCGCGCTCACAGCGCGATGCAGATCTTGCCGAAATGCCGCCCGGTCGCGAGATACTCGATCGCTGCGCGCAACTCGCCCAGCGGGAAGACCCGGTCGATCGCCGGGCGCAGCTTCTTTGCCGCGATCGTCTCGAGCATCGCCTCGAACTCGGCCCGGCTCCCGACGGTGACGCCTTGCAGGCGGATGTTCTGGGTGACGACGAGGCCGAGGTTGAAATCGGGCTTCGCGCCCGCGAGGACGCCGATGAGCGCGAGCATGCCGCCCACACGGACGGCGCGGATTGATTGCGCGAGGGTGCCGGCGCCGCCGACCTCGACCACGAGATCGACGCCGCGACCGCCGGTGAGGGCGCGCGCTGTGCGACCCCAGTCGCGGTCCTCGCGATAATTGAGGAGATGGCTCGCGCCCATCGCGCGGAGCCGCTCGAGCCGGTCCGCGCTTGAGGAGCTCGCGATCACGGTGGCGCCGCGGGCGTGCGCGAATTGGAGCGCGAAGAGCGAGACGCCGCCCGCACCCTGTGTGAGCACGACATCGCCGGGGCCGATCCCGCCCTGAGTGACGACGGCGCTCCAGGCCGTGAGCGCGGCGCAGGGAAGGGTCGCTGCCTCTATGTCGCTGAGGAAGGCGGGTGCCGCCACCAGAGCGCTCTCCTTGAAGACGCGGTACTCGACGGCGCAGCCATCGACGCTGCCGCCGAGCGCGAGGCTCGTCTTCTCGGCATCGATGTCGCCCTCGAGCCAATTCGGGAAGAGGCACCCGATCACGCGATCGCCGAGACGCCAGCGCGAGGTGCCGTTCCCCAGTGCCGCTACCTCGCCGGCACCGTCGGAAAGCGGGATCAGCTCGGTTTGCTTCTGCTTCGAACCGTATCCTCCGACCACCGTCAGCGTGTCTCGGAAGTTGAGCGAGGCCGCGCGGAGCCGCACCAGCACTTCGCCCGGACCCGGCCTCGGCTCCGGCAGTTCCCGCAGCACGAGGTGATCCAATCCCGGTCGCTCGATGATGGCGGCTCGCATCGCGTCTGCCTGACTCTAAATTGCGGCATCCCTTATAGCCGCTGAGGGGGGCCAAGGCATCCGTTCCACGCGAGGCGGGACTGTCAGCGGCCCTGTCTCCGGCTAGAGTGGAGAAGGGCTTCGGGGGTTCGCAGATGGACTATCGGCTCGACGATAAGGTCTGCCTCGTCACCGGCGCGGCGCGAGGGATCGGCCGCGCTATCGCACTTCGCTTCGCCGAGGCAGGCGGGCGGATCGCTGCGATCGATATCGACCGCGAGGGCCTCGGGATGCTCTCTGCGGAGCTCGGCTCATGCCTTTCTGTGGTCTGCGACGTCGCCGATCCCCGTGCGATCGAAGACGCGGTTGCCGAAGTCGGACGGGCCTTCGGGCGGCTCGACGTGCTCGTCAACAATGCCGCGACGGCGACGCCCGTACTGGCGGTACCGGAGCTCAGCCTCGAGGCGTGGGAGCGCACCCTCGCCGTGAATCTGACCGCGGCCTTTCTCTTCTGCAAGTTCGGTATTCCCTTGATGCGCCGCGGCGGCGGCGGGTCGATCATCAATCTCGCCTCCCAGCTCGGAAGCGTCTCGGCGCTGCATCGCGCGGCCTATTCCGCGACGAAGGGCGCACTCATTGCCTTCAGCAAGGGCCTTGCGATCGATCACGCGGCCGAAGGGATCCGCGTCAACTCGCTCTCGCCTGGTGCCACCATGACGCCGCGGCTTCTCGCGCGGCACGGCAGCGAACTCGCCGTCGAGACCGAGCTCGGTCCGCTGCATCTGCTCGGCCGCGTCGGCAAGCCCGAGGAAATCGCCGAGGCGGCGCTGTTCCTCGCTTCGGACGCTGCCTCCTTCGTGACCGGAGCCGATCTTCTAGCGGACGGCGGCTATACCGCGCGCTGACTGCGCGGTGCATATGACCCGAAAGACTGAGATAATCCTGGGTCTATTCGAGGGGTAAAAATTAATCCGAAATTAGCGCTCCTTGGAGCTAGTGATAGCCCCTCAGAGTACCATTCCTCTTTACTTAGTATCTATTCAGCCGCTAGGATGCCTAGAGCTGAGGCCCATCGATACTCGATCTCCCGCCGAACCGAACGGCTGGGAGATATCGGCTATGGAGCGATAGCCCGAAGGAGCACATGGTACCGCAACGCCGACACCGAACCCCGACCGCACCTCCAGCGCGAGGCCGCGCGCCGCTGCGCCTCGACCCCGCCCCGGGGCCCTGGGTACGCGTTCATTCCTTTGGCTGCGCTCACCGAGAACTCCCGAGCGATTACCTCCGGCGATTGCTACGGTTCGAGCAGCGTCTGAGCGAGGGGCGGTCGCCGCGGCACGCCCTCGAGCGCGGACCGATCAGGAGCAGGCTTCTCTCGACGTCGGCGCTGGTCGGCGCTGCAGCTCTCGCATGGTCCGCATCGTCGGCGATTGCGGGCCCCACGGGCGGCACGGTGGTGGCGGGAAGCGCTACGATCTCCACCGCGGGCGCCACCACGCAGATCACCACCAACAGCCAGCGCACGATAATCAATTGGACGGGCGTCTCGCTGAAGCCGGGCGAGATCATGAGTTTCGTCCAACCCAGCGCCGGCGCGGCGACGCTCAACCGCGTGACCGGGCCAGATCCCTCTGTGCTGCTGGGCACGCTCAGCTCGAACGGCCAGGTCCTGCTCATCAACCCGAACGGCATCGTCGTTGGGCAGGGCGCGCGGATCGACACCGCGGGCTTTGTCGCCTCGACGCTCGACGTTCCCGACACGGCCTTCATGTCCGGGGGCTCGCTCAAGTTCACGGGAACTTCGACCGCGAGCATCCAGAACTTCGGCACCATCAATGCGACCATGGGCGATGCCGTACTGGTGGCGCAGGGGATCATCGCGCCCACGGGCGGGAGCGTCAGCGGGAGCACCTTCCTCCTGACGCAGGGGGCGCTCACGGCGGCGACGCCGCAGAGCGGGACCCTGACGGTGGAGCTCTTCGGGACGGTTGCGACGCTGAGCGGGTCCGCAATCGCTGGCCAGGCGGTGCAGCTCGCAAGCGTAGGGAACCACATCGGCGGCACCGCGCACGTCACGACCGGAGCGACGCCGCTGA
>DATJVP010000160.1:0-26505 GCA_035581425.1 Allostellaceae bacterium | reverse complement strand
AATGTCCTCCTTTCGCTCGAGGTATTGGTACATCGTCGCAACCGGCATCTCCGCCGAGGCTGCGATCTCCCGGATCGTCGCTTTGGCAAAGCCTTTCGCGGCGATGACCTTCGAGGCGCCCTCGATGATGCGCCGCCAACGCTCATCGACAATTTCCTTGGAGAACCCCTCCGCAACCACGCGCTGGCCCGGGATAGGCCGCCCGATGCGGTCTTCGGCGTCGCGCGCCCCGAGGCTCGCGATCTGGCCATCGGCCGTCGTCACATGCGTCTGCGTCACCTCGGCGATCGGCTCGTCGTCACGGAAGACCGTAGCGCGCCACACGGAGATGCTATGGCCCTGATGAACCGGGCTTGCCTCGGCCCTTAGTATCCTGCCCTGGCCTGGTACCAGAAAATTGGTCGTGGACTCGACAGCAAAACTGCTCTGTCCGGGAGCCAAATTCAAGATCGCGCCATACCCGTTGGCGCAATCCGCGAGGGCCATGATCACGCTCCCGGCGACGACGCCCTCGGGTGCGAGATATTCTGGCTCGAGCTCCATTTGGGCGATCACGCGATGCCGCGCCGCGTAGGGAAAGGTGATCCCCAACACTTTTCCGAGGCCGCTATGATGCTGCTCGATGAAGCGCGCCGTCTGCAATGGGCCCCTCATTGTGAGTGAGCGATCATTCCATGAGCGCCTGTTCACGGTCAACTCGGACCGCGCATCGGGTAACCTCGTTCTTTAATCCTCAAGTTTCAACGCATTGACAGGGCGCTCCACCGAGAAATATGAGTGAGCGCTCAGCTATCGATCGAGGCTTTCGATGCCGCAGGAGAAGCTTGATTATGTCGAGGCAACCGGCGAGCGCACGGTCGACATTGGCGACCTCGACCTCAGGCGGAATTTGAAGTTCCGCGCCTTTCTCGGTCTAGCGCTCGCTCCGGTCTTTCGCGAACTATTGCCGCGGCTGCGCTACGTCGAGATGGGGCGACGGGGCGTGACACCGGGACAATATTTTCAGGACTTCCGCAGCCATCCCGCACCCCACGGATACGGTGATCGATTTCAGGGACACTATGCGATCCGGCTATGCCGCTCGGTCTCGCTGGAGCAGCGCGAGTCGTCGATGGAGCCCCAACGCGTCGAGCGATTGGTCCTCGAAACTCGTGCGACCTTGACGGGATCTCCAGCCGCGGGCGCGACAGCCTCGCTCGGGTTCGAGCCGCCTCTCGGTGCGCCCGTAACTGCCGGAGAAGCGCGCGTGCTTCACGTATTGTCGCGGCCGCAAGGTCCGCCAGGTGGTCGCTGGGTAACCGATGTCCCCGAGGAGATCGGATTTTTGCAAGTACATCCTTTGGAAGAAGCCTTCCCCACGATCGCCGAGCTGGCTGAGCCCGGAGATGGCTTCGTCGAGCTCACCGATGTCGCCGCGGAGTACGGCGGCGTTTGGGGCGTCGCCAATTCGGACGTCTTCCAGCACATTCACGCTCGTGAATACACGATGGCGATGGAGAACGGCATCACCCAGTGCCTTGCGGCGGCTCGGCTGCCATTGGAAAGCTACATCGCCCTTCGAGCGCGAACGATTTTCCGGCGCCCCGCATTCGTGGGCCAGCCATACCGGGTGCGGGTCAGGCTCTTTCGGCGCGACGCGGAGGTCGTCGCGCTCGGCGCATTTCGCCGACCCGACGACGACGCTTCGCAAGACGACAAGCGCGCTGCCGTCTTTTTGCGATTCGAAGGCAAGCTCTCGTAAGTGGTGCGCATCCCGTTCCCTACCTAGCGCGGCGTCGAGCCCACCGTCACGTTTAGATCCCGAACGAGGCCATTGGCGATCGAATAGATCCAGCCGTGGACGTAGAGCTCCTGACCGCGCGACCAGGCGTCCTGGAGGAAGACGTCGCTGGCGACGTTCTTCACCTGTCGCATCACATTGAGCTCGCAGAGGCGGTCGAGACGGGTCTTCTCATCCGCGATTGCCTCCAACTCGGCGCGGTGAGCGTCGTGAACCTCGCGGATCGGATGCAGCCAATGATCGACCAGGCCGCGGCGCCGACCGTCGACCGCGGCGCTCACGCCGCCGCAGCCGTAATGCCCGACCACCATGATGTCCCGCACTTTGAGCACGTCGACCGCGAACTGCAGCACCGAGAGATAATTCGCGTCCTGCGGCGGTGCCAGATTGGCGACGTTGCGGTGGACGAAGAGCTCGCCGGGATCGAGGTCGACGATCTCGTTCGCGGGCACGCGGCTGTCAGAACAGCCGATCCAGAGATATCGCGGCGCCTGCTGGCGCTCCAGCCGCCGGAAGAAATCGGGGTCGGCCGCGACCTTCCGCGCCGCCCAGGCGCGGTTCCGCGCTTTCAATTCATCGAGCATGGCTGGCTTGCTCCGGCTCACGCGGCGTGGGCCTTCGCCCAGGCCGCCACCTCTGCATGCGTCGCAAACCATATCTTGCCGCGTGACTTGGCGTGGCGAATCAGCTCGTCGACGATCCAGATGCGCGAGCGGTAGCCGATGATGTGAGGATGCATGGTGAGCTGGAAGATGCCGCCCTCCTCCCAGGCGGCATCGAGCTCGCGGCGGAAGATGTCGAGGACGTCGCTGGGCGGTGTGTAGGGTCGCAGAGACTGGAACCGGTTTGTCACGAAATAGACGGCGTCGTCGCGCACCCATTCGACCGGCAGCTCGACGATTCCCGTGGCCTCGCCATCGAGCAGGAGCTCGTAGCAATCCTCATCCGCCATCAACGAGCTGTCGTAGAGGAGCCCCATCTCCTTCTCGATCGCGAGCGTGCTGGGGCTAAAGTCCCAGGAAGGCGTCCGGATGCCTACGGGACGCGCACCCGTGACCTTCTCGAGCGCCTCCGCGGAGCGCAGCATGAGATCGCGTTCGGCCTCCTGCGGAAGCACGGAATTAAGCTCGTGGATCCAGCCGTGGATCCCGATCTCGTGTCCCTCCGCAACCACACGGCGCTGCTCCTCCGGATAAAGGAGGGCCGTGACCGCGGGAACATAGAAGGTCGCCCTGAGGCCATGCTTCGCGAGGAGCGCCAGGATGCGCGGCACACCCACACGGTTCCCGTATTGCCCCCAGCAGAGACGGCCGATCGATTTCCCACCGTCGCGGAGCTCGTTCGTTTCGTGATCGGAATCGAAGGACAGCGCGACTGCGCAGCGCGCCCCGTCCTTCCAGCCATTCGGACGGAAACTTCGTCCCGCGCGCACGCGGTTCACGAGCTTCCGCCAATGCTCCTCTGGCCATTGCCAGGGCTGGAGGGCAGAGATTTGGTCGTCCATCGAAGTATCCCTCGCTGAGGCAGCAGAGATAGCACCGCTCAAGGCCCCCAGCTTAGCACGAGATCGATCGCGAGCCGCTGAGCGAGCCAAGACGGCGGCCTCGCCCAAAACGCAAAGGGCCCCGCCGTTCCCGGCGGGGCCGCAGGCGCCTCGAAAAAATGTCTTTGGGCTATTTCACCGTAACGGTCACGACGCGGTTGTCGCGCATGCGCACGCCTTGCGGCGTCTGAACCTGCAGCTCGTTCGAGCCCGCCGCGCGCGTCGTGATGCGCGAGGCCACGATCCCTGCGCCGAGGAGATAGTCGCGCACGGAGGCCGCGCGCTTCGATGAGAGCTCGAGCTTCTGGTCTTCCTTGCCGACGGTGTCGGAATGGCCAACCACCTCGAAGCTGACGAACTGGCACTTCCAGGAGTTGACGAGTTGGTTGAGCTTGGTGCGGGCTTCGTCGCTCACCCAATCCTTGTTGTAACCGAATTCCATCCCATACCAGCGTGGCGCATTCTGGGGCGGTAAAGTCATCTTGATCGTTATGCCCTGCGCACCGATCCCGAGCCCGAGCCCCGCTGTGCGCGAGCTCAGATCCATAACGATCTCATTCTTCTTGTTCTTGAGCGACATTCCTCCGCCGCCGACCCCGAGCGTCGACTCACCCTGGAAGGCCGTGTAGTCGCCGGGAAAATCCTCGAGCCGGGTTAGGCCCCTTACCGGCCCCCCTGCATCGACCCTGGAGATCCCGACTTGCAAGCCCGCGCCGAACCCGCTCACGCGGAAGGAATAGCCGCAGTTGGTCCCGAGATTGGGGAGCAGCAGCTTGCCATCGCCCGATTGCCCGCCGATGCCGAGAGCAAAGGACGTGGTCTCGATCTGGACCGTGGGTACGTTGTCCTGCGCGACCGCTGCCGTTATCGGTGCCAGCCCGAGCAGAATCCCCGCAAATATCGGAAGGTATTTCGACGCCCGCATGGCAGTATCTCCCTTTCTTCAAGACGGCGAGCTTCGAACCCGCCGACGCTACTCAGAAATAGCATGGATTGCAGTCGGCGGGATTTCGGAAGGATGCGCATCCCCTGAAGCGCGCCCGCAGTCTCGCCTTCCTAGCGGAGCCGGCAGGGGCCGCCAATCCAGGAAAACCCTGAGACCCCGGTATCGATCTTCATTAAGCGGCGACAGGCTGAGGCTCCCAATCAGGGCTCGACACGCAGTACCTCGCGCCGGAGCTCGTCCATGCTGTGCTTCTGGTGCGGGATCGAGATCATCGCCTAGCTGTGCCCATCTCCCATCCCGACGTAGGTCTGGCCGATGCGCGCACGGTCCGCGCGCGTCGGCAATGCCCGCGCGCTGCGGCAACCGTCCCAATATGCGCAGAGCCACAGCAGGATCGGATCGCCCGTCAATGCCGTGAGCGCGGCCATAGTGAGAGCTCCTCGGGTGCCCGCGCGGAATTCTGCCGCGCTCGCGGGAGGCGCGCAAATCTGTGGGCCGCTCCGCGCGCGGAGGACGCGATCGCTCGCTTGACAGGTGGCGCGGCGAACCCTAGAGCGTGCACGCCCTCTCCCCAAGCCGCGCTGGAGGATTGCGACGATGTCCATTTCGAAGAAACACGTCACCTATCCCGGCCGCATCGTCATGGTGGGCTTCGGCAGCATCGGGCAGGGCACCCTGCCGCTGATCCTACGGCACATCGACATGGATCCGAAGCGAATCACCATCGTGACCGCCGAGGAGCGCGGCAAGCAAGAGGCGGAGGAGCTCGGCATCGAGTTCGTCCTCAAGCCGCTGACCCGAGAAAATTTCGAGCGCGTACTCGACCCGATGCTAAGCCGCGGTGATTTCCTTCTCAACGTCTCCGTCGAGGTCTCCAGCATCGCGCTTATGGGCCTCTGCTATCGCAAGGGCGTCTTCTACCTCGACACGTGCATCGAGCCCTGGCCAGGCGGCTACACGGATACGACCCTCTCGCCGTCGCAGCGCTCGAATTACGGGCTGCGGGAGCAAGCACTCGAGTTCGGCCGCGCGCATGGCGGCAAGGGGCCGACCGCGATCCTGACGCACGGCGCAAACCCCGGCCTCGTCTCGCATTTCGTGAAGCGGGCGCTCCTCGACATCGCCCGCGACACCGGAAGGGGATCGGCGGAGCCCAAGACGCGCGCCGAATGGAGCTCGCTCGCCCAGGGGCTCGGCGTCAAGGTGATCCATATCGCCGAGCGCGACACCCAAGTCGCGACCGTGCCCAAGCGTCCCGGCGAGTTCGTCAACACCTGGTCGGTCGACGGCTTCGTGAGCGAAGGCCAGCAGCCCGCCGAACTCGGCTGGGGGACGCACGAGCGGCATTTCCCGCCGGACGGCAGCCGCCACAGTTTCGGCAGCGGCTGCGCGATCTATCTGAATCGGCCCGGCGCCAGCACGCGCGTCAGGAGCTGGACGCCGATCGAGGGCTCCTATCACGGCTTCCTCATCACGCATGGCGAGGCGATCTCGATCTCCGACTATTTGACCGTGCGAGAGAATGGGACGGCGATCTATCGCCCGACGGTGCACTACTCCTATCACCCCTGCGATAGCGCGGTGCTGTCGGTGCACGAGCTCGCGGGCAAGAATTGGCATCTCCAGGAGCAGAAGCGCATCCTCATGGACGAGATCACCGAGGGGATCGATGAGCTAGGCGTGCTGCTGATGGGTCACGCCAAGGGCGCCTACTGGTACGGCTCCGTACTCTCGATCGAGGAGGCCCGGCAACTTATCCCCTATCACAATGCGACCGGCCTCCAGGTCACCGCCCCGGTGCTCGCCGGCATGGTCTGGGCAATCGAGAACCCCGATCGCGGCGTCGTCGAGCCAGACGAGATGGATCACGCACGCATTCTCGAGATCACCCGTCCCTATCTCGGAAAGCTCGTGGGCTCCTACAGCCATTGGACGCCGCTCAAAGACCGCGGCCGCCTCTTTCCGGAGGATCTCGACGAGTCCGACCCCTGGCAGTTCAAGAACTTCCGCGTTCTCTGAAGGGGCGATCGCGCGCGCGTGAAAAGGTGGTAAGCTGTAACCGAGGACGTGATCTCCGGCTTTGGCGCGGGAGGGCTCCATGGGTCGGTTCCGGCGCGTACTCGGCGCCTTCGCACTCGGCTATCTCCTCTTGGCGGCTCCGGGCTGGGGCGAGACGCGCAAGGTCGACCTCGCGCTCGTCCTCGCGATCGACGTTTCCGGCAGCGTCAACGAGGAGCGCTGGCGCCTGCAGCGCCAAGGCTATGAGAACGCCTTTAAGAGCCCCGAGGTGATCCAAGCCATCACCAGCGGCCAGCACAAGGCGATCGCTGTCACCATGGTCGAATGGGCGGGCCAGCGGCATCAGAAGCAGGTGATCGACTGGATGATCGTCTCCGACGAAACGAGCGCCGTCGCCTTCGCGAGCGCCATGCTGGAAGCCCCGCGCGTCTACACGGATTGGACCTCGATCTCCGGCGCGCTCGATTTCTGCGTGCCGCTCTTCGACGACAGCGGCGTCGAGGCGAGTCGTAAGGTGATCGACGTCTCCGGTGACGGCGTCAACAACCAGGGCAGGCCCGTGGATGAGGCCCGCGCCGAGGCGGTCGGCAAGGGCGTCATCGTCAATGGCCTCGCGATCCTCAGCGACTACGAATTCCTCGACGAATACTACCAGGAGCATGTGGTCGGCGGCCCGGGCGCCTTCATGGTCGTTGTGAAGGACTACGCGAGCTTTGCGCAGGGGGTTCAGGCGAAGCTCGTTCGCGAAATCGTCGACAACCAGACGAAAGCGCGCAGCATCCTCGCGGGACGTGAAGGGCCGCCCTACTCCTCGAGGTAAACCTCGCCGCCCGTGATGCGGATGCGCACGGGCGTGAGCGCCTTCCCCGCGCAAGGGCCTCCGATGCAGCGCCCGTCCTCGATCCGAAAGAGCGCCCCATGTGTCGCGCAGAGGATGAATTGGCGCTCGATGTCGAGGAAGCGATCGGGGACCCAGTCGAGGGGACTGCCGACATGCGGGCAGACGTTCTCGTAGGCGACGACACGGCCACCGTGTCGCACGACGAAGATGGCGCGGACCTCGCTGCCGCTGCCGAGCCGGAAGCCGCGGCTGCCAGGCTCTGCGATCTCCTCTAGACGGCAGAGGCTCAGGCTCACGCCTCGATGCCCGCCATCTTCGTGAGGACGGCCCACTCCTTAGCCGTCACTGGCGAGACCGAGAGGCGCGACTGCCGCACCAGCGCGAGCTCGGCGAGGGACTTCGTCGCCTTGATCGCCGCGAGCGTCACCGGCGTCTTAACGGGCATCAGCGGCCCCACGTCGACTGTAACGAAGCGGCCGCTTTTGTCACCGGGATCGGGATAGGCCTCGCGCAAGACCTCCACGACACCGACGATCGCGAGCCCCTCGTTCGAATGATAGAAGAAACCGCGATCGCCCCGCTTCATCACCTTGAGGTTGCTGGCGGCCTGGTGGTTGCGCACACCGGTCCAGCTGGTCCGCTTATCCGCGACAAGCCGATCCCAGGAATAGGCAGACGGCTCGGATTTCAGCATCCAATGGTGCATCGTCCCTCTCAGCGGCGCGCGACGATGAAGATGCGCCGGAATGGCAGAAGCGTCTTACCGTCCGCGCGTTTGGGATAGGCATCGCGGAGCTTCGTGGCATAGAGGCGCTCGAGCTCCGTCCGCTCCGACGGCATAAGCGGATCCAGCAGCGGGCGAAGAGCCGAACCACGCACCCAGTTGAGCACGGCATCCTCGCCCGAAAGCACATGAAGATACTCGGTCTCCCAGATGTCTAGACCCTCCGCCGCAAGCGGCGCCAGCAAGTCGTAATAGACCGCGGGCGCGGCCACGGGATCATGGCGGAGCAGTGGCTCTAGCCGCGGCGCCCACGGTCCCTCGACCGCGGTCTGGCGCATCAGCACGTGACTTGGTGCCTCGAAATTGCGAGGCATCTGCAGGGCCATCGCCCCACCCGGCGCGAGCGCTGCCAGAAAGCGCGGCAGGAGGGCTTCGTGACGGTCGACCCATTGGAGCACCGCGTTCGAGAAGATCAGCGCCGGCGGCTCCTGCGGTATCCAGCGCTGTAAATCCGCCTCGATCCAGCGGATGCGCGATGGAATCGCCTGGGCCTGGCGAAGCATCTCCGGTGAGGAATCGATGCCGCTCACCGCGCGCTCGGGCCAGCGCTCCGCCATGGCTCTCGCATGTGCGCCCGTGCCGCAACCGAGGTCCGCTATCGGCCCGACCGGCAATTCCCCCACGCGCGCCAGCAGATCAAATCCTGCGCGCAGCCGCTCATCGGAGTATTTCAGGTATTGCGCGGGGTCCCAGGCCATGGCTTTCCCTCCGAATCGAGGGGCCGCGCATGTCGCCCTGAACAAAGGCGGCGCCGTTGCCGGCGCCGCCTGTAACAATCGCGGAACCCTCTAAGCGCCCGCGCTCGGCGCGACGGGCTCAGACAGCTTCCTTCAAATCCTTGGCCGCGCGGAACGCGACCTTCTTGCTGGCCTTGATCTTGATAGGCTCGCCCGTGGCGGGATTGCGGCCCATCCGAGCGGCGCGGTGCCGAACTGCAAGGATGCCGAGACCGCCGATTCGGATACGGTTCCCCTTCTTTAGGTTCTTCACGACGAGTCCGACAAAGTCTCCGAGGACGGTCTCCGCCTGCTTCTTTGACATCTCATGACTCTCCGCGAGCGCCGCCGCGAGATGCTTCAGGGTCACCGTTGCCTTGGTGCCTGCCTTTTGCGTCGCCATTCCTGATCCCTTTCCTTGAGCGCCGACGGCTGTCGGCCCCGAGAGAGAATCACAACCCAGAGGCTAACGCAAGAAATCCGCATAACGTCGCATCTGGGAGCATGTCCACGCCGACCGGCTTTACCGTGGATTAAGGAAGGAGGCGTAGTGTCGACGGCAAAACCCACGGCCGAAAGACCGCGCTCCGATGTCCCGCCGCACCTTCAAACTCACCTATCGCGGCGAGGAAGACGAGAGTCCCGCGAACAGCCTCGCGCTCGCCTTCGCATTCGCCTTCCTCGGCCTCACCAACACCATCCTCAACCTGATTCCCGGCGGAATCCGCGACCTGCTGCCCTTCTGAGAATCGTTCCGATTCGACGCTCATGCTCAGCGCAGCGGGTATTCCGCCTGATCCTCGTAGATCGCCCCGCTCTTGCTGGGGTAGCTCGCGACGAGAGCGAATTCCCTGACCTCGAAGGCGGGCGCGCGGAAGAGCGCGTGCTCCGCCAGGAAGGACCGCAACTTCGGGCCGAGCGGGGGCTTGAGGCGCGCCAAGCTAACATGCGGCGTGAAGCGCCGGCCCTCCGGCGCAAGCCCCAGCCGCTGCAGCGTACTCTCGACCTTGGCCTGAAGCTGGGCGAGAGGCGGATTCCGCTCGACACCGACCCAAAGCATACGCGTCCCGAACTGGCCCAGGCCGGCCAGCGTCACGTCGAATCGCGGCTGCTCGATGCGCGCGAGGACGGCGTCGATGTCGCTCGCAACGCCCTCGTCGACCTCGCCGATGAAACGGAGCGTAAGGTGAAAGTTTCCGGGATCGACCCAGCGCGCTTCCGGCACTCCCGCGCAGATGAGCGAAATTCGGAGCTTCAGCTCCGGGGGCAATGCGATTCCAACGAAAAGGCGTAGCATCCGGCCCTGCGCTTCTTGCGCGGCTCCTCTCTGCGCGGAGAAAGTTAGAGGAATAGCGCGAGGACGCCCGTATAGCCGTAGAGCCGGTCGTGGGCAATCTCGCCGTTGCCGAAGAAGCCTGCGAGTGGAAAATCGCCGAGCGCAGCCCGGATCGCATCGACTTCCTCGCTCTCGACAGCGAAGAGGTTGGGCCCGCGCGCAACGCAACTGAAGTAGAGACCGGCCTTGGGCGGCGCTGCGAGCCGCCGCTGCAGGCCGGCGAGCATGCGCTTCAAGTCCGCGAGCGCGCTCGCGGGGTCGCGGCGACAGAACAGAATGGGGTCGCCGGGAGCCACCTTCTCGGCGATGGCGAGCCACTGCCGCTCCACGTCGAGCGCCATCAGGTTGCGCACGAGATAGTCGCCGGTGTCGGAGCCACGCACGGGAATTCCCGCGAAGACCCGACCGCCAACCTGGCGCAGGTCGCGCGCGAGAAGCTCGCCGATGTCCTCCTTGAAGACCTCGAGCGCAGGGCGCTCGTCGATCGCCATGACGATGTTCTCGCGCGCCTCGCTGATGCGGTGCACGGGGCCGATCGGCGAGCAGCCCTGGGTGAGGCCCGCGGCGACCGAGATCTCCGGCCCGAGCAGCACGCCCGAGAGCCCGCCTTCGACGACGCGGTCCGCGACGAGTCGTGGCGGCGCGCTCATGGCAGCGGCCAGGCCGCCGACGAGGTAAAGGCCTCCCGCCGCGCTGAGGGAGGCGACCGCAGCAACCACGCCGGCGTCGCGGGGATCGCCGTGCACGACTGCGACGCCAGGATGTGCGGAGGCGATCCAGGCGCTCTCGGCCTCGCCCAGGCCCGCTGAGGACGGGCCGAATACGCGGAAGCCGGACTCGGGGAAACTCGCGACGAGCGCGCACACCGCCGGGCGCTCGAAATGCTCGCGCCGGCCGCAGACGCCGAGACCGATCGTACCCACCCAGTGCGGAATGCGCGTGCGCTCGCGCAGGAAGGTGAGGACGCTGCCGAGATTGCCCGCGATCGCGTCGGTGACATAGAGGAACCCGAGGCTCGCATCCGCGGGCACGGGCAGCAGGGCATCTGCACAGTTCTTGGCAGCCTCGGCCCAACCCTCGCCGCTGCCCTCGGCCGCACGAAATTCGATTGCACTCATCCGTTTCCTCCGGGGGTCGGCGCCCCCAGGAGGCGCAGCACATAGGGTCCGACCTGCGCGACGATCGCCTCGACGCCGCGCGCGTTGGGATGCAGCATGTCTCCCTGATTGAGGTTCGGATCGAGCACCACGCCCTCCAGGAAGAAGGGATAGAGCAGTACGTGATGCCGTTCCGCGAGCGTGGGATAGATGGCATCGAAGGATTGCTGGTACTCGCGCCCCCAATTCGCCGGCGATTTCATGCCGAGAAGCAGCACCTTCACCTTGCGCACCTCGAGCTTGCTCAGGATCGCGTCGAGGCTCTCGTAGGTCGATTGCGGATCGATGCCGCGGAGCGCGTCGTTGGCGCCGAACTCCACGAGGACGGCATCTGCGGGCTCCGCGAGCGTCCAATCGAGGCGCGCGAGTCCGCCGGCGCTGGTGTCGCCGGAGACGCCGGCGTTGACCACCTCGGCCTCGACGCCGTGCTCGTGGAGCCAGGCTTGCAGGCGCACGGGGAACGCCTCCTCCGGCAACACGCCATAGCCCGCGGTGAGGCTATCGCCGAAGGCGACGATTCGCGTGGGCGCAGCCGCTGCGGCACCGATCACGAAGAACGCGATGAGCGCAGCCGCCGCGAGGTTGACAAGCTTTCGCCACAGTCCATAACCACTCTCGCTCGTCCGATTTGGGATCGCTTCCTCGAAGTGTTTTATGGCCGCTGACGCACGCACAGAGATGATCCTGCTCGAGGGTGTCGAGGTAACACTGACGAGCGCGGCGGGCGCCGTCAACGTGCTCCGCGGAGTCTCACTCGCGGTGGCTCGCGGCGAGAGCGTGGCCCTCGTCGGCCCCTCCGGCTCCGGCAAGACGACGTTGCTGATGACGATTGCTGGGCTGGTGCGGCCGAGCGCGGGGCGCGTGGTGGTCGCGGGGACCGATCTCGCCGGGCTCGGCGAAGATGGCCTCGCGCGCTTTCGCCGCGATGCCGTCGGGATCGTCTTCCAGGCCTTCCACTTGGTGCCGACCATGACGGCGCTCGAGAACGTGGCGCTGCCGCTCGAATTCGCGGGACGCCGCGATGCCTTCGAGACCGCTGCGCAATGCCTCGTCTCGGTCGGGCTCGGTCCGAGGGAGGGCCATTATCCCGCGGAACTCTCTGGCGGCGAGCAGCAGCGCGTCGCCCTCGCACGCGCATTCGCCGCGCGGCCGCAGCTCATCTTCGCCGACGAGCCCACGGGAAACCTCGACGGCGCGACCGGTGCCCAGGTGATGGATCTGCTCTTTGGCCTCAGCGCCGAACACGGCACGACGCTCCTTCTCATCACGCACGAGACCGAGCTCGCCCGCCGCGCGGGACGCATCGTCGAGCTCGCGGATGGGCGGATCGTCGCGGACAACGCACGCCGCGGCGCGGCGGCGGCTTATTAGGGCATCATGTCCTGGACGCTCGCCTGCAGGCTGATGCGCCGGGAGCTGCGCGGCGGACTCAGGGGCTTTCGTATTTTCCTTGCTTGTCTGGCGATCGGTGTTGCGATCATCGCGGGAGTGGGCTCGCTCGCGGCGGGGGTCGGCGCCGGGCTCCATGCGGACGCACGTTCTATGCTCGGCGGGGACGTCGAGGTCGAGCTTGCATTGCGCCCCGCCAGCGACGCCGAGCGCGCCTTCCTCGACCAAAGCGGCACCGTCTCGGAGACGATCGGGATGCGCGCCATGGCGCGGCGCGACGACAACGCCGCGCGGAGCCTGATCGAGCTCAAGGCCGTCGATGGTGCCTATCCGCTCTATGGCGAGGCTGGTCTCGACCCGCCGCAACCCATCGCCGATGCGCTCGCGCAGCGCAACGGCCTCTGGGGTGCGGTGGCAGCGCCTGCGCTTCTCGACCGGCTCGGCCTCAAGCCCGGCGACGTCCTCCGCGTCGGCGATGCCCGCTTCGAACTTCGCGCCGCGCTCTTGCACGAGCCCGATGCCGTTACCGGCGTCTTCATCCTGGGGCCGCGGGTCGTCATAGCGAAGGCCGCACTTGCGGAGACCGGGCTCCTCGTGCCTGGCGTCGTCTCGAGCTACGGCTATCGGCTGCGCTTCACCACAGGCGACGATATCCCCGCGTGGGAGGCCGATGCAAAGTTGAGATTCGCGGATGCCGGATGGCGCATCCGCGACGTCGCCAATGCGACTCCCAACCTCGAGCGGCTTCTCGACCGCATCGGACTCTATCTCACCCTCGTGGGACTCGCCGCGCTGCTGGTAGGCGGTGTCGGCGTCGGCAACGCCGTTCGCGGCTATCTCGCAAGCCGCACACCCTCGATCGCGATTTTCAAATCCCTGGGAGCTTCGGGCCGCTTGGTCTTCACGACATACCTGCTGCAGATCTCCGTGCTCGGCGCCCTCGGCATTTTCTTGGGCCTCGTCGTCGGCGCGGCTGCACCGCTGCTCCTTGCACGCCTGCTGCCGGCGATGCTGCCGGTCACGGCCCGGTTCGACCTCTATTCGCTGCCCCTCGCGGTCGCCGCAGCGGCGGGCGCGCTCACGACGCTCGCCTTTGCGCTGGGACCACTCGCCGCTGCGCGCTCGGTGCCGCCGGCCACACTCTTCCGCGCCACCACCGAGTCGCCCCCGAGCAAACTCGGGCCTGGCATTCTGGCCGCCCAGGCAGCGACGGCGCTCCTGTTGGCGGGGCTGGTGATCGCGACCAGCAGCGACCGGCGGCTTGCCGGATGGTCGGTGCTCGGAGCAGTGGCGGCGCTCATTGTCTTCCGACTAGTGGCCGCAGGCATCATCGCCGCCGTGCGTGCGCTCGGGCGCCCGCGGCATCCGGCGCTGAGGCTCGCGCTGGGTAATCTCGGCCGGCGCGGCGCCAATACGCCGGACGTGATCGCCTCGCTGGGGCTCGGACTCACGGTGCTGGTCGGCCTCACGGCGGTCGAAGGCAACATCTCCCAGACCCTCGACCGGGAAATGCCGGAGCGCGCGCCGAGCTTCTTCTTCATCGACATCCAGCCCGACCAGGCCGCGGCCTTCGACGCGCTCCTGCGGGGCTTTCCTGAGGTCAGCAATTTCGAGCGCGTGCCGAGCCTGCGCGGCAGAATCGTACGGCTCAACGGCGTCACCGCAGAGCGCGCGACGGTAGCGCCGGAGGCGCAATGGGCGCTCCGCAGCGAGCGCGGCCTCACTTATTCTTCGACGGCCCCCACAGGTTCGAGGCTAGTCGAGGGCGAATGGTGGCCGAGCGACTACCGAGGCCCGCCGCTCGTCTCCTTCGAGGCGGAACTCGCCCGCGGCATGGGACTCAAGGTCGGCGATGCCCTCACCGTCAACGTGCTCGGGCGCGACGTGACCGCGAAGATTGGCAGCCTGAGGAGCCTCGACTGGGCCTCGCTCGGCATCAATTTCGCGATGGTGTTCTCTCCCGGAAGCTTCTCCGGCGCACCGGAGACCGAGATTGCCGTGGCGCGAGTGCCGCCGGAGCGCGAGGCGGCGCTCGAGAAGGCCGTCACCGACCGGTTCCCGAACATCTCGAGCATCCCCGTGAAAGACGCCCTCCAAGCCGTGGGCAGCATCGTGGCGGCGGCAGCGGCGGCGCTTCGGGCAACAGCAGCGATCGCACTCGTCGCGGCGGGGCTCGTGCTGGCAGGAGCGCTGGCGGCCTCGCGCCGCCAGCGCCTCTACGAGGCCGTCATCCTCAAGGTGCTCGGCGCGACCCGCCGCGATCTGCTGCAAGCCTTTCTGCTGGAATACGGACTCCTCGGCCTGCTCTCGGCCACGATCGCGGCGGCGCTCGGGATGCTCGCCTCCTATTTCGTCGTAACCCAGGTGATGCGGTCGGAATGGGTGTTTCTGCCGGGGGCGGCGGCGCTTTCAGCCGCGGTGGCGCTCGCGATGACGCTCGTGCTCGGTTATGCCGGAACTTGGCGGGCACTCAGCGTCTCGGCAGCACCCTATCTCCGTAACGAATAAGGCATTTTCGCGACCGCCATCCGCTTATTGAAGTTTCCCTACCCTGTGCCAATATCTCGCCACACGAGACTTACCCAAAAAGGGACGGAGACGGGACCCATGGCTTACGATTGGCAAAACCGCGCTGCGGCGCGTCCAGCGACTTGGGCCGATGTCGATGCAGGCCTGCGGCAGTTCATGCTGCGCGTCTACAACTACATGGGTGCGGCGCTGGTCCTCACCGGCCTCGTTGCCTATGGAGCCGCGGCTTCAGGCATCTATCTCACCATTGCGCGCTCGCCGCTGATCTGGGTGGTGATGCTTGCGCCACTGGCTCTCGTGTTCCTGCTGAGTTTCCGTATCCAGAGCATGAGCCTCGGGGCGGCACAGCTCACCTTCTGGGCCTATTCGGCGCTGATGGGATTGTCACTTGGCTACATCTTCCTCGCTTACACCGGCGCCAGCATCGTCTCGACCTTCTTCATCACCGCCGCGATGTTCCTGGCGATGAGCCTTTACGGATACACGACCGGGCGCGATCTCTCGGGGATGGGCGCGTTCCTCTTCATGGGATTGATCGGAATCATCATCGCGAGCGTGGTGAACCTGTTCATCCTCTCCAGCATGATGAGCTTCGTGATCTCCGTGATCGGCGTCCTGATCTTCACGGGCCTCACGGCCTACGACACGCAGCGGATCAAGGAGTCCTACTTCGCGAATGATGACGGCACGGTTGCCGGGAAGAAGGCGATCATGGGCGCCTTGCAGCTCTACCTCGACTTCCTGAACCTCTTTATCATGCTGCTGCGCCTCTTCGGCCAGAGCCGCAACTAAGCGCAAACGGGAGATCTCTCGAACCAGAGGGGCCCGTTCGGGCCCCTCTTCTTTTTCTTTTGCGCTTGAGCGGTCGCGGCTAGAAATCGATGCAGTGGCCGTTCAGCTCCCAATCGCCGTAGCGGGTGGGCTCAGGACCCTTGGGTCCGCCTATTTCGACCGCGGTGCCGGGCTTGCGCGGTGACGGAACGGAGGAGGAGCCCTCTGATTCCTTGGGTTTATCCGCACTTTTCTCGGCCGGCTTCGGGTTGAGCATGAGCGCAATAGGACCAGCTTCGCTCCTTCCCCACAACCCCCTCCGAGAGTAGCGCTTGAACTCCAGGCACTTGGGCGCCAGTTTCTTTGGCTCGGGGGCGGGGATGCGAGGCGCATGTCTGGTCGCCCCGGGACGTAAGGGAACCTTGGGCGGCGAGCGGTGGCACAGCCAGCTCCAAATCAGAGCGATACTCCCTCCGCGCGCGGCGTGGCGGTCGACCTCATTGGCGCCGTCTTGCGCCGCAAGCGACCTCTCGACGACGTCATCGACGAAAGTGCCGAGATCGGCCACCTGGCACCGCGCGATCGCGCCTTCGCCCGGCTCCTGGTCGCGACCGTGCTGCGCCGGCTGGGCCAGATCGATGCACTCATCGCGCATTGCCTCAACACGCCGCTGCCGCCGCGTGCAGCGATGGTGCACGACATGCTGCGCCTCGGGATTGCGCAGCTCCTCTTCCTGCGCACGCCGCCCCATGCTGCGGTCGCGACAACCGTCGACCTCGCCGGCGCCCGCGGCTTTCCCACCTATAAGGGCCTCGTCAACGCGGTCCTGCGCCGCCTGAGCCTCGAGGGACCGGGGCTGGTTGGGCAACAGGACGCGCCGCGCCTCAACACGCCCAATTGGCTTTGGGAGGCCTGGAGCCTCGCCTATGGCGAGACCGTTGCCCGCGGCATCGCCACCGCCCACCTCAAGGAAGCCCCGCTCGACATCACCGTGCGTAGCGAGCGCGAGAAATGGGCGCAAGCGCTCGAGGCTCAAGTCCTTCCGACCGGCACGCTCCGCCGCAATAGCGGCGGCGCCATCATGTCACTGCCGGGCTATCAGGAAGGCGCCTGGTGGGTGCAGGACGCGGCGGCGGCCATTCCCGCAACCCTCTTTGGCAAGATCGCGGGCAAGCGTGTTTTCGACCTCTGCGCGGCACCCGGCGGCAAGACGGCGCAGCTCGCAGCAGCCGGCGCGAGCGTCGTCGCGATCGACCGCTCGCCGCGGCGCTTGCAGCGGCTGAAGTCGAACCTGAACAGGCTGCACCTCGAGGCAGAATGCGTTGCGGCCGACGCCGCGACTTGGCAACCGCCGGAGGCCGCGCCCTTGGTCCTATTGGATGCACCCTGCACCGCTACCGGCGCCATCCGCCGCCACCCGGACGTGCCGCATCTCAAGAGCATGGACGACGTGCTCCGCCTCGCCGCAGTGCAGGAGCGACTGCTCGACGCTGCCGTTGCGATGCTCGCCCCTGGCGGCATGCTGGTCTACTGCACCTGCTCGCTCGAACCCGAGGAGGGACCGCAGCAGGTCGCGCGCTTGCTCGCGCGGGGCGCCAAGGTGCAGCGCCGGCCGATCTCGGCCGAGGAGGTCGGCGGTCTTGCAGAGTGCCTTACTGCCGACGGCGATCTCCGCACCTTCCCGTGCCATCTCTCCGAACTCGACGGGCTCGACGGCTTTTTCGCCGCACGGTTGGTTCGCATGGAGTGACGCGCACGCGCCTTGCCGCGCGCGGCGATCCTTGTTACGAACGATGCCCATGCAGCGGCCGATTCGCATCGCCCCGTCGATTCTGTCGGCGGATTTCGCACGGTTGGGTGAGGAGGTGCAGGCCATCACGGCCGCAGGCGCCGATTACGTCCACATCGACGTGATGGACGGGCATTTCGTGCCCAACCTCACGATCGGGCCCGCGGTCGTCCGAGCGCTGCGGCCACACACGACGCTGCCATTCGACGTCCATCTCATGATCTCGCCGATCGATCCCTTCGTTCCGGAGTTTGCCGCCGCCGGCGCCGACATCATCACCGTTCATCCCGAGGCGGGACCGCATTTCCACCGCACGATTCAATTCATCAAGTCGCTCGGCAAGAAGGCGGGCATCTCGCTCAATCCCGGAACGCCCGCCGAGGCGGTCGATTTCGTGCTCGACCAGGTCGATCTGGTGCTGGTGATGAGTGTCAATCCCGGCTTCGGCGGACAGAGCTTCATCGGCAGCCAGCTCGACAAGATCCGTGCGCTCCGGAAACGCATCGACTACACCGGCCGCAGCATCGATCTCGAGGTTGATGGCGGCATCAATGCGGAGACCGCCCGTGCGGCGATCGCCGCTGGCGCCGACGTGTTGGTCGCGGGGACAGCGACCTTCGCTGGCGGCGCCGAACACTACGCGGAGAACATTCGAGCCCTGCGCGCCGGAATCAGAACGCCTTAGGAGTCGATCGCCGCCCATGGCCGCCGCCACGACGGACCGCCGCCTGCGCTACCGGATCTGGGCGATGGTCTGCCGGACGCCGCTCCACCGGCTCCGGCTCCTCGGTCGCCGGCCTCGCGGCCTCTCGCTGATGCTCGAGGAGCGGTGGCCCGGCGATCCGGAGCAGGGCCAAGCCATCCTCGCGGGACGTTATCGCTTTCACGACGAGACTGTGAAAGCCGCGGAGCCTCCCTGGAACGACGAATCCCCGAGCCTTGAATGGCGCGCGGCACTCCACGGCTTCGCCTGGCTCGCCGACCTCGCGGCGCTCGCGAACGAGACTGCGGTCGAGCGGGTGCGAACGCTGCTCGAAAGCTGGACCGAGAGCCAGGCGCGCTGGCATCCGCTGGTTTGGCGCGCGGACGTCACGGGCGAGCGTCTTCACTCCTGGCTCGCATGGGCGGAACTGCTGGCACCCGCGGAGGGCGACGTGGCGGTCCGCGCCGCGTTCCTCGAGAGCATCGCACGCCAGACGCGGCATTTGCGACGCGCGGCGTCGTGGGAGGTCACGGGCATCGAGCGCCTGCAGGCGCTGAAGGGTCTGCTTGCGGCTTCGCTCGCGCTCGGCCTTGGAGATGCCGAGCTCGATCGCGTGCTGCGTCTCATCGAGCGCGAGGCAAACGCGCAGATTCTGCCGGATGGTGGCCACACCGCGCGTAGCCCGTCGCTGCAAGCGGCGGCGCTTCGACACCTCATCGACGCGCGCTCCGCACTCAACGCGGCGCGAGTCGAGGTGCCGGCGCCGCTGCAGGCCGCGATCGACCGCGCGGCGCCGATGCTGCGCTTCTTTCGCCACGGCGACGCCCGCCTCGCCCTCTTCAACGATAGTACGGAGCAGCAGTCGGCTTATCTCGACCTCGTCCTCGCGCGCTCGGAATGCAAGGGCCGCCCGCCGGCGAGCGCGCCGATGACGGGCTTCGAGCGCCTTCATACCGGCAAGAGTATCGTGATCGTGGATTGCGGAGCGCCCGCAGCCGACGCGCTCGGCGGCCATCCCCACGCGGGGACCCTCGCCTTCGAGATGAGCTATGGCCGCGAGCGCCTCATCGTCAATTGCGGCGCCTACCGTGGGTCGAATGAGGCTTGGCATGCGGCGATGCGGACCACTGCCGCGCACTCAACGTTAGTTGTGGCGGATGCACCCTCCTCGGAGCTCGACGAGACCGGCCACCTGACGCGGCGGCTGCGGCATGTCACGCGCGAGCGGGCGGAACAGGACGGCAGCCAATTCGTCGCTGCGAGCCACGACGGCTACAAAGGCCGCTTTGGCCTCGTCCATGCGCGCCAGCTCTTCCTTGCGACCGACGGCGACGACCTCCGGGGCGAGGATCGCCTGACCGGCCCGCCGGGACAGGGCTTCACGGTGCGCTTTCACCTGCATCCGCAGGTGCAGGCGTCCTTGATCCAGGACGGAAGCGCCGCGCTGCTGCGCCTGCCGAGCGGCGCGGGTTGGCGGCTGCGCGCGCAAGGGGCGGTGATGAGCCTCGCCGAAAGCGTTTATCTCGGCGGCGGCGACGTCAAGAAAACGCAGCAGATCGTGCTGCAGGGACATGTGGGAACACAAGGAGCGACCGTGAAATGGGCCGTGCGCCGCGAGGGGAAATGACGGGGAAGCGCCGCTTGATTGCGACTCGAGCGCACACTATGGTCGCGAGCCTCGCACTCCCACGAGCGATCTGATGACCGACGACGCGCTTCGGCCAGTAAGGCGAGCCCTGCTCTCCGTCCATGACAAGACTGGACTGCTCGACTTGGCACGCGGACTATTGGCGCGCAGCGTGGAGCTCATCTCGACCGGCGGCACGGCACGGACCCTGGCGGAAGCGGGCCTTGCCGTGACCGATGTCGCGGCGGTGACTGGCTTTCCGGAAATGCTCGACGGTCGCGTCAAGACGCTGCATCCCGCAATTCACGCCGGCCTGCTCGCGCAGCGCGACCGGCCCGAGCACCTCGCGGCGATCGCAGCACACGGAATTGAGCCGATCGATCTGCTGGTGTCGAACCTCTATCCCTTCGCCGCGACCGTCGCGCGCGGCGCTACCTACGAGGAGTGCGTCGAGAACATCGACATCGGGGGCCCCGCCCTCATTCGCGCCGCAGCAAAGAATCACGCGGCGGTCGCGGCGGTGACCGACCCTCGCGACTATGGGGCGCTGCTTGCGGATATTGCCGCGAACGACGGCGCAACTTCGGGGCACTTGCGACGGCGGCTAATGATGCTCGCTTTCCAGCGGACTGCGGCCTACGACGCCGCAATCGCGCAATGGCTTGAGGCATCATTCGGCGAAGTCTTCCCTGAGCGCCTCGTCATCACCGCCGAACTCGCGCAACGTCTGCGCTACGGCGAGAATCCGCATCAGCAAGCGGCGTTCTATCGCGGCGGCGCGACGCGCGCGGGCGTGGCGAGCGCGGAGCAGATCCAGGGAAAGGGGCTCTCCTACAACAACCTCAACGACACCGACGCCGCGTATGAGCTCGTGGCGGAGTTCGAGGAGCCTGCGGTCGCGATCATCAAGCACGCCAATCCCTGCGGGGTCGCGCTCGGGCGGAGTTTGGCCGATGCTTATAGCAAGGCGCTCGCTTGCGATCCCGTTAGCGCCTATGGCGGTATCGTCGCAGTAAACCGCCCGCTCGATCCGGAGACGGCAGAACTCATCGCAAAGCTCTTCGCGGAGGTCGCAATCGCGCCCGCGATCGAGCCCATCGCCCGGGAGGCTCTCCGGCGAAAATCTGCGCTGCGCGTCCTCATTGCGGGAAGCCTGCCCGATCCCACAGCATCGGGAGTCACACTGCGCTCTCTCGCGGGAGGGTATCTCCTGCAGACGCGCGATTCCGGACGGACCGGCGCCGCCGGCCTCAAGACCGTGACCAAGCGCTCGCCGACCGCGCGGGAGAGGGAGGATTTGATCTTCGCCTTCCGCGTGGCGAAGCACGTGAAATCAAATGCGATCGTCTATGCGAAGGCGGGTGCGACCGTGGGCATCGGCGCGGGGCAGATGAGCCGGGTCGACAGCGCGCGGATTGCCGCGCTCAAGGCAGCGGAGGCGAGCGAGGCCGCGGGGCTGCCGGAGAGCGCCACGCGCGGCTCGGTCGTCGCGTCAGACGCCTTCTTCCCCTTTGCCGATGGACTGCTCGCTGCCGTCGAAGCCGGCGCTACCGCCGTCATTCAACCCGGCGGCTCCATCCGCGACGCGGATGTTATCGCCGCAGCCGACGCCGCCGGCATTGCCATGGTCTTCACGGGCATGCGGCACTTCCGACACTAGACGCAGCGTCCGCCATCAACCTCCAGCGCAACGCCTGTTATGAACTCGGCCTCGTCGGAGGCGAGGTAGAGCGCTGCATTCGCGACGTCGCGTGGGGTCGATAGCCGTCCTAGCGGTATCGAACCGATGAACTTCTTGCGGTTCTCCTGCGTGTCGCCACCCATGAAGCTCGCCAGCAGCGGCGTGTCGCCCGCGACCGGACAGAGCGCGTTGACGCGAATCTTGTCGGGCGCCAATTCGACGGCCATAGCCTTGGTGATGGTGATCGCAGCGCCCTTCGATCCGTTGTACCAGACGAGGCCCGGCCGCGGACGCAGTCCCGCGGTCGATGCCGTGTTGATGATGCAACCGCCGCCCTGCTTGCGGAAGACCGGCACCGTGTGGAGCGCCGAGAAATAGAGCGCCTTCACATTCACCGCGAAGACGCGGTCGAAGATCGCCTCGCTCACCCCGAGCATGGGTCCGTTGACGTGCGTCACACCGGCATTGTTGACGACGATATCGAACCTGCCATAGCGCTCGAGCGTCTGGCGCACGAGGCGTGACACGTCAGCACTGACGGCGACGTCTGCTCGCACAAAGACCGCGCTCCCCTGCCCCTGCGCCTTCTCGATCTCCGCCGTGACGCGAGCGCCGCCGGCCTCGTCGATGTCATTCACCACGACGCGCGCGCCTTCCTCGGCGAAGCGCTTGGCAATGCCTTCGCCGAAGCCCGACCCGCCACCGGTCACGATTGCCACCTTGCCACTGAGCCGCATGCTTCGCCTCGGTGCCTGCTGGGGTATGGATAACCTTAAGGACTGTGTCACGGCCCTCGCCTGTGCGCTAGACTTCCTCTTGAGGGCACCGATGATTTCTCGATTGCGAGCATCGATCGCGGCACTCTTTCTCACGGGAGTTCTCGTGGGATGTGGAGCATCCGACTGGGTGCGACCAGGTCAGGACATTGCGGCAAACGATCGCGACTACGCCGATTGCCGCAGCGAGGCACAACTCACGGTGTGGAATCGCACTCAGAGCGCAGCGCCGTTTCCAACGCCGGGCGTCACTCCCATGGACGATCCCGGCCTGATCGGTAAGCCGCGCGGCTACCCCTACGGCCGCAACGACCCGACCTATCGGCTCCAACTCGACAACGCGATGGCCGGATGGCCGGCGCTGCGCCGGCAGTTGCTGAGCGAGTGCCTTACCGCCAAGGGCTTCGGGCCGGCCGCGAACTGACGCCATTCGGCGCTCACGGCCGAATCTTAAACGCTTTCTTAACCGAACCCCGGCGACTCTCTCCGACCCATGGACTTTCGCCGCACGGCGGCACAAGTGGAGCGGCGCTACCCTTGATCGACGTCGAGCGCAGCGTCCAGGCCGAGCAGATTCGGCTCCTTTTCAAATCGCCGATCTCGATCCTGGGATCGGCGCTCGCCGCCGCGATTTCGCTGACCATGCTCTGGGGCAGCGTTCCCTCGAGCCTGCTGCTCGCCTGGAGTGGTGCCCTCCTGCTCTGGCTCGGCGTCCGCGGCATCATGTGGCTCCGCTTCAGCCGCGAGATGTCCGACGACGCGCTGGTCGCGCGCTGGGCGCGGCCTGCAGTCATAATGATGTTCGGGAGCGGCGTGCTCTGGGGCCTTTTTGGCGCGGGTTTCTACATGCCCGGCGATCCCGAGTTGTCCGCATTCGTGATCCTGATCGTCGCGAGCATGGTCCTCGGTGGCACATTCGCCTACGCCGCATATCTGCCGGCCTTCAACACCTTCGTGATCACGGCGATCGGCCCGCTCGCGGTGTCGAGCTGCCTCCACGCCACCACGACTTCCGTAATATTCGGCGCAACGACCGCCGTGAACCTCGCGCTCATGCTCTCGATGGGGCGATCGATGAACCGGAGCATCGTCGGCATGATCCGGCTCAAATTCGCAAACGCCGACCTCGTCGGGAACCTGCGTCAGGCGAAGGACGCGGCGGAAGTCGCCAGTCGGGTCAAATCCGAATTCCTCGCCACCATGAGCCATGAGCTCCGCACGCCGCTCAATGCGGTCTTGGGCTTCTCCGAGATGATCCGGGACGCGCGATCCGGTCCGGTCGATGCGAAATACCGGAGCTACGCCGCCGACATCCATTCCTCGGGCGAGCATTTGCTGGCGCTCATCTCGGATATTCTCGACATCTCCAAGATCGAGGCAGGCCGGCTGGAGCTCCACGAGGAGCGGATCGCTGTCGAAGCCGTGACGGCGCGCTGCCTGCGCCTGATCACGCCCAAGGCGGAAGAAGCCGGCATCGCCGTGCGCCTGCGCCTGCCTACGGATTTGCCTCCGGTGCGCGCCGACGACATGCGGCTCAAGCAGGCGATGCTCAACCTGCTCTCGAATGCCGTCAAGTTCACGCCTCCCGGAGGCAGTATCGAGATCGCAGCCGCGCTCACCGAGCTTGGCGACCTCGAGATCACAATCGCCGATACCGGGATCGGCATGCGGCCCGAAGACATCCCTGTCGCCTTGGAGCCTTTCCGGCAGATCGATAGCAAGATCACGCGGAACTATGGTGGTACCGGGCTCGGGCTGCCGCTGGCGCGACGCCTCCTGGAGCTACATGGTGGGGATCTCGAGATTCAGAGCGTCGTCGGCCGTGGAACCACCGTCACGATGAGGGTGCCGCGCGACCGGGTTGCGACGCGGACGGAACGGCGCGCGGCCGCTGGCTAGCCGATCAAACCACGATATCGAGGTATTGGCCTCGGCGCACAGTGCCTTCCGCGCGGAGGTTCGCCGCCTTCGGAACCGCCTCTTGCGGGGCGGGCGCCGGCAGCTTCGGTTGGGTTCCACGCGCCTGCAATGCCCCGAGCGTTGCGGGCGAAAGAACAATTGGCGGGAGGGGACTGCTCATCAGAGCGGTCATATTATCATGATGCCGTGAAGGGGCGGTAAACGGCAGAATCCGCTCAGCCCCTGCTTAGCAGTCGCACGACCAAATCGACGGGCCAGAACAGGCTTGCCTCGAATGCAACCACCAGGTCGTTCCAAGTGATGCGCTGATCGCCTATCTGCAGCGCGACCACCAAATGGTACGAGAAGTCGGCGATACCCGCGGCAAAGTAAACGGCGCAAGCGAGCCGCACCCGTCGAACCCAACCTCCACTGAACACAGCCATTGACGATTCCCACTTTTTTCCAATATCTTATCGCGTTTGTTAATGAAAGTTAAAATTGTTACGCACTGAGATTTGATTTTACGAAATTGCTGTTCCTTCTGATGGGGTTAGAAGCGATGCTGTCATCCGATTTGCGGAGAGAGGGGACGCTGCCCACTTTGGGACGCGCGTCCGCTCGGGGCGGCTGGGGCCGCTATGCCCATTCAGCGGGAGAGACGGATGGACCGTAGTAGCGAGACGATCGATGTTAAGGGGGCGGGTCAGGCACAGGATATTCGCCGGGCCGCGCAGGAGTCGCAGCAGGATAGCGTGGTGGCGCTGGTCGATCAAAGCCGGCTCCGGCGCGAGTGCTTGAAGCTCGCGCTGACCGAGCATGAGACGGCGTGGCGGATCCTCGACCTGGGCTCGGCGGAGGATGTGCTGCGGCTCGTCGAGGGCGGCCAGAAGTTCGACCTCTTGCTGCTGGGCGCCGCGACGGCGGAGCTCGTCGATCTCCAGCAGATCGAGACGCTGCACCAGGCGATGCCGGAGACGCCGATCGTGGTGGTCGCGGAGAACGACAACCCGCACCGTGCGCGGCTCATCCTCAATGCCGGGACGCGCGGCTTTCTTCCGGCCTCGCTCAGCCTCAAGGTGCTGCTGGGCGCGCTCGACCTCGTGCTCGCGGGGGGTGTCTACGTGCCCTCCTCGCTCATCGATGCGGGGCCGCAGCGCCAGAGCGCGGCGCAGAGCCCGAAGCGTCAGAACGAGCCCTGGTCCGAATTGACGCGACGCCAGCGCGACGTGCTGGCCCTCATCGCGCAGGGCAAGTCGAACAAGCTCATCGCCGACGCGCTCACGATGTCCGAGAGCACGGTCAAGGCGCATGTGAAGCAGATCATCAAGCGCCTCCACGTCGCGAACCGCACGCAGGCGGCGCTGCTTGCGACGGGAAGCCTCACGCCGCAGAGCGTCGCCTCCGCGCGTCCTGCCGCCGAGACAGCAGGGCTCGCGAAGTAGCCGCACCGCGCGCCTTCTCGAGCGCGGCGTCCTCGCAGTCCCCCCGTGGGGGCGCCGAACCGGCTCCCGGTCGAATGTCCCCTCGGCCGGGAGCCATTGTTTTGCACCCAGCGCGGCCCCTCGACTTGTCTCGCCCCGGCGATCCCGCAATAATCGGCCCAACTATCGCCGAGAAAATTCGGGAGCGAACGCCATGACGAACACGTCGATCTTCCCGGTCCCCGAGAGCGTCGCGCGCAATGCCTGGGTGGACGCGGCCAAATACGCAAAGATGTACGAGGCCTCGCTCGCGGATCCCGTGAAGTTCTGGGGCGAGCACGGCAAGCGGCTCCACTGGATCAAGCCCTACACGAAGGTCAAGGACACGAGCTTCGAGGGCGACGTTCGCATCCGCTGGTTCGAGGACGGCACGCTCAACGCCTCCTACAACTGCATCGACCGGCATCTCCGGCTGCGCGCGGACCAGACCGCGATCCTCTGGGAAGGCGACAGCCCCAGCGAGCATCGCCACGTCTCCTATTCGGAGTTGCACGAGAACGTCTGCCGCCTCGCGAACGTCATGAAGGCGCGGGGCGTCAAGAAGGGCGACCGCGTCACGATCTATCTCCCGATGATCCCCGAGGCGGCCTTCGCGATGCTCGCCTGCGCGCGGATCGGCGCGATCCACTCCGTGGTCTTCGGCGGCTTCTCGCCGGAGAGCCTCATCGGGCGCCTGCAGGATTGCGGATCGACCTTCCTCATCACCGCGGACGAGGGCCTGCGCGGCGGGCGCAA
>DATJVP010000159.1:0-83459 GCA_035581425.1 Allostellaceae bacterium | reverse complement strand
GCTCGCCTCGACCCGCCAGCACGACTTCCGATGCAGGGGGGTCGCTATGGAGCAGTTCGACCAGCGCCGCGCGGTGCGTGAGACACGCGCGCTGGTTCAGGTAGCCTTTATCGGTGATCTCGCCGCGGTCGATCGAGGGCGGCTCGCTCATCAGGAGGGCGCGGCCGATACGGTGGCTGCTGCCGGTGCCGGCGGCGTTGAGCCGGCGCAGACCGGCGGCGAGCGCTGCGCGAATCGCGGGCTCGCGCACAAGCGCCGCAAGCGGCGCTTCCTTAGGGAGATGCGGGCAGAGCCCGCGGCAGCCCGCAAGGCTGGGGAACACCAGTAGGCCCGCCTCGTCGCGGTCGTGCCCCGTCAGAACGCCATCCTCCATCACCGGCGCCAAGGCCGCGATGGCCGCGACGCGGAGCGCCCCGACGCTCACCCAGATGCCCGTCGAGAGCTTGAAGTTCTCGGCAAACCGGCCATCGAAGACGAGCCCGCGCGCGAGATCGCCGGGATCCTCCAGGCGCATCGCATCGCCGGGACAATAGAAGCCCTCCGCGTCGTAGACCGTCTTGCTGAGATCGGGCCGCTTGAAATAACCGGGCGTCACGATGGGGCCGCGAACGCGCACCTCGAGTCGGCCGCTGTTCGGCACGAGCTTCAGCTCCCAGCCCGGCGCGGGGACGCCGACGTTGCCGGCGCGCGCGATCGGGTAGTGGACGGCGGTCGCCATCGGCGCGGTCTCCGTCGCGCCCCAGGCGGAGAGCATGGGGAGGCGCCGTCCCAGTACCTTGTCCGAGAGCCGCTCGATCCGCTCCCAGAGGCTCTGCGGCAGCGCCGCCGCGGCGTAGAAGATCGCGTCGAGCTCCCGGAAGAAATTGCGCGCGAGCGCGTCGTCGCGCTCGAGCTGATCGAGCAGCATCGCATAGCCGCGTGGCACGTTCAGGTAGAGCGTGGGCGAGATCTCTCTGAGGTTGGCGGCCGTCCGCTCGACGAGGCCAGGGACGGGCTTGCCTTCGTCGATATAGAGGCTGCCGCCATTGCGGAGCACGAGATTGAAGTCGTGGTTGCCACCGAAGGTGTGGTTCCAGGGGAGCCAATCGACCAGCACCGGCGGGCGTCGCGTGACGAAGGGCCAAATGAGGGCGATGCTCTCCTGGTTCGCGAGCAGCATGCGCTGGGTGTTGACGACGCCCTTGGGGTCGCCGGTCGAGCCCGAGGTGAAGAGGACTTTAGCGATGGTGTCGTGGCCGACCGCTTGCGAGGCCGCCTCGATTGCGGCGCCCGGAATCGTCCGGAGCAGCGCCGAGAGCGGGGTCGAGCGAAAGCCCGCGGGCGGGTTCGCGCTCACCACGATCTCTGCGAATTTGAGATTGATCGCCTTTAGCGCCTCGATGTAGCGCGCGCCATCCGCGGCGTAGAGCATGCCGGGCTCGACGAGATCGGCGATGTAGCGGAGCTTCTGAAAGTCCTTCGAGATGAGCGAATAGGCCGTCGAGACCGGGACGGCGGGAACGCCCGCCTCGAGCGCGCCCAGGACGAGAAGGGCGTGGTCAATGCCATTCTCCGAGAGAATCATCAGCGGCCGCTCCGGGCCGAGCTCGCGCTCGATGAGCGCCTCTCCGATCGCGCGCGCGGCGGTGCGGGCCTCGGCATAAGAGAGCTTGCGCCAGCCTCCATCCGCGCGGCGCTCCGCCAGGAACACGCGATCGGGTGTGTGCGTCGCCCAATGCCGGAGCCACTCAGAGGTGGAGCGCGGAAGCGGGCCCAGCTCGACGGCCGAGCGCAGCAGCATGCCGCCATCCGGCAGCCTCCGCGCCTCGATCTGGGGCTCGGCGAAGAGCAGGCTCGACGTCATCGGCATTTCCTCCGCATCGACCTTAACGCATGAGGAAACCCCTGTCCCTTGCACCGCGGGGCGAGGGCATACGGGTATTCGAGCCCGCCTTGCTCTATGATCCCTCGCAAAGAACTTGAGGGGAGAGTTGCGCCATGCTCGAGACCACCATCGCCGGGAGCCTGCCCAAGCCGGCATGGCTCGCAAAACCGAAGATGCTCTGGGCGCCCTGGGCGCAGGAAGGGGAGACGCTCGCGGCAGCGAAGCGCGACGCGACGCTCTTGGCACTCAAGCTCCAGGAGGATGCCGGGATCGACATCGTCAGCGATGGCGAGCAATCGCGCGTCCATTTCGTGCACGGCTTCCTGGCGGAAATAGAGGGCATCGACTTCGAGAAGAAGGTCACGATGGGGATCCGCAATAACCGCTACGAGGCGCAGGTGCCGACGGTGACGGCGAAGCTGCGCCGGCGCCGGAGCGTGCACCGCACCGAGGCGGAGCTCTCGCGGGCGCACACGAAACACCGGCTCAAATTCACGCTGCCCGGACCAATGACCATCGTCGACACCATCGCCGACGCCCATTACGGCGACCGCGTCAGCATGGCAATGGCCTTTGCTGAGCTCCTCAACGAGGAGGCGCGCGAGCTCGCAGCGATCGGCGTCGATGTGATCCAGTTCGACGAGCCTGCCTTCAACGTCTACATGCGGGACGTCAAGGAATGGGGCATTGCGGCGCTCCACCGTGCGATCCAGGGTGTCGGCGCCAAGACCGCAGTCCACATCTGCTATGGCTACGGCATCAAGGCCAACATCGATTGGAAGCAGAGCCTCGGCGGCGAATGGCGGCAATACGAGGAGATATTCCCCGCCCTCGCCGAGAGCCGCATCGATCAGGTCTCGCTCGAATGCATCCATTCGAAAGTGCCGATCGAGCTCTTGAGACTGCTCGACGGGAAGGACGTGCTGCTCGGCGCGATCGACGTCGCGAGCGATGCGGTCGAGAGTCCGGAGGAGGTGGCCTCGGTGATCCGCGGCGCGATGAGGCTGGTGGCGCCGGAGCGGATTCATCCCTGCACTAACTGCGGCATGGCGCCGATGGACACGCAAACTGCCTTAGGCAAACTCGCGGCGCTCGCGCAGGGCACGGCGATCGTGCGGCACGAGCTCGCTTATCGCCGCTGAGGCGGGCCTTCGATTGCTCAGAGACCCCGATTACCAGTGGCGGTAATAGCCGCCGCCCCAGCCGACGCTGCCGCCGAAATAGACGGGATAATAGGGGTAGGCGTAGGGATAGTAGGGCGGATAGGCATAGGGATAGCCGTATCCATAGCCGTAGGCGTATTGCGGCGGCGGGAGCTGCGGAACATTGTTGCCGCGCGAGGCCATGCACTGGAGATAGCTGGCGTCGTAGGCATACTGCACGGATCCTGCGGAGTAATTCGCGGCACCCGCGCCGGAGGCGCTTCCGAGGATGAGGCCGCTGCCGGCGCCGATCGCAGCACCGGCGGCTGGGTTGCCCGCGGCGGCGCCGATCGCGGCGCCCGCGGCCGCACCGAGGACAGTGCCGAGCACGGCGCTGTTTACCATGCTCTGATTGGCCGCCGCCGACGGGGAGGCAAAGCCCGTCGCCTGCAGCGCATAGTTCCGGCACATCGCGTCGTCTTGCTGAAAGATCTCCGGGGGCTTCGTGCTCGGCGGCATCGCCGCCACGCTAGGTCCTGCCGGGGGACCTACGGCGCAGGCTCCCAAAAGCAGCAATCCCAGGAGTACGAGACATCGGGTGGCTGGACGCATGGCACGCCTCCGGCGCAGCAATAGTCGGATATCAATCTGAGCCGAAATTGCGGCTTTTTCAACGTCACCGCCGGGGTTGCCATCGCGACTTCAGCAATTAGACTGCGGCGGTCGGATACAGCGGACGGAGTCAATGAGCCGGCACGAGCTTTTCCCGCCGATCGAGCCATTTGCCTCGGGCATGCTGCCGCTCGATCCTCTTCACGTCATGTATTGGGAGCAATCCGGCAATCCCACGGGGCCTGCCGTGGTGTTCCTGCACGGCGGCCCAGGCGCCGGCGCCACGCCGACGCACCGGCGCTTTTTCGATCCCGAGCACTATCGGATCGTGATCTTCGACCAGCGCGGCGCCGGCCGCTCGACGCCGTTGGGCGCGCTCGTCGACAACTCGACCGAGCACCTCGTCGCCGACATCGAGCGGCTGCGCCAGCATCTCGGCATCGGTTCCTGGATCGTCTTCGGCGGCTCCTGGGGCTCGACACTGGCACTCGCCTATGCCGAGGCGCATCCCGGGCGCGTCCGCGCCCTGGTGCTGCGTGGCATTTTTCTTTGCCGCAAGTCCGAGATCGACTGGTTTCTCTATGGTATTCGCGCGGTCTTTCCGGAGGTCTGGCGGAACTTCGCGGGCTTCCTGCCCGAGGCGGAGCGCGGGGACCTGCTGCGCAACTATTATCGCCGCCTGATCAGCCCGGACCCCACCGTACATATGCCGGCCGCGCGCGCCTGGAGCGTCTATGAGGGTGCCTGCTCGACATTGCTGCCGAGTCCGGACACGGTCGCCGCCTTCGGCGAGGACCGGATGGCGCTGGGCCTGTCCCGCATCGAGGCACACTATTTCACGCACCACCTGCGGCGGCCCGAGAGCGACCTCGTCGCCCATGTCGGCCGCATCCGCCACATCCCCACCACCATCGTCCAAGGCCGATACGACATGGTCTGCCCGATCGTGAGCGCGGACGAGCTCGCCCGCGCTTGGCCCGAGGCCGACTATGCGGTCGTGCCCGATGCCGGACATTCCGCGATGGAGCCCGGCATCCGTTCGCGCCTCGTCGACGCAGTAGAGCGCCTGAAACGCTTGCCCTAGCCGCTTGCGGCTCTAATATGCCCAAGCCCAGCTCGGGCAGGGGACGGGGGAGGGTTTTGGGATGACGCGCAAGCCGGCCGCGCTGCCGGCGGTCGGGGCAGCACTTTTCGTGGGTTTTATTCTCGCCAGCGCAGCGCAGCCTGTGTACGCGGAGGATCCGTATTTCATCTCGGTCGGCGGCGGTATTTTCGATTTCAACCGCACGCAGGTGGGCCAGGGGAGGATCGAGCTGCGTTTTGCAGACAGCTTCCTCTTCCTGAAGCCGATGCTCGGGCTCCTCGTCACCACCGACAAGGCGGTCTACGGCTATGGTGGGCTGCGCCTCGATCTCTATCTCGGGCATCGCTGGGTGGTCACGCCAAACGGCGCGGTCGGCTACTACTACCGCGGCGACGGGATCAATTTGGGTGCCACGGTTGAGTTCAAGACTGGCCTCGAGATCGACTACCGCTTCGACGACCATTCACGGCTAGGAATCACGGTCGATCACATCTCCAATGCCGGGATCGGGAAAGCAAACCCGGGGTCCAATTCAGCCCTCCTTTACTATTCCTTGCCCTTCGGCCCGATGGGCTCCGAGCAAATCGTGCGCTGAGGAGCACTCGGGTATTGACCCGGCTTAGCGATCCGGCGATTCATCAGGGATGCCGAGCCACTTCTGAGAGGTCAAGGATGAGGGCTTGTGGCGTTTGGGGCGGGTTGCTGCTGCTGGCGGCGGTATTGTCGTGCGCCCCGGGCGCGCGTGCCCAAGGCTCCGATCCCTATGCCGCCGGCTATTGCGAGCCGCTCGCGGACACGAAGCTCCTCTACACCAACCGCGGCTATCTCATCCTTCCGAAGCCGCCGGATGCGCCGCCCTTCTACTACAGCTACCTCATCCTCGGCACCAACCGGAGGGTGGAGCGGCGCGGACAGCTCATGTTCGACGACGGCGACGACCGCTGGGATTTTGACGCGCACATGAGCTCGCTGGAGCAGCTCTGGCCGCTGCGCCCGGACAAGCACTTTGACCTCGACCGCACCGAGCGCAAGACGGAGAAGAAAGCGCATGTCATCTTCACCGTCCTCGGCCTCGAGCCGATCACGGTCAGCCGCCAAGAGTACAAGAGCTGGAAGATCCGGCGCCTCGACCGCTACGAGGATGGCGAGACCTTCGTGCAGTTCCTGTGGTATTCGCCGGAGCTCTGCACGCTGACCGCCTTCACGGACTGGAAGCACCGCAACATCAAGCTGCTGCGCGTGCTGAAACCCGGTGACAAGGACTACGACCGCCCGCTCGTGGTCAAGAACCGCAAGCTCTACTTCGCCGACACGAACGACCCCGTTAAATAGCGCGGCAGACCGCGCTAGGCGACCCGCAGGAGCCTCTCGAGCGTTCCCCCGAGAATTGCCCTCTCGTGTCCCGACGGCAGACCGAGCGCGCGGACCGCATCGACGGGCGCATCGTTCCGCATCGTGAAGGGATAGTCCGTGCCGAGCACCACGTGGTCGGGGCTCATGCGCTCCACGAGAAAGCGCAGCGCGAGCTCGCTATGTGTGAGGCTGTCGCAGTAGATGTTGCCGAGATAGGCGCTGGGCGGCTTGGGCAGGCCCTTGAAGGCTGCGGGATGCGCGCGGTAGGCGTGGTCCAGGCGCCCGACCTGATAGGGGAAGAAACCGCCGCCATGCGCGAGGACGATCTTCAGGCGCGGGAAGCGCTCGAAAGCGCCGCTCCCGATGAGCCGGGAGGCCGCGATCGCGCTCTCCATCGGAAAGCCCAGCGCATTCCAGAGGTGATAATCCTTGATCCGGCTGATATCGCCGGCATTCTGCGGATGCAGGAAGAGTGGCACCTCGAGCCGATCCGCCATCTCCAGGACCGGCGCCACGTCGGGATGATCGAGGTCCTTGCCGTTCACATGCGTGCAGATGGAGGCGCCCCTGAGCTTGAGCTCGCGGACGGCGCGGTGGAGCTCGAGTGCCGCACGCTCGCCGTCCTGGAGCGGCAGCGCCGCGAGCGGCAACAGCCGGTCCGGATGGGCGCGGGCGAGCTCGGCAAACCCGTCATTCACCGTGCGCGCTAAGCGCTCGCCGAATTCCGGCGCCGCCCAATAGAGGAAGAGCTCGGGCGGCAAGCTGATGGCGGCGGCGTCTAGCTTGCGCTCATCCATCGCCTGGAGGATCAGCCGCTCGTCGTATTGGCGGGGCGACAGGCTCGTGCTCGGCTCGACCACGACCTCCGGCGGCGCGTGAAAAACGAGGCGGTCGCCGTTGGGAGATGAGACGAGCTCGACGACCTCCGCGAGGTCGCGGCGCTGCAAGGCATCGACGATGAGCCGCGGCACGCCGTGGAAATGAATGTCGATCGATGTTCTCAAGGCGAAGTTCCCTGGATTTGAGAAGCGGCGCTCAGCCCGTCGTCATGGCGAGGAAGGCCTTCATCGTACTGGCGAAGTTGTGCATCCACCAGTCCGCGTTCATCTTGGCGAGCACCGCGAAGTTCTCGGGGGTCGAGGGGTTTACGGCGCGCAGATCGTCCGGCACCAGCGCGCTCGCTTCTGGATTGGCGGGTCCGTTGCCGAGGGCACGGAGGAGCGCGATCTGCGTCTCCGCATCCTGGGTCGTCGCAATCGCCACCATCGCCTGCTTTCCCGCGGGGTTGCTCGCGGGCACGATCCAAAGGCTCGGGATGAGGACGCCGCCGCGGAAGGTCCACTTGATGCGGCCGTTTGTCTCCTTGTTGGTGACGTTGGCTCGCGTGTGCGCGAGGAAGCCCATCACGACCTCGCCGTCGCGGAGCAGCGTTTGGCTCTGCGAGCCCGTCTCCCAGAAGATGACCTGGTCCTTGATGGAGGCAATCTTCTTGAGCGCGCGGTCGACGTCGAGCGGATAGAGCTTGTCCATGGGTACGCCGTCGGCCTGCAGCGCTAACTCAAGCATCGGCTCCGGATCCTTCCGGATCGAGCGTTTCCCCGGATACTTCTTGAGGTCGAAGAAATCGGCGAGGGTGGGCGTGCCGGAGACGACCGCGCTGTCCCAGGCGAGGACATGCGCGAAGAGGTAGTTGCAAACGCCGTACTCGTATGCAAATTCCGGAATGACCTTTTTCTTGTCGACGATCGAATAGTCGATCGCCGTGAGGAGCCCGGCAGGGCCGAGCTCGAGCGTCTGAGGTCCGAGATCGCAGAGGTCCCAGATCACGTGCTTCGCCTCGACCATCGCGCGGACCTTGCCGTTGCTGGGGCCGCTGCCGTCCATAATCATCTTGCCGCCCGTCACCTTCTCGTAATGCGCGCCGAAGGTCGCCGCGAGCCATTTGCTGGAATCCCCGCCGGAATTGGCCATCACCACGTCCGGCACCGCGCCGAAGGCCGCGCGGGCGCGAAGCGCGGCGGGGCCCAGGCCCAGCGCCCCCATGGCCAGCAGCATCTCACGGCGGCTGAGCCTGCCTTTCCGGTGTTGCTCGGACAGGAGCTCCGCGCAGTCGGCAGAAAAGGATTGCATTTCGCGCATGCGATCACACCCTTCAATCTTTAGGCGGACAGGGATCGAGCACGCCCCGCAGCACTCGTAGCTTTCTCTATTTCGAAAATCGAGGCAACGGCAATCGGCGTTTCGCGCCAGTCATCGCGTTGATTCCTTGGATCGGCGGCTATAGGGTTCCCGCCGCCGATTTGCTTCTACGAAAGGGGACGAGAATGCTTCGCCACTCCGCAATGTTCCGATTCAGGGAAGGCGCGACCGACGAGCAAAAGCACGCCGCCCGGGACGCGCTGGCCAATTTGAAGAACGTGGTTCCGACGGTACGCGCGCTCACGGTTGGGCTCGACATCCGCCGCAACCCCCGGAATTGGGACATGCTGCTCGTCGTGGATTTCGACGACAAGGCGGGGCTCGAGGCCTATTTCGCGCACCCCGTGATGCAGGCCGCCTCGGACCTAGTGGCATCGGTGACGCAAAAGGAGATCACCGCTCGGGTGCAGATCCTTTACTAAGGCGGGACTGGTCTAGCTGACGGGGCCGCCGCTTCAGATATCGCGGCGGCGGAGCGCGAGATCGAGCGCCAGCATCAGGCAGGTGATGGCGAGAAGAATCACTGCGACCGCCGCCATGGTGGGGTCGAGCGTGTCCTGGATCCCGTCCCACATACGGCGGGGGAGCGTGAACATCGCGCGCCCCCCGATGAAGAGTACGAGGAGCAGCTCGTCCCAGCTATGAATGAAGGCGAAGATTGCGCCGGATGCGATCGCCGGCCGCAGGATCGGTAGTAGGACGAGGATCAGGGACTGCGCGATGCTGGCGCCGAGGCTCCGCGCGGCCTGATCGAGTCTCGCGTCGAAATCCGCGAGCGCCGCGGATACGAGGATCGCGACATAGGGAATCCCGGTGACGCCGTGCGCGAGGATGACGCCGGCATAGGTCCCGAGCAATCCCAATTCCGCGTAAGTGCGGTAAATGCCGAGCGCATAGACGACGCTCGGAACGATCATCGGAACCAGCATCAAGAACCGCATGGCATCGCTGACGCGCCCCCCGAGGCGCCAGCAGCCGATCGCAGCGAGCGTGCCCGCGACGGTCGCGATCGCCATGGCGGAGATGGCGATGACGAAGCTCTGGGCGAAGCTCTCGAGCCAGCCTGCGCTGCTGAAGAAATTCACGAAATACTGGAGTGAGGGGCCTTCGGCGGGGAGCGAGAGGTAGCTGCGGTCCGTGAGCGAGATCGGAACGATGACGGTTATCGGGAGCAGCAGGAAGCACACGATGAGCCAGGCGCCCATCCGACTCAATCGGGTGGCGCCGCCCGCGCTCTCGATCATTTGGCGCCGAAGAGCTGGCGCACGTCGATGACGCGCGACAGCAGTGCAAGGAGCAGCAGAACCGCCGCCACCAGCGCGGTTGCGAGCATGGTACCGGTGCCCCACTCCAGCACGACCATGATCTCGTTGCTGATGAACTCCGTCACCATGACCACCTTGCCGCCGCCGAGCAGTACGGGCGTCACATAGAAGCCGAGCGAGAATATGAAGACGAGGACGCAGGAGGCGACGATGCCGGGAAGGCTCAACGGCAGGAACACGCGGCGGAACGCCTCGAGCGGGCTCGCGCCCAGGCCCCGCGCTGCGGCGGTTAAGGCGGGGTCGATCTGGCGCATGTTGGCGACGAGCGGCAGGATGCCGTAGGGCAGCATGTAATGCACCATGCCGATGATGACGCCGAGCGCGTTCCACATCAGCGCGAGCGGCTCGTGGATGAGGCCGAGCTGGAGCAGGGCAGCGTTGACGATGCCCTGCCGCCTCAGCAGCGCGAACCAGGCGAAGGACCGGACGAGCACGGAGATCCAGAGCGGCAGGATCACGCCGAGGAGCATGATCCGGCGCAGGCGGGAGCTCGAATGGGTGATCGCATATGCCGCGAGATAAGAAAGCAGCACGGTGATCGTTGTCGTGAGCGCGCAGATCTCCACGGTGGTCCCGAGGACACGGAGCACGGAGGCGCTCGCGAGCTCGGCATAATTTGCGAGGCCCGGCTGCGGCTCGCTGACGCTGATCCAGAGCACACGGGCGACGGGAAAGACGTAGAACACCAACAACAGCACCAGCGCGGGCACGAGCAGGAGATGATAGACACGGCGCTCGGCGCGGCCTCTACGCGCGACGAGGGATCGCTGCTCCCTCAAGCCCGCCGCCGTGCCGCTCCCACGATGATCGTCCGCCATCGACCTGTCCCCTCGCGGCGCCATTCTTGACCTCGAGTCCTCGCGGCGGCAAGATCGCGGGAGATTTCCGGCGATTGCTCAATTCATGCACAGCGTCTCTTCGTCCCGTACCGAGGGCTCGATCGGAGCGCACTCCCCGGACGGACGCGGCACCCTTTCCGTCCAGAGTTTGACGAAGCGATACGGATCCGTGGTCGCGCTGCACGATGTGTCGCTGGAGGTCGAGCGCGGGCGTTTTCTCACTTTGCTGGGTCCCTCGGGCTCGGGAAAGACGACGCTCCTGATGTCGATCGCGGGCTTCGTCGTGCCCAGCTCCGGTTCGATCAAGCTCGATGGCGAGCCGATCGACCACCTGCCGCCGGAACGGCGCAATTTCGGCATGGTATTCCAAGGCTACGCGCTTTTCCCCCACCTGACGGTGGCGGACAACGTCGCCTTCGCGCTCAAGGTCCGCAGGCGTCCGCGCGCGGAGATCGCGGAAGCCGTCCGCCGCGCACTTGGCATGGTCCAGCTCGAAGCCTTCGCCGACCGCCTGCCGCGGCAGCTCTCGGGCGGACAGCAGCAGCGGGCGGCGCTCGCGCGTGCGCTTATCTTCGAGCCGAGCCTACTCCTCCTCGACGAGCCGCTGAGCGCACTCGACAAGAATCTCAGGAGCGACCTCCAGATCGAGCTCCGCGATCTGCACCGGCGTCTGGGTCTCACCTTCATTTACGTGACCCACGATCAGCAGGAGGCGCTCTCGATGTCCGACGAGATCGCGATCATGCGCGAGGGTCGACTGATTCAGAGAGGGACGCCGGCGGCCCTCTATGAAGCACCAAGTTCGCGCTTCGTCGCGGGCTTTCTCGGTCGCGGCAATTTCTTGAGCGGAAGCATCGAGAGCATCGCATCCGGAGGCTTCGCATACCGCTGCGGCAGGTTCCTCCTGCATCAGGCGAGCCCACCGGGAAGCGCTTCGGTCGGAGAGCGCGTCCTGATCGCACTCCGGCCGGAGAAGATTCGCCTACTTGCAGATGGTACCGCTGAGAATGTCCCGAACAAGATCGCGGGCCGCGTCGTGACCTTCAACTATGTCGGCGGTCTCTATCACCTCCTGGTCGAGGTCGAGGGCGTTGGCCGCCTCACCGTGGACTCACCGACCTGGCGGCGCGACGTGCCGGAGGTCGGCCGGGAGATCGCGCTCGGCTGGGACGAGGATGCGTCGGTCCCGATCTCGGAGACCTGAAACACTCGCTTACTTCGCCACCGCCTGCTTGTAATAGCTGAGGTCAATGTAGCGGTCGGGGTCGGCGAGCTTCTTCTTGGGCTCGCCGTACTCGCTGCGTAACGCAAGCACGATCTTGACGCCCGCCGTGTCGATCCGCCCCTTCTTCAGGAGCCCGTGTTTCGGATCGAACATGACGCGGTAAGTGCTCTCCGCGATCTCCGGTGTCATGGTCGTGATGTTCTTGCGCAGAAGCGCAATTGCCTCGGCCTTGTTTGCGGGGTCGTAGAGCCAGTCGATTCCCTGGACATAGGCGCGGATGTAGCCCACGAGCTCTTGGCGATGCTCCTTCGCCCAGGAGCGCTGCACCGCCGCGACCAGGCCTTGATAGTGGCCGAGAACGTCGATCGCAGCGCCGAGATCGTGGTAGCCCTTTTCTTCCGCGATGAGCTCGAAGGGTGTGAAGAGCAATGTCGCCGCGTGCTCCTTCTTCATCAGCGCCTCGAAGCGCTGAAGCCCTCCGCCCGCGCGGACGAGCGTGTAATCCGAGGGCTTGAGCCCGCCCTTTTGCAGCATCTTCTGCAGCACGAACGCATAGCCGGTGGTGAGCGCATCGACGGAGAGCGTCTTGCCCTTGAGCTCCTTATAGCTCTTGACCTCCGGCACGGAGATCACGTGGAGGAAGCCGTTGTCGCTCCCCATCACCGCCACCAGCTCCGCCTTCTTGGTCGTCGTCGCCTCGCCCTGGCCCTCGTCATAGGCGATCAGGTTGTCGATCGCGGTCATGGCGACGTCGAATTTGCCGTCGATGGTATTGCTGAGCTGGAATGCGGAGCCGGGGGTCGGCGTCAAATGCACCGCGACGCCGTTCTGCGCGAAGTAGCCCTTGTCCTGCGCGGCCCAGATCGGCCAATTACTGCCGCCGGGGAAGACGATCACCTCGATCGTCTTCGGCGCCTGCGCTTCCGCCGCCCAGGGCAGCAACGCGGTCATGGCCGCGAGCGCGCAGCCGAAGAAAATGCGAGTCCTCATTGCGAATTCCCCCTCATCGATATTTTTGCGGCGTTCCCCCGCATTCTCGCGGATTGGAAGGGGCGGCACAATGTCAGAGGAGGCCGTCGCGCTGGAGCTCCTTCTCGTAAGCCCGAAGTGTCTCGCCGAGCAATCCAACGATTTCCTCGATCTCCGCGGCAGTCACGATGAGCGGCGGAGAGATCATCAGCCATTCTCCGTATTTGCCGTCGGCGGTGCGGCGCGAGTAGAGCGCAAGGCCACGCTCGAGACCGAGCTCGATGATGCGATAGACCGATTGCGAGCGCGCCGGCAGGATCGCCTTCGTCTCCTTGTTCTGGACGACCTCGATCGCCATCAGCAGGCCCTTGCCCCTGACGTCCCCGAGGATGCGGCTCCCCTTCTGCAGGGAAAGGAGCCGCTCGCGCAGCAGCGCCCCCATCGCCTCGGCGTTCGCCATCAGCTTCCGCTCGAGCATCTCCTGCACCACTGCGACGCCGATCGCGCAGGAAAGTGGGTTCGCGGCGTAGGTATGCCCATGGAGGAATCCGCCGGCCTCGGCGACCGTCTCTACCATCGCGGCGGGCGCGAGCACGGCGCCCATGGGCGTGTAGCCCGCGGCGATGCCCTTGGCGAGTGTCACCATGTCCGGCCGTCCTGCGGGCCAGTGATCGGCGGCGAGGAACTTGCCGGTCCGGCCCGCGCCACTCATGACCTCGTCGTAGATCAGGAGAACGCCGTGGCGGCTGCAGATCTCGCGCACCGCCGCGTAATAGGCATTGGGCGCCACCAGCGCTCCCGTCGCAAGGCCGCCCACGGGCTCCATGATGAAAGCGAGCACGGTCTCCGGACCCTCGCGGCGGATCGTGTCGTCGAGCGTCTGCGCGCAGGCGCGGGCATGGCTCTCGGCATCATGGTTGGGCGGGAGGCGATAGGTCCACGGTGCGGGAACCTTCGGCATGGCCTTCATGAGCGCGCCGAAGACTGCGGCGGATTGCGGATCGCCCGTCACGGCCGCCGCCCCCAGCGAGGAGCCGTGGTAGCCGGGCTCGCGCCCGATCACCTTCCAGCGGCTCGCCTCCCCCTTGGAAACCGCGTATTGCCGCGCAAGCTTGATCGCCGCCTCCGTCGCCTCCGAGCCGCCGGAGACGAAGAAGGCGCGCTCAAGCCCCGGCCCCGCGAGGCCGGTAACGAGATCGGCGAGGACGATGTTGGGCTCGTTCTCGAAGACGGCGCGGCTCGCGAAGGCGACCTTCTTCGCTTGCGCGATCATCGCTTCGAGGACGCGGGGATTGCCGTGGCCGATGTTGCTGACGACTGGGCCCGAGGAGGCATCTATGTAGCGCCGGCCTTCGGTATCCCAGAGATAGATGCCCTCCGCGCGCGCGACGAGCGGGCGCCGCGGCGCGCCGCGCTTCTGGTAGAAGACCTGGACGGCACCGCCATGGGCGGGAGGGCTGCTGCGTGTGTCGGGCATATCGCTCTCCTCGCGCGACGCTAGTTGTGCTCTGCCTTCGTCATGTCCGGCGGCCAATCGCCTTCCCAGAGCGCGAGCGGGAAGGTAGGCGGTGGCCCGCCGTCCTTGGCTTGGGTGGGATCGATCGCGAATTCCTCTCCGGTCGCCATTACAACCAGCACCGCGCTGTTGCGGATGTCCATCGTGAGCAGACTCCCACCATGCGCGATGCCGCCGACTTTATGGTGCACGAGCAATCCCTCATGCTGGAGCATCGTCATATAGACCCATGTATTGATGGAATCGTCGATGCAGTCGAGCTCGTCGGAATCGCCTCCGAAATACTCGCCCTGGAGCTCGGGGGTAGCGGCCATCCGCTCGCCCGTGAATCCCTCCATGATGACGACGCCCTGTGCGATCTGACGCCGCTCGCTCCGCGCATCGGGTGCCGTCGCCGCGAGCGGCGCGATCGCCTGTCCCCATTCCTCAGGCGTAAGCGATACGCGCTCGATCGATTTGCACTCCCAGTGATGGCACGTGAAAAAATCCGACGGCGTGGGCTCCCTGCCGTGATAGAGGGCTTGGTATTCCTTGAGGTATAGCGACGAGGAGGGGCTTGCACAGCCCGCAGCCAGAAGGGCCAGCAGCGCTGTCACGAACAAACGAATCTTCATGGTCTAGGTGTTGCTCACCCGATGTTGACGAGGGCGCCGCCATCGACGGGAAGCGCAACGCCCGTAATGAAATTCGCCTCGTCCGAGGCGAGGAAGAGAGCGGCGTTGGCGACGTCCCAGGCGGTTCCCATACGCCGTCGGAGCGGCACGCGCGCGTCGCGCTCGGCCGCGACTTGCGCTCGGGTCTTGCCGCTCGCGCGCGCCCGCGTGTCGACGGCCATCGGCGTGTCCATGAGGCCTGGCAGGATCACGTTGGCGCGGATGCCCCATTCGGCGTTCTGGATCGCGACCTGCTGGGTGAAGGCGACCATCGCGGCCTTGGTGGCCTTGTAGGCGACGAAGGGATAATTCTCGAAGGCCGCGACCGAGGAGATGTTGACGATGGCGCCGGCGCGCTGGCGTCGCATCACGGGGATTGCATGCTTGCAGGCCATGATGGTGCCGCGCAAGTTGATCGCAGCTATGCGGTCGAAGGCCTCCTCGGTGAGCTCCAGGAGTGGCGCGTCGCCGCCGGCGATGCTGACGCCGACGTTGTTATGGAGGATGTCGAGGCGGCTCCAGCGATTGAGCGCCTCTGCGACGGCGGCGGCGAGGCTCTTCTCGCTCGTCACGTCCGCTCGGAAGGCGTGCGCCTCGCCCCCTTCCTTCTGCGCCATCGCCGCGGTCTCCTCCGCAGAGGCGAGGTCTCGGTCGACGGCGAGGACTTTGGCGCCCTCGCGCGCGAAGGTGAGGGCGGTCGCGCGGCCGTTGCCCATGCCTTCCCCGGGGCCTTGCCCAGCCCCGACGATCATCGCGATCTTTCCCTTAAGCCGCATGCGGCTCCCCTGCCGGCGCGTGAAACCAAGCCGTCACCTTAGCGGCTCATTGCCCGACACAAAATCGTGAATGCGAGCAACGCCGCTGCCGCACCTTCGGATGAACCCCGTTGGCTCGCCGCGCGTCTCACGAAGCGAGAGTTGCAGCCACGCCGGGGAGTATCTGATGAGGGTTGGTACCATCGTTGTTGCGCTTCTCGCGGCCATTGCGCTCTGCGCCGTGGTCCCCGCGGCGCATGCCGGCTGCACCTACGATCAGGCGGTGCAGAAAATGACCGCCGTCGCAAACGGCCTAGGGCAGAAGCTCGCGCAGGCGAAGACGCCCGATGAAACCCAGAAAATCCAAGCCGGCTACGCCAAACTGAACGAGGGCGGCGAGGCCTTGGCCAAGCAAGACTACGACAAGGCTTGCACGATCTACGACGGCATCGCCAAGGACCTCGACCTGAAGCCCTGAGGCAGTGCCGCGACGCCTATTTCGACAACCGACGCACCTTCGCACTCGTGTGCCACCCAGGACGGATACCCGTCCTGGGTGTTTTTCGGTTGACGATGTTCCGTATTTGTTCTAATATGCGTGCATCCGAGGGCCGGAAGCCCAAGGGGAGGCCGTATGAGTACATTCAATTCCGCCGGCGCCCGAGGGCCCAGGGGCGCAAAGTCAAAAGCCCTCCCGTTCGTTATCGACACCGAGGGCAACACTGTCACCCACAACCGCGTGTTCTTTCGCCGGACACCGGTGGGCTACGTCTGCGTCGCTCTCGGTCCGCCCGCGCAGTTCCTCCGTTTCGCTTTCGACGACGAAGGAGGGGCGCCGTTCTTCCACGCATGCCGACAATATGCGCGTGCGCTCGAGAGCGGCGCCATCTTGCCGACGCAAATACCGGGCGGTCCCTTTTCGCTCGCAAAATTCGACGATGCTCCGCTCCGGCGCCTGGCCGTTGCCGCCGCCCTGCTCAAGTTCGGCTACGACCCCAACGAGCCTCGCGACGAGCGTGGACGATGGTCCGAGGAAGATTCCCACGGGGGCGGTGCGTCGGCGCTATTCCAGCGGCCGGGCTCACTGCCAGAGTCTTTCCCCTTCCGAGCGCCCGATCCTCCGTCTCCGTCAGCGCCTCAAGCGGAATCGCTGCTGGAAACGACCAGCCGTCTGGCGCTCCGCGGCCTCTCACTATTGCTGCGCCGTCTCTCGGGACCGGTCGCCTTTCTCAGCACGATCCTCATCCCTACCAACCGGAGCCTCATCCAAGATGGCACGGTCCCGGATCATCCCGAGCTCTCCTATCACTATGACCAGGGGGAAGGCCGGCTTATCATTGTTCGCACGGACGATGACGGCAAACACGTCATCTATTCCGGTCAATTTCCGCGTGACGACATCTTCCGGGATGCCGACGGCAGAGCCATCGGACGCATCGTCGACGGTGGCATCGTCATCGACGTCGACGCGTTGCCGGCGTCGAATTTCAAGACCGATCCGGGCCAGCCGCGCCCAAAACTCTGCCCCGATCCGGGCCTGGATCAGCCGGGCGGACTCAGGGGCTACCGCTACCAAGCCTATATTGGTCTCCTCAACAACGGGTTTTCACTTCCGCCGGGGTTGGCGATGAACCTTCCGGATCCCGAGACTGGCAAAATGGTTCACTTCGACGATTGTCGCTGGAGCGACGGCACGATGCTCGAGGCGAAGGGGTCGTATGCTTGGGCATTGCGACTCGGACCCCAGAGCCGACCTTTGGCGAATATAACGAAGCGTTTTCTCGATCAGGCGAGACGTCAGCTCAATGCTGCTGGGACGAGATCAATCGAATGGTACTTTGAGGAGGCGGAGATGGCCAATTTCACGCGTGAGTTGTTTAAGGACGAAGGCCTCAACATCACCGTCCACTTCGCCCCATCACCTTGGGGGGTAGAATGAATTGGATGCAGGGGCGGTATACGCTGCGCGCGTGCTGGGGCCCGCGTCGGGAGCCTCCCGACATGTTGGCGATCCGCATTTTGCGAACAGTGTGTGCCCTTCCGGCAATCCATCCCGATCTCGCTAGTTGGTTCATCTATCCGGATCGCGATTCGGAGCTCATCGACGTGCCGACGGAAAATTATGCGCTCGCAAGAATCATCGCAAATGGTGTGTCCCGCGAGGACGATGGCAGTCCAGATCCGACTGGCGGATTCTTCTTCCATCTAGTGAACGAGAAGGTCCCGACCCCACGGAGGGTCACCGTCGGTGTCCATGCGGGTTCGGGGTCCACGGTTAGGATGTACACCAACACAGTTAGGCTTCTCACCGCACCGCTGAGTACGGAAAACGATTCCCTCATCACGGCGTCCGTGATGAAGAAAATCATGCTCACCGTCGCATCGATTTGGGATGTCACGTGGTGTAGTGCCGCCCCGTGGCTCCTCGGCCCGAAGCGCCCACAAGATAGGCCTGACCGGCCCTGGTTTTCTCAGGCCTGGATCGCCCTTCTGTCCGCGCGCTTTGCGTCGGTGGTCACTCCGCCCGCGTCGATCCTCTCCGAACGTACCCCCAATGGCGACCTCCTTATGATAGCCACGGAGGAGCGCTTCGATCTCGACAACCCCAAGCATTTGGCCGCAGCACTCGAAATCGAGGACGCGCTGGCGACCGCGAGCGCGCTGCCATGGCCGCAACCAGGTTAGCTGATCACGCGGGATTGCGGCACGCCCTGAGGCTTCGGATGGCAGGACCACGACGAGCATTATGTGCAGTACGCCTTCTGCGGAGCTGACGACGGAGATTGTCGAAAATGCGCGCAGCATTCGAGGCGATTGTCCTCCGCAAATTTGGGAAATGTGACGTTCGTCACAGCAAGCGTGGGTATAAGAAAGCATCGTCTGGCGTCGGTCGATAGGCCCTGCGACACCTGAGAGAGGAAGTCCCGCACATGAAGCAAGAGACCCAACAGACGAGCGCTCCCCGGAGACCGGAATGGAGCTACACAGTTCAGGCGCCGCGAACGCTTTCGGTTCTGTGGATACTGGATCGGATATCGATCCTGGGCGTGCCGCTCGCGGGCCTCGGGCTTCTTGCAGCGGCCAACGGCCTCGGTCTGATTTCCGTGCATTAGCGCGAGGCTCCGCCGGCGCATCCGAAATTTGACAGAGCGGGTCCGGGGACGCCCAGCGCGAAACCGTGTTAGTGCCGGCCCGCCATGATGCTTCCAATCGTGATTGGACCGCACGTTCCGAGCCAACGCCTCGTCGACGAGGCGATTCCCGGAAAAGTGCCGGGCGTCTACGCCCTCAGCGCGAAGGAGGGCGGCGCCGTAAATCTGCGGCGTGTCGGTCGCGCGGATGACGATCACGCTATGGCCCTTCGCGAGTCCATCGGCCTCTGCTCACTTCTCCTGCGCCGCGGCCGAATCGCCCGAACGGCGGTGACATGGGCTGCCCCGTTTGCGGACAATGATCGGTTGAGCCACCGATAGAGCCAGTCTCGAGGAAGCGCACCGAATGTCGCGGACCCTCGCGCGTGCAAAGCCGGGTTGAATCGAGCGCAGCCTCCGCCCCTCCCAATCCCTCGGAGCTGCCGGGCATTGGCGGATAATCGGGCGATTTTGAAAGCATTCGACACTCCTCGCAAAGGGTCGCCATTGCCGCAGGCAGACGCGCGCACAGATAACTGCTCTAGACACCGAGGGGAGGGGCCCCCCATGGCGGAGCGAACGGGCAAACAGGCGGGCTCGCCGCCCGAGATCGTAAAGGCGCTGGGCGAGGAGCCCCAGTTCCAGGAGGGTGAGACCGTCCGGATCGCGACGCGCTCGCCGATCGGACATTACCGCGTACCCACCTACATCCGCGGCAAATGCGGGCGCATCGAGGCGGTGATCCGGCCGCCGGCGATCAACAACGAGGACGAAGGTTTCGGCCGAAACGCCGGTGAGAAGCGCCACTACTATCGGATCGCCTTCCCGATGTCCGAGCTGTGGGCGAACTACAGGGGCTCGGCGAAAGACGGGCTCCGCATCGAGGTGTTCGAGACCTGGCTGGAAAGGATCCGCCCATGAGCGAGCGGCAGCACGAGCACTCCCATAGCGATCACGCGCCCATCGCCGATGCCGGCGGCATGCCCGGCTACTACGAGATCATGGAAACCGCGGTGCGCGAGCTTCTGGTCGAGAAGCACGTCATCGGAGCGGACGAAATCCGGCGCATGCTCGAGGTCATGGATTCCCGAAACCCCGCATTGGGCGCGCGGCTCGTCGCGCGCGCCTGGGTCGATCCGGAGTTCAAGGCGCGGCTCCTCGCAAATGGCCGCGCCGCCTGCGAGGAATTCGGCATCAGCTTCTTCGAGGATACACAGCTCGTTGTCCTCGAGAATACGGACGAGGTCCACAACCTCCTGGTCTGCACGCTCTGCTCCTGCTATCCGCGCGAGATCCTGGGCCTGCCCCCGGACTGGTATAAGCAAAAGCCCTATCGCGCCCGCGCGGTGACGGAGCCGCGCGCGGTGCTTGCGGAGATGGGCACCGTCATCCCCGACGACCTCGAGATCCGCGTCAGCGATTCGACGGCGATGCTTCGCTATTTGGTCCTGCCGCAGCGTCCCCCGAACACCGAGGACTTCAGCGAGGATGAGCTTGCCGCTCTCGTGACGCGCGACGTGATGATCGGCGTCGCGCGGATCAGTCCGCCGAAAAAGCGGGGGAGGCGCACATGACCGAGACCGCCAATCTCTTGAGGCGTCTCCCGACCGAAATGGGCGGGCTCGAGGCCGGGAAAGTCGAGCGCGTCGAGCACGAGTATCTGCCGTGGGAAAAACGCTGCCACGCGCTCGCCAACATCCTCGACATGCACAAGATCGTCAGCACGGAGGAAAAACGCCGAGGCGTCGAGAGTCTCGGCGCTGAAATGGTCGGCAAGCTCACCTATTACGAGCGGTGGATCGCGGCATTCGCCAATATCCTCTTCCAGAAGCGGATCCTGGCCCCGGAGGAATTGGCGCGGAAAATGGAAGAGGTGGAAGCTCGATGGGCGAGCGAGCTCGCAAAAAGCGCCCCTGCCGGATCCGCCTCCACTCGCTCTTAGATCGGCGTCCGACTGTCTCAATGTGAACAACTCGAACGGAGGGCAGGATGAGCTACGTAAAGACGAAGGACAACGTCGAGATCTACTACAAGGACTGGGGCAAGGGGCAGCCCATCGTGTTCAGCCATGGCTGGCCGCTCTCGGCCGACGATTGGGACACGCAGATGCTGTTCTTCCTAAATCGCGGCTACCGCGTCATCGCCCATGACCGCAGGGGGCACGGCCGCTCGAGCCAGGTCGCCGACGGACACGACATGGACCACTATGCCGACGATCTCGCGGCGGTGGTCGCGCATCTCGACCTGAAGAACGCCATTCACGTCGGCCATTCGACCGGCGGCGGCGAGGTCGTCCGCTTTATCGCGCGCCACGGCGAGAGCCGCGTCGCCAAGGGGGCTATCATCAGCGCGGTGCCGCCACTGATGCTGCAGACGCCCGCGAATCCGAACGGCCTGCCGAAGAAGGCCTTCGACGATCTTCAGGCGGCGCTCGCGGCGAACCGCTCCCAATTCTATCGCGAGATCGCCGCCGGGCCCTTCTACAACTACAACAAGACCGGCAAGCCCTCGGAGGCGACCATTCAGAACTGGTGGCGGCAAGGCATGATGGGCGGCGCCAAGGCGCATTACGACGGCATCGTCGCCTTCTCGCAGACCGACTTCACCGAGGACCTCAAGAAGATCAACGTGCCTATGCTGGTGATGCACAGCGAGGACGACCAGATCGTTCCCTACATAGCCGCGGGCCCGCTTTCGGCGAAGCTCCTGAAGAAGGCCACAATGAAGACCTACAAGGGCTTCCCTCACGGCATGCCAACGACGCATGCCGAGACGATCAACGCCGATCTCTTGGCTTTCCTGAAGGATTGACGCGACGGGGGAACGCCCGTGGATCGGCGTACCTTCGTGACGACATCGGTTGCGGCTGCCGTGGGCACGCTCGTGGGGAGCGCCGCTCATGCGCAGCCGATGCCGAAGGCTAAGAATGCCGTTCTCATCCACGGATTGTTCGCCGACGGATCGTCCTGGTCCGAGGTCATCGCGCGATTGCAGGCAAAGGGAATGCAGGCAACCGCGGTGCAGAACCCGCTCACATCCCTGAAGGCGGCGGTCGAAGCGACGCGGCAGGTCCTGTCGTGGCAACAGGGGCCGACGGTGCTGGTCGCGCACTCCTTCGGCGGCATGATCCTCACCGAGGCCGGCGTCGATCCCAAGGTCGCCGCTCTGGTCTACGTCGCCGCGCGCGCGCCCGATGCGGGCGAGGATTACGCCGCGCTCGCGCGGAAATATCCGACGCCTCCGGCCTCTGCCGGCATCGTCTGGTCCGGCGATTGGGGGCGGCTGAGCGAGGAGGCATTCCTTCGCGATTTCGCCGGCGACCTGCCGAGCCAGAAGGCGCGCGTCCTCTTCGCTGTCCAGGCACCATTCAAGCGGGCGTTGCTCGCAGACAGGACGACGCAGGCGGCATGGCGGACGAAGCCAAGCTGGTACGCCGTTTCGACGGAAGATCGCACGATCGATCCGGATCTCGAGCGATTTATGGCCAAACGCATGGGCGCGCGGACGATCGAAGTGAAGGCGAGCCATGTCTCGCTGATTTCGCAGCCGGACGCGATCGCGGGCCTGATCCTGGAGGCAGCGGGACAGGCTTGACCTCGCTCGAAGACAAGCATCAGGGAGTTTCGATCCTGGACGGCAAGCGCGGATGATAAAGCACTACTCCGACCATGCCGCGAACGAGCGTACGTTCCTCGCCTGGGTGCGCACCGCGATTGCGGTGATGGCCTTCGGATTCCTGATCGAGCGGTTCGATCTCTTTCTGACAGCGATGGCGGATAGGCCGACCCCGCGCGTCATGTTCCGGGGGCAGGGCTACGCCACCGAGGCTGCGCTGGCGCTCATCCTCTTCGGCGTTGCCATGATCGTCATCGCCACGGTGCGATTCTTCCGGATCGCGCGGGCGATCGACCGCGATGACGTCGTGCCCAGCAGCGGCGCCCTGTTCGATCTCGTGCTCGCGACCCTGCTTTCCCTGCTAGGGCTCTGCCTGTTCCTGTTTCTCCTCCGGGCGGCCCTGCCGTCGCTCTGACGGGGGCGCCGCGCCCCAGGCCCGCCCGATGCCTCACTACGATCAGCATCCGAGCATCTTCGCGCGCACATGGCGCAAATGCGCTCGTATTGCTTCCTCCGCGCCGGCGGAATCGCGGCGGATTAGCGCGTTCGCGACGCGCCGATGCTGGGGTCCTAGCCTCGAGCCCGCGGTCACCCGCCGAACTCGATTCTCCGGGAGCGTGCGCACGGGCCGGCGGTGTCAGGCAGGATCGAGAGCCAGCCGCGCGACTAGCCGACCCCAAAAATATCCAAGGGCAGCTTGGACATGAATCGGGTCCCCGACTTTTGATAGACGCAGGTATCGACAAGCCACGTTCCAAAGAGGCTCTCGAAGTTTGTGACCATGTTCTCTTCGAATACGCGATCGAGGTACTTGTCATCGCGTGCGTTGAAATAAAACTCACCAACCCAATCCGGTGGCATGCTGATCCCGAGCTCGTAGCCGAGTGCCCAGCCGGGCTCGTCCCAGAGCCCCGCGCTCTCCAAATATGCTTTCAGGATCGCGTTAACCTCGCGAACGGTCATCCCGCTTTTTACCGTGCGCATGGCCTCGAAAGCGCCAGCCGCTCGACGATGCTGCTCGACCATCTGCTTCGGCGGATCCCCGACGAAATAGCCCCGCATCACGTTGCCGTGGTAGCGATTGTAAACGCCGCACAAATCCGCCTTGAGCATGTCGCCGGTCTTGATCACCGTCCGGCCGGCCATAGTATGTCCGGTTATTTCAGAGCGGCCGTCATGGACTGGAACGACGTTGAATATTGGGATCAGCGCCGGAAATTCGCTCCCCGCCGTCATCATGGCTCGCGTAACTTCGCCGAAGAGCTCGAGCTCCGTGATACCCGGCCGGAGCTTGGCTTGTATCTCTTTATGACCGATGTCGGCCAGCCGAACCGCCTCCTCAATGTAGGAGATCTCTTTGAGGGATTTCACCCGCCTCACGCGGCGAACGATCGCGCTGGCATCGACGACGCGACAACCTTCCGCAAGTAACGCGCCTTCGAACATCGTACTGACGGCGCGGTTTGGCAGATAACTCCAGAACTCGAGGCCGATGGTTCCCGACAACCAACCCTTCTCGCGCAAGGTGCTGATGATGAATTGAAGGTTGGGTCCCGCTTCCCGCGACGGGAAATACCGATTGTCGCGAGAGACGGACCGCCGCGCCAGTACCGCCACTTCATTCGGCGCGTCGAAGTGGATGAATTCGTCGCTATCGACGTGGACCGCCGTCCCATAGAGATTGGGATATCGCATCGGCCCATGACCCTTGTACCAGCTTGCAAAGAAGCCATGCGCCCAGCAGACCGCTTCGGGCGACGTGAGATAAAGAAGATCGATCTTCTGCTGCGACATCAGTGCTCGCAGCCGGTTCAAGCGATCGCGATATTCCGAAGGCGAGAAAGCCAGCAGGTCCGGCTCGATTGGGACGCTGTGCGCTCCGGGCATCATCCCGAGGTTGGATTTGGGTGCAGCCATGGCAGTAGCTCCGTTCCCTCTGTTACCTCACCGAAGAGACAAGCATTCAGCGCTTCCTGCTGAGGAGTGCGACCGTTCCAAGTACGGCCAGCGAAACAACGACGAAGAACGTCGAGATCGCGGCGATCGTTGGATCGAGCGCATCGCGCAATGCGACGAACATCCGGCGTGTCAGCACCATGTTGTTTCCGCCGGCGACGAACAAGCTGACGATCACCTCGTCGAGCGAGATGATAAATGCGAATAGGGCGGCGGAGATCACGGCTGGACGGATCTGAGGCAGTGTCACCCGCCAAAACGCGGCAAAGCGCGGCGCGCCGAGGCTGCGCGCCACCAGTTCTTGCCGAAGGTCGAAGGACCGCAGCGCGGACAAGAGAGTGACGATCACGAACGGAATCGCGAGGATGCTATGCGCGATCACAATGCCGAGCATCGTGTTCACGAGGCTCAGGCGAATGTAGACATAAAAGATGCCGATAGCGATCAACATGCTCGGCACAATCACCGGAAGCAGTATGAAAGCCATCGAGATGCGCTGGAATCTTGGTCCGAGGTTGCTAATGGCATAGGCGCTTGCGACGCCGACCGGGGTCGCAAAGAGCATAGTCAAAGTCGCGGCCACCAGCGAGGCGCGCGCGGAAGAGAGCCAGTCATCGGAACTCAGGAAGGCTGAATACCACTTCAGTGAAAAGCCCGGAGGCGGGAACGATAAATATTTCGAGTCCGAGAATGATTCGGGAATGACGATGCACACGGGCAAAACGAGGAAAAGCAGGACGGTGCCGACGATCGAATACAGCCAATGACGACGGGGTAAACCCGTTGAATGAGCGGTGCTCATCTCGTCATTCCGAATGTTCGCTCCAATCCGAGCATCCTTGCGGCAATGGCGAGAACTCCGAATGCGGATATCAGGAGGACGACGCCGAACGCGCTAGAGGCTCCCCACTCGAAGTAGTTCTGAACATTGCTGGCGATCTTCATTGAAACCATCGTCACGTTTCCGCCGCCGAGCACGGCGGGTGTCACGAAAAATCCAAGGCTCTGAACAAAGACAAGCACCGCGCCGGCCACGAGGCCCGGCAAAGAGAGCGGCAGGAATACCCGGGCGAATGCGGAGATCGGCGGCGCTCCGAGGCTCGAGGCAGCCTGGATCAGTGACCAATCGAAGGATTTTATGACCGAATAGAGGGGTAGAATGAAGAAGGGCAGCATCACATGCACCATCCCGATGACGGTCCCGGTCTCGTTGAAAACCAATTCGAGCGGCTTATCGGTGATGGAGAGCCACTCAACGAACGAGTTGATCGGGCCATTCGAGCTCAAAAGCACCAGCCATGCGTAGGTGCGAACCAGCAAGGAGGTCCAAAACGGAATGACCACGAGGCTGAGGCAAATTATCGACCAAGGCGGCGCGAGTTGGGCGAGCAGATAGGCAACAGGATAGCCGGCGATCGCGCAAATGACGGTAACGATGATGCTGATCCGAAGCGTCGTGAGGAGGATTTTGTAATAGGAGGAGTATTCGATCATGCGGCTGTAGTGGACCGTGCTGAATTGCGCGTTGTCCACGAAAGAAAGGTAGAACAGCCACGCTATCGGAAGGACTACGAACGTCGCCATCAGAAGGAATGCTGGCGAAAAAAGCCCGATCATGAGAAGGCGCTCGCGACGCGCGACTAGCGCAAGCGGCCGCACATTGACGTTATCCGCGCCCTCGATCGCGCCCGCGGATGACGCCTCGTCGGACATGAAGGCAGATCGGTCTATTCGGCCATGAATTGATCGAAGCGCTCGATGGCCTTGGCGCCGTTCTGAACCCACCATTCAGGGTTGGCAAAAATCTGTCGCTTCAGATTATCCGGCGCGGTCGGTAGCCGCTTGGCGAGCTCCGGCGAGATTTTGCCGGTATCGAGAATCTTGGTATTGGCGGCGCCATAGTTCGAAAGGCGAGACATTTCGGCCTGATATTCCGCCTTCACGAACTCTGCGAGAACCCTCATCGAGAGATCCCCCTTCTTGGATCCCTTGACTATCGCCCAGCAGCCAAAATCGAGAATGCCCTGATTGAACGTGTAAGTGATGGGCGCTCCATCGCTCGCCACGGAATCCATCCGGGCGTTGAAGGCACCGATCATGTCGATCCCGCCTTCCTTCACGAATTGCTGCGACTCCGCGCCTGACAGCCACCATGCCTTGATCTTCGGCTTGATCTTGCGAAGGCTCGCGATGGCTCGATCCAAATCGATTGGATAGACCTTCTCGGGTGGGACGCCGTCGGCCATGAGGGCAGCCTCGAGCATGCCGCGCGCGGTCTTCCTCAGGGATCGCGTGCCCGGGAACTTCTCGGTGTTCCAGAAATCAGCCCATGATTGCGGCGGATTTGCTCCGGCCGTCTTGGTGTTCCACGCGATCACGATCGAGAAGACGGTGCTGCCGACGTAATAGTCGCTGAATGATCCGGGCGCGAGATCCGTGTTGTTGATGATGGAGTAGTCGAGCTTCTCATAGAGCCCCTGCGACGCACCGAGCGCGCATTGCGAGGCGCCAAACTCCACGATGTCGTAGGTGACGTTGCCCGACGCGACCTGCACTCTGACTTGCGTATCATTGTCCGCGGTCTCAATGGTCCATTCGATGTCGAGCTTCTTGCCAATCGGCTCCAGGAAGGCCTTCTTGATATTTTCGAGATAGACACCCCCCGAGGTGACATAGCTGAGCTTTTCGGCAGCGACAGCGCTGGTTGCTATCGTGAGGGAAACAGCAGCAGCGAGGAAAGCGGCAGGTCGCACGCGAGCCTCCTTGGATGTATTCACCCGCATTGTTGTGTCGGGCATGATCTCCGTAGGAATACCCGGATACACTAACGCCGCGAAAACCCGATCGCAACTACGGCGCACGCTCTGTCACGCGCCGGGAATGACGAGCGTATCCTTCGGATGGAGTCCGATCGTCAGCCGCTCGCCGACATTCGGCAGCTTGCGCATCATTGCTTCGCCTGTGCCGCGGCGAACCGTGATCGTCTGGCCCGTATCCAGCTCGACGGCCAGCATCACCTGCTCGCCTTGATATAGAATTTCTCTGAGGCAACAACTGAGCCGATTGAGTTCTGGCTCGGCGCCCGGCGATGAGAGGACCTCAAGCTTTTCAGGACGTAACAGCAAGTACAGTTTCGCCGACGTGGATGGAACGGGTCGCCCCAATTGCAATCGGGTGTCGCCCAGGCTCACGTGATCCGCGCCCATTGCCTGAACTGGAACGAATTGGGAATCGCCTAAAAAGTCGGCGACGAACATGCTGTTGGGCCGCTCGTAGACATCGATCGGGTTTCCGATCTGCACGATTCTTCCTTCATTCATCACGACGATGCGGTCCGACATCGTGAGCGCCTCCCGCTGATCGTGCGTAACGTAAATGGTCGTCGTGCCAATTCTCCTGTGCAAATGCTTCAATTCCACCTGCATCTGTTCCCGAAGTTTTTTATCGAGTGCCGAGAGCGGCTCATCCATCAGCAGCATTGTCGGGTCGAACACGATGGCGCGTGCCAATGCGACGCGCTGTTTCTGGCCGCCTGACAACTGATCGATCCGGCGCTCTTCGAAGTCCTCGAGGCGCACGAGCTCGAGAGCGCGGCGCACACGATTGGGAATTTCGGCGCGGGGTAGGTCGCGGTAGCGCAGCGGAAACCGGACATTTTCCGCCACGTTCATATGCGGGAACAGAGCATAATTCTGGAACACAAGCCCGACGTCGCGACGGTGCGGAGGCAGCGTCGCGAATTCTCGGCCCGAGACGAGGATGCTGCCCTGGTCTGGCCGAACGAAACCGGCAAGGATCATCAGAAAAGTCGATTTGCCGGATCCGGAGGGCCCAAGGATTGTAAGGAATTCCCCGACCTTGATGTCGAGGTCGATCGTATCCAGAGCGACAACGTCTGCGTAGGTTTTGCGGATCCCGCGAACCCTGATCGAGTCTGGGCCCCCGCTGTGAGTCGAGATAGGTGGTCTCGTCACCATGAAGATCCCGCGTTCACGATCATCTCTCCACGGGATGCTCGGAAGGAATCCTGGCCGCCGTCATTCCCAGAGGTTGCCATGGCGCTCCCCACGGGCAGATCGAACCCTACTTCTACGCCTGGTTCTCCAGGATGAGATGCCCCACCGCCGTATTGCTTGCGGGCACGTGATAGAAGCGGTGTATGAGTTTGGGCGGCTTATCGCTCATCGCGCCGCGGGCGATCAACCACATCACGAGCTCGATTGCTTCCGAGCCGGCCTCACGGACATAGTCGATGGACGGCACCGCCGCTTGACCTTCGGGATCGGCGATCAGCCGGTCGAAGAAGGCGCTGTCGAATTTGGTATTTATGAGCCCGGCGCGCGGTCCCTGCAGTTGATGGCTCATGCCGCCGGTGCCCCATATCTGCACGTTGAGCGGCTCGTCAAAAGATTCGACGGCCTTGCGGATCGCGCGGCCCAGATTGAAGCAGCGCCGGCCCGAGGGTACGGGATACTGCAACACGTTGACCGCGAACGGGATCACTAAACAGGGCCAGGCTGCAGGCGAGCCGAACAGCAAATTCATCGGCACCGTGAGGCCGTGGTCGACATCCATCTTGTTGACGATGGTCAGGTCGAAATCGTCTTGGATCACCGATTGCGCGATATGCGAGGCAAGAACCGGATGGCCGATGACTTTGGGTACCGGCCGCGGCCCCCAACCTTCGTCGGCGACCTGAAATTCGGCCGCGGTGCCGATCGCAAAGGTCGGGATCATCTCGAGGCTGAATGCGGTCGCATGGTCGTTGTAGACGAGGAAGACGACGTCGGGTTTCTGATCGCGCATCCACTGCTTGGAAAATTCATAGCCCTTGAACAGCGGGGCCCAATAGGGATCGTTCGTTTTGCCGAGGTCGATCGCGGCACCGATTGCCGGCACATGCGATGTGTAGACGCTAGCGGTGATGCGGCTCACTTATTTCTTCTCCTTGGCGCGCTCGCCGACGTAGCGATTACCCTCGATCGAGCGCCCACCGGCGATCATCATGTCGCGATACTGATCCTCCGTCATTCCGGTCATCATGCTGGCCATCCGCTGAAAGCTCCGGCCGTGGGTCGCGCCGAGTTTGGCCAGGAAATAGATATTCCCACCCAGTTCGATGCAGCGGTTCAGATCGAGCGCGAGCACGGCTTGCTTCTGCTCCTCGGTCATCGGCCACTCGTCGAGGTAGGCGCGCTCGTTGGCCTTGAAGCGTTCGCGATTCTCGGCCTTCATGAGCGACATGCAGAACTGATTAAGATAATAGCCCTTGCGCGACTGCTCGGCGTCAAAGACCGTGGTGCCGGGAACGTCCAGATAGGGCTTGTCCAGGGCCATTATTTCTCCTCCGGCCAATAGAGGCGCATCGGATTTTCGACGAGGAGCTTCCTCTGCAGCTCGGGCGTGGTCGCAATGTGCGGGATGAAGTCGACGAGCAATCCGTCGTCGGGCATATGGTCCCTTAGGTTCGGATGCGGCCAGTCGGTCCCCCATAGGACCCGGTCGGGGAAACTCCCGACGATGCGCTTGGCGAAGGGCACCACGTCTCGGTAGGCGTTGCGCTCGCCGTGGAGGGCCTTAGGGCCGGTGACGCTCAAGCGCTCGGGGCAAGTGACCTTGCTCCAGACGTTAGGGTTCTCGCGCATGAACCTGATGAACAGCTCGAACTGCGGACCGTCGACGGGCAGGCTGACGTCGGGCCGGCCCATATGATCGACGACGACGACGGTCGGCAGCGCAGTGAAAAAAGACCACAGCTCCGGCAGGTCCACCGCCTCGAAATAGATCACCACGTGCCAGCCCAATGGCGCGATGCGGCCGGCAATCTCATTCAGCTCGTCACTGGGCGTGAAGTCGACCAATCGCTTCACGAAATTGAAGCGCACACCGCGCACGCCGGCCGCGTGCATGTCCTGCAGCTCGCGATCAGTGACGCCACGCCTGACAGTCGCGATGCCGCGCGCACGGCCACCCGAATGCACCAGCGCATCCACCATCGCGCGGTTGTCGGCGCCGTGGCAGGTCGCCTGCACGACGACATTGCGCGCGAAACCCAAATGGTCGCGCAATGCATAAAGCTGCTGCCTCGACGCGTCGCAAGGCGTGTATTTACGCTCCGGCGCAAAGGGAAACTCAGCGCCGGGGCCAAAAACATGGCAATGCGCGTCGACCGCGCCTGCGGGCAACTTGAAGTGCGGCTTGGAGGGGCCCGTGTACCAATCCAACCAGCCAGGAGTCTTCTGAAATTCCACGATGCTCGATCCTCAGCGATACCCTCGCAACTGGCCTTCGATCACCGAATGGGCAGCACCAGGGGATACGCGCCTGTCAAAATCACCTTGATGGGGATGTAAGCGCCGTCCCGTAGACAGTCAACGACGAGATATACAGGGTTGGCGTCTATTTGCACGTGCACTAATGTCCGGGCCCATGGGGATTTTGTTTGGCGGCGAGCGGTGGAAGCGATGAGCCAGCAACCGCGGGCATTGAAGACGGCGATCGGGCGGACGAAATACACCGAGCCACTGTTCACGGGCGCGGTCGCGTCTTCGTCGCTGCGGCTGGCGTTCGAGCCGTTTGAGACGATCAGCCGGGCCTTTGCGCCGATGGTGCGCAATCAGGCTTTCGACGTCTCGGAGCTGGCGATTGCAACGTTTCTGCAGGCGCGCGCGGCCGAGAAGCCGATCGTGCTGCTGCCGATCGTATTGGCCGCGCGATTTCAGGAGGCAGCGCTGCTGTGCCTGAAGGATTCGCCGTTGCGGGGACCGAGCGACCTCAGGGGCCGCCGCATCGGTGTGCGGGCCTATAGTCAGACCACGGGCGTGTGGCTGCGCGGCGTGCTCGAGGATGTGCATGGTGTCAGGCCGCAGGATGTGCAGTGGCTGACCTTCGAAGGCGCGCATGTCGCGGAGTATTGCGACCCGCCCTGGGTCAAACGGGCGGCGGCCGGCCAGGACTTGTTGAAGCTATTGCGAGCGGGCGAACTCGATGCGGTGATCGTCGGCAACGACGTCCCCGACAGTGAGGATCTGCGCCAGGTTTTTCCCGATGCCAAGGCGGCAGGCGAGGCGTTCTTCGAGCGGCACGGCTTCATACCGGTAAATCATCTGCTGACGGTACGGCGCGATATCGCGGAGCGCGAGCCGGCGGTGGTGGCGGAGCTATTGCGGTTGTTCCGCGAGCTCAAGGCGGCGCACCCGGCGGAAGCGCGCGATCCGCGGCCGATCGGCCGAAAGGCGATCGATCCGGCGATCGCCTTGGCGGTACGCTACTGCCTGTCTCAGGGTCTGTTGACGCGTCCGCTAAGCTTGGACGAGGTGTGGGCGCGCTGATTTGCGGCGCGCCGCTCGCGGTGCCCCTCGCGCGATCCTTAGTCCTTGAATTCGCAGCCCAGCCTGTCCAAGGATTTGTCCACCCAGGACCGGTCGAGCGATTTTCCGGCGGCAATTGCGGCAAGGGTCTCTTCCTCCGCGGCATGCTTCTTTTGCGTATCAGCGAGTACTTTCGCCGTTGCGTTGTAGGGTATGCAGAGCAGTCCATCTTCGTCGCCGAGCATGAGGTCGCCCGGCTCGATCACCATGCCGTCGAAGGCTATGACGCCTCCGATTTCGCCGGGCCCATCCTTGTACGGGCCGCGGTGGGTGACGCCGCAGGCGAAGACGGGCCAGTTCTGCCGGCGGATCGTACCGTGATCGCGAATGGCGCCGTAGATCACAATGCCGGCGAGGCCGCGCCGGATGGCCTGGTTCATCATGATCTCGCCGATGATGGAATTGGTGAGGTCACCACCGGCGTCCACCACGATGACATCGCCGGGGTCGGCGATGTCGAGCGCCTTGTGCACCATCAGATTGTCACCGGGGCGCGTCTTGACCGTGAAAGCGGGACCGGCCAGCACGCCCTCTGAGTGCATCGGGCGGAGCTTGGCGCCGCCGGCGGTCATGCGCGACATGCAATCGCTGACATTGGCGACCGGCAGGCGCGCGAAGGCGGCGATGGTTGCGGGATCGACGCGACGGCGGATGCGCGTAATCGAAAAGCCGATGGTCATTGGGGCAAGGCTCCTTCAGGCCGCGGCGAATTGTTTCTCGAGCTGAGCGGAAAGCCGGCCGTAGACCCGACGCGCGTTGCCTTCGTAGATCTTGGCCTTGTCCACGGCGGACAGCGGCAGCCGCTCGATATAACGCTTGGTGTCATCGAAATGATGGCCGGTTTCCGGATCGATGCCGCGCACCGCGCCGATCATCTCGGAGGCGAAGAGAATGTTGTCCGCCGGGATAACCTTGGTAAGCAGCTCCTGTCCCGGCAAATGATAGACGCAAGTGTCGAAGAAGACGTTCTTGAGCAAGTGCTCGCGCAGGTCCGGCAGTTTCATGTCCTGCGCCAGGCCGCGAAAGCGTCCCCAGTGGAACGGTACCGCACCGCCGCCATGCGGGATGATGAACTTCAACGTCGGGAAATCCTCGAAGAGCTTGGAGGTCAGAAACTGCATGAACGCGGTGGTGTCGCCATTCAGGTAATGCGCGCCAGTGGTGTGGAAGCTAGGGTTGCAGGAGGCGCTGACATGGATCATCGCGGGTACGTCGAGTTCGACCATCTTCTCGTAGAATGGGTACCAGAACCGGTCGGACAATGGCGGATCCTTCCAATGGCCGCCTGAGGGATCGGGGTTGAGGTTGCAGCCGACGAAGCCGAGCTGCAGCACGCAACGCTCGAGTTCGGCTATCGCGTTCTTGATCGGCACGCCGGCCGTCTGGGGAAGCTGCGCGACGCCGATGAAGTTGCGCGGAAATAAGCCGCAAACGCGGTGAATGAGGTCGTTGCAGTGGATCGCCCAGGCTTCGCTGACCTTGGCATCACCCAAGTGATGGCCCATACCCGAGGCCCGCGGCGAGAAAATGGTCAAATCCGTGCCGCGCTCGCGCTGCGTCCGCAATTGGCCGTTGACGATGCTTGACCGGATCTCGTCATCGCCAATGGCCGGAAACTGCGGCGGCGATTGGCCCGCGTTGAAGGCCTGGATTTGCGCGTCGCGCCAGCTTCGAAGCGGCGCCGGCTCGGTGGTGTAGTGCCCATGGCAATCGATGATCATGGCGATCCCTGATGTTTTCGGCAGTATGTCCGCGGCAGGTCAGGGCCTCAACGCAAAAAAGGCAATGGGCGGGACGACCGGGCGCCGGTGTTCGCCCGAGGCCTTGAGCGACGAACATATCGCCCTTCGTCCTGCATTACTTCGGCCTATGTCGTGTCTTGGATCATGCTATCATTGTTCGTTCCATCGGGTCTGCCGCGCTCGCGGCAATCTCGGATCGGACCGGCTCCGTAAATTTTCCGCGCGCGGGTATTCGTGTGGATCGGCGGTCGTTCATCCCCATCGCGCGGTTCGATGCGTGAAAACAGCAGCGTTGTCCCTATATTGACCGTCACGAGAAAAGGATGCGAGCCATGAAAATCTGCGTCGCCGGTGCGGGTGCGTTTGGTGTCCGGCATCTCGAAGGGCTTGCCAAGATCGAGGGCGTCGAAGTCGCGAGCCTGATCGGCCGGACCGATGCCACTGCCGCGGTCGCCGCGAAATTCGGAGTACGGCACTGGGGCACCGATCTGGCGGAAGGCCTAGCTCAGCCAGGGGTCGAAGCAGCCATCCTCGCGACGCCAACCCAGCTGCATGCCGCTCAAGCGGAGCAGTGCCTGCGCGCGGGAAAGCATGTGCAGGTGGAAATTCCGATGTCCGACACGCTGGCTGACGCGGAGAAACTTCTGGAAGTGCAGCGCAAAACCGGGTTGGTGGGGATGGCGGGCCATACGCGCCGCTTCAACCCCAGTCACCAGTGGATGCACAAGAAGATCACCGCCGGCGAGCTCAAGATCCAGCAGATGGACGTGCAGACATTTTTCTTCCGGCGCACCAACACCAACGCGCTGGGCCAGCCGCGCAGTTGGACCGACCATTTGCTGTGGCACCACGCCTGCCACACAGTCGACCTATTCGCCTACCAAGCTGGTGAGCCGATTGTGCAGGTAAATGCCATGCAGGGTCCCTATCATCCGGTCCTGCACATCGCGATGGACATGTCCATCCAGATGAAGACGAAGTCAGGAGCGATCTGCACATTGTCGCTGTCGTTTAACAACGACGGCCCGCTCGGCACTTTCTTTCGCTACATCTGTGATAACGGAACCTATATCGCGCGCTACGACGACCTGTTCGACGGGCGCGACAATAAGATCGACGTCTCGAAGGTCGACGTATCCATGAACGGCATTGAGCTGCAGGATCGCGAGTTCATTGCGGCCATCCGCGAGAAACGCGAGCCGAACGCGAGCTTCGCCCAGGTGCTGCCGGCGATGCGCGTCCTGGACACCGCCGAGAGGATGCTGCTGCGGTCGGCGTGATCCGACGGACCGACGGGCGGCTTACGCGGCGGTTTTGGCGAGCAAGGCGCGCAACCCCCGTCCGGCTTCCGAATGCGAACGCCTCGGGAAGGTCCAAATGGGGGCCCGACCCGCCGCGTGCTGGTGCGGCCTAGCCTGGCGCGGAGCTGCCGCTACGCTTTTCCTGCTGCGGCGATCGCAATCGGCTTCGTCGGTCGCGCCGCGCGCGGCGACCGTGCCTCCGCGAGCGGCCTCTACCTTGCGAGTTACTTCCGGCGGCCTCATCGGCAGTGCCGTTCTCGGCCAGGTGTTCGACAATCTCGGCTGGCCCGTCTGCGTCGCAGGTGTTGGGGTCGCCCTGCTGGCGGCGGCCTTCCTCGCAATCCGGTTGGAGATGCCTTCCATCAAGTCCCAGGGCTGATCCAATTAAATCCGGTATCGATCTCGGGCGTATACGTCTGGACCCAGCATCGAACGATCGAGAGGGCTCCCGCGAATCCGCGATCTATCGCGCAATCGCGCTCGGCAAGGGAACGAGCTCTTCGAGCGCTACGGGAATGAATTCTGCGACCGTTGGATGAATGTGCATCGCACGCTTCAGGAGCGTATAGGGTGCCTTCGCGTACATCGCGTCGAGCACGCAATGGATCGCCTCATCGCCACTGGTGCCCAAGAACGATGCGCCGAGGATTTCCTTGGTCTCAGCATCGACCAGTATCTTCATGAAGCCCTCGGTCTCACCTTTCTCGAAAGCGCGGGACACATCCTCCATGGCGAGTTTGCCGATCAGTGCGGGGCGGCCGCTCTTGCGCGCATCCGCTTCGGTCATGCCGACACGCCCCAGCGGCGGATCGATGTAGAGCGCGTGCGCGGAAATGCGGTCACTGACACGCCTTTTCTCGCCATCAAACAGATTGGCGGCGACGATTTCGTAGTCGTTCCACGACGTATGGGTGAATGCACCCTTGCCGTTGCAGTCGCCCAGCGCCCAAATGCCAGGGACTGACGTGCGGAGCTCATCGTCCACGACGATATAGCCACGCTCGTCTCGCGCTACCTCCGCGCGGTCGAGGCCGAGATCATCGGTGTTCGGCCGGCGTCCTGTCGCGATGAGCAAATGCGAGCCTCGGAGCTCGGAAGTGCCGCCGCAATCGACGGTCATGACGATGTCGTCGCCCTGCTTCCCGATGCGCAGGCATTCCGCGCTGAGGCGAACGGCAATGCCCTCTCGCGCGAGGATCTCAGCGATCGCTGCCGATACGTCTTCGTCCTCGTGCGAAACCAGGCGCGACCCGAGCTCGACGATCGTGACCTCGCTGCCAAACCGGCGATACATCTGGCCGAATTCCAGACCGATGTAGCTGCCGCCCAGCACCAGCAGATGGCGCGGCACGAAGTCCACATCCATCATCGAGCTGTTCGTGAGGTAATGGACCTGTTCGAGGCCGGGGATGTCGGGCACCGCCGCGCGACCGCCGACATTGATGAAAATCCGATCGGATGTCAGGATCTCGCCGCCAACCTGCACCTCGCGCGGCGACATGAACCGCGCATGCGCTTCATAGACCCGGCAGTTCTCCAGATTCTTGAGAGACCGCTCGACCGCGCGATTGGAACGCGCGACGACATCGTCCTTCCGCGCTTTGACGCGTTTCATGTCGACTTTGATCTCGCCCGCGCTGAAGCCATAGTCAGCGCCGCGGCGGGCCACATGCGCGGCATAGGCACTGGCGACGAGCGTCTTCGTGGGTGTGCAACCGGTGTTGATGCAGGTGCCCCCGAAGCGACTGCGCTCGACGACAGCGACCCGCATGCCTAACCCTGCCATGCGCCTCACCAGCGCGGGACCTGCCTGCCCCGTTCCAATTACGATCGCATCGTATCGCGGCATCGGTCCTCCTATCTGACTGCATGTCTGGGGCTTGGGCCGGCCTCAAACATCGAGCGAGAGCGGTTCGCTCGGCACGGCAATGCAGGGCAGGATCTCGCCGCGCTCGAGTGGGGCATTCGGCTGATGCAGGTAGCGAACCGAGCCAAAGAGGAGACGCGTAACGCACGTGCCGCAGCTTCCTGCCCTGCAGCCGAAATCGATCGCTACCGAATGCTCCTCCGCAAGTTCGAGCAATGTGGACTCGCACCGGTTCCAGAGGGCGGTGACGCCCGATCGCGCAAATGTCACATCGAAGCCGCAGTCGGGCTGAGTCGCCGGCCCGTGAACCGACTGCTTTATCGCCGCAGGGCCGAAGGCCTCCGTGTGGATCCTGTCAGAGGATACGCCCCATGCCTCGAGATCGCGAGTGACGGAGCCCATCATCGATGGCGGTCCGCATACGTAGAAATCGCAGCTGTTCGTCGGTATCGACTTCTGCATGGCGTCGAGATCGATATGCCCGCTGTGGATGCCCGTCTGATCAAATTCGCGGCTCGGCTGAGAATAGAAGACGTGGAGGTGGATATTCGGGTGAGTCCCGGCAATCGCCTCCAGGTGTGTCCGCATGATGTACTCTCGCTCATCGCGGACGCCATAGAGAAGCCACGTCTCTCGCTGCGAGCCGGCCGCCACGATGCTGTTGAGCATGCTCAGGAGCGGCGTGAGGCCGATGCCACCGCCGATCAGGACCAGGGGGCGCTCGTGCTGCGCGACGTCGATCGTGAATGTGCCGGATGGAGCTTTCGCCTCGACCCGATCGCCTACGGCAAGTCGATCGTGGAAATAGGAGGATACGAGGCCCCCTGCAGTTCTCGCATCCTCCGAGTGCGAGCTGATCCGCTTGATCGTGAGGCGGTAGTGATCATTGCTCGCCACATCGGACAATGAATAGGAGCGGACGAGGGGGCGCTCGATGCCCGGAATTCGGACCCGGACAGTGAGATACTGCCCGGGGAGATAGGGCGGCAGAGGCTGCGCATCCTCCGGCACCAAATGAAACGAGGAGACATCGGCGCTCTCACGCACTTTCTCTCGTAGCGTGAAGGGTCGGTAGTCCGGCCATATCGGTTTCTGGGCCGGGAGGGGTCGAGGGCGCGCGGTTACCTGCTTGATCTGCTCCTCGAAATACTCGCGCCAGTCGTCGGGTAGCGCCGCAATCCCGATGATACGGCGTAGCCCCTCCAAATCGCCCTTGTCATGGGCGTAAAGACGCGTGACTTCCGATAGCGGAACAGAGTCCTCGGCCCAATCGAGCACGGTTATCGGGTCGCCGGCCGCGACCTCGCCCTCGGCGACCACTTTGAAATAGACGCCCTGCCGGCCGCTCGCGAGAAGTCGTTTGACGATATCGTCGCGACCAAATCGCAGCCCCAGCTTGTAGCAGGGCAGTCGCGGTTGCGTCACGGCCACGACGGCCGAGCCGATGCGAAGTTGGGTCCCAAGCTTCAGGGCGTCTTCCAGCAAACCCTCGGTGGTGAGGTTCTCGCCGAAAATGCCCCATGGCAGCGCCATGTCTGGAAGCTCGCGATGCCAATAGGCGTAATGCTCTACCGGATAAGCGTAGACGGCCTTATTTGGCCCGCCATGCGCTGACAGGTCGGCTTGGCGATCGCCGTCGAAATTGAGGGTGCGCAGTTTGACCCGGCCGGACACCGGAGTTTTGAAGATGCCGGTCGAAACGGGCTTACCCTTCCACTGCACTGTTCGAGGCAGTCCCGCATTGACGGAAAGGACCTTCATTGGTGTCGCTCGGAGTTCTGCGTTGATGGTACGGGGCCTGTCCGCGGGCTTATTCCATACGCTCGACCCATTGCGCGCGCGAGGGGCCGGGTTCGAAGGGATCGCCAAAATATTGGGTCTCACGGGCCACCTTGCCGTGCAGGAACTCCATGACACTCACCGAGTAGGAAGGCACGCCATCATAGGTGAGAATGAATTCCGAGACCCAGAGGTCGCCCGCGCCGACGATCCGGCGCACCTTAAATCGCTTGGAGTTCGGCTGCGCCGCGCGAGAGGCCTGTATGTTGCGGCGACCCCTGATGCGCTCGCCCGATTGCGGATATTCGAGCACCGCGTCCTCTAGGTATATGTCGTGCTCAGCCTCGAAGTCATTTGCGTCCGAGGCGAGCCAGTGGCGTTTGAGTGCCTCTCGAATCTCGTTCTCGTCCATCCCGCTACTCCCGCTCCTGGCTATTGAGGGCGAGCCGCCGTCAGGTAGCGTATTCCTCTCCTGCTTCGAGGAGATGCATCGAGTAGAGCTCGGGTGGTTCCACCCAAACCTCGATGGACCGCCATCCTGCGCCGCGTACGAGGCCGTCAAATCCCGCGAGCGTCCACTTGTAGCAGTTTTCCGTATGGATGGTTTCGCCCTCGCTGAACCGGATCAGATCGTCGCCGATGCGTACCGTCTGATTCCGGAGGCTGCGCAGATGCATCTCTATCCGGCTCTCGGTGTCATTCCACACCACATGGTGCCGGAATGAATTCAGATCGAAGTCCGCCCCGGACTCCCGATTGAGTCGCCTGAGCAGATTGAGATTGAAGGCGGCAGTGACGCCCTGTCTGTCGTCATAGGCCTCGCGCAGGATGGTCGCATCCTTGCGCATATCGACGCCCACCAGCAGCCGTGCGCCGGATCCCAACGTCGATCGCACGTGGGTCAGGAACGCGTGCGCTTCGGCCGGAAGAAAATTTCCGATGGTCGAGCCCGGGAAGAATCCGAGGCGCGGAGCGCGGTTCAATTCGGGCAGCACCAATGCCTTGGTAAAGTCAGCGACGATCGGATAAAGCCTCAGGTCGGGCCGCATTTGGTCGAGCCGCGCGCAGGCTTGCCACAACGCGGACCTTCCGAGGTCGATGGGGATGTAGGTTGAGAATATCTTCCGCCCCCTGGCGTCGTGTTCGCGCAGCAGGTAAAGCGCCTTGGCCTCGTCCGACGCGCCATATTCGACGAGTATGGAGTCCGGGTCCGACATCGCCGCGACCAAGGGCGCGATGCGTTCCAACATGCGGAATTCGGTTCGCGTGAGATAATATTCGGGTAGCTGGGTGATCCGTTGGAACAGCCGGCAACCTTCATCGTCATAGAAGAGTTTCGGCGGCAGCGTCTTGGGCGCCGCCCGCAGCCCCGTCAGCGCGGCATCCGTGGCCGCGTTCGCCGTCGGTATTCGTATCGCGTGAAGGGAATGACGTCCCTCGTGTGGCATGCCCCGCTCCCTTATCAGACGTCGCGGGCCAGCCGCACTCCGGAGAATTGCCAGCGCCGGTCCGGATGGAAGAAATTGCGATAGCTGAGCCTCGCATGGCCGGCCGGTGTGGCGATCGAGCTGCCGCGCAGCACCATCTGATTGACCATGAACTTGCCGTTGTATTCGCCGACCGCGCCCGCCGCGGGCCGGTAGCCGGGGTAGGGCGCGTAAGCGCTGCCCGTCCATTGCCAGACCGCACCGGTCATGTCATCGAGCACGTCATGTTTGGCCGCGGCTTCCCATTCAGCCTCGGTCGGCAGTCGCGCCGCAGCCCAACGCGCGAAGGCATCTGCCTCGTACCAGCTGATATGCCGCACGGGCGCCGATGGCAGCAGCGGCGCCAGTCCGCCCGGTCCCATCTGCCACCAACGATCGTCAATCCGGCGCCAGTAGAGCGGCGCGCTCCAATTCTCCTCCCGCACCCGCGCCCAACCATCCGACATCCACAGGCTTGCGGTCTCGTAGCCATCGTCGGCGATGAAATCGAGCCAATCCTGATTAGAGACCAACCGCGTCGCCATCTCATAGGGTCTCAAAAGCAATTGATGACGGGGTGCTTCATTGTCGAACGCAAACCCGTCGCCGGCATGACCGATCTCGACGGGGCCGCCGGCGAACCGAAGGAACTTCATGGCGTCGGCTTCGCCAGAGTTTTCCTGCCAACCCGGATGCAGCGGGGGGTAGAGCGGGTTCTGCGCAAAGGCGTGCAAGATATCCGTGACCAGCAGTTCCTGATGCTGTTGTTCGTGATGCAGCCCAAGCTCGAGGATCTCGCCGGCAGCCGCCGGCAAATCGCGCAATAGGCGCTCCACATGCGCGTCGACATGCGCGCGATAGGCGCCGATCTCCGCCACGCTAGGCCGTGTCAGCAGCCCACGGAACGGCCGCGGATGTCGCGGCCCAACGGCCTCGTAATAAGAATTGAAGAGATAGCGGAAGTCCCGGTCATGAACAGTATATTCCCGGATGAACGGGCTCAGCAGGAACTCCTCGAAAAACCAAGTCGTATGTGCGCGATGCCATTTTGCCGGACTGGCATCCGGCATCGATTGCACGCATTGGTCCTCGGCTGATAAAGCCCCGACCAGGCTCTCGGTTTCCCGCCGCACGCGGCGATACCGCTCGATCGCATCCGGCGCGGACGACTGCCGAGTGGGATCGGCAACCCGAGCGAAGTTAGGCACTGGCATCGAGGGAAAACCTTCGTGAATTCGTCAACGACATAGTTCGGACCTAAACGATTGCCATTGCTAAATTAAATTTCATGATTCTCGACTTCGACGCCCCACGCTGCGCTCCCCACCGTGGCCGAGGCAGACGACCGGAATGACACGGAGCACGGGCCTCGGAATGATTCCGCGCGTGAGACAGAGCGGCTGCTCAAGTGGCGAGCTGCGCAAACGTCATGATAGGTTCGCCCTTTGATCTCGGAACGATCGCCACCATGACAGCAAGACGAACACCTTGGTGGGCATGGGCGTGGCCGGCCCTAGCCTGGGTCATTTTGCTCATGTCGTACTTCGTCGGCGGTGGCGGCGTCATCGCTGCGGCGGCAGGGGCGATCTTGATCGCAACGGTGTTTGCGGCCGTCTAGCACGCCGAGGTCGTTGCACACCGTACCGGTGAGCCTTTCGGCACGCTCGTCCTGGCCGTCGCAGTCACGGTGATTGAAGTCGCGCTGGTTGTCTCCACGATGATTGCGGCGCCAGCGGACAATGCGGGGCTGGCTCGCCCCGCGGTTTTTTCGGCGGTCATGATCGTCTGCAATGGTGTCGTCGGCCTGTGCCTGCTGTGCGGCGGTGCGCGCCATTACGAGCAGGGATTTCAGGTCCACGGCGCAAGCGCCGCGTTGGCGGTGTTGGCTGCGCTCACGACGCTTACGCTGATCTTGCCGACTTTTGCGACGAGCGCGCCGAGCCCGAGTTGAGTCCGAGATGCGCCTCATAACGGAAGTTCGTGCCCGCGGAATTAGTGAGTACACGCCCTAAGTCGAGGGTAACGTCGCCATATCTTGACTTCGTGTTGGCGGTGCCAACGCGGACGCCATCCAGGGCCACGAAAATGCCCCGCCGAGGCCTTCCGAGCACCATGGCTGACTTTTCGAATCAGGCTTGTGAGCGTTTGCTCTAACTCATTAAAATTATGGCGTCCCCGGGGTGACTCGAACACCCGACCCACAGTTTAGGAAACTGTTGCTCTATCCTGCTGAGCTACGGGGACACGGTGCCGGAACTTATAGCAATCTCTGCTCACCCGGTCCAAGCCCCAGGGCTGCAAAAGAATTTGCCCGTCCCGCCTTGACCTATCCGCAATCCCAGAGTTTCTTGTCGCCGGCCGCAACGGATTCGCATGCGGTGTCGCCTTTCCGCGGGGCGCCTCAGTCAAGCGCTCGAACCCTCGCATCGGAGAACGGATCATGGTGTTGCGTCGCCTGGCCTTTTCGGCGCTTGGTTTGCTCTTGCTGGCGCTCGCCCCCGCGCCGCGCATCCTTGCGGCCACCGATGCTTCCGGAGTCGTCACGGATTTCGGCGACCGCGCGCTCAAGATGCTCAACGACCCCGGCCTCTCCGACAGCGAGCGCCGCAAGCGCTTCCATGCGCTGCTCGACGAGGATTTCGACTTCGACATCGTTTCGCGCTTCGTCCTCGGCCGCTATTGGCAGGGTGCGAGCGATGCCGAGCGCCGCGACTTCGCTGCGGTCTTCAAAGACTACGTCGTGCAGTCCTATGCGAACCGCTTCAACGAATTCTCGGACACCTCTTTCAGGGTTATCGGTGAGCGGGCGGAAGGCGATACCAACACCGTCGTCCGCACCGATGTGAGCCGAAAGGGCGGCGCGCCCGCCAAGGTCGACTGGCGGGTGACCAAGGTCACGACCGGCTACAAGATCACCGAGGTTTCGATCGACGGCATCAGCATGTCGTTGACCCACCGTCAGGAGTTCGCGTCCATCATGGAGAAGAACGGCGGCCACGTCTCCGACCTGATCGCCGCATTGCGCAGCAAGGTCAGCAGCGCCCAGTAGCCGCCGCCCGGCTCAGAACTGGCCGGGTTTGATGTGGTAGATGTCCCGGCTCTTGGGGTCCTGCACATAGACGAGCCGCGCGAAGGGAATCCGCGGCTGCGGCTTCGCGGGATCGGGCTTCTCGCCCGGCGGAGGATCGCGCACGACAGTGCCGTATTGTAGCTGCACCATCCGCCCCTTCGCGTCGACTCCCTGGAAGAGCAGGTTCATGCCCTCGCCGAGTTGCGGGTTGACGATGCGATTCTCGGGCGCAAAGGTCTGGCTGGCGAAGTAGTTGAGCAGCACCTGCGCGCCGCCCAGCACGTTCGTCGAATTGGGCGCGGTGTCGCCGACGCCGGCGCCCCACATGAGCCCGACCTGGAACAGCTTCTTCTGGGAATACCCGAACCAGTAGACCACGCGCACCGGCCCCACGTCCGGGAGGATGTCGTTGGTGGTGATGGTGAGGGTGGGCGTCCGGTCGACGGGATCGACCGAGCGGGCGATCGAGGCTTCCTTGGTGCTGAAGTCGACTTGGATCGCGCGTTTCACCTCAGCCTCGGTCATGCCGAATTTGGCGCTGCGGAAGCCCTCGACCTCGTAAGGCTTGGGCGTGTCGGTATTGGCGGGCGCCTGCGCGGGAGGCGTGCCAGCGCCCGTCTGCGCGCCGGTGAGGCCGCTCGCCAACGTCAGCGCCGCGGCGAGCGCTAGGACACCGAGCCCCGCGCGCGGGGCCTCGCGGAAGTGCCGATCTCTCATGTCAGCGCGCCGCGCCCCGGCGCTCGTTGACGATCTGGACCAATTTGTCCCAGGCCCCCAGCGAGAGCAAATGCGAGAAGATCAGCGCGACCCAGCCCTTCGTCCGCCATTCCAGGAACGTGTCCGCCGGGAGCTGATTGAATTTCTCCTCGTCGATCATCTTGAATCCGCGTACCAGCACGTTCTCCTGCGGCGTGATCTGCACGCGCGCGTCCCGGCTCGAGAGCAGCTCCACCTGCGCGAGCGTGCGTCCGAACTCCCGTGTCGTCTCGTGCTGGCGCTGATAGGCAAGGCAGAACTCGAGCGCCTTCTGCGTCACCTCCGTCGGCTGGCCGTTCCGGAAAAAGGGATTTTGCTTGCTCGCCTCGATGAGCTCGGAGGCCTCGTCGATGCAGAGCGTCAAGTCCCTCGTCATCGGCTGCTCCGCGAAGAGGAACGGATAGCGCCGGACATAGGCGGGAACGTAGGTACCGCGCCGCCAGCTTCCGTCGGCCTCGATGAACAGGTTCTGGCGATCCTGAATTCCCACAACAGCCATGGGCATCGGCATCGCCTCGTCGGTGAACACGATTGGGTAGTCGCGCTGCGCATGGAAGAGCTCCGCCGTCGTCAGCGGGATCGCATTGGCAGCTTGCGCGAAGCGGTAGTTCGTGCCGCGCTTCAGCGAGATGTCCGAGTGCACTTGGGCCTGGAGCGCGAAGGGCTTGCGGTAGAAGAGCGGAAGTGCGGCGCCCTGCTGCGCTTGCGCCGCCGATTGCTGGGCCATGCATTACCTTTCCAGGCGAGGAGTGGATCGCATCTGCTGGCGCAGGACGGTATTACCGAAGCGCATGCCGGGCAAGGCCGGCAGCGCGCTCCTGCGCCGGGGCTCAGGGCGCGGGCCGGTAGTAGCGAACCGCACGTACCGGAGGCTCCGACAGGTCGCGCCGGCCTTGTTGGCCGCAGAGGTCGCGCAGGTGCTGAGCGAGCTCGGGATTGTCCGAGAGGAGCGCCAGGGTCTGCGGCGGCAGCGTGCAGGAGAAGACGCCGCCGCTGGGATGGATGCCCGCAAGCGCCTCGGGGCTCGAGGAGCCATCGGCGGGCGCCTGCAGCGTCGGCCGCAGCTCGTAGCCGAGCTGCTCCTCCGTCTTCGGATTCTGGATGTCCATGTAGAGCGGGCGCTCGATCGCGGAGAAGGTATCGGGCGCCACCTCGTAGCTGCTGATGCGGGCGTAGCCGAGGATGCCGTCGACACCGGAGCTGCTCCCGAGCCGCGGACCGCCCGCGGCGGGGCTGATCGCGGCGAGGCTCGCAACCGAGACCGGCTGGCCGCTTCCCTGATAGAGCATGGCGAAGGCGATCGGATAGCTGCGTGCGTCGAGCTTCGGCAGCGGAACCTCTTCCTCGAAGAAGTCCGGCGGCGGAATCTGGAGCTGCTCCTTGAAGAAGAGCGTGAAGGCCTCGCCCGCGTCGGGCGTGATCGTCGGAGAGTAGTGGACGCCGAAATGCACGAAGCTCACGGTCTGGTCGTCCGGGAACTTGGCGTCGGGGTCGTCGAAGAAGGGCTGCCCGTTGAGCGTAAGCGAGGCGCCGGACCCGAGCGTGACCTGGCTCCGCCGCGCGAGGAAGAGCGCGAGATTGTCGCCGGTCGCCGTGCTGATCGTGGTGGCGCCGGTGACGGTGAGGGCGCCGGGCCCGATCCCGAAGGCGGGGAAGGCATCGTCGACGACGAGGGTCGTCTGGCCGCCGCTGGTGAGCATCGCGGCGTCGAGATTGACGTTCACCTCGGCCTTGCCGAGGAGCCCGCCGCCCGCGGTCACCGTGCCGTTGAGCGTGAGGTTCCTGATTCCGCCGAGGCCCAGCGTGATGTTCCCGCCAGCCCCCGCGCTCGCGTCGGTGAGGGTGAGATCCGCGCCTTGTACGTCGACGGCGATGCTGCCGTTGGCGTCGGTCGCGCTTCCAATCGAGAGGCTGCCGCTGCCGATCTGGCGGAAGAGGATGTCGCCGGGACCGCTCGTGACACCGAGCGTGCTGACGGCCGCAGCTGCGGTGCCGGTATTGTTGACGAGATCGATGCCGCCCGCATCCGTCACCGCCGCGATCGCGGGGGAGCGGAGGACGAGCGGCGTTCCCGCCGTGCTCGTTCCGGAGGGAATGCCGATCCCCGTGCCCGCGAGGAGCGTGACGCTCGCGGCAGTGACGTCGGTGCGGCTGCCGTCGGTGTTGCCGGGATCGGTGATCGCGCCCGTGGTCGCATCGAGCGTCACCGTGCCCGTCGCGGCACTGACGGGCGCGCCGAGCCGGATGTCGCCGGCGGCGATGAGGGAGGCGTTGCCTCCCGTCGCCGCGACCGTCCCCGTGACGGCGACGCCGGTCGCATCGACGAGAAGAAAATCGCCGTCATGCGTGACGAAGCCCGCGAGCATTCCGATCGTGTTGCCGGCCCCGAAGCTTGCGGATGTTCCGGCCGAGCCCGCGAGGACTGGCGTTGAGATCGAGCCGTTTGTCGCATCCTCGCTCACGGCACCGGTGCCGGAGCTCAGCGAGACGAAGGCCGTATCGGTGCTGCCGCTGCCGTGCGCGGAGATCGGGCTCAGAATGTCGATCTCGCCGGTGGTCGCCGCGGTAAGACTGCCATGGACCGTGCTGGTGAAGAGCGAGCCGCCGAGGGTTCCGCCGATGCTGACGCCGGAGGAGCCGTCGAGGGTCGTATTGGAAACGTCGCTCAGGAAGACCGCGTCGCCGCTCCCGAAGACATTGCTCGCATTCGAGAGATTGACGAAGGAGCCGAGGCCGCCGTTAAGCGTGTTGCTGCCGCCAAAACTCGTCCCCTTGTGCGCGAGGATCTCGATGTTGGAGCCGGTGCCGAGGGCGCCACTCTGGCCGAGATTGACGTCGCCGGTCGTGAGCGAGATCGAGCCCAGCGACGGGCCCGTCGTGATGGTAAAGGCGCCGCCGATCCGGTTGCCGCTCTGCGTGAGGTTCACGGCCTGACCGTGCGTCGCCGTGAGCGTGTGATTCGGGAGTATCCCGAAGAGCTGGACGGTCACGAGCCCGCCATTGGGCGCCGCCGCCCCGAGATTGCCCTGCGTCAGATTGAAAGTGGGGCTGGCGGTGCCGAGCCCGCTCACGTTGTTGAAGCTCGGGGCCACGATGCCCTGCGCGAGCAGGTTCTGGTTGAGGCCGCCCACGACGACCACGCTGCCGGTCACGGGGTTCGAGCCCACGAGGTTCTGACCGACGATGGCGGTGCCGTCGAGGCTCGCGCTGCCGACATTGCTGAGGTCGAGATTGCCGCCGACCGCGAGCGTGGTGCTCGCGAGCTGCTGCAGCACGCTCGTCGTCAACACGAAATCGCCGGCGACGCTGGAGCCACCGAGCGTGAGCGTCGCGGGCGAGCTGGTATTCGCGCTGACGGTGGCGTCGCCTAGGCCCTGCGCCGTGTCGGTGACGGCGACATCGCCGGCGATGTCCAGCCCCCCTGCGGTTTGCGCGATAAGGCCGTTCCCCGTGAGGGCCAGGGAGCCTGCGGCGATATCGCCGCCGATCGAGATGCCGGCGCCGCTGTCGACGAGGGTCACCGTCGCTGTGTTGATGGGCGAAGCGCTCGTGCTGTTATCGGCGCTGATGACGCCCGCGGTTGCGATCCCGCCGCTGCCGCTCATGGAAAGCGCGAAATTGCCATGGAAGCTGCTGGCGCCCACGGTGATCCCGCCGCTTCCGTCCAGGGTCGTGCCCGCGACATCCGTGAAGGCGAGTGTCCCGAAGGTGTTGGTGCCGCTCTGGAGCGATACCGTCGAGCCCGCACCGCCGTTGAGGCTGTTGCCGCCGCCGAAGGGCGTGCCGGGATCTGCCTCGACGAGGAGTGTCTTGCCCGCGAGCTGCACCGCCGTGCTCTGAACCAAGTTGAAATCGCGCGCCTCACCCGCGGTGAGCGTGAGTGAGCCCGTCTGCACCGCGAGCGTCCCGCCGATGTGATTGGCGCGACTGAGGTTGATCCCGACACCATGCTGGACGCCGACGAGACCGGTGAGCGTCGGGCTCAGGTTGAGGGTCGCGTTGGAGATGCCTTGGCTGCTGAGGACGGTCACGAGGGTCACGAGGTCGAAGTCGGTGGGCGAGCCGCTTCCGGGGCTGAAGGTGCCGTTCGAGAAGAGAAGCGAGGAGGTGAGGCCCGTAGTGACGCCGGCCCCGGAAGCGCCCGACAGCGAGCCGCCGGTCTGCACGGTTCCCGTGAGGCTCACGGTCGAGGCCGACAGCGTGGCGTTGCCGCCGACTAGCAGCGCCCCCGTCTGCGTGAGCGTCGCCCCGGCGGCGTTGTCGGAGACCAGCAGGTTTCCGGCAACCGTGGAGCCGCCGAGTGTGAGATTGCCGGTCGAGACCGCGGCCGAGACGTCGCCCAGCGTCCCGGTGTTGGTGGCGCCGACATTGCCTGCGACATCTAAGATGCCGCCGGTCTGATTGATCTCGCCCGCGGCCACAAGCTGCAGCGAGGCCGAGGTGAGGTTCGCGGCGAGCGTGATCCCGCCGGTAGCACCGGCGGTGTCCGCGACCAGGCTCACCGCCGCGGAATTCGTCGGCGAGACCCCCGTGTGATTGTCCGCGGAGAGCGAGGTCGCGAGGCTGATTCCGCCACCCATGGCGACCGCGAGATTTCCGTGGACGGTATTCGTCTGCGTGCCGAAGCCGATCGTAATTCCGCTGCTGCCGTCGATCGTGGTATCCGCGGGATTCGAGAATGCGACGCCCAGGAAGGTGTTGCCCGCGCGGTCGAGGAGCACGCTGGAGCCGAAGCCCCCGTCGAGACCGTTGGGCCCGCCGAAGAGCGTGCCGGGCCGGGCGATGATGAGCGCGTTGTTGCTGAAGGCGAGCGAGGTCGCCTCGCCGAGGTTCACGTCGCGTGTGCTCACGGTCGCCGTGAGCGTGCCGACGCCCGCGCCGGTCGCGACCCGCGCCACGCCGCCGACGGTGTTGCCGCTCTGGTTGAGAAGCACTCGGCCGGTCCCGCCGCTCGGCGCGAGGCTCTGGTCCGCGATCGGCCCGAAGAGCTGCACGGTGATGGTGCCCGCGGAGCCAACGCCACTGTGTGCCGCGTCGATCATCGCCTGGGTCGGATCGAAGGTCGCGCCGGAGACGTTGTTGAAAGTGGGTGCGATCGTACCCTGCTGAAGCTGCGGGTGGTTTAGTCCGCCTACCGCAATGGTGCTGCCGGAGACCGGGTTCGTGCCGGCGATGTCGCCACCCACCGCGACCGTGCCGTTGAAAGTGGCGCTCCCGACATTCGTCAAGTCGAGGTTCCCGCCCACAACGAGCGTGGTCCCCGCGCTCTGCAGCAGCGAGCGGCTCGCGAGAACGAGGTCGCCATTGACGCTGGAATTGCCGAGATTGAGCGTGCCGCTCGCGCCGGTATTGGCACCGAGCGTCGCGTTCCCCGCGGCGAGATCGGTCACGTTGAGGTCGCCCGCGAGCGCCAGCGTGCCCGCATTCTGCACGATGCTGCCATTACCGCGGAGGTTGAGCGTGCCGGCGGAGAGATTGGCGCCGAGCGCGATCCCGTCGTCCTGATCGTCGAGCGTCACGACCGCGGAGTTCGCGAGCGTCGAGCCCGCCGCGATGTTGCTCGCGACGATGGCACCCGCGGTTGCGATGCCACCGCTTCCGGTCATGGAAACCGTGAGGCTGCCATGGATCGCATTGCTCTGCGCGGGGAAGCCGATGGTGATGCCGCCGCTGCCGTCGAGCGTCGTGTCGGAGACGTCCGAAAGCTCGACAGAGGCGAAGGTGTTGCCGAAGCTCCCGAGCAACACGGTCGAGCCCCGGCCCGCGTTGAGCGTGTTGGGGCCGCCGAAGAGCGTGCCGGGATGGGCGAGGATGAGCGCCTTCGTCGCGAAGTCGAGCGCGGAGACCTCGCCGAGATTGACGTCGCGCGAGGCGGCGTTCGCGGTGAGGGTTCCGGCGCCGGTGCCGGCGGCGATGCGCGCGACGCCGCCGATACGGTTTCCGCCCTGGTTCAACAGGATCTGACTGCCGCCCCCGCTCGCGTTCAGGCTCCGATCAGCCACCACGCCGAAGAGCTGAAGCGTGATCGTGCCGCCGGAACCGACGCCGCTACTCGCGGCGTCGAGCATCGCCTGGCTCGGCGTGAAGGTCGTGCCGCTGATGCTGTTGAAGGTCGGCGCGATCGTGCCCTGCGCGAGTTGCGGATGATTGAGGCCGCCCACGGCGATGGTGCCGCCGGTCACGGGATGCGTGCCCAGGATGTCGCCGCCGACGATCACGGTGCCGTTGAAGGCCGAGCTCCCGACACTGGTGAGGTCGAGCGTCCCGCCGACCACGAGCTTCGTTCCCTGCGCCTGATCGCTGGCGGGCTGCAGCAGCGCGTTCGCCTGGAGCACGAGATCGCCGTTGACGCTGGAATTACCGAGCGAGAGCGTGCCGCCGCTGCCGGCTGCGGTATTGCCGCTGAGGGTGGCGCTGCCGGCCTGCTTGTCTGCGACGTTGAGATCGCCGGCGAGGGTCAGCACGCCCGCCATTTGCAGGATCGAGCCGTTCCCCGTGAGGTTCAGCGTGCCTGCGGTCACGTCGGCGCCGAGCGCGATGCCGTCGCCCTCGTCGTCGAGCGTCACCACCGCCGTGTTGTTGGGCTGGGTCGCCGTGTGATTGTCGGCGAGAATCGCGCCGGAGGTCGAGATGCCGCCGCTCCCGGTTACGGAAACCGCTAGGTTTCCGTGCAGCGTGCTCGTCCCGATGGTGACGCCGCCCTGAGCGTCGATCGTGCTGTCCGCGACCTGCTGGAGCTGCACCGTGCTGAACTGGTTGCCGCCCTGATCGAGCGCCACCGTCGAGCCCTTGCCGGCATTGAGCGTGTTAGGCCCGCCGAAGAGCGTGCCGGGATCCGCGAGGATGCTGAGCCCGTGCCCGCCGAGGCCGAGCGCCGCCGTTTGCACGAGGTTGAAGTATTTCGTGACGATCCCGCCGCTGTTCAGCACCGTCCCGGTGTTGACCCGGAGCGTGCCGCCGATGGCGTTGTTGGCGCTGAGGAGCGAGACCTTGCCGGTGCCGGGGGTGCCGGAGATCGCGGCTTGCGAGTTCGTGAGCAGGACGGTGATGGGAGCTGAGAGCCCGATCGACGTGCCCGCGGCGTCGATCGCCGTCTGCGTCAGCATGAAATTGCTGGAGCCGCCGGAAGCGACGACGGTGCCGTTCGCGAGCAGCACGGGGTTGTTGCCGTTGACAGCGAACTTGGCGCTACCGATGACCGTTCCATTGGTAACGAGATTGCCCGTGACGATGAGCGTGCCGTTGTTGAGGTTGATCGGCTGGCCCGTCAACACGATGTCGCCGTTGGCTGCTTGAAGCGTCGCACCCGGCGATAGGCTGAGCGGGTTCGCGCCTCCCGCAGAGACGCTGAGCGTTCCGACGACAGCGGAATCCCCGACGACGAGCCCTGGAGATGCCGTCGCCGCGACCGAGGCGTCGCCTGCGGCGATGTCCACCACGGTAACATTGCCGGCGACCCCGAGCGTGCCACCGGTCTGGGCGATGCTGCCATTGCCGCGAAGGCCGAGCGAGCCCGCCACGAGGTTGGCGCCGAGCCCGATGTCGCCGCTCGAGGCGTCGAGGCTCACCAGTGCGGAATTCGCGAGGGTCGAGCCCACGGCGACGTTGCTCGCGGCCAGATCGCTCGCGAGGCTGATGCCGCCGGAGGTCGCGATCGAAACCAGGAGGTTCCCGTGCACGATATTCGTTTGTCCGGCGAAGCCGATGGTGACGCCGCCGGTCCCGTCGAGCGTACTGTCGGAGACGTCTTGCAAGGCTACCGCGGTGAAGTGATTGCCGAGGCTGGCCAGCAGCACTGTCGAGCCGCGGCCGGCATTGAGCGTGTTGGGCCCGCCAAAGAGAGTGCCGGGATGCGCGAGGATGAGGGCGCGGTCGTTGAAGGCGAGGGCACCGACCTGGCCGAGGTTGAGGTCTATTGAGCTCGCATTGGCCGCTAGCGTGCCATTCCCCGTGTTGATGCGCGCGGCGCCGCCGATGCTGTTGCCGCCCGCGTTCAGCATCACGAGGCCGGGCCCGTGGGTCGCGGCAAGGCTGCGGTCCGCGACTGCGCCGAAGAGCTGGAGCGTGACGGTGCCGCCGGGGCCCACGCCCGCGGAAGCCGCGTCGAGCACGCCTTGCGTTGGGCGGAAGGTGGTGCCGGAGATGTTGTTGAAGGTGGGTGCGATCGTCCCCTGCGCGAGCTGCGGGTTGTCGAGCCCGCCCACTGCGATGGTGCCGCCGCTGACGGGGTGGGTACCCAGCAGGTTATTCCCGACGATGACGGTGCCGTTGAAGGTGCTGCTGGGAACGCTGCTGAGATCGAGGTCGCCGCCGACCGTGAGCGTGCTCCCACCCGACTGCACCAGCGAATTCGAGCTCAGCACGAGATTGCCGGTGACGCTCGAGGTGCCGAGCGCCAGCGTCCCGCCGCCGCCCGCGGCGGTGTTGCCGGTAAGCGTCGCGTCGCCCGCGGCGATATCCGTAACGTTGAGATCGCCCGCGAGATTGAGGAGGCCCGCGGTCTGCTTGATGGTGCCGTTCCCTGTGAGGTTGAGCGTTCCCGCGGTGACACCGGCGCCGAGCGTGACGCCGTCTCCAGTGTCGCTGAAGGTGACGGAGGCGGAGTCGGGGCCGAGGTGATTGTCGGCGAGGATTGCGCCGGTGGTGAGGATGCTGCCGGTGCCGGTCAGGGAGACCGCGAAATTGCCGTTGAAGGTGCTGCCGGCGATGACGATGCCGCCGGTCGCATCGACGGTGGTGTTGGCGAGGTTGCTGAAGGCGAGCGTGCCGAAGGTATTACTGCCGGTGAGGAGCGAGACCGTGGATCCGATGCCGGCATTGAGGGTGTTGGAGCCGCCGAAGGCGGTGCCGGTATTGGCCTCGACGAGCAGCGTCTTGCCAGCGAGGCTTACGCCCGTGCTCTGCACGAGATTGAAATCGGTCTCCTGCGCGGTCTTGAGCGCGAGGTCTCCGGTCTGAAGCGCAACCGTTCCGCCGACGTGGTTCGCCTGGGTGAGGTGAATGCCGACGCCGTGCACCACACCTGTGAAGCCCGTGAGGGTCGGGCTCAGGTTGAGCGTGGCGTTGCTGCTGCCCTGGGTGTTGAGGACGGTCACGAGCGTCGCGAGGTCGAAGTTGGTGGGCGAGCCGCCGCCGGGGCTGAAGGTGCCATTGGAAAAGACGAGTGAGGCGGTGGCGCCGAGCCCGGTTGTGACGTTGCCGCCGCTCGGACCCGTGAAGCTGCCGCCGACCTGTACCGTCCCTGTGAGGCTCACGCTGCCAGCGGGGGCGGAGAGCGTGGCGTTGCCGCCGACCTGGAGGAGCCCCGTTTGCGTCAGCGTGGCGCCCGCGGCGCTGTCGCTGACGCTGAGGTCGCCCGCGACCGAGGAGCCACCGAGGGTGAGGTTGCCTGTCGAGACGGCGACGGAGGCGTCGCCGAGCGTTCCCGTGTTGGTCGCGCCGAGATTGCCGCTGACGTCGATGGTGCCGCCGATCTGGTTGATCTCGCCGGCGGCGACGAGCTGGAGCGAGGCCGCGGTGAGGCTCGTCGCGAGCACGATGCCGGCGGTGCCGCCCGCGGTATCAGCGAGGAGGCTCACGGCGGCGGTATTGCTGACGGCGAGCGAAGTGTGATTGTCGGCAGTGAGCACGGTCGCGAGCGCGATCCCGCCGCCCATCGCAATGCTTAAATTGCCGTGGACGGTATTGGCCTGTCCCGCGAAGCCCAAGGTCAGGTTGCCGCTGCCGTCGATGGTCGTGTCCGCAACGCCCGAAAGCGCCAGCGCCGCGAAGGTGTTGCCGGCCTGCTTCAGGAGCACGGTCGAGCCGAGGCCGCCGCTGAGGCTATTGCTGCCGCCGAAGAGCGTGCCGGGATGCGCGAGGATCAGCGCATTCTTGGCGAAGACGAGCGCACCCGCCTCGCCGAGATTGACGTCGATCGCCGAGATCGTCGGTGTCAGCGTGGCGCCCGTGTGGATGCGCGCGACGCCGCCGATGCTGTTACCGCCCTGATTCAGGATTACCCGGCCCGCGCCGGGCGTCGCCGTGAGGCTCGCGACCGTGCCGAAAAGCTGCACCGTGACGGCGCCCGTCGGCCCGACGCCATTCTGCGCCGCTGTGACCATTCCCTGGCTCGGTAGGAAGGTTGTGCCGGAAACGCTGCCGAAGGTGGGGCCGATCGTCCCATGCGCGAGCTGCGGATTGTTGAGCCCGCCGACTGCGATGGTGCCGCCGGAGATCGGGTTGGTGCCGAGGATATTGTTCCCGACCGCGACGGTGCCATTGAAGGTCGCGCTGCCGACGTTGCTGAGATCGAGATCGCCGCCGACCGCGAGCGTGTTGCCCGCGGTCTGGAGCAGCGAGTTCGTGGCGAGGACGAGCGTGTTGCTGACGCTCGAGGTTCCGAGCGTCAGTGTGGAAAGGGTATTTCCCGTGAGCGTCGCGTCGCCCGAGGCGAGGTCGGTCACGTTGAGGTCGCCCGCGAGTGTCAGAATTCCCGCGGTCTGGACGATGGTACCGTTCCCCGTGAGATTGAGCGTCCCCGCGGTGACTGTGCCGCCGAGCGTGACCCCGTCGTTCTGGTCGGTGAGCGTGATCGCGGCGGAATTGGTGGGCGCGATCGTCGTGTGATTGTCAGCGGAAACGGCGCCGGTGGTCGAGATGCCGCCGCTCCCGGTCATGGCGACCGCGAGATTGCCATGCACGCTGCTGGCACCGATCGCGATGCCGCCGGTGCCGTCGACGGTCGTCGCCGCGACGTTCTCGAAGGCGAGCGTGCCGAAGCTGTTGGCGCCGCTGAGAAGCGAGACGGTCGAGCCTGCGCCGGCGTTCAGCGAGTTCGAGCTCCCGAAGGAAGTGCCCGCGCTCGCGACCACCGTGAGTGCGAGCGTGCTTAGATTGACCGCCGAGGCCTGCACGAGGTTGAAGTTGCGCTGCTGCGGGTTCCCATTGCCGGCAACCACCGTGCCCGTCTGCACCGTGAGCGTGCCGCCGATGTGATTGCCCAGAAGCGCCACATTGATTGCGGTGCCGCCGCCCTTCGTCGCGCTGAGCGTCGGCAGGGTCGGGCTCAGGTTGAGCGTGACTTCGGTCGCGGAGGTGAAGGCCGCATGCCCCGCGCCGAAGGCGTCGAGGCTGAAATCCGGCGTCGCGGCGCCGTTACCCGGGCTGAAAGTGCCGTTGCTGAAGGCGAGCGTGCCGCTGATGCCGCTTCCGATGGCGCCTGTGCCGCTGCTGCTCCCATTCGTCGTGAGAGCGCCCCCCACAAGAACCGTGCCGTTGAGCGCGAGGGTCGAGGCCGTGAGCACGGCGTTCCCGGCGACCGCAAGCGTGCTCGTCGCGGGTTGCGTCAGCGTCGCGCCAATGGCGCCGTCCGCGAGAACGAAGTCGCCCTGCACTTGCGAGGACCCGAGCGTGAGGTTCCCCGTCGAAGTCTGCACTGTGGCTCCGCCGAGCGTGGGGTGCAGCGATGCCACCAGCGTCACGTCGCCGCTCACATCGATGGTGCCGCCGGTCTGGCTGATGAGCGGCCCCGCGCCCGTCGTCGCGGTCGCCGTGACATTCAGCGAGCCCGCGCTCACGGATTGGCTGACGGTGACGGTGGGGGCGATCATCACCACGGAACTCGGGGGATCGATGCCGACGACGCCGTTTGCAATGCCGACGGCGAGATCGGTCGCATCCGTGACCGCAAGCGCGATGCCGCCGGACGTGACGGCGATGGTCCCGATGAGGTTGCCGCCCGCGCTGAGCGCCACGGTGCCGGTCGTATCGGTGTCGCGCACCGCCACGGCCTTGGCGTCGATCCTGCTGCCGGGGCTCTGCGCGACCGTGCCGGTGAGCGGTTGCGCGGCGCTGCCGAGGACGACCGTGCCGGAATGCGCGGTCAAGGTACCGAGGATCGCGATAACACCGTCGACGACGTCAATGGCTCCGCCGGGCGCGTCGAGCGCGCTCGTGGTGACGACGCTTCCCGCGAGGTTGAAGGAGCCGGTGCCGCCCGCGTCGAGCAACACTACGCCCGCCCCGCCGTCGAGCGTGCTCGCGGCCGTTTGGGTGATGGCGTTGGTCTGGCCGGTGCCGGTGCTGCCGATGACCGTGATGCCGCCGCTCGCGGCGGACCCGACGTTCCCCGTGAGACTGACGGGCGCGCCATCGGCGATGACGACGCCGCCACTTCCAGCCGCCGTCACCGGCCCCGCAACCGTGAGCGTCGCGCCATTGCCGAGCGAGAAGGCGCCGGTGCTCGAGAAGGAGCCGAGCGTGCTCACTCGATTGGAGAGATGAGTGGGATCGCCGAGGAAGGCGCTCGCGGCGGCGCTCCCGGTCAATGTGCCCGCGGTGATCGCGCCCGCGGTTTGATTGATGGAGCGGCTTGAGGTGAGCGTCACCTGGCCCACGGCTGCGCTCACCGTCCCCGCAAGCATCATGTCGCTGCCGGCGCCGGCGGTGACGAGGGTGACGTTCTGGCCCGTGACCGGGCCTGACACCAGCAGCGCGGTCGCATCCGTGAAGGAGAGCGTCCCCGCCGAAGCCGCGAAGGCGCCGAGATTCAGGACTTGATTGGCGGAGTTGAGTGCGACCGTCGTGCCCGCCCCGGTGAGGAGGCTCGTCTCGAGGACGGCACCCGCGGATTGCGCGACCGTGCCGCCCGTCGAGCCCAGCGAGATCGCGGCGGTGTTGCCGATGTTGGAGCCGTCCGCGGCGGTGCTCGCGTCGATGGTGCTCACGACGTTGAGCGCGCCGCTCGCGCCCACGGCGAGGGTGCCGTGGACGTAGTTGACCTGGCCCGCCGAGCCAATGGTGATGCCGCCGGTGACGTCGATCGCGGTGTCGGAGACATCGACCAGCGTCGCTGCTGTCATGACGTTGCCGCCCTGAGTCAGCGACACCGTCGAGCCCTTGCCGGCATTCAGCGTGTTGAGACCCGGCGTCGCGGTACCGCCGGTCTCGAAGAGCGTGCCCGCCGTCGCGATGATGCTGAGCGCATGCACGCCCGCGTTGAGCGCAGCGGTCTCAACGAGGTTGTAGTATTTCGTGACGATCCCGCCGCTGTTCAGCACGGTCCCCGTGTTGACCCGGAGCGTGCCGCCGATCGAGTTGCCGGCATTGGCCAGCGAGACCTTGCCCGTGCCGGCGGCGCCGGAGATCGCGGCTTGCTTGTTGGTGAGGAGCACGGTGATCGGCGCCGTTGCGGCGATCGAGCCGCCGGCGGCGCTGAGCGCTGCCTGCGTCAGCGTGAAGTCAGACGCGGCGCCGGAGGCGGCGATGGTGCCGGATGCGGTCAGGACGGGGTTGGTGCCGTTGATCGCGAAGACGGCGGTGCCGGTGACGGTGCCGGTAGTGGCGAGGTTTCCGGTCGCGATCAGCGTGCTGTTGTTGAGGTTGATGGTCTGGCCCGTGAGCGCGATGTCGCCGTTCGCGGCTTGCAGCGTCGCGCCGGGGACAATGCTGAGCGGCTGTCCGTTCCCTGCCGAGAGGCTCAGCGTTCCCGCCACGGCGGAATTGCCGACGAGGAGACCTGGCGACGCTGTTGCGGCGACCGAGGCATTGCCCGCGGCGATGTCCGTGACATCGACGTTGCCGGAAATGCTGAGCGTGCCGCCGGTCTGGACGATCGAGCCGTTGCCGGTGAGGCTCAACGCCCCGGCTACGAGATTGGCGCCGAGCGTGATGCCGTCATTGAGGTCGCTCAGCGTGACGGTCTGATTGCTCGCGGCAATCGCGCCCGAGGTGGTGATGCCGCCTGTTCCCGTCATCGAGACCGTGAGCGGGCCGTCGAGCGTGCTCCCGCCGATGACGATCCCGCCGGTGCCGTCGAGGGTGGTACCCGCGACGCTCGCGAAGGAGATCGTGCCGAAGGTGTTGGTGCCGCTGTCCAGGAGAACGGTCGAGCCGGCGCCGGCGTTGAGGGTGTTCGTCCCGCCGAAGGAAGTTCCCGCATGGGCGACAACACCGACGGTGTTGACGAAGCTCAGCGCAGAGGCCTGACGCAGGTTCACGTCCTTGACCTGAGCGGTCGCGGTCAATGTGCCGTTCCCGGTATTGACATGCGCGGTGCCGCCGATCCGGTTCCCCGCGGCCGAGAGCTGCACCGCTGCGCCATGCGTCGCAGTAAGGCTCTGGCTCGCGAGCGCGCCGAAGAGCTGCACCGTGACCGTGCCGGCGCTGCCGACGCCGCTGCGGGCGAGATCGAGCATCTGCTGGCTCGCGGTGAAGTTCGCGCCGGAGACGTTGTTGAAGGTGGGCGCGATGGTGCCTTGTGCGAGCTGCGGTCGGTTGAGGCTGCCCACCGCGACGAGCCCGCCCGTGATCGGCGTCGTCCCCAGCAGGTCCTGGCCCACGATCGCGGTGCCGTTGAAGGTGATGGGCGCGCCGACCGCGGTGAGGTCGAGGTTGCCGCCGACGACGAGGGTGTTGCCCGCGGGCTGCAGCAGCGCGCCGCTCTTGAGGACGAGATCGCCGGTGACGCTCGAATTCCCGAGCGTCAGGGTCGATGAGGTATTGCCTGCGAGCGTAGCATCGCCCGCGGCGAGGTCTGTCACGTTGAGATTGCCGGAGCCGCCTGTCGCGGTGCCGCCGAGAGTGAGCGTGCCGCCTGTCTGCTGGATGAGGCCGTTGCCGGTGAGATCGAGCTCGCCCACCGTGACTGTGTCGCCGAGACCGATGCCCGCCCCCGCCGTCGCGATCATCGTGCCCGCGAGGATCGGCGCGCCCGCCTGTTGCGTGACGCCGCCACCGGTGCCGAGGCTCAGCGTCGAGGAATTGGCGGTTCCCGGCGCCGCGAGCCGCGTCACGTTGCTGGCGGTAAGTGGGTTGGCGAGGGTGATGCCGCCGGGTCCCGACATCGAGACGTCGAGATTGCCGTGCACGAAATCAGCGGGTGCGCCGCCACCAATGGTGAGCGGCCCGGCACCGGCGATGGTGCTGTCGGAAACGTCGACGAGCGAGAGCGAGCGGAAGGTATTGGAGCCGTTCCCGAGCGCGACGGTCGAGCCCTTACCGCCGTTCAGGGTATTGCTGCCGACGGGCGAGGTTCCGCCGGCGTTGAAGGAGGTCCCGGCCGCGGCCTCGACCGTGAAATTTATGCCGCCATTGAGCGTGCCGAAATTGACCGCGCCACCGGCCTGGACGAGGTTGAAATCGCGCTCGACCGCGCCGGCGCTGGTGGCGACGGTGCCGGTCTGGATCGCAAGCGTGCCGCCCATGTGATTGCCCGCGCGCGCGACGGAGATCGCGGTGTTCCCCTTGCTCGCGGAGATCGAGGGCAGAATCGGGCTCAGGTTCAACGTGACGTTGGTGAGGGTGCCGATTGCGGGGACCAGCTGGCCGATGTCGAAGTTGGGCTGCGTCGCCCCGCCGCCCGGCGCGAAAGTGCCGTTCGAGAAGAAGACCGTGCCGCCGATCCCCGTGGCGAAGCTCGTGGCCCCGGAGGTGACGCCGTTCGTGACGAGGTTGCCGCCGATGACGCCGGTGCCGTTGAGCGCGATGGTGCTCGCCGTCAGCGTCGCATTGCCCGCGACCGCGAGGGTCGAGCCCGCCGGGAGGGTCATGGTGGCGCTGCTCGCGGCATCCGTCAGCACGAGATCACCTTGGACCTGCGAGCTCCCGAGGGTGAGGTTGCCGGTCGAGACCTGCACCGTGGCGCCGCCGAGCGTGGGGTGGAGCGATGCCACGAGCGTCACGTCGCCGCTCACATCGAGCGTGCCGCCGATCTGGCTGATGAGCGGGCCCGCCCCGGTCGTCGCCGTCGCGGTGATGCTGAGCGAGCTCGCCACCACGGACTGCGCGAGCGTCACCGTTGGCGCCACCATGGTTACGGCGCTCGGGGGACCGATGCCGACGAGGGTCGAGGCGCCGAGGGTCACGCTCCCGACCGTGAGGTCGGTTGCGTCGGTGAAGCTGAAGGGCGCGTTGTTGGTGAGCGCCGCAATCACAGCGACGCTGTTGGCGTTGGTGAGAATGGCGCCGCCGGGCGCGTTGAAGGAGGCTGCCGCAGCGGAGATGATGGCACCCGCGCCCTCGGAGATCGAGCCATTCGCCCCGGAGGCCGCGAGTGCCAGCGTGCCCGTGCCGATGAGAATCCCGCTCTGGCCGTTCGCGGTGCCGATGGTGAGGCCGCCCGCGGGCGCCGCGTCGGTGAAGGCGAAATTGCGCCCGGTGCCGTTGTTGCTCACGGAAAGCGTGCCGACGACGTTTCCGGAATTCGTGAGGGTGACATTCCCCTCCGCATGAGAGGCCAGCGCCTTGGCGTTGATGGCGGTGCCCGCGGTCTGGCTCACCGTGCCGCTGATCGAAGTCGGCGAGTTTCCGATGATGAAGGTGCCATTGACGGCGTTGATTGTGCCGAGCACCGCATTGACACCATCGACGATGCGGATGGCGGCAGGGCCGCTGTCCTGGGCGCTCGTGGTCTGGATGGTGCCCGCGAGGTTGAAGGAGCTGCCGCCGCCGGCGTCGAGGATGACGCTGCCGGCACCGCCGTCGATCACCCCGCCGGTGGCCTGGCTCACGCCAGTGCTGCCGAGGATCGAGACCGCGTTGGGGCTCGTGCCGGGCGCAGTGCCAGCACTGTGCACGCGCCCATTGATCGCGGCAGCGCCAGCGTTGGCGTTGAGCGTCACCGTGCCAGTACCGCCATCGACGGTCGAGCCCGCGTTCTGCGTGATGCTGGCCCCGCTGAGGGTGACGCCGTTCGCGGTGGCACCGCCGCCATCGCTTTCGAGCACATTGCCGGCGACGGTGATGGAGCCGTTCAATTCGGTGATGGTGATGCCCGCCGTCTGGCCCGCGGCAGTACCCGACGACGTGACGGGGCCGGCTATGGTGAGCCCCGAAAGCGACTGGGTCACGTTCGCCGAGATGGTCGTGCCGGTGGCGCCGAGCGACGCCCGGATCGTGTTCCTCAGGCTGAGCGTGCCTTGGGCATTGCTGAAGGCGCCGAGGGTTGCCACGAAGTTGTTGTTGTTGAGATTGGTCGGGGCGAAGGCCGAGCCCGCGAAGGTTCCGGAAATGATGCGCGCGGCACCGCTCTCTGTGATCGTGCCTCCGCCCGCCACCTGCGCCGTGTCGGCGTTGATCACGGTGAGGCCGGTGAGGCCCGCGGGATCGAGGGGCACGTCGACTGCGGTAGCCTTGGCGGTGATGATGCCGCCGGCACCGATGTCCGCGCTGAACGTCACGTTGCCGGTGACGGAGGTCAGTGAGAGCGTCGTTCCCGCGGCGGTCGCGAAGGGGCCGAGGATGATGTTCCCGAGACCCGTGGGATTGGTCTGGCCGAGGCTGATATTGCCGCTGGCGAGAATGGTGATCTGGTTTCGGGCCGCCAGGCCATCGTTGAGAACCAACGTGCCGGGAAGGGCCAGGTTCGAGGAATCGAGCAAGGTCACCGAGCTCAGCGGCGTCACCGCGCCGAACCCCTCGATGTCGATCGACCGGTAAATCGCGCTGCCGGTGTTGTTCACGTTGGCGCTGGTGAATACGAGGTGATCGAAGTCAAGGAGGTTGAGGTTGGTGCGTGCGCCGGGCGTCGTCGATTTGGTGCCGGAGAGGATCAGGACGTCGCCGTCGCCGCCGACATAGGTCACGATCGCGTTGGTCGAGGCATTGCCGAATTGGACGATGCCCGGGCCGCTCTGCAGCGTGGACGAGGCCGCGGTAATCCCGCCAGCCATCACCATCAGCCCGCCATCGAGCCCTGAGGTGATGTTGGCGAGAATGGTGATGTCGTTTGCTGCCCGAATGTTGACGCTCGCGGTCGTGTCGATGGCGCCGCCGGTGACGGGGATGTCGCCCTGGCTAAAGGAGTTGGCGAGCGCGGCGACGTTTGCGGTCGAGAGCGAGGCGCCGGCATTCACCAGCACCGACCCGCCGGTTGCATTGAGCGAGAGGTCGCCGAAGACGTTGATCGGCGCGTTGATCGTGATGTTGCGCGCGGCGAGCAGCGTGAGCGTGCCGGCGGTGGTCACGGTCGCCGTCGTCTGCGTCTCATCAATCGCGGCGTTTACGGTGATGTCGCCGTTCTGGCCGGTGCCCGCCGGGGTTCCCGTGGTCTTGAGGACGAGATTGCCCGTCGCGAGCGCGGTCTCGATCGAGCTCGGCGAGATCGTGGTCGCCGAGCCCGGATTGGTCGGCACGAAGGTCGTATTGGGGCCGCCGCCGGAAATCGAGGTTCCGCCGGTGTCGACGACAAGGTCGAGCGGGTCGAGGAGCAGCGTGCCGAATTGGCGCGCGGCGGCGACGAGATCAACGTTGCCGAGGAAGTCGAGCTTGCCATGGCTCGAGATTTCGATCGTCCCGCCATGGCCAGTCTTGGTGTCGCCGCGCGCGGAGATCCGGCCACGAAAATTCGTGTAGCTGTCCGACCATACCGTGACTTGACCGCCGTTGCCCGCGGTACGCGCATCGGCGGAGATCGTGGCGTTGGGCGCGACGTAGGTGGCCTTTGCGTTGGCGATGCCGGGGTCTCGGCCTTGGAAGCCGCCGCCCAGCTTCACCGTGCCGCCGCCGGCATCCCCGGAGGCGTCGATGCGGCCGCCATCCATGACGCCCGCATTCGCGCCGGTGATCGCGACGAGGCCGCCGAGGGTGAGGGTTCCGGAAAGCCCGGAGGCGTCGACGGTGCCGGAGACGAGAGCCGTTCCACCGCTCCCGGCATCGATCGAGATCGTTCCCCCGCTGCCGTCGACTTGGCGCGACACGACGGTGCCGCCGACGGAAAGCGTGCCGCCTTGCGTCGCGATGCGCACGTGACCGTCCGGCCCGCCAGCGACACCCTGGCCCTGCAGGATCCCGGTATTGCTGATGGCACTCGCGGTCTCGCCGGGCGCCGGCGCCGCCTCGAGCTCGATCGCGCCGGCCTGGACGACGCCGGAATTGCTGATGCCCCCGCCGATGACGGAGCCGGCCGCCAGCACCTGGACGCGCTGCGGCGCCGAGCCTTGGGTGACGAGGACCTGAGTGCCTGCGGCGAGCCCGACCGTCCCGAGCGGCGCGCGCACGGTCCCCTGATTGTCGATGCGCTGTCCCACCAGCACGGCATCGCCGAGGGTCGCGTTGATGCTGCCGAGGTTCTGGATGCTCGCGGTCGAGGTTCCCGCGAACTTGAGCGAGCCCCCGGACATGAAGGCCGTATTGGGAACGTCGAGCGTCGAGGCGACGAAGCCCGCGGTGTCGATCCGCCCGCCCTGCCCGACGACAATGCCGTTGGGATTGATGAGGTAGACTTGGCCGTTCGAGCTGAGCGTGCCCAGCAGCACGGAGGGGTCGGGCCCGGTCACGCGGTTCAGGGTCGCGGCACTCGCATTGGGCTGCACGAACTTCGTCGTCTCGCCTGGCCCTATCGAAAGACCCTGCCAGTTAATGATGGTGCGTTGGCTGTTCGTGGTGATCTGGGTCGTGGCGCCCGTGGTCGAGATGGTGGCGCTTCCCGCGACGACCGTTCCCCCGGTCGGGGCGGCGAGCGCGATCGGCCCGCCCCAGACCAGGGCTGCCGCGCCCACCAGCGCCGTCGTCGAGAGAAGCCCGCCGCGCAGAATTGGGCGCCGCGCCGGACCCGCCCAGCGGCCTCGCCTGCCCGCGCTGCCTTTCAGCGGCCCTGCCGCCGTTCGCCGATGGACACCGGTCATGACATCGATGCTGCGGAGGCCGGTCATGGCATCACCTCGGAATTCTCGACGCAACTGGGGGGTGTGCGGCTTTTCAGAGCGCTTTAACAGAAATTACTAAATCCATAATAGCGGGCCCTCACCCTTAGGGCAAACGAAACTGACTCCTTAGGAGTAAATCCGGGAGGTGCTGTCGTTAAGGTTAATAGAAGGTCTTGGTCTTGTTAGGATCGGTTCGAAGCGTCGCTATCCGCATCCAGCAGGATCGAGGAGAGACTATGATTATGGTGCCAGCAGAGGAAGCTGGCCTCCTGCCAGAGCCGAAGCGATTGGTCTGGCGTGACATCGGCATTTCGCACGAAAATCAGGCTCGAAAGCCAGCCGACGATGAGGCGGAGCGCCTCCTCCGGGCAACGCCCTTCACCCAGCAGCCGGGTCATCAGGACGTGGACGCCCTGCGGCTCCTTCAGCACACCGGACTCCCAAAACTCCCACACCCATCGCGGGAGATTGGACCCAATGGATTCTCCCGCCGGCTTCGTATTCATTTAGAGGCGCCGCGAAGATGGTAAACAATTACTTGTTAGACGGATGATGTGGCTGGCGGTTCAAGCGGCATACGAGCGCAGGGCGCTTTATGCCCTAGTACTAGTTATTGGAGTGGCGGAAGCCGGAACCGGCGAGACTCAGTGCGTCCTGGAGATTTCCCCGAGGGCGGCGGCGACGTCGATGAGACGGATCGTGGGATGGTCGGGCTGGGAGCCTGGTCCGAGCGGCTGCCCCGAGCCTGCGATGAGTTCCTTCACCTCGCTGGGGCTTAGGCTCGGATTTGCCTGGATCAGGAGGGCGGCGAGGCCGCTCACATGCGCCGCGGCGATCGAGGTGCCCGTCAGCACCTGATAACCGCCGTTGGGGGCGGTCGTAATGATGTCGACGCCGGGGGCTGCCACCGTGACAAAGGCGCCGCTTGCCGCTTCCGGGTAGAGCTCGTCGCGCCGATCGCTTGCGGTCACCGCGATGACGCCGGGATAGGCAGCGGGGTAGGAGGTAGAGCCGGGGCCGCTGTTGCCCGCCGCCGCCACGATCACCGCACCTTGCGCCAGCGCCTCGCGCACCATGAGCTCGATCAGCCGATCCGGCGGGCCGCCGAAGCTCATGTTGATGATCCGCGCGTGAAGTCGGAGCGCCACGTCGATCGCGCGCACGATGCGGTCGGAGGAGCTGTAGGTCTCGCCGTCGTGCTCGGAGCGGACGGAGAAGGCCTTGATGGAGATGAGGCGCGCGTCGGGGGCGACACCCTGCAATCCGCCCTCGGCGGCGATGACGCCGGCGATACCGGTGCCGTGAATGACCTCGCGCGCGCGGAGGGAGGGATTCATGTCCGGCGCCTCGCCAACGAGATCGACGGCGAGCAGCACCTTGCCCTGGAGGCTCGCATGGCGGGGATCGATCCCGCTGTCGATCACGGCAACGCGGACGCCCTTGCCGGTGATGCGCGGCTCCGGGGCGGGCGCGTGGATGAGGCCGAGCGCATATTGAAGTGTCCGCGCGCGAAGCGTCGCGTGGCCCGCGGCTGCGGAGGTCGTGATCTCGTCCGCCGACGCGGTCGTAACCTCGCCGGCGGTCGCGAAGCTCTGATTGCGATCGGCGGCGAGGATCGCGGGATCCGTCGGCAGGCGCCGGATCGCCGCCTCGGCGCTGTCGCCTGCGCGCAAGCGGAAGACGGAGACGTCGAAGCCGACCGACGGCAGCTCGTAGGTTGCGCCGACTTCGGCGCCGATCCGGCGGCCGAGCGTCGCTGGGTCGGGGCCCACGCCATGCCGGTGCGCGACCAGTATCTCCTGGCTGCGTGGGCGCCCCGACGGCGTGTGAGCGGATCGGGTCGGCGCCGGCGGTTTCGCTCCCTCGGCCGGTGGCTGCAGGAGATTTTCGAGCGAGCCCGGCTTATCGGGATTGCCGAAGCCTTGCGCCGTTCGATCGTCGGCTTGGGCGGGAGTGCCCCAGACGATACTCAGTGCGAGAGCCGCAGCGGCCAGAAATGTGTCACGCTCGATCATCGCAGTGCCTCCGCCTCAGGGCGCCGCCAGGGCGCTGAACCGCACCAAATTCGGATGGCCGCCGAGCGCCTGCAGCACGGCCGCCGGCGCGCTCACGCGGCGCGGATCGGCAATGCTCGCGACGAAGAGGGCTTGGCTGTCGGGCCCGGAAACGATGGTCAAGCCTTGCGTGCGCAGGAGCCCGTCGATCTCCGAGATCCGCGCATCCGGATTGAAGGAGAGCAGGAAGCGGGGCGCCGAACTGTCCGCCGGGCTTGGCTGCGCGAGGGTGACGTACCCCTCTTGGCCGCGCTGCGGCAGGTGCGTGAGCACGGCCGCTCCGACCAGCAAGACCAGCATTGCGGTCGCTGCGGTGGCGAGCGGCGCCTCGACCGGAAGCTGCGCGAGGAGCCGGCTCAGCAGTGCGGGCTTCGGCGGCTTGGCTGCCCGCGCCCTCGGGGCGGCGACGCCGATCGCGCGGGCAAGCCGCGCCCAGCCTGTCTGCGCGTCGTGTCCCTCTATCTCCACCGCCGCCACGGCGGCCTGGAGGCGCACCGCATCCAAGAGCTCGCGCTGCAGCAGCGGCGAGCCCGCGAGCGTGCGCGTGACGCCCGCATGCTGGCACTCCGTGAGCTGGCCGCTCACGTACCAGGGTAGCAGGCGGAGCGCCTCGCGCTCGGAGAGCGGCTCGGCCGACATGTTCTTTTCCATCGTTCAGATCGTGTCCTTCGACACGCCCTCCTCTGCAAGGAGCGCCTTGAGGCGCTGTCGCGCAAAGAACATCCGCGTCTTCACGGTGTTCTCCGGGCAATCCATGATGCGAGCGATCTCCGAGACCGTGAGGTTGTGGTAGCTCGTGAGATCGATGACTTGGCGATGCACGGCCGAGAGCCGCGGTAGGACCTTTTGCACGAGGCGCTGCAGCTCGCTGCGCGAGAGGCTCTCGAGCTGCGATTCCGGCTCGCTCACGCTGTCGAGACGCGCCTCGTCGTCGGTGAAGATCAGGCGGCCGTCGCTGCGGCGCAGATGGTCGCGCAGCTTGTTGGTCGCGATCGTCAGGATCCAGGTCAACGCTGCGCACTCGCCTTTGAAGGTGGCGGCCTTGCGCCACACCTCGAGAAACGTGTCGTGGGTCAAGTCCCGCGCCGCTTCCCTGTCCGCAAGCGACGAGGCCAAGTGACGGAAGACGTTGTGGCTCGCGAGCCGATAGAGCTCCTCGAATGCCGCCTTGTCCCCGCCGGCCACGTCGCGCAACAGCCGGTTGCGGTGCTCCGTGCCGCCATCTTTCACTTTCATGACGGCCGCCAACTCCGATTAGACGAGGGAGCGGCCGGAAAGTTCAAAACGGATAGGCGGCATTCGCTCGAAAGCCGACCGTATTTGATAGTATTTGCCGAGATCATTACCCTCTCCCGCTCCCGGCGGATGCCCGGAGTCACGGGGCCTGCCGGGATCGCCGGCTCAATAACCCACGACCACTCCGAAGTGCACTTGGCCGTTTCTGCTCGCCGGCGGAGAGGTGATGTCGTGCCGCAGCGGATAGCCGTAGTCGAAGCGAGTCGTGACGTAGGGGTTGATCGAGTAGCGCATGCCGAAGCCCACGCTCTCGGCGACCGAGGTGATGTCGGAGGCGCTCGCGTGCTCGTAGGGCTTGGCGATGCCGTAGTCGAAGAAGAGGAGCCACTGCATCTGATCGTGTGCATTGGCCCAGCCGAAATGCGGCAGGACGGCGAAGCTCGGCGAGCGCAGCTCGATCGAGCCGAGGTAGCCGAGATCACCTGTGAAATGAGCTTCCGGATAGCCGCGGACGGATTGGAAGCCGCCGACCGCGAGGCGCTCGCTGAAGAGCAGGTTGTGGTTCGCGTATTGCGCGGAGCCGCGCGCGGCAAGACTGAGGTCGAGCGGGAGATAGACGAGCCGCTCGGCGTGGAGGCGAAGATACCGATAGCTCGCATCCGTGCCGGGCCGCGCCTCCCGGAACACCTCGGAGGAATTGCCGTGATTGATGTGGCCGGGCGAGTAATAGAAGTCCCCGGTGAAGCTGGTGACGCCCCAATCGTCGGTCATGCCGGCGTTGTAGTCGGCGACCATCTGGAAGACCTCGGGGGTGACGTTGAAGACTTGGGTGCCGCCGAACTCGAGGTTGCTGTTGTTGCGCTTGTCCTCGAGGCCAAATGAGAATTCGTGCGTGACGCCGCCGAGAAGATCGATCCGCGGCAACGGCACTGTGTAGCGCCCCGTGAATTGCCAGCCCTCGCCGCGGGTATCGAGCGTGTCGCTCGCGGGCGCATGCGACTGGTCGTAGGAGACCGTCAAGGTGAGAAGATGACGCCAGGGCAGCGGCACCACATAGGCACCGGTATGCGCCTGGAAGCGGTTGTTGTTGATCGAGTGCGAGTACTGGTAATCGAGCCGTTGCCCCAGCCAGAAGGCATCGCCCCAGCTAAAGCCCACGCTGCCGCGCTGCTCGCCCGTCGCTTTGACGCCGTCATTCGCGTAGCCGAAGTAGGTGCGCAGCGGGAAACGGTCGGTGGTCTTCAGCACGATGTCAGTGGTGCCGGGCTGCTGCCCCGGCACGAAGACGCTGTCGATCGAGCGAAAGGGATTGTTGTTGAGCCAGGCGAGATCGGCGTTCAGCACGTCGGAACGAATGGGATCGCCTGCCTTGAGCCTGACGCCGCCGGTGAGATCCTCGCTCGCGAACCATTTGTTGCCTTCGGCCGTGACTTTGCCGAGCTTCCCCACCACCACCAGCACCTGCACTGTGCCGTTGTCGACGTCCTGCTCAGGCACGATCACGTCGACGACGGGATAGCCCGCGTTCCGGGCTGCGAGCACCGTCGCCGCGATCACGCGATTAAAGAGCTCGATCGAGATCGGCTGCCCGAGGAACGATTTCAGCGCATCCTCGAACGCGCCGCTGCTCGCAAAGCTCGGGGCCTTACTGGTGTCGATACCCGCAACCCCGGGCCAGCCGCCCGGCCGCACCTTGGTGGGATCGTCGAGGAAGACGAGCCCGGTGACGTTTCGGGTAGAAAGTCGCGGCACGCCCGGCGGCACGGGCTGCTGCTGCGGCGGTGCTGCCTGTGCCCAGGCCCCGCTCGCGCCGAGCACAGCCGGATCGACCAGCGCCGAGCACGCCAGCACTGCCAGCGCGATGCCGCCTCGTGCGGCCCGTTGGGCAACGCCACTGCGAAGACCGTCCGCTGCCGTGACCACGGAGTCCACCTTCCCAACCCGAGCATGCCGCCTGCCCCCTCGAAGAGAGAGCCATCCTCTCTTCGCGGCATGACCCCATTGGGAGGCACACACTCATTCAGGGGTAAGAAGACTCTAAGGTGGTGAATAAATCAACCCTAAATATCTACACCCCCGCAATAGGCGAGCACTGCAGGAGTTCTGCCACCGCGCCGTAATATTTCGCTTCTCGGAGTTCGGCGATTGCCTTCAGGGCGAGCGCGGCCGGTAGCGCGCAAGGGAAGCGTATTGGTCGGGCCAGGGAAGGGGGTATCCCTGCGCCTGCGCCGCGTGGCGCGTCCAATAGGGATCGTAGAGGTGCGTGCGCGCGAGGACGCAGAGATCGGCGCGCCCGGCGACGAGGATGCTGTTCACGTCAGCATAGGTCGAGATGTTCCCGACCGTCATGGTCGGCATCTGCGCCTCGTGGCGCACGCGATCGCTGAAGGGCGTCTGGAACAAGCGCCCGTATTGCGGCTGCTGCTCCGGAACGGTCTGGCCCGCGGAGACATCGACGATGTCGCAGCCGCGGCGCTTGAGCGCGCGCGCGACCGCTACCGCATCGGGTCCGTCGAAGCCGCCGCGGACCCAGTCCGTTCCGGAGATCCGGACGCTCATGGGCTTCTCCGCAGGCCACACCGCGCGGACGGCGTCGAAGACCTCCAGCGGAAAGCGCATCCGGCACTCGAGGCTCCCGCCGTACTCGTCCTCGCGACGGTTGGTGAGCGGCGAAAGGAAGCTCGCGAGGAGATAGCCGTGCGCGAAATGCAGCTCGATCATGTCGAAGCCTGCGCTCGCCGCGAGCCCCGCCGCGCGCATGAAATCGTCGCGCACACGATCCATGTCCGCGCGGTCCATCGCCTTCGGCATCTGATTTCCGGGCGCGTAGGGGATGGCGGAAGCGGAGATCAGCGGCCAATTGCCGGAGGGGAGCGGCTCGTCCATCCCTTCCCAGAGCCGCTTCGTTGAGCCCTTGCGCCCGGCATGGGCGAGCTGGATCGCGATCTTGGCGCGGGAGTTCTCGTGGACGAAGCGGACGATACGCGACCAGGCCTCGGCATGCGCGGGCTCATAAAGGCCAGCGCAGCCGGGGCTGATGCGGCCGTCGCGGGAGACGTCGGTCATCTCCGCGACGACGAGACCCGCGCCGCCCAAGGCGCGACTCCCGAGATGGACGAGATGCCAATCACCGATGAGCCCCTCCTCGGCCGAGTACTGGCACATCGGCGAGACCACGACGCGGTTCTCCAGCAGCATGTCGCGGAGCCGGAACGGCGTGAACATCGGCGGCGGCAGGGGCTCCGCCGGGATGTTGACGCCACTCTGATTGGCCGCCTTGCGCGCGAACCATCGGTCGATGCGCTCGACGAAGGCGGGATCGCGGAGCCGCAGGCTCTCGTGCGTGATGCGGAGCGAGCGCGTGAGCAGGCTTGCCGCGAACTCGATGGGCTCGAGGCGGCTGTGGTAGCGCTCCGTGCTCTCGAACCATTCGAGGCTCGCTTGCGCGGCGCGCTGCAGGCTCTCGACCTGCGGCCGGCGCTCGGCCTCATAGGCCTTGAGCGCCTCCGGCACCTCGCGCTCGCGCTGCAGGGCGTCCGCGAGTGCGATCGCATCCTCCATCGCGAGCTTCGTCCCGGAGCCCACGGAGAAATGCGCGGTGTGTGCGGCATCCCCGAGCAGCACGACTTTCCCGTGCGACCAGCGCTTGTTGCGTACGGTGGGGAAGCTCCGCCAGATCGCGCGGTTCTTGAGGAGCGGATGACCCTCGAGCTCCTCGGAGAAATGCGTCTCCAGGAAGCGTAGGCTCTGGTCTTCATTCGCCTTGTCAAGGCCCGCGCGGCGCCAGGCGCGCTCGGTCGTCTCGACGATGAAGGTCGAGTGTGTGTCGTCGAACCGGTAGGCGTGGACGCGCCAAAGCCCGCGCGCGTCCTCCTTGAAGGAAAAGGTGAAGGCATCGAAGCGGCGCGTGGTGCCGAGCCAGATGAATTTGTTGGGGCGGACGTCGAGCTCCGGGTCGAAATGTTCCGCAAGTTTTTGCCGCGTCTGGCTGTTGACGCCGTCGGCCGCAACGACGAGATCCGCGTCGAAGAATTCCCCGGGCTCCACGACCTCGCGGCGGAACTCGAGCTCGACGCCAAGGGCCAACGCACGCTCCTGCAGGATATGGAGCAGGCGGCGCCGCGCGAGGCCCGAGAAACCATGGCCCCGCGAGGTGAGGGTGCGGCCGCGGTAGCGGACGTCGATCGCGTCCCAATGCGTAAAGCTCGCGGCGATCTCGGCGTAGCTCTCGGGGTCGGCCGCGGCAAGGTTCCCGAGCGTCTCGTCCGAGAACACGACACCCCAGCCAAAGGTGTCGTCGGCGCCGTTCCGCTCTATCACGCGAATGCGGTGCCGCGGATCACGGCGCTTCAGTACGATGCTGAAATAGAGCCCCGCTGGCCCGCCGCCGATGCTGACGATATTCATGCCGTCGGGAGTCCGGTCTCGCGTGCCGCGCCCAAAATTACTTTAGGCCCAAAATAACGCGGCGCCAATGACTTACCCGCCACGCCCGCACCAAGGGCGCATCCCTCGGGAGTAATCGCCTCAGGGGTAAGGGTGATTGCGCAGCGCGGACATGCACTGTAGCATCCACGAAAAGTAAAATAAGGCCGTTTCGGCCGTTAACTCGCGCGGCATCGCGAGCGCAGGGCCGAATCGAAAAACGAACCACAAACAGACGGGGAAACGCCCATGGCAGCGACAGCGCAGGTTTCACGCGGGTATCAACGGCCCCTCAATTTGCCTTTCATCATTGGCGCCTCCTCCGTGGGGACGCTGATCGAATGGTACGATTTCTATCTCTACGGCGTACTCGCGCTCTTCTTCAGCAGGCACTTCTTCCCACCGACCCTCGATCCCAATATCGCGTTCATTTTGAGCCTCGCCGTCTTCTGGACTGGATTCCTCGTGCGGCCCTTCGGCGCGATCGTGTTCGGGCATCTCGGTGACCTCATCGGCCGAAAATTCACGTTCATGTTGACGCTGTTGCTGATGGGTGCCGCGACCTTCGTCGTGGGCCTGCTGCCCGGCTATAACGTCATTGGGACCCTGGCGCCGGTCCTCCTCGTGGCCATGCGCGTGGTCCAGGGCCTCGCTCTTGGCGGCGAATATGGCGGCGCCGCTACCTATATCGCGGAACATGCACCCGATGGACGGCGCGGTTTCTGGACGTCGTGGATCCAGACCACCGCCACCATGGGCATCGTGCTTGCGCTGCTCGTGATCCTCGTCTGCCGGTTGGCCTTTGGTGACGAGGTCTTCGGCGATTGGGGCTGGCGCGTGCCATTCCTTATCTCGGCCATCCTCGTGATACTCTCGATCTACATCCGGATGAAGCTCGAGGAATCGCCGCTCTATGCAGCGCTGAAGCAGCAGGGCAAGGCATCGAGCAATCCGGCTAAGGACAGCTTCGGCAGCGGCAAGAATTGGGGCCTCATCCTGCTCGCGCTTTTCGGCGCAACGGCGCCGGAAGGCGTGGTCTGGTACACGGGCCAGTTCTACGCGCTCTTCTACATGACGGCGGTGCTGAAGATTAACTACGTCACCGTCTACATCATCATGATGATCGCGCTGACCGCGGGCGCGCCGTTCTTCATCGTATTCGGCTCCCTCTCCGACCGGATCGGGCGCCGCAACATCATGACGCTCGGCTTCGCCTTGGCCGTGATCTCCTACTGGCCGGTCTTCACTTGGCTGGGCACATACAAAGACAACCCGGTCATGCTGACGATCCTGGTCTTCTACATGGTGATTCTCGTCACCATGGTCTATGGACCGATCGCTGCGTTCCTGGTGGAGCTCTTCCCCGCGAAGATCCGCTACACCTCGATGTCGCTGCCCTATCACGTCGGCAACGGCGTGTTCGGCGGCTTGGTGCCGCTGGCCGGCGCCTCGATCGCGCAGTTCACGGGCATCGCTCTGGGCGGTCTCTTCTATCCGATGGGTATCGCCGCGCTCGGCGTCATCGTGAGCCTCGCTGGCATCAGGGAGCCCACGCATGAGGTGAAGATCTGGGAAGAGGTCGGCGGCGCGCCGCCGCTGGTTCCGGATCAGCCATAGCTCCAGCGCTATCGCGAGACTGAGGCCCGGGCAAAACCCGGGCCTCTTTTCTTGCAGAGCTCAGTGCCGGTGGATCGAATCGATCCAGCGCACTTCCTCCGGCTTCTCCGTCGGCTCGATGTCGAGGTTCACCACCACGGGCGTCTGGCCGCTGCGCACCAGCACGCATTCGAGCGGCTCGCTCGGGTTGGCGTTGATCTCCTGATGCGGGACGTAGGGCGGGACGTAGATAAAGTCGCCGGGTCCCGCTTCCGCCACGAACTCGAGTTTCTCGCCCCAGCGCATGCGGGCCTTCCCTTTGACGACGTAGATCACGCTCTCGACCTCGCCATGATGATGCGCGCCCGTCTTGGCGTTGGGATGGATGGTGACGGTGCCCGCCCAGAGCTTTTGCGCGCCGGCATTCGCGTAGGTGATCGCCGCGGCCCGGTTCATCCCGGGGGTCTGGGGCGTGTTGATATCGAGCTCACTCCCCTTGACGATCCGCACGCCGTGGGTACGCCAATCTATTTGCTGTTCCGACATGTGAAATCTCCGAATTCTACAGAGCTGTCTTACCGACAAGCGAAGCGCGCTGCAAGCCCGGCTATGACGCGGCTAGGAGTGCGGTCCTGGCGCTCGCCACTCCGCGCGCACGGAGGCGTCGGGCTCGGTGGCGAGGCGCCGCCTGCGGGTGGCGTCGATCTCGGCCCCAGAAGCGAGGCGGAGAAAGGCCCAGGCCGCCGCGCCCCGCACGAGCGGCGAGGTGTCGTCGAGACGGGAGTGCACCGCCGGGAGCAATTCCGGCTCGCCGCTGTTGCCGATCGCGATGAGGACGTTGCGGAGGAAACGGTTGCGCCCGATGCGCTTGATCGGCGAGCCGGAGAAGAGCGCGCGGAAGGCGGCATCGTCGAGCTCGGCGAGCCGCGCGAGTTCCGGCGCTTTCAGTGCCTCGCGCGCGCGGAGCCCCGGCTCCCGCGTCGCGCGCGCGAATTTGTTCCAGGGGCAGACCGCGAGACAGTCGTCGCAGCCGTATATACGGTTGCCCATGAGCGGGCGAAGCTCGGGCGCGATCGGTCCCTTGTGCTCGATCGTTAGGTAGGAGATGCAGCGCCGCGCGTCGAGCCGATAGGGTGCGGGGAAAGCGCCGGTGGGGCACGCCGTCAGGCAGCGCTCGCATTGGCCGCAGTGATCGGTCTCAGGGGCATCCGGCTCGAGGTCGAGGGGGAGATAGATTTCGCCGAGGAAAAGCCACGAGCCTAGCTCGCGCGAGACGAGGTTGGTGTGCTTGCCCTGCCAACCGATGCCGCCCCGCTCCGCGAGCGGCTTCTCCATCACGGGCGCGGTATCGACGAAGAGCTTGAGCTCGGTGCCGAACTTCCCCGCAATGAAGCGCGCGAGCGTCTTGAGACGCGACTTGACGATGTCGTGGTAGTCGCGCCCGCGCGCGTAGACCGAGATCGTCCCACGCTCACGTTCCTCGAGGAGCGCCATCGGGTCCTCCTCGGGCCCATAATTCATGCCGAGGACGACGACGCTGCGGGCTTCCGGCCACAGTGTCCTCGGATCGCCGCGCTCTGGAGAGCGCGCGGCAAGCCAGCCCATGTCGCCGTGCAGACCCTTCGCAAGGTATGCCCGAAGATCCGCGCGCGCCTGCGGCGCGATCTCGGCCGCAGCAAAGCCCACGGCGTCGAAGCCGAGCGCGAGCGCGTGCTCACGGATCGCGGATTTGACGGCCAAAGACGGCGCTGCGCTGGCGCCCATGCTTGCTCCGGACATCGCGAGAATGGCAGCTTATTATATCGGAGTTCGAGGGGGGATCATGCTGATCGCGAGACCGGCGTCGAAGAAGAACCGCACCAGCACGTTGCGCTCGCCGCTCACGCTGGACATATTCGACGGCGAGATCGCCGTCGGCGAGATGGGGCTGAGCCGGCGAGATTACATTGGCTATGTCGCGCTCGACGGCCGTCGCTACGAGGTCGAGCGCTCGCGCCCGGAGGAGAACGCGGTCTGGCGCGCGCTGGTAGCACTCGCACATGGCAAGGCGCCTCAGAAGGCGCTGCCGAATCCCTTCCTGTTGAAGGACGCATCGGGCGCTGCCGTGGCGACCGCGCTCCCCGCCCGCAAGGGCATTGCGCTCAGCCATGGTGGGCGCGAGTACCGCTACAGGCGGATCGCCTTGTTCAACACGGCTTGGGCGCTTTATCCGCCGGAAGGCGACACGCAACTCGGGACCGTCGCCAAGAAAGCGGTCTTCAGCAGCACGGTGCTGCTGGATTTACCGATTGGCCTCGATAAGGCGGTTCAGGTCTTCCTGTTGTGGCTTCGCATGCAGCACGAGCTGGAGGCTGCCGCGAACAGCACGTCGACGAACTGATCCTCAGCCTCGTCCGCGATAGGGCGCAACGCCGGTATCGGGGATCCACATGCCCGCGGGCGGCGCGGCGGTCTGATAGAAGATGTCGATCGGCATGCCGCCGCGGGGATACCAGTAGCCGCCGATCCGCAACCATCGCGGCGCGAGTTCCGTGAGGAGGCGCTTGGCGATCGCGAGGGTGCAATCCTCGTGGAAGCCGCTGCTGTTCCTGAAGGAGTTGAGATAGAGCTTCAGCGACTTGCTCTCCACGAGCCAGCGCCGCGGCACGTAGTCGATCACGAGATGCGCGAAGTCCGGCTGTCCCGTGATCGGGCAGAGCGTGGTGAACTCCGGCGCGGCGAAGCGCACGAGATAGGCGACGTCGCGATGCGGGTTCGCGACCTTTTCCAGCGCCGCCTCCTGCGGCGAGGTGGGAATGCGCACGGGGTGGCCGAGCTGGGTCAGAGCGGGGGTCTTGCGTTTCGGCATCCGGCCATCCTAGCCCATCCCAGGCGGCGGCGCTTAGAGGGCGGCGATGTCGCCGCGCGCTTCCCGCTCGGCCGCTTCCGCCGCATAGGCCGCGAAGCGGCCTTCCGCGATCGCCGCGCGCGCCCCCGCCATGAGGTTGCCGTAGAAGCGGAGATTGTGCTCCGTGAGGAGCATGGGCCCAAGGATCTCGCCCGCCTTAGTGAGATGATGGAGGTAGGCGCGCGAGAAGCGGGTGCAGGCGGTGCAGCCGCAGTCGGAGTCGAGCGGACGGGGATCGTCGAGGTGGCGGGCATTGCGGAGATTGACGGTGCCGCCGCGGGTGAAGGCTTGCGCGGTGCGGCCCGAGCGCGTCGGCAGCACGCAATCGAAGAGGTCGACGCCGCGGCCGATCGCACCGAGGAGGTCCGCTGGCTTGCCGACTCCCATGAGATAGTGCGCGCGGTCCTGCGGCAGCGCCGGCACGGTCTCCTCGATGACGTGGAACATCTCCGCCTGGCCCTCGCCCACGGCGAGTCCGCCAATGGCATAGCCGTCGAAGCCGATCGCCGCGAGCGCCTCGGCCGAGCGGCGCCGGAGCTCCGGATAGATGCTGCCCTGCACGATGCCGAAGAGCCCGTAGCCCGGCCTCGGCGCAAAGGCGCGCTTCGAGCGCTCGGCCCAACCGAGCGAAAGTTCCATCGAGCGTTGGGCCTCCTCGTTCGTTGCGGGGAAGGGCGTGCACTCGTCGAGCACCATCGTGATGTCCGCATCTAGGAGATGCTGGATCTCGACAGAACGCTCCGGCGTGAGCTCGTATTGGGTGCCGTCGAGATGCGAGCGAAAAGTGACACCCTTCGCATCGATCTCGCGCAGCTTCGCGAGCGACATCACCTGAAAGCCGCCGGAATCCGTGAGGATGGGGCCTGGCCACGCCATGAAGGGGTGGAGGCCGCCAAGCCGCGCCACGCGCTCGGCGCCGGGCCGCAGCATCAGATGATAGGTGTTGGCGAGGATGATTTGCGCTCCGGTCGCGGCCACGTCGGCGGGCCGCATCGCCTTCACGGTCGCAGCCGTGCCGACGGGCATGAAGGCAGGTGTCTCCACGGTGCCATGCGCGGTCGAGAGCCGCCCGCGCCGCGCCGCGCCATCGGTTGCGAGAAGCGTGAATTCCGCCGTCACGCCGCATCCTCCGGCAGCAGCAGCGAGGCATCGCCGTAGGAAAAGAACCGGTAATGCCTCTCGATCGCATGCGCGTAGGCGTTCCGCATACGCTCGAGACCGGCGAAGGCCGAGACCAGCATGAAGAGCGTAGAGCGCGGCAGATGGAAGTTGGTCACGAGCACATCGATCGCGCGGAAGCGGTAACCCGGCGTGATGAAGAGCTTGGTCTCGCCGGCGAAGGGATGGAAGCGGCCTTTGGCATCGACCGCGGTCTCGAGGAGGCGGAGGCTCGTCGTGCCGACGGCGACGATGCGGCCGCCAGCCCTTCGCCGCGCATCGAGGCGCTGGGCCGTGGCGGCGTCGAGAAAGCCGGTCTCGCCGTGCATCGTGTGCTCGCTGGTGTCCTCCGCCTTTACCGGGAGGAAGGTACCCGCACCGACGTGCAGCGTCACCGTGAGATGCTCGATCCCGCCGGCGGTGAGGTCGGCAACGAGCCGCTCCGTGAAATGCAGCCCCGCGGTCGGCGCGGCGACCGCGCCTTCCTTCTTCGCGAAGATCGTCTGGTAGTCACGGCGGTCGCGGGGATCGCCGCCGCGCGGGCGCTTGATGTAGGGCGGAAGCGGCATGGCGCCGTGGCGCTCGAGCGCCGCGCGGAATTCGGGCCCCTTGAGCGCGAAGCGCAACGCCACTTCGCCCGCAGGCGTCTTTCCCGTGATCTCGGCCGTGAATTCCTCTGCGAAGATGAGGCGGTCGCCGGTCTTGAGCCGCTTCGCTCCGCGGGCGAAGGCGAGCCACACGCCGTGGCCCAGATCCCTGTGAAGCGTCACCTCGACTTGGGCCGCGCCGCGCCGTCCCTGGAGCCGCGCCGGGATGACGCGGGTGTCGTTGAAGACCAGGAGATCGCCCGCACGCAGGAGCTGCGGCAGATCGGCGACGCGGCGGTCCTCGAGTCGTGTGCCGACGACGAGAAGCCGCGCCGATTCCCGCGGCTCCGCCGGGCGGTCCGCGATCAGCTCCTTCGGCAGGTCGAAATCGAATTCGTCGACGCGCATGGCTCCTGCCGCCGTTGTATAGTCGGGGCCATGATCCGCGTCACGAATATGATTACGCTCGACGAGCGCGAGATCGAGGAGCGGTTCTTGCGCGCCTCGGGTCCTGGCGGGCAGAACGTCAACAAGGTCGAGACCGCGGTGCAGCTTCGCTTCGACGCCGGGCACTCGCCCTCGATTCCGGAGCCGGTGCGCGAGCGCTTATTGCGCCTCGCGGGCCGCCGACTGACGCGCGATGGCATCCTCGTCATTACGGCGCAGCGGCATCGCACGCAGGAAGCGAACCGCCGCGACGCGCTCGCCCGGCTCGTCGACCTCATCCGCCGCGCAGCGATTCCCCCTGTGCCGCGTAAACCCACCAAGCCCACCTTCGCCTCCCGCCGCCGCCGCCTCGAAAGCAAAGGCCGCCGCGCGAAGGTGAAGCAGATGCGGCGAGCGCGGGTGGAGGATTGAACCCCATCCCCAATCTGCGCATGCTAGAAACTCGGCCATGACAGACACCTTCATCCCGAACGAACGGTGGAGACTCTCCAAGCCCGCGGAATGCTCCAAGCGGGGGCTCGTCGTGGCGCAGCATTGGCGTGCGGCGCAGGCGGGGGCGGAGATGCTCGCGGCCGGCGGCAATGCCGTCGATGCGGCGGTGGCGACCGCGCTCGCGCTCGGCGTCGTCGAGCCCTGGATGAGTGGCATCGGCGGCTCCGGCCTCCTCATCTTCGGCAAGGCCGCGACCGGCGAGGTCAAGGTCGTCGACTTCACCCTGATCTCCGCCGCCGAGACCGATCCCGAGCGATATCCGCTCACGGGCGGCACCAGCACGGAGCTTTTCGGCTGGCCGCTCGTCGAGGGAAACCGCAACCTCCGAGGCTTTGAGTCGATCTGCGTGCCGGGATCGGTCGCGGGCCTCGCGCTAGCGCTCGAGCGCTTCGGCACGAAATCCTTCGCCGAGGCGATCGAGCCCGCGGCTCGTCTTGCCGAGCAAGGCCTTCCAGTCGATTGGTACACGACCCTCAATATCTCGCTCGCCGCCGCCGATTTGCGGGATTTCCCGGGCTCGCGCGCGGTCTATCTGCCGAACGAGCTGCCGCCGGTGCCGCCGGTCTCGGAGCGCGTCCGCTACCTACCTCTACCCGCCCTCGCCCGCACCTATCGTCGCTTGCAGGAGGCAGGTCCGCGCGATTTCTACGAAGGCGAGATCGCCCGCGATATCGCAGCCGACCTCCGGGCGGGCGGGAGCGCCATCTCCGCGCGCGATCTCGCGGCCTACCGCGCGTCGGTGGTCGAGCCGCAGCGTCTCGACTATCGCGGCGTCACCGTCAACGCAGCGCCGCTGCTGACGGGCGGCACGACCCTGCTGCGAGCACTTGCGGCGCTCGCCAAGCGCATTCCCGACAAGCCCATCGCCTTTCCCGGCGCCGCCGACTACATCGCCTTTGCCGAGACCTTGCGCGAGGCCTTCGCGGATCGTCTCCGCACACTCGGCCACGCCATGCCCGGCCTCACCAACACTACGCACCTCTCCGCGGTCGATAGCGCCGGGAATATGGTGGCGCTCACCAACACGCTGCTCTCGCGCTTCGGCTCCAAGGTGGTGTTGCCTGCGACCGGCATTCCCATGAACAACGGCATGCTCTGGTTCGATCCGACGCCGGGGCGGGCCAACTCGATTTCGCCCGCGAAGAAGCCGCTCGCGAACATGTGCCCGGCGGTGCTGACGCGCGACGGCAGGCCCTGGGCCGCGCTCGGCGCCTGCGGAGGGCGCCGCATCATCCCCGCAGTCGCGCAGATCATCTCCTTCCTCGTGGATTTCCGCATGCCGCTCCAGGAGGCTTTCATGACGCCGCGCATCGATGCGAGCGAGGCGACCGTCGGCTGCGATGCGCGGCTCGACCCCGAGATCCTCGCGGCGCTTCGCGCGGCGCTGCCAATCGAGACCGTGGAGAACTCCGTCTATCCCAGCCCCTTTGCGATGCCCTCGGGTGTCTCGCGGGAGTTCGCGATCGACCTCAACACGGGGGCGACTTTCGCGCCGTCGCCGGCCGCCGCCGTCGTAGTGGAGCCCGAACGATGAGTCCTGACAGCACCGGCGGCGCCTGGGGCGCGGCGCTCCGCGGCGAATGGGCAATGACGCCTGGCCTCGCCTATCTCAATCATGGCGGCTTCGGCCTCGCACCGCTGGCCGTGCTCGCGGCGGCGGATGCCTGGCGCCGGCGCGTCGAGGAGAATCCCACGCGCTTCATGGCGCGCGACCTGCGCCCGGCCTTGCGCGCGGCCGCGGAACGCGTAGGCGCGCGGCTCGGGGCCGAGGGAGCCGACATCGTCTTCAGCGACAACGCCACCACCGCGGTCAACGCGGTGCTGCGCTCGCTCCGCTTTGCCCCGGGCGATGAAATCCTGACAACCGGCCTTGGATACAACGCCGTCCGCAACACGGTCCGCTACATTGCGGAGCTCAGCGGAGCGACGCCGGTCGAGGTGCCGGTGCCGCTGCCGATCGCGGATGCCGAGGCGATCCTTGCCGCCGTCGCCTCGCGGCTCTCCGCGAAAACGCGGCTCGTGATCTTCGACCACGTCGCCTCCCACTCCGCGATTGCCTTGCCGCTGGAGCGGTTGATCCCGCTCGCGCGCCGGGCGGGCGCGCGGGTGCTGATCGACGGGGCACACGTCCCCGGGCAGATGCCGCTCGATCTCCGTGCCCTCGGCGCCGACTACTACGCCGCCAATCTCCACAAGTGGTACTTCGCACCGAGAGGTACGGCTATCCTCTGGGCGAGACGCGAGCTGCAGGCCGAGCTGCATCCGCAGACGATCTCGCACGGGCTCGGCCAGGGCTTCCACGCGGAGTTCGATTGGACCGGTACGCGCGATCCTTCCGCCTGGCTCGCGGCCCCCACGGGGATCGAGTTCCACGAGCGGCTCGGCGGCGGGCGATTGATGGCACGAAACCGCGACCTCGCGCACGAGATGGGCCGGATGCTCGCGCAGTCCTGGGGAACGCCGCTTGCCGCACCGCAGGAGCTATTTGCCGCCATGACGGTAGTGGCGCTGCCGCTCGCGGGACCCGCGACGCAGGAGCGCGCGATCGAGATCCGCACCTATCTCAGCGACACGCACAAGATCGAGGCCGCGATCAATGCGATGAGCGGGCGTCTCTGGGTGCGTATCGCCGCGCAGGCCTATAACGAGCCCGCGGAATATGAAAGGCTCCGCGACGCCATTCGTGCCCTTCACTCCGCGTCGAGGTAGCGGCGAGGAATCCGCGGGCCCACGGACATCGCGATGTCGGTGACGCGCTGAAGCTTCTGGTGCTCGACGACGGCCTCGGCTGTGATGGCGTCGCCGCCTTGCTCGCCCACGAAAACGACTTCGTCACCGAGCTCTGCCTCGGGAATCTCCGTGAGGTCGACGCGCATGTGCTCCAGCGAGGCGCCACTCAGGAATCTCGCGCGCCGCCCGCGCACGAGCACCTCGCCCGCATGGAGGCGCGCGCCGCCATCGGCCGAGCCGATGGGGATCACACCCATTCTTGTGCCGGGACGCACCGGAAACGGCGCCTCCTTCGTAAACTCCGTCCTGGCGAGGCTGCGCATGTGAATGAGGCGGCTCGAAATCGTCCGCAGCGGCCGGCGCGTCGTCGGCCAGGGGACGTCGCCTTCCTCGCGGAAGGGTCCGAAGAACATCTGGCCGGGGTCGACGGCATTGAAAGCGAGGCGGCCCAGCACGGAGAGGATCTTCGAGCTCGCGACCATCCGGATCGGAATCTCGATCCCCTGCGCCTCGAGCTTGCGGCACATCGCCTCGAAGCGTTGGAATTGCCAGTTGAGGTATTCGAGCGAAGGTGGCGTCGGCACGTTCGGATGCGAGTTGACGATACGCACGCGCAGGCGCGGCATGCGCGAGATCGCGGCAATAGCGTCCGCGGCCTCTTCGGCGGGAAAGCCCAATCGCTCCTGGCCGGTATCGACCTTGACGGCGATCTCCAGCGTCCGCGTCGCCAGTTTCGAATAGATCTCGGCCGAGGCGAGATCGACGATGGTCGGGATGAGCTCGTACGCCTGGACGGCGGAAACCGCCGCCGTGTCCGCGAGCGCGCCGGGATAGACGAGGATCGGCGCCGTGATGCCGGCCTCCCGGAGCGCGATCGCGTCTGCGCGGTCGACGACGGAAATGGCGTCGATCCCCGCTTGCGTGACGGTGCGCGCGACGGGCACCAGGCCGAACCCGTAGGCGTTGCATTTGAGGGCGGCGAATATCTTCGCCTCGGGTCCCACCAGCTTCCGGACGTTCCGCGCGAGCGCGGCAATGGCGCCGAGGTCGATCTCGAAGAGATTGGGCCTCGCGTGCTCGGGGTTGATGTGCATCGCTGGACTATCGGCGAGAGCCCGCAAATTGACAACCCAGGTTGCTCGGCGCGGGGGTGAGGACTATCATTCCAGCGCTTCCAGTCCGGTGAAGAACGTCGCGTTCGACACGCCGCCACATCGACTGCCCAAAGGTGGTCGTGCAAAGGGAGGGAGCTACAATGACGGAGAAGATGGCGCCGCGATTTATCGCGGCTCTTGTGCTTGCATTCGGTGCAAGCTTATGGCTCGGCGCGCCCCGCGCGCATGCCGAAGACGTGACGCTCACGGTGTGGAGCCACGAGGCTGACGAGGACGCGAAGGTTGCCTTCCGCGAGCTTGCCGCGCGCAATCTCGAGAAGGCGCACCCCGGCGTCAAAGTGAAGATCACGTGGTACGAGAAGAATCCGCTCCTCGCAGCCCTTAAGACCGCGCTGCCGGCGGGCCAGGGCCCCGACGTCTTCTACGTCGAGCCCGATTGGACCGAGTACGTCGATGCCGGCTATCTCGCGCCGCTCGACGATCTCGTGGACTGGAGCAAGATCCAGGATTGGGCGCGTCAGGTCTGGGTGCACAACGGCAAGACCTACGGGCTTCCGCAGGAGGCCTATACGAACGAGCTCTATTACAACAAGGCCCTGCTGAAGCAGTTGGGCTTCGAGCTGCCCGCCAACGCGCAGTTCACGCAGTCGCAGTTCCTGGAGATCATCAAGAAGGCGAAGGCCGCGGGCATCACGCCCATCGCGCAAGGTGTGGGCGACCGCCCATATCCCGGAGCCTATATCGTCGGCGAGGCCCTGCTGCGCAAGCTCGGCAAGGCCGATTACGAGAAGCTCTTCACGGGCAAGCTCTCCTTCACGGACCCGCGGGTCGTCGAGGTCTTCAAATGGACGAAGGAGCTCGTGGACGCCGGCGCTTATCCCAAGAACTTCATGACTTTGAAGCTCGGGGAATCGCACTACTACTTCTACAGTAAGCCGCTTGCGGTGATGCTGCCGATGGGTAGCTGGTACACGGGTCGCGCTTTCGTTCCCGTCGACAAGGGCGGGCAGCCCGCGGACTTCCCGCTGGGCATCATGCAGTTCCCGGCGATGGACGGCGGCGCTTGCAACCAATGCAAGACCTCCGCGATCGGCGCGAGCTTCGGCATCAATGCAGCGAGCAAGAACAAAAAACTCGCGGCCGAGTACCTGAACGCCATGTCGACGCCGGAGATGGGTCAGAAGTGGATCGAGACCATCTACCTGCAGACGGCGGTCAAGGCGAAAGTCGACAACTTCACCGGACCCCATGCCGCCTATTTCACGGAGCTGATGGCGCGGCAGAAGGGCGAGGACTATTTCGTCGGCGGGCCGCTCGACATGGTGACGGGCAAGTGCAAGGACACCTTCGGCCAGGTCATGAACGCGGCATTCCCCGGCGGATTGCTCTCGGTCGATGACACGCTGAAGCAGATGAACGCCGCCTGCTTCAAGGGCTGAGGGGCAGGACGCTGTCGGAAGAAAAGGCCGAGCGAGCCTCTCGATCGCTGCGGCAGGTAGATGCGCGGCGTGCCTCCCT
>DATJVP010000158.1:0-3315 GCA_035581425.1 Allostellaceae bacterium | reverse complement strand
GGCAGCTCAACCGCGCCGTCACCGCCGCCAAAGACCTGGCTGGAATCTCCAAGCGCGTTTCTCCGCACACGCTGCGGCACAGCTTTGCGACCCACCTGCTCGAACAGGGCGTCGATATTCGCGTGATCCAGGTGTTGCTCGAAACAGACACATACTGCCCGCCACCACCCGATCGAGGGACGGATCCACTATCCGTTTCATCCGCGGTGCGGCGAGACGGTGCTCATCCTCAAGCAATACGCCTATCGCGGGACCGATCTGGTCGTTATTCCTCAGCCCGACGGAACGGTCGCCTGCATCCCCGCGTGGATGACCCGCGAATCGGCCGCACAGCTTAAGCTTTGCGTCGAGCCCCACCTTTCCCTCGACGTCCTACGCGCTCTCCGCACTGAGGCCGACGCGCTTCTACGCTCTCTCCGATCCGAATCAGGAATGGAGGAAGCCAAATATGAAGCGCAATGCCGCGAGACGACAGCGGGATCTGTTCGAAGCGGACGAGCGCCAGACGGCGCCGACTCAAGTTCCGCGGGAGCGGCTGGAGGGGTTGGTCGAGGCCTTGCTGCGCGAGATCGCGGCGGCGCTGACGTCCGGGGAGGTCGGCGATGACCAAGATCACGGGTGACCATCTCTCCCGCGACGCCTTCGTCTACATCCGCCAGTCGACGGCCGATCAGCTTCTGCACAACCAGGAGAGCCGGCGGCGCCAGTACGGTCTCGCCGATCGCGCCAAGCAGCTCGGATGGGCCACCGTCGAGATCGTCGATGACGATCTCGGCCGCTCGGGCGGCGGCGTCACGCGGCCCGGCTTCGAGCGCTTACTGGCGGCGATCTGCCAGGGGCGCGTCGGCGCCGTATTCGCGATCGAAGCTTCCCGGCTCGCCCGCAACGGCCGCGACTGGCATACACTGATCGAGTTCTGCGGATTGGTCGGGACCGTCATCGTCGACGAGGACGGAATCTATGATCCTCGGCACTCTAATGATCGCCTGCTGCTCGGCATGAAGGGAACGATGAGCGAGTTCGAGCTGTCGCTGTTTCGGCAGCGCTCGCAGGAGGCGCTGAGGCAGAAAGCGCGTCGTGGCGCGCTGTTCCTCGGCGTCGCCGCCGGCTACGTGAAGACCGGACGCGACCGGATCGAGAAGGATCCGGACCAGCGGGTGCAGGACGCCCTCGGGATCGTCTTCGCGAAGTTCGCCGAGCTTCAGAGCGTGCGACAGGTGCATGCGTGGCTGCGCGAGGAAGGCATCGCGCTGCCCACTGCATGCCACAGCGCGGCAGAGGGGCGCAGCGTCGTCTGGCGTGCGCCGCTCTACAACACCGTGCACAACATCCTGACCAACCCCATCTATGGTGGGGCGTATGCCTTCGGGCGAACCACGAGCAAGGTCAGCGTGGAGGAGGGCCGCAAGCGGGTGAGGCGCGGCGTGCGCCGCCCGCCGGCCGAATGGGATGTGCTGCTCAAGGACCAGCACGAGGGCTATATCTCCTGGGCGGAGTTTGAGAGGAATCAGCGGGTGATTGCCGACAATGCGACCGGCAAGGGAAACGCTGTGGCCAGAGGGGCGGCGCGACACGGGGAGTTGCTCCTTGCAGGCCTTCTGCGTTGTGGTCACTGCGGACGCAAAATGTACGTGGCCTATGGCGGCAAGGCAGGGCGCTATCATTGCGAAGGCGCTCTCGTGAACCATGGCGCTGAGCGCTGCATCTCGTTTGGTGGCTTGCGCGCCGATCACGCCGTCGGCGCGGAGGTCTTGCGGGTCTTGAAGCCGCTCGGCGTCGATGCGGCGGTCAGGGCGCTCGAAGCCCAGGCGGGCGAGATGTCGGCCGCCAAGCGGCAGCTGGAGCTGGCGTTGCAGCGGGCCCGCTTCGAGGCCGCACATGCGCGCCGGCAATACGACGCCGTCGATCCGACAAATCGTCTGGTGGCCGGCGAGCTCGAGCGGCGGTGGAACGAGACGCTGCAGGTCGTGCGCGGGATCGAGAGCGAGATTGCCGCCATCGAGGCGAGGAAGCCGACGCCGCTTGGCGAGCGGGAGCGCGAGCAGCTGATGCGGCTCGGCGCCGACCTCGAACTCGCCTGGTCGCATCCGGCGGCCACGTCGGCGACACGGAAGCGGATCATGCGCGCGGCCTTGAGCGAAATCGTCGTGCGCGTTGAAGCCGAGCACATCGAGATGGTCCTGCACTGGCAGGGCGGCGACCATACAGCACTCAAACTGAAGAAGAACGGAGTGGGCAAACATCGTTGGACAATCCCCGAAGATACCCTGTCGCTCGTCCGCGAACTGGCCCGGTTCATGCCCGACCGGCAAATTGCGCGGCTCCTCAATCGCGCCGGCAAACCAACGGGGCGGGGCAACGGCTGGACCCAAGCGCGGGTGTGCTCGTTCCGCAGCCACTATGGCATTGCCGTCCATCGTCCCAGCGAATGGGCCGAACGGGGTGAAATCACGCTTGAAGCGGCAGCGCAAATCATGGACGTGAGCGTGATGACGGCGTTGCGCATGGTCCGGCGAGGCATCGTCAAAGGGCGGCAGGTATGCCGGGGCGCGCCCTGGGCGATCGAAGCCGAGGATGTCGCTGCATATCGTGCGCGAAACGAGCCCCGGCGCCCGCTACCAGCCGATTCCGCTCAGGGCTGCCTTAACTTCCAGTGACATAGAAAGGTGCGCATTATGACGCGTGTCCGCTCGGGCACGCCAAGCTCGAGACGACCGCGCTCTACACCCGCGTGGCGACAGGACTCATCGCCAAGATCGAGAGCCCGCTCGCCCGCCTGAGCCCGCCGCGCCGCAAACGTCCGAGGCGAGCCATCGAGGAACCGACGGCGCAATAGCGCCGCCGGTTCATGACTCGACCCGCTCTGGAGGTCGCGGACATCCTCCGCGATTACGGTCCGGCTTGGCGTGAGACCAACCGCGGGCATGTGAGCGTTGACCAATTGAAGGTGATGAGCGCGATCGAGCGCTGTCGCACGGCGGCACTCGGCGGCCATGTGGCGCGCTGCGAGAACGCGGCGTGCGGCCATACGCTGATCGCGTACAATTCCTGCCTTATGGGCACTTTCAGTAATGGGGAGTTGGCGGCGTTTTGATCACGCTCTCGTGCTCTCCGCCGCCAATCCGGCTCTCCATTACGAGGGGCGCCTGAGGAGCGCGAGCAGCTTGTCGGACAGCTGGAAGGCGCCGCGTCGCAGATGAGGCGGCACGATCGATTCCATGGCGTCGAGCTTCTCTGTCGGATCGCCGCGCGTGTAGATTTCCGTGGTCGTCAGAGTCGCGTGCCCCAGCCACAGCGACACCTTCCGGATATCCT
>DATJVP010000157.1:0-3091 GCA_035581425.1 Allostellaceae bacterium | reverse complement strand
TCACGCCCAGGGGCGGCGATGGGCCCGCCCTCAAAGCCGCGAGGACGCCATGAGAAGAATCTATCACACCATGCACTTCGAGGTGTACGACGAGAAGGCGCTGCACGAATTTGTCCGCAAGCACGCCGATCCCGAGGAATTTGCGAGCATGGAACAACTCGACGCCAGCGAGGCCGAGAGCGAACCGGCCGATCACGTCTATTCGGACATCGAGTGGATTGTCGAAAACGGCCACGCCTTCGAGGCCGACGGCATCGAGCATACCGGCGGGGAAACCGGCGACACCGACGAGGAAGAAGAAGACGAGGAGGAAGAGTGATCGTGGGCGGACGGGGCCGGGCTCCTGTCGCTCACTGGCGCGTGTCCGGTTCTGGCGCGGGATGAGACTAGGTCGAGTCGAGGTTGCAGTGGTGGTCCACCTCTCCCCTTGTGGGCTAGCTTGGGCACACATTTTTGGCGAGGATATATCCGTCTGCGATGGCGTAGAAGCGCTCGATGCCGTCGCGCAGGGTGATTGGGCCGGTGGATTTGTCGCTGCCGTAGCCGGTCCAGCCACCGAGGCGGGCGATGGTCCAGCCGGCCCAAGCAAGAGTATCTGGTGGGTAGGGGTTTTGCTGTTTGGGCGTACGGCCCTGCAGCTTTGTCTGCACCGCATGCAGGACTTCAATTTGCACGGGATCGAACACGCGGCTGGCAGGCCCGCTTTGGCTGCCGGCAGAGCGGGCCAGCACGAGTTGCATAGTCATCGTGGCGGCGATGAGTGCGATGACGACAAGCTTTTCGAGCGCTTGGCCGTCCTCAACGCCGCTCTGCTCGATGCGGAGCCCCTGCCGTTTGAGAGTTCGGAACAGCTGTTCGATGTTCCAGCGCATACAGTACCAGCCAATCACCGCGAGCGCCTGGGCCACAGTCTCGCTCTTATGCGTCGTCAGCAAGCGCCAGAGAATCGGCTCCTCGCCTGGCACAGCGTCGATCTCGCGTACTTCGATAGCGGACAGTTCGATCTCAGCAGGAGCTGCAGGATCCGAGCAGTTCCCAGATCGTCGGATGCGTACGCGGCCCATGCGCACAGTCAATTTCGCCCGGTGGGCGCTGCGTTTCTTATTCGGCCGTGCCGGAAGATCGACCTCATAGCGGTGCACCTCCGGAAACGCCCCCAGTGTCGCAAACAGCCTGCCGCCGCCGACCAGGCTGCGATCCCGGCAGGCGCGCGTGAGCAGATGGGTCCGCATGTCCGGCAGGCGCGCCCATTTCTCATAGATATCGCCCTCGCGGTCATCCACGACGGTGACGAGGGAGGCCTCACCCAACACCGCTTTGGCCTGATCGGCGCCATGCAGCCAGCGGTAGGATTCTTTCTCCTCAATCGGAAGCTTCTTGTAGTCCGCAGCCTTTGCTTTGGTCCGGCGCCACACTTGGGCGTCAACCAGACCGAGGCATTCCCCGCTTCCGGCATCGACCGCCAGCACAGGATGCACGAACAGTCCGACGTCGCTGCCATTGCCGACCGTGCCGAGCCCCCGCTTGCGCCCGCTTTGGGATTGATAGTTGATCTCGCTCGTGTCCTGAATGGCGAGCACATGCCGGCCGCGCGCCGCGGCCGCTACAAACGTCGCTCGATGCGACACCATCTCCTCAACCGTCACAGCGTCGTTGTAAAGAAAACGCCGGAACCTGACTTGCTCCGGACGATCATCCCCAAGCTTGCGGATGCAGACTTCCTGTCGTTCGGCCATCCGATCGATCAGCAGCTCGCCTACCCTTCTGCGTCGTTCATCCCCAAAATAGCCAAGGCCTTCATCCATCGCGGCCTCCCCGAATCGCGATGGTCTCGACAGAATCACGCCGGATTCAGTTGCGGCAAATGGAATCGCATCGCAGCATCCCCGAATCGCACCGCAACAAGTGTGCTAAAGCTAGCCCCAGCGGAGAGAGGTCGGATCGCGAAGCGATCCGGGTGAGGGGCGCTGCATTGTCGATAGACCGTAACCCCTCACCCGGAGTGCATCTGCCGATGCAATCCGACCTCTCCCGTTGGGAGAGGTGAAGAGCTTTCGTGCTGCAGCATCGGTGAAAATAAGCCATTGCATCGCTGCCATCGCCGGTTGGCGGTGGTGGCTCGCTTGTCGCCGTCGTAGGAACGGCGCGTGACACAAGCGAATCCTGCCGGGAATGCCGCATTGAACAAGCCTGTGACGACAGAGGAAGTGCTGGGCGAGCCGGTGCTGGTGGACGACGTCGCGCCGCGCGCGCTGGCCAAGGCCGCCGCCGCGGGTCCCGCCTATGTCGTGCTGATCGGCATCAGCTTCTCGCATTTCCTCAACGACACCATGCAGTCGTTGATCGCCTCGGTGTATCCGATCCTGAAAGACGCCTATGCGCTCAACTTCGCGCAGATCGGCATGATCACGCTGGCGTTCCAGTTCACCGCCTCGCTGTTACAGCCGGTGGTCGGCCACATCACCGACAGGAAGGCGCAGCCTTTCTCGCTTGCGGTCGGCATGGGATCGACGTTCATCGGCCTGCTGCTGCTCAGCGTCGCCGCCACCTATCCGTCGATCCTGGTCGCAGCGGCGCTGGTCGGGCTCGGCTCCGCGGTGTTTCATCCGGAGTCGGCACGCATCGCGCGCCTCGCCTCGGGCGGCCGCTACGGCTTTGCGCAATCGGTATTCCAGCTCGGCGGCAGCTTCGGCACCTCGATGGGCCCGGTGCTGGCCGCGCTCATCGTCGTGCCGTTCGGGCAGGGCAGCATCGCCTGGTTCTCCTCGATTGCCTTCGTCGCGATTCTCATCCTGTGGCGCATCGGTCTCTGGTACAGGCCGCAGATCGCGAGCAGGAAGGCGGCCAAGGTCGCCGCGCATCCGGATGCGCCGAGCTCGCGCCGCGTCGTCGTCGCGCTCGCGGTGCTGGTGGCGCTGTTGTTCTCAAAGCAGCTCTACGTCTCGAGCCTGTCGAGCTATTACATCTTCTACCTGATCGACCGGTTCGGCGTCTCGACCCAGACCGCCCAGATCTATCTCTTCATTTTCCTTGCCGCCAACGCGGTCGGGGCGTTCTTCGGCGGCCCGCTGGGCGACCGCTTCGGCCGCAA
>DATJVP010000156.1:0-44861 GCA_035581425.1 Allostellaceae bacterium | reverse complement strand
CGGTGCACGTGGAAATAGGTCTCGGCGATAGCGTCGGGCTCGAGCATCCCGTCGGCGCCGCGCTGGGTCGCGCGGGGGTCGTTCCCTTGGCGGATGCCGCCGTCGATCACGAAATGCGCGACGTGGATGTTCTTGGGCTGGAGCTCACGCGCCATGCTCTGCGCAAGGCCGCGCAGGCCGAACTTGCCCATCGCGAAGGGTGCCGAGCTCGCATAGCCCTTGACGCTCGCAGAGGCGCCGGTGAATTGGATCGAGCCGCTGCCGCGCTCTAGCATCCTCCTCGCCGCCGCCTGGCCCACGAGAAAGCCCCCGTAGCAGGTCACCATCAGCGTCTTCTCGACCTCGACCGGGTCGAGCTCGACGAGCGGGCCGCGCACGCGGTAGCTGGGGTTGTAGATCACGAGGTCGGGCGTGCCGAGATCCCCGTCGAGCGCTCCGAAGAGGGCGGACACGTCCTCGCGCCGGCTCGCGTCGCACTTGTAGACGCGCGCCTTGACCTCCCCCGCGAGTGCCTCGATCTTCTCCGGCCGACGCGCCGCGAGCGCCACTTTCATGCCCTGTTTTGCGGCCAAGCGGGCGAGCGACGCGCTCAACCCGCTGCCGGTGCCCACGATCAGTGCGATCTCGCTCATGACCCGTCTCCTTTGGTGTGAGGCGGCCGACCCAACGAGCATGGTGTACGGCCCCGAAGGCATAAGCTAAGGTTCGAGGCGCTCGCGCCTTTCTTCTCTCCCGCCAATGAAGCGCTACTCGATCTTCGCGCTCCTGCGCAACGCAATTTCCCGGCACCAGGATTGGACGCCGCTCTGGCGCGATCCCGACCCGAAGCCGCGCTACCGTGTGGTGATCGTCGGCGGCGGCGGCCACGGTCTCGCGACCGCCTATTATCTCGCGAAAGAGCACGGCATTACCGACGTCGCCGTGCTCGAGAAGGGCTGGCTCGGCGGCGGCAATACCGGACGCAACACGACGGTCATCCGCTCGAACTATCTCTGGGACGAGAGCGCCGCGCTCTACGAGCATTCGCTGAAGCTCTGGGAGGGGCTCTCGGCCGACCTCAACTACAACCTCATGCTGAGCCAGCGCGGCGTGCTGAGCCTAGCGCACACGCTCCACGAGGTGCGTGAGGGCGTGCGTCGCGCCAACGCCAACCGGCTCAACGGCATCGATGCGGAGTGGCTGACGCCGGAGAAGGTGAAGGCTTTCTGCCCGGTGCTCAACACCTCGCCGGAGGTGCGCTATCCCATTCTCGGTGCGACGCTGCAGCGCCGCGGCGGCGTCGCGCGCCACGACGCCGTCGCCTGGGGCTTCGCGCGCGCCGCGGACGCGCGCGGCATCGACATCATCCAGAACTGCGAGGTCACGGGCATCCGCCGCGAGGGCGGCAGGGTCGTCGGCGTCGAGACGAGCCGCGGCTATATCGGCGCCGACAAAGTCGCGATCGTCGCCGCGGGCCACAGCTCCGTGCTCGCGGCGATGGCGGGTGTGCGCTTGCCGATCGAGAGCCATCCACTGCAAGCGCTGGTCTCGGAGCCCGTGAAGCCCGTCCTCAACTGCGTCGTCATGTCCAGTACGGTCCACGTCTATGTGAGCCAATCCGACAAGGGCGAGCTTGTCCTGGGGGCGGGGATCGACGGCTTCAATTCCTACGCCCAGCGGGGCTCCTTCCACGTGATCGAGGGGCAGATGGCGGCACTCGTGGAGTTGTTCCCGATCTTCTCGCGCATGCGGATGATGCGAAGCTGGGGCGGTATCGTCGACGTCTGCCCCGATGCCTCGCCGATCATCGGCAAGTTGCCGGTGGAGGGCCTCTACCTCAACGGCGGTTGGGGTACGGGCGGCTTCAAGGCGACGCCGGGCTCGGGCTGGGTATTCGCCTACACGATCGCCAAGGACGAGCCGCATCCGCTCAATGCGCCCTTCCAGCTCGACCGCTTCACCACCGGCGCGCTCATCGACGAGCACGGCGCCGCCGGCGTCGCGCATTGAGGAGCGGTAGATGCTGCTGATCCGCTGCCCTTGGTGCGGCCCACGCGACGAGATGGAGTTCCGCTGCGGCGGCGAGGCGCACATTCTCCGGCCCGCCGATCCCGAGGCGCTCGCGGATGCGGAGTGGGCGGACTATCTCTTCATGCGCAAGAACCCAAAGGGCGCGCACCGCGAGCGCTGGCTGCATGCGCTGGGCTGTCGCCGCTGGTTCAACGTGCTGCGTAGCACCGTGAGCCACGAGATCCTCGCGGTCTACCGCATGGGCGAGCGGGAGCCCGAGGCATGAGCGGCGAGCGCCTTCCCGAGGGAGGACGGATCGACCGCAGCCGTCCGCTGCGATTCACCTTCGATCGTATCCCCTATCAGGGTTTCGCAGGGGACACCCTGGCTTCCGCGCTCGTCGCGAACGGCATCTCCGTCGTCGCGCGGAGTTTCAAGTATCACCGTCCCCGCGGGATCATGGGATCGGGCGCCGAGGATCCCAGCGGCCTCGTGCAGCTCGGCGCCGGCGCCGACAGCGAGCCCAATCTCCGCGCGACGCAGGTCGAGCTCTACGACGGGCTTGTCGCGCACAGCATCAACCGCTGGCCGAGCCTGCAAAACGATCTCGGGACGCTGAACGACCGCCTGGCGCCGCTCTTCGCCGCGGGCTTCTACTACAAGACCTTCATCCGTCCGAAATTCCTCTGGGACCGCGTGTGGGAGCCGGTCATTCGCCGCATGGCCGGCATGGGGCGCGCGCCCACCGCGCCCGATCCCGACGTCTATGACCATCGCCACGCCCATTGCGACGTGCTCGTGATCGGCGGCGGTCCCGCGGGCCTCGCCGCTGCCTATGCCGCGGGTCGCGCCGGCGCCCGTGTGATCTTTGCGGACGAGCAGCCGGAATTCGGCGGCCGGCTCCTCGACGCGCCGGAGACCCTGGGCGGCCGCCCCGCGCTCGAGCGCGTCGCGGAGATGGTGGCGGAGCTCGCGGCGATGCCGGAAGTCCGCCTGCTGCTGCGCACGACGGCGCTCGGCTACTACGACCACAACGCGGTCGTACTGGTTGAGCATCGGGGCGATCATCTGCCGCCGCGGGAGCGCCGCGGCCGGACACGTCAGCGGATCTGGCACGTCCGCGCGGGCGAGGTGATCCTCGCGACGGGCGCCCATGAGCGACCGCTCGTCTTCGCCGACAACGACCGCCCCGGCGTGATGCTCGCGAGCGCCGCCGCGGCTTACGCCTGGCGCTACGGCGCGCTCCCCGGACGCAAGCTCGTCGTGCTCACCAACAACGACAGCGCCTATCGCGCGGCGTCCGTCTTGGCGGATGCCGGCGCCGAGATCGGGGCCATCGTCGACCTCCGCACGAGCAGCGACGGCTACTGGCCGGAAGCGGCGCGGCGGCGCGGCATTCCCGTGCTCGGGGGCCGCTGCGTGGTGGCCGTCGTCGGGCACGGCCGCGTCGAGGCCGTGGAGATACGGGGCCTAGACGCCGGCGGAGAGAAGACGACGGGAGCGCGCTATCGCATCGAATGCGATTGCCTCGCGATCTCCGGCGGCTTCAATCCCGCGGTGCACCTCTTCTGCCAATCCCAGGGTCGGCTCCGCTTCGACGAGGGAATCGCTGCCTTCGTTCCGGAGAAGGCCGCGCAGCGCCAGCGCTCCGTCGGTTCCGCCGCGGGCCGCTTTGGCCTCGCTGACGCTCTCTCCGATGGCGCCGCCGCCGGTGCCGCAGCAGCAAAATCCGCGGGCTTCGGCTCCGGCAGCCCGCCCGCAATGCCGGCAGCGGAGCGGCGCGCGGAAGCGCCGCTGCGCGCGGCCTGGCTCCTTCCCGGTGAGCGTCCCGTCGGCGAGGGGAAGGCCAAGCACTTCGTCGATTTTCAGAACGACGTCACCGCCGCCGATATCGCGCTCGCGGCGCGCGAGGGCTTCCGCTCCATCGAGCACGTCAAGCGTTACACGACGACGGGAATGGGGACGGATCAGGGCAAGACCTCGAACGTCAACGCGCTGGCGCTGCTCTCGCGGGCGGTCGGACGCGCGATTGCGGAGACCGGCACCACGACCTTCCGTCCGCCTTACGTGCCCGTCGCCTTCGGCGCCCTCGCGGGCGCGCAGCGCGACGGGCTCGTCGATCCCGTCCGCGTGACGCCGATCAATTCCTGGCACGTCGCCAACGGGGCGGTCTTCGAGGATGTGGGGCAGTGGAAGCGGGCGCGCCACTATCCGAAGCCCGCCGAGGACATGGAGCGCGCGGTCCGCCGCGAGTGTCTTGCGGTGCGCGATGCCGTCGGCATCTTCGACGCCTCTACCCTCGGCAAGATCGAGCTAAGGGGCCCGGATGCCGCCGAGTTCCTCGACCGGATCTACACCAACGGCTTCAAAGGCCTCGGAGTCGGACGCTGCCGCTACGGGCTCATGTGCCGCGAGGACGGCATGGTTTTCGACGACGGAGTCACCACGCGGCTCGGCGAGAGCCATTACTACATGACCACGACTACCGGCGGCGCCGCGCGCGTCCTCGATTGGCTCGAGGAATGGCTGCAATGCGAATGGCCGGCGCTCAAAGTCTACTGCACCTCCGTCACCGAGGATTGGGCGAATGTGACGCTCACGGGCCCGAAGGCCGCGCAAGTGCTGGAGGCGCTGAAGCCGAGCTTTCCCGCCGATCCCAGCTCCTTCCCCTTCATGTCCGTCCGCACGGGCCGCGTTTCCGATTTTCCCGCCCGCGTCTTCCGCGTGAGCTACACGGGCGAACTCTCCTATGAGGTCAACGTCCCCGCACGCGAAGGGCGCGCGCTTTGGGAGGCGGCGATGCAGGCGGGGCGCGGGCTCGGCATCACCCCCTACGGCACCGAGGCGATGCATGTGCTCCGCGCGGAGAAGGGGTTCATCGTCGTGGGGCAGGAGACCGACGGCAGCACGACGCCGCTCGATCTCGGCCTCGACGGACTCGTCTCCAAGCGCAAGGACTTCCTGGGACGCCGTTCGCTGCGCCGCTCCGCCATGCTCGATCCGCAGCGCAAGCAGCTCGTGGGGCTTCTCCCCAAGGACCCCGAGGCCGTGCTGCCGGAAGGGGCACAGCTCGTGCGGGAGCTCAAGCCGAAGCCGCCGATGGCGATGGTGGGTCACGTGACCTCCAGCTATTTCGGCGCGCGCATCGGGCGTTCCTTTGCTCTCGCGTTGGTCAAAGGTGGTCGCGCTCGGATCGGCGAGACCCTGCATGCGCCTTTGCCGAGCGGAACGATCGAGGCGCAGATCGTGTCGCCCAACTTCTACGATGGCGAAGGGAAGCGGCGCGATGGCTGATCCGATCCCGCGCGCGACGCTGCGCGAGGCGCCGCCGGCGCTGCTGCTGAATCTCCGTGGCGAGGTCGCCGATCCCGCCTTCGCCGCGGCGGTCGCGAGCGTGCTCGGCGCGGCGCCGCCGTCGGAGCCCAATACCGTCGCTGCCGCGGGTGAGACCTGCCTTCTTTGGCTTGGGCCCGACGAGTGGTTGGCAGCCGTACCCGGTGCCGCCCCCGATCTCGCACAGCGCCTCGAGACCGCGCTCGAGCGGCTGCATCACTCGCTTTGCGACGTGACCGCGGGTCGGGTGGTCTTCGATCTCATGGGGGCGGAGGCGCGAGTGGTGCTCGAGGGCGCGACGAGCCTCGACCTGCACCCTCGGGTCTTCGGGACCCTCCGCTGCGCGCAATCGGGGCTTGCGCGGGTCCCGGCGATCCTGCAGATGATCGAGCCGACGCGGTTCCGCATCTATGTCCGCCGCTCCTTCGCCCCCTATGTGCGGGCTTGGCTCGAGCGGGCGATGGCGGAACCGCATTAGGTCGCGCGGGGAGGCGACGGCATGGATCTCAATCTCAGGGGACGCAAGGCGCTGGTGACCGGCGCCTCCAAGGGTATCGGGCTCGCAACGGCCCGTTTTCTCGCGCAGGAAGGTTGCGACGTGGTCCTGGTGTCGCGCACGGCTGCCGATCTCGCGGCGGCGCGCGACCGTATTCTCGCGGAGGCGAATGTCTCGGCGATCGCGGAGCCGCTCGACATGAGCGTGACCGGCAGCGCTGCCGCCCTCGCGCGCAAGTATCCCGACCTCGACATCCTCGTGAACAACGCTGGCGCCATTCCCGGCGGCGACATCGAGAGCGTGGACGAGACGCGCTGGCGCGCGGCCTGGGACCTCAAGGTCTTCGGCTATATCAATCTGACGCGGGAGTACTTCCGACTGATGAAGGAGCGGGGACGCGGCGTGATCGTGAACATCATCGGCGCCGCCGGCGAGAAGATGAACGCCAACTACATCGCCGGCTCGGCCGGGAACGCCTCGCTGATGGCCTTCACGCGCGCCCTCGGCGGCATGAGCCCGAAATTCGGCGTCCGCGTCGTCGGAATCAATCCCGGCCCCGTCTCGACAGAGCGGCACGTTACGCTCACCAAGCTCGAGGCGAAGACCCGCTTCGGCGATCCCGAGCGCTGGCGGGAGCTGGAAAAGGCTTTACCCTTCGGCCGCGCGGCGACGCCGGAGGAGATCGCTGCGATGGCGGCTTTCCTTGCATCCGATCTCTCGGGCTTCACCACCGGCACCATCATCACTATCGACGGCGGCCTCGCCAATCGCTCGGGTTGACCGATCGCAGGGAGTATCGAATGCCTCTTCTCAGCGCCGACGACGGCATCCGTCTCTTTTACGAGGAGGTGGGCTCCGGAACCGCCGTGATCTTCGTGCATGAGTTCGCGGGCGATCACCGGAGCTGGGAACCGCAGATGCGCTATTTCGCGCGGCGCTACCGCTGCGTCGCCTATAACGCGCGGGGTTACCCACCCTCGGACGTCCCCTCCGACGTCTCGCGCTACTCGCAGGATCGCGCCTGCGACGACATCCGCGCCGTCATGGATGCGCTCGGGATCGAGAAGGCGCATGTGGTGGGCCTTTCCATGGGCGGCTTCGCGACGCTGCATTTCGGCCTGCGCTACGCGCCGCGCGCACATTCGATCGTCGTCGCGGGCTGCGGCTACGGCGCCGAGCCCGGAAAGCGCCAGCAATTCCAGGCCGAGGCCGAGAAGACCGCGGCAACGCTCCAAGCCAAGGGGATAGCGGAGGTAGCACCTAGCTATGCGCGGGGTCCAACCCGGGTTCAGTTCGAGAACAAGGACCCCCGCGGCTTCGCTGAGTTCGCGCGCCAGCTCGCGGAGCATTCGACGACGGGCTCGGCGATGACGCTTCTTGGAGTGCAGCGCCAGCGGCCCTCGCTCTACGATCTCGAGGACCGGCTCGCTCGGATCGAAGTGCCGACGCTCGTCGTGACCGGCGACGAGGACTGGCCCTGCCTCGAGCCCGGCCTCTATTTGAAGCGCACGATCCCCACCGCGGGGCTCGTCGTCATTCCCAACAGCGGACACACCATCAACATCGAGGAGCCCGCCCTCTTCAACGCGGCCGTCGACGATTTTCTTCACCAGGTGGAGAGCGGGCGCTGGCCGCGGCGCGATCCGCGGGCGATGGCAGGGACCATCTTGGGCCTGCGCTGAATGTCGAGACTGGTCTTGGCAGCGCAAAATGACTAAGCTTCGCGGAGGTGCCGTCGAGTGACTTGCCCTGGAGGATCGTGATGTTCGATCGGGATCGGTTTATCGAGGACTGTCTGGCTGCGGTCGCGAGCGACCCCTCGCACAAGACGGTTCGGGAGATCGTGGCGCGAGCGGTGAGCGATCCTTCCGCCGTCTTGAGAGCGCTGGGCGAGCCGACGCGCGGCGGGGTCCAGAAGCTTCACCATTCGAATGAGCTCACGGTTCTCAACGTGATCTGGGGACCCTACATGACGATCCTGCCGCACAATCATCGCATGTGGGCGGTGATCGGCATCTACAGCGGGCGCGAGGACAACATATTCTGGCGCCGGACGACCGTCCGCGACGGCAGCCGCGTCGAGGCCGCTGGAGCAAAGGCGCTCTCGGAGAAGGACGCCGAGCCGCTCGGCAAGGACATCATCCACTCCGTCACCAACCCGATCCCGCGCCTGACCGGTGCGATCCATGTCTATGGCGGCGACTTCTTCGCGAAGCGCCGCAGTGAGTGGGATTCGGAGAGCCTCACGGAGCGGCCCTACGACGTGGAGAGAAACATGCGGCGTTTCGAGGAAGCGAACGCCGCCCTCGCCGCAAACTGACCTTCGACAGCCCCCCGATCACCTCCCGACGCGGGGTGTGGACGGGGGATTTCGCGTCGCCCATTGAAGGGCCGTCTCTGCAATTTAGCTCATTGCGGGTGGCTGCCTCGACGGCGTCGAGGCGCCGGAATTCGGGGGACGCATGATCGGGCGATCCGCGACGGGGCGATTGGCCGCGCTCTCGGTTCTGACGACCGTCGCGCTGGTCGGTGGATGCGCCTCCCTGACCGTCGAGGATACGGTCGCGCTTAAGCCGGATCAGCTCAACCCGCCAGGCAGCGAACGTATTTCCAAGGGCGGCTATCGCTTGGCCTCGCTCTCGTCCGTCGCAGAGGGCGCACCGGACATGCTGATCCTGGTGGGGATGTCCGGCGGCGGCAAGCGCTCCGCGGCCTTCGCCTATGGTGCGCTAAAGGGGATGCGCGAATTCTCGGTTCCAACCCCGTCGGGCGCGCGGCCCCTTCTCGGAGAGGTCGATGCGATTTCCGGCGTCTCCGGCGGCAGTTTTCCCGCCGCCTATTACGGGCTCTATCGCGAAGCTGCGTTCGGAAAGTTCGAGACCGATTTCCTTTATGACGACACCGAGTCCTATATCTTCGGGATCTACCTGCTGCCCTGGAACTGGACTTGGCTCGCCGATCCCACGGTCGGGACCAACGACTTCATGGAGCGCGTCTACGATCGGACGATGTTCCACGGCGCGACCTTCGCCGATTTGCAGAAGCGCGGGCGCCCGTTGATCGCGATCGACGCAACGGATCTCTCCTACGGCACGCCCTTCCTGTTCACGCAGGAAAACTTCGATCTCATCTGCTCTGACCTCGAGGTATTTCCGGTCGCGCGTGCGGTCGCGGCCTCCAACGGATTCCCTGGTCTCTTCTCGCCGGTGACGCTCACGAACCGTGCCGCGCAGTGCGGCGGGCGGAAGCCCGGCTGGCTATTGCGGGTGACGCCGGGGCAGCGCGCCGATCCGCTGTCGCGCATCGGGGTCCAGAGCATATTCGCCGAACGCTATCTCGACGAGAAGCAGACGACCTATGTGCATCTGGTAGACGGCGGCGTCTCGGATAACCTCGCGCTCCGCGCTAGCGGCACCGCCATGGAGGAAGTCTCGCAATCCACGTCGGCGATCGCCGGCAGCCGGCTACTCAACATTCGTCGCATTCTCGTCATCAGCATCGACGGGCAGGGCGCGCAGGACTCAAGCGTCGCCCGCCGCCAAGCCGTGGGCGGGATCATGTCCCTCTTCGGCCTAGTCTCGGGCGCGCAGATCGACCGCTACAACTTCGAGACGCTCACCACCGTGGTCGAGCAGATCAACAGATTGACCGTCGCGCTCAAGAAGGCGCGTTGCGGCACCGCCCCTGCGATCGACGGCATCGCCTGCGACGACGTGAAGGGTACGCTGGTCCACATCTCGCTCTCGGGAATGGAGCCCGGGCCAGAGAAGGACAAGCTACTCGCGATCCCAACGGGTCTCACGATCCAGCGTGAGGACGTGGACCTGCTGGTCTCGGCGGGGCACGACGCCGTGCTCAGTTCCGCCGCGCTCCGGCAGTTCATCGCGGACTACCCGCCTCACCGCGTCGCGCCGGCGCGGACGGCACAGGCCGCGCCGCCGCGCTAGCGGCCTCAGCCGAATTTCGGCTCCGTCGTTGCTACGCTGTTGCGGGCCTTCATCTGATCCCACCACGCCCTGAGCCTCGCGTGCGGCTTCAGCATCGACTCGCCCTCGGGCGTCAGCGCGAGGTAGTGGTAGATCGGTGCCACGAAGAGATCGGCAAGGCTGATCTTGTCGCCTGCGAGGAACTTGTTGGCGCCCATCAGGCGGTCGAACTCCGCGAGGCAGATCTCGGCGGTGGGAATGCCGCTCTTGATCGTGGCTTCATCGGGCTGCTCGCCCAGCATGGGGCGCACCAAGCGATGCATTACGATCCGCGAAATCATGTTGGGATAGGCGAAGGAATCGACGATGCCGACGATCTGGTTCATCCGCGCGCGCGGCTGCGCGTCCATCGGCTGCAGCGACTGCCCGGGAATCGCCTGATCGATGTAGCGGAGGATGGCGTCGGTCTCGTAGACATCGAAGCCGTCATGCGAGAAGGCCGGCACCTTGCCGAATGGAGAGCGCGTGAGGAAGTTGGGCTCCTGGTGTGCGCCTTTCAGCATGGCGACGTCGATGAGCTCGTAGGAAGCAGGCTTCTCCTCGAGCGCAAGACGGACCGTGCGTACGTAGGTGCTGTAGGCGGGACCGTAGACGATAGGGGCGGCCATGGGCGGTCTCCTTGCTGATCGGTCGGGTCGGGCGCGGTGTTGCCGGCGAGCATACGCTGCCGTCGCACCGAGGGGGTATCACGCCCCGGTGACCGTTCGGTGACCGCCCGCGGTCGCGGCCCTATGGCTTGGTATGCCCGTTGGAGCCGAGGAGATGCTCGGCTTCGCTCCGCGCGGCGACGCGCTTCAGCGCATCGCGCTTCTTCTCGACGATGACGACACGCGGTTTGCGGCCACCCAGTGCCGCGATCGGGCCGGAGGCGCTTTGCATCCGCGCAGGTCCGCCGGGGACACGCAGCGCCGTGACGCGCACGCGACCGTTCGTCCGGTCGAGCTCGGCTTCGACTTCCTGCCCCTTGAAGAGGCGGGTGACGCCGGCTGCGGCGAATACCGCGGGCTCGACCGGCACGTCTTCGGGAACGCCGGTAAGCCGCAACCCGCCGGCCTGACGGGCGGGATCGAACCAGCGGACGACGCCGCGCACGGCCGTATTCGGTGGCGTCTCCAGCATGGCGGGTTCGCTCGCTGCCGTCGGCGCCATCAGCGCCTCCGCGCGGCGCACGAGACGCGGCGCCGGTGGCGGAGCAGGTGCCTCGACCGGCGTCGGCACTGTCGTCTTGCGCGGCCGCCCGGGTTTGCGGCCGGTGCTGCGGCGCGGGCGGCCTCGGCCCTGTCGGATACGCGGCACCTCGGGGGTCTCGTCAACGCTATCTTCGGAAATGGCCGGAGGCGGGTTCAGGATGCGCGCCACCGCGTCTCTGACGGTATCGATGAGGGCCGGTACCTCGCTCGCGGGCAATCCCCTGCCTCCGAGGATCCGGGCCACCATGCTCGCGACCAGTGCGACCGGCGGCTGCTCGGTCTCGTGTCTCATCGCGGAAGTTTCCATGTCATGGGCAGACTCCGCGGTAGCCGCGGATGTTTCCGTCGCGTCGTTCATTGAAAGCTCAAAGTATCCGTTCACACTCCAGATGTAAGCGCGGTACGGAGATGCCGAGTTTTTCTACGTCGAGTTGCGCTTTCTCCGATTGCGCTCGGAACCAAGATTGGCTCCGCATGAGGAAGGTAAGAATTTAATAGCAGATAGCGCGGAGGCAGGCGAGGACAGTCTCTCCCCGTCGGGCGAGCGCCAGCCTCCTCGCCGCAGGCTGGCAAGCACGAAGATATTGCCTGTATATTGGTGTACTGCCGGTCCTATTGGGGGCGTAAGGCAATGAAATTCCGGGCTGCGGTGCTGCATCGTCCGCGCGAGCCGATCACGATCGAGACGCTGGAGGCCGAGGATCTCGCGCGCGACGACGTCCTCGTGCGCATCCGCGCGACCAGTCTTTGTCACACCGATCTCGAGGTGATCGAAGGGCAGTTGGCCTACCCGATGCCGATCGTGCTGGGGCACGAGGCTGCCGGCACGATCGAGAGAGTGGGCGAGTCCGTCTCGCAGCTTCGCCCCGGCGATCCCGTGGTGATCTCCTGGAACCCGCATTGCGGCCACTGCTACTACTGCGATCACGGACAGCCGATCCTGTGCGAGACCTATCTCGGCCTCGGTCCCAAAGCGGTGCAATTCGACGGCCGCACGAAGCTGAACCTCGGCGGCACGCCCGTGCATCACATGATGTATATCGCCTCCTTCGCCGAGTACTGCATCGTGCCCGCGCAGAGCGCTGTCGTGGTGCCGAGGGAAATACCCTTCGACCGCGCCTGCCTCATCGGCTGCGGCGTGATGACGGGAGTGGGCGGCGCCACGCGGATCGCGCAGATACCTTACGGTGCTGTCGTCGCAGTGATCGGCTGCGGCGCGGTCGGATTGAGCGCGGTGCAGGGTGCGCGGCTCGCGGGGGCGGGCGCGATCCTCGCCATCGACCTCGACGACGGCAAGCTTGCCCTCGCGCGGCAATTGGGCGCGACCCATGCCGTGAATGCCGGACGCGAGGACCCGGCTGCGGCGGCGAAATCGCTGACGCGGCAGCGTGGCGCCGATTGCGTCCTCGAGGCCGCGGGCGATCCCCGCGCCTTTCGCCTCTCGGCGGAAATGGTGCGGCCGGGCGGACAGATCGTTTGGCTCGGCAAGGTCAATGTGAACCAGGATGTCGCCTTCCGCTGGGGCTCGCTCATGGGTGAGAAGCGGATCTTGCGCTCCAGCTATGGCGGGGCGCGACCGCAGCGCGATTTCCCGATGCTCGCGCAAGCCTATCTCGACGGGCATCTGAAGCTCGACGAGCTCGTGAGCCGACGCATCCGGCTCGAGGAGATCAACGAGGGCTTTGCTGCCTTGAAGCGCGGCGAGATCGTGCGCGCAGTCATCGCCTTCGACTGAGGATGGACGCCGCGATGAAAGTCTATGAGGGCGGACGCAGTCTCGACGGCTCGATCGTCACCGTGGACGGCAAGCCGCTTGCACCGCGCTATGACCTGAAGCGCCTCTCCAAGACCGGTTTCGAATGGACCTTCGAGGGGCCGGGGCCGGCGCAGCTCGCCCTGGCGCTCCTTGCCGACCATCTCGGCGACGACCGCGAGGCGCTTTCGCGCTATGAGGGATTCATGCGCGATGTGGTCGCGCATCTCGACAACGCCTGGCGCCTCACCGGCGCCGAGATCGACCGGGCGCTCGGCCGTGGTTAGGCAAGCCGCCGCGCGAGGTCGCCGCCGCCCGCGGCCCGAGCCCGGCGAGAGCCTCACCGAGCAGGCCTATCGCGCGCTCGAGGAGCAGATCGTCACGCTGGAGATCCCGCCGGGAACGGTAGTCTCGGAGGCGATCCTTGCGTCGCGGCTCGGTTTCGGGCGGACGCCGATCCGCGAGGCGCTCTGGCGTCTCGCCCGCGAGCGTCTGGTCACGATCATCCCCCATCGCGGCATCATCGTCTCCGAGATCAACATCAAGACGCAATTGCGGCTCTTGGAGCTGCGGCGCGAGATCGAGCGTCTGGTGGCGGCGCAGGCGGCGCGACGCGCCAGCGAGGCCGAGCGCAAGCAGCTCGAAGGGATCGCCGGCGGAATGGAGGCCGCTGCAGCGGCCAATGACGACCGCGCCTTCATGCGTCTCGACCGCGAGTACAACGAAGTCACTGTCGCCGCCGCGCGCAACGAGTTCGCGGCGAGCGCGGTGGCGTTGCTGCAGGGCCTTTCGCGGCGCTTTTGGTATCTCCACTATAAGGAGGCAGCCGACATGCCGCTCGCGGCGCGCCTCCACGCGGAGGTCGCGCGCGCGATCGCCCGGGGCGAAGTCGATGCCGCGCGAAACGCCTCGGACCGGCTCGTCGATTACATCGAGGAATTCGCGCGGGCCACGGTGGGGCTCGATTGAAAGCGGCTGGACAGACTAATACATCGCTGATATATTAGCCGGTATAAGCGATCGGGAGGCATAAAGCCATGGCTTCAGGCGTCATGACGAAGCGGCAGGCGGCGTTCCGCGAGGATTACCGGCGGCGGATCTCGCCCTGGTACAGCGGGCTCGGACACGTGGTGCTGATCTACGGGATCGGCTTTGGCGCCATTTGGTATTACGTGCAGCACATCCACTCGCCGACGCTTCTCGATTGGCTCGTCGTGCCCGCGGGCTTCCTGTTCGCGAATTTCTTCGAGTGGTGGATTCACCGCTACGTCATGCACCGGCCGGTCAAGGGGCTGATGGGTATCTACAAGCGCCACACGCTTGCGCATCACCAGTTCTTCACGGAGACCGTGCCCACCATCGACGACAGCCGGGATTTCCGCATCACCTTCTTCCCGCCCTATGCACTGGTGGTCTTCATCTGTATGACCGCGGTGGGTGCCTGGGTCGTCGGTGCGATCTGGTCCGCGAACGCCGCGTGGCTCCTCCTTTGCACCACGACCGGCGTCTACCTCAACTACGAGCTCTTCCACTGGGGCTGTCATGTGAAAGACGACCGGATCATCCGGCGCATCCCCTTCATGAACACGATCCGTCGTCATCACATCGCGCATCACAACCAGTCCATCATGATGGCGCGCAACATGAACCTGACCTATCCCATCGCGGATTGGCTCTTCGGCACCAGCGATCTCGACCGCGGTCTCGTGGGCACGGTCTTCAATGGTTACGACACGCGCTTCGTGCGGAAGAACCTGGAGCGCGCCCGCTCCGGCGTCGACGATCCCCTGGCGGGTCGCGTCCGTGCGTGAGGCAGCGATGACGGAGCTCCGCGTCAAGCGCGCGCTCCCCTCCCTCATCGGCGGGGTCGGCGTCGCAATCTTCGTCCTGGTGCTGTGGCTGCTGCTCGCGGGCACGAGCAACCCCGTGCTCGTCGGCGCCGGCGTCGTCGTCGCGGCGTTGGTGGGAATCTGGGTTCGGCTCGCCGATCTCTGAAGCAGCGTTCTCGCGTTGTCGTCCTGGGTCTTATTCCACTTGCGCCAGAAGCGCCAGCAATCCCTGCAGCAACTGCACCGGTGAGGGCGGGCAGCCCTTGATGTGGAGGTCCACAGGGACGATGGCGCCGACGCCACCCGCGACCGCGTAGCTTTCCTTGAAGAGGCCGCCGTCAAAGGCGCAATCGCCGACGGCGACGACCCATTTGGGATCGGGGGTCGCGGCGTAGGTCCGCTCGAGTGCCTCGCGCATGTTCTGCGTCACCGGACCCGTCACCATCAGCACGTCGGCGTGCCGCGGCGAGGCCGTGAATTTGATGCCGAAGCGCTCGAGATCGTGGAAGGGATTGTTGAGCGCATGAATCTCGAGCTCGCAGCCATTGCAGGAGCCGGCATCCACCTCGCGGATCGCAAGGCTGCGGCCGAGACGCCGCCGGGCGCTCGCATCGACCCGTTGCGCGAGCTCCGCCACATGCGCGGGATCGAGCGCGGGCGCCTCGATGGGCAGCGGCTTCGAGATCAGCGTGCGTCCGATGGTCTTCCACATGGCGCTGCGCCTAGAGGTCGTGGCCGGAATAGGAGCAGTTGAAGGACTTATTGCAGAGCGGGAAGTCCGCGACGATGTTTCCCTCTATCGCTGCCTCCAAAAGCGGCCATTGGAACCAGGAGGGGTCGCGCGCGTGCGCGCGGGCGACCCGGCCTTCGCCGTCGAGCCGCACCCAGGCGAGAATGTCGCCGCGGAAGCCTTCGACGAGCGCCATCCCCTCGCCTGCGCGCGCGGGTAAGGCCGCCACGATCTCGCCCGCGGGCAAGCGGTCGAGAATTTGCGACACCAGCGCAAGGCTAGCCTCCACCTCGCGGAAGCGCACGAGCACGCGGCTGTGTACGTCGCCGTCGACCAGCACAGGAATCTCGAAATCGAGCTCGTCGTAAGGTGCGTAGCCGGGCATGCGGCGCGCGTCGAGGCCGCGGCCGGAAGCGCGACCGACGTAGCCGCCGGCAGCGAAGCGATGCGCGAGCTCCCGATGCACGATCCCAGTCGTGACGGTCCGGTCGAGGAGCGAGGGCCTGTTGTCGTAGATGCGGAAGATCTCCGCCCAGCGCGGTCCAATCAGCGCAACAAGCTCGCGCAGGCGGGCGACCCCGCTCGTATCGAGATCGGCCGCGACGCCGCCGGGGATCGCTCGATCCATCATCAGGCGGTGGCCGAAGCATCGCTGCGACGTCCGTAGCACTTCCTCGCGTAGGATCGTGCAGTGCGATTGTAGCAGGGAAAATGAGGCGTCGTTGCAGATGGCGCCGACATCGCCCAAATGGTTTGCAATTCGCTCGAGCTCCGCCATGAGGGCGCGCAACCACACCGCCCGTGTCGGCGGCTCGGTCCCCGCCGCGGCTTCAGCCGCGCGCGCAAAGGCAAGCGAGTGTGCGACGGTGCTGTCGCCGGAGATTCTCGCGGCGAGCCGCGCCGCCTCGGTCGGCGCTTTTCCCTGCATCAGCCGCTCCGTGCCCTTGTGCACGTAACCAAGCCGCTCCTCCAGCCGGACCACGGTCTCGCCATTGGCGGTGAACCGGAAATGCCCGGGCTCGATGATGCCGGCATGCACCGGGCCCACGGGAATCTCATGCAGGCTTTCGCCCTCGACCGGGAGGAAGATGTAGTCGGTTGCGCGTCGGCGCGTCGGCTGAGCTTCCCCGGAGGGATTGCGCAGCCATTGTCCGTGATCGAGCCAGGGCCGGGCATCGACCAGACCTTCGGCGACGAGCCCGAAAAGGTCCTGCGCCGCACGCTCCAAACGAATCGCGCTGGGACGCGCGGCGGAGAGCGACGGAAAGCTCCGATCGGGGCATGCGAGGGACGCCACCGCGATTGCGCCATTCGCATCGTCCATGAGCGCCGCATGCACTTCCGCTGGCTCGCCCCAAAGACCCAGTAGAGGCCAGTCGGTCTCGGAAAGGCGGCCGATGAGCACGTGCCAGAGCTCGCGACTCAAGCGAAAGCGCGGCCAAGGCCGCTGCTCCGCTCGGGTGCCGGCCGCGAGGAGGTCGAGGAGGGGCGAGATTTCCGTCATGCGACACTCATCCCAGGAGTTTCGCCACCGCCTGGAACCATTCGACCAGGGGTGCGGGTAGGTAGATGCCGGCCATCAGCACCAATGCGAGATGCGCAAAGAGCGGCAACAGCGCTACGGGGCTTGCCCTGGCTCCGCCTTCGCCGGGTCCGAAGGCGAGACCCTGCAGGCGCATGATGAGAGCTCCGAATCCCAGGAGCAGACCGAGGAGGACCAGGATCGCGAGCACGGGCTCGCGGCCGAAGGTCGTGGTGAGGACGAGGAACTCGCTCATGAAGACGCCGAAGGGCGGCAGGCCCGCGATCGCGACGACGCCGATTACGAGCGCCCAGCCCAGCACCGGTTGGCTCGAGGTGAGGCCGCGGATGTCCGCGATCCTCTGCGTGCCCTTGATCTGCGAGACGTGGCCGACCGCGAAGAAGATGGCAGATTTCGTGAGGCTGTGCATGGTCATGTGCAGGAGTCCCGCGAAATTGGCGAGCGCGCCGCCCATCCCGAAGGCGAAGGTGATGATGCCCATGTGCTCGATCGAGGAATAGGCGAAGAGGCGCTTGATGTCGCGTCGCCGGTAAAGCATCACGCTCGCGAGCAGCAGCGAGCTCAAGCCCATTGCGATCATCAGCGGCCCCGGAGCCACCGCGAGCGGATTGCCCGCGAGCAGCATCTTGAAACGCAGCACGCAGTAGAGCGCGACGTTGAGCAGGAGACCCGAGAGCACGGCCGAGATCGGCGTCGGGCCTTCCGCGTGCGCGTCGGGGAGCCAGGCGTGAAGCGGCGCCAGCCCCACCTTGGTTCCGTAGCCTACCAGCAGGAAGACGAATGCCAGGTTGAGGAGCGCGGGATTGAACTCGGCAACGCGCGGGAGAAGCTCCGACCAAGTCATTGCGGGAAGGCCGGCGCCCATCGCAGGCTGCGCCGCTAGGTACATGAGCGTCGTGCCGAAGAGCGCGAGCGCAATGCCGACGCCGCAGAGGATGAAATATTTCCATGCGGCCTCGAGCGCCTCGTGCGTGCGATAGAGGCCGACCATCAAGACCGTCGTGAGCGTCGCTCCCTCGAGCGCCACCCAAAGCACGCCCAGATTATTCGAGGTGAGCGCCAGCAGCATGGACAGCAGGAAGGCCTGATACATTGCGTGATAGAAACGCAGGAAGCGAGGCTGCAAGCGCCCGATCCCCACCTCGTGCATGACGTAGCGCGCGCTGAAGAGGCTCGTCGTAAACCCCACAAAAGCCGTGAGCGCGATGAGGTAGATGTTGAAATCGTCGATCAGCACAAATTCTGTCGTCTCCGGCCGGTGCCAGAACGGAACCAAGCTCGCGGCGAAGGTCGCGAGCGCCGCCAGGACATTGAGGCGCGCGGCCACCGCGTAGCCCGGTATCAGCGCGAACACCAGGGCCGATGCCGCGGGAATGCCGAGGATAAGGTGCGCCGCGTTCATCTCCGCTCACCCCGGAAGCGCTCGATGTCGTGGACGTCGAGCGTGTCGAAGCGCTCGCGGATGTGGAAAAAGAAGATGCCGAATACGATGAAGGCCACCATCACGGAGAAGGCGATGCTGAGTTCCATGACGAGCGGCATGCCCTTTACGCCGACTGCCGCGAGGATGAGGCCGTTCTCGAGCGACATGAAGCCCACGACCTGGCTCACGGCATTGCGGCGCGTGATCATCATGAGGAGGCCCAGGAGGACGATCGAGAGGGCGGTGGCGAGGCTCTCGCGCGTGAGCGCGCCCGACGCCGCCGTCACCGGCAGCACCAGCAGGATCGATAAAGCTACCAGCGCCACGCCCACGACCATGGTGGGACCGATGCCAAGCGCGGTCTCGATGGCGCGATGGATATTGAGCTTCATGATGATCCAACGCAGCGCCACCGGGATGATCATTGCCTTCAGGACAAGGGCGATACCCGCGGTCACGTAAAGCCGCGGCGCATCCTGCGCATGCGCCTGCCAGGCCGCCGCAAGCGCCAGCAGCAGCGCCTGCACGGCGTAGATCCGGATCACCCCGAAAAGCCGTCTCTGGTAGAGGAGCGCAAAGCTCAGGAGCAGTACGCCGGTGTCCAGGAGGTGCGCGGTGTCGTAGGCGACGCTGCCGAAGACGGGCATCACAGGACCTGCGACACGTAGAGGAAAATTGCGGCGAGAATGCCGAGCAGGAAGGCCGCGCCCAGGAATTCGCCGTAGCGAAAGACGCGCATCTTGGCGATGCTCGTCTCGAAGAGGCCGAGGAGCACTGCGCCGCCTGCGAGCTTCAGCGCATAGGTGCCGAGACCGAGCGCGAGCGCGCCGCCACCCAGAGTTCCCACGGCCATGCCCCAAGGCGCGAAAATCGCCGAGATCAGGGAGAGGTAGAGCAGCAGCTTCACCATCGCCGCGGCCTCGATGAGCGCGAGATGGCGACCGGAATACTCGAGGATCATCGCCTCGTGCACCATGGTGAGCTCGAGATGCGTCGCGGGGTTGTCTATGGGGATACGCGCGTTCTCGGCTATCGCGACCATCACGAGCGAGACGAGACCCAGGAAGAGCGAGACACGGATACCGATGTCGTGGGTGAGAAGAAACTCCGAGATGCTTGCAATCGAGGTCGAGCGCACGACGAGCGCAACCGTGAAGGTCACCATGAGCATTGCGGGCTCTGCGAGCGAGGCGATCATCATCTCACGGCTCGCGCCGATGCCTCCGAAGCTGGTGCCGACATCCATGCCGGCAAGCGCCAGCGCGAAGCGTGCAGTGCCTAGGAGCGCCACCAGCGCGATTAGGTCGGCGATCCCGCTCACGCCGAGGTCGGTCGCGAAGGTCGGCACGATCGCCGCGGCGAGCCAAACCGCCGTGAAGATCAGGTAGGGGCTCACGCGGAAGAGCCAGGAGGCGTTCGGCGCCAGCACGGCCTCCTTGCGCAAAAGCCGCAGCAGGTCGCGATAGGGCTGGATCAAGGACGGTCCGCGCTTCGCGTTGAGGCGCGCCTTCACCTTGCGCGTTATCCCCGTGAGGAGCGGCGCCAAGGCGAGCACGAGCAAGAGCTGCAGCCCGGCGAGCGCGTATTCCCTCATTGGTTCACCGCCACGATCAGGAGCAGCAGCACGAGCGCCGCGAACATCAGGCTCAGATAGCGCCGGATGGTCAGGAACTGGATGACGTTGAGCCGGTCGGCGACGCGCGCGACGACCCGCGAGACCGGCCCATAGATGAATTCCCAGGCGGGGTCGCGGAGCGTCACTTCGAAGGTAGCGGCGCGGGTCTCGCCGGGTGCCGGCATATCCACGCGCTCGCGGGCGGCGAAGGCGGAGGCTCCGAAGACGCGGCGGATCGGCTGCGCGAAGCTTCCAGCGGTGTATTGCGTTTCAGGCCGCGGATCCGGGAAGCCGCAGTCCCATGCCGCCGAGCGGCGCAGTTGGTTGGCGGCGAGGCGGTGGATGACTACCACCAGCACCCCCGTCAGAAAGGAGATCGCGAGCAGCACGGCGATGCCGCTGTAGGAGCTGCGGCCCGCTTCGAGCGGGACGAGTTGGATCAAGCTCGATTGCGCGAGCGCCATGCCGCTTCCGGGCAGAAGCATCGCGATCGCCGGGCGCAGCAAATCCACGATCACGACCGGCACGATACCGATGAAGGTGCAGAGCGCCGCTAAACCCGCCATCGGCCAGATCATGAGGCCGCCGACTTCCTTGGCCGTGGCGGCCGCTTCCGTACGCGGCCGGCCGAGGAACACGACGCCGAAGGCCTTGACGAAGCAGACCGCTGCGAGCGCCGCCGAGAGCGCGAGCATCGCGCCCACCACGGGCACCGCGAATTTGACCAGCCACTGTGGCGCTAGCGCGCCCTGAAGGATCGCCTGGAAGGTCAACCACTCCGAGACGAAGCCGTTGAAGGGCGGGAGTGCGGAAATCGCGACCGCACCGATCAGGAAGACGAAGGCGGTGCGCGGCATCCGCCGGATGAGCCCGCCGAGATGCTCCATGTCGCGCTCGCCGGTCGCGACGAGAACCGCGCCCGCTCCCAGGAAGAGGAGGCTCTTGAAGAGCGCGTGATTGAGGACATGGAGAAGCGCCGCTGCGAGCGCCAAGCCCGCGAGCGCGTCGAGATGGTTTGCACGAAAGGCGAGCGCCAAGCCCAAGCCGATCACGATGATGCCGATGTTCTCCACGGTGTGATAGGCGAGGAGTCGCTTCAGGTCGTGCTGCATCACCGCGTAGAGGACGCCCATGAGCGCGGTGATGCCGCCGATCACGAGCACCACCACACCCCACCACCAGGGCTGCGGCCCCATGAGGTCGAATACGATCCGGATGAGGCCGTAGAGCGCCACCTTCGTCATGATGCCGCTCATGAGCGCGGAGACGTGGCTCGGCGCTGCCGAGTGCGCCGGCGGGAGCCAGACGTGGAGCGGGAAAAGTCCGGCTTTGGATCCGGTGCCGAGAAGGGCGAGCGCGAAGAGAACGGCGGCCTTGCCGGGCCCGAGGGCTGCGCCGCGGAGGGCCTCGAACGCATACGAGCCGACGCCGCCCGAGAAAAGGCCGAAGGCCAGCAGCAGAGTGCCGGTGCCGATGCTCGCCATCACAACGTAGAGAAATGCCGCGGGTCGCGTCTCCTCCTGACGATGCGTCGACAACACCAGCAGCCATGACGCCAGCGACATCAACTCCCAGCTCGCGAGAAAGACGAAGGCGTCATCCGCCGCAAGCACCAGGTTCATCGCCGCGAGGAACAACGGATAAAAGGGAAGGACACGGCCCGGCTCCTCGTCGTGCCGGCCGTATTCGAGCGCGTAGATTCCGATCAGCGCCCCTACGCCGTTGAGAACGAGGAGAAAGAAGGCGGAGAGCGCATCGATACGGAAATGAGCGCCGAGCCAGGGAAGGCCCAACGGCAGCGTGATGCTCACGGGGCTCGCGGCCTCGACGAGATGCCGGAGCGCAGCAACGGCGAGGACCAGCCCGGCCGCGACCGAAAGGAGATAGACGCTCGCGAGACTTCGGCGGCCCCAAAGGCCAATGATCGCGGCCGCGCCATAAAGGCCAAGCCCTGCCGCGAGCAGACTCAGCACGGGGACCCATTGGCGGATTGTCGTGAGCGGCGGAAGGAAGCCAAGAGGCGGGCCGTCCTCGGACGTGGCGCCGAAGTCCCGCTCGTCAGCGCCCGCCGACGCGCGATCCCGGCAAATCACAAGTTCGAAGCGTGGATTTTATCAGCCGCCGCCCGCGCTGCAAGCACGCATCACTGCACCGCGCGACCAAAACGGCCGCGCAGTGCAGTGTGCCTGCGACACTCCGACGCGCTTAATGCTCGGTCGCGAGAGCCCGTGCGAGCTGGCTGAGCGCTTCCTGATAGCGCTCGTTTGGGATCTGCGCGAAGTTCTTGGCCAGTTCCAGGCACATGCGCTCCCGAGCACTCTGCACCTTGGTCTGCGGCGCATCGAGCCCGTCGAAGAAAGTGCCGACAGAGACGCCGAGAGCCCTGGCGATCTGATAGAGTCGGCCCGCGGAGACACGGTTAATGCCCCGCTCGTATTTGTGGGCCTGCTGATAGGTCACGCCGATCATGTCGGCGAGCTGTTGTTGCGTGAGGCCGAGCATGATCCGCGATTCGCGGATGCGCGCGCCCACATGGCGATCGATGTCTTGAACGCGGGTCGTCATTTGATGGGTCATGATCCGGTCGAAAGCTCCCTACTGAGGCATGACACGCCATGGTCACAGAAGACTCGCCGAACCCGCCGCCGTCCGCGATACGGCAGCGACCCCTCGAGCCCCCATGTCAAAACTTCCTGATCGCGGCGACCGGTCCCGCTGTCTTTATCGCCGGCGCCCGACGAAGGACCATTTAGGTGGCGCGCGAGGATTTTCAACCGGTCGCAGCCGATTGCGGCATGGGCATGGCTGGCGCCCGCTGCGGGAGTTTGACAGGCCTTGTGCGCCCATTATAACGACGCCTGATCGCGGCGCTGGGGGATCGGGGGCGCGGCGGAGCCACGGGGGAACTGACGAGGACCATGCCGCGTATTTCGATCGGCGATTGCCATCTTTATTACGAGCGCCACGGCGCCGGTTTTCCGGTGCTCTTCGTGACGGGATTAAGCGGGTACGCTTCGTTCTGGCGCGAGCAGGTTCCGGCATTCTCAAAGGAATTCGAGGTGATCGTGCACGATCACCGCGGTGTCGGGCAGAGCGACCACAGCCGGATCTCCTATACGGTCGAGCGCCTCGCCGCAGACGTCGTGGGCCTCATGGACGCGCTCGGCATCGAGCGCGCCCATGTCGTCGGGCACTCGACCGGCGGGGCGATTGCCCAGGTGCTCGCGATCGAGCATCCCGAGCGCCTCGCGAGCGTCGTGATCTCCGCGAGCTGGACCAAGGCCGACGCCTATTTCCGCCGCCTCTTTACGCTCCGCAAGGAGATCCTCTCCCGCCTCGGTCCCGCGATATACCTGCAGACCAACACGCTCTTTCTTTTCCCGCCTTTCTACATCGCCCAGAACAACGAGAAGCTGCGCCAACTCGAGGCACAGAGCCTCGCGACCTTCTCCGCCCCGGAGATCGTCGCGAGCCGCATCGATGCCCTCCTTGCTTTCGATCGCACTTCCGAACTTCCGCGGATCAAGACGCCGACGCTCATCGTGGGCGCCCAGGACGACGCGATCACGCCGCACTACTACTCCGAGGAGCTCGCGCGCTCGATCCCCGGCGCTGAGGTTAAGATCTTCCCGCAAGGCGGCCATTGCTTCACGCAAGTCATGCCGCGCGAGTTCAACAACGCGGTCCTGCCATTCCTTAAGGCCCATACCTCGGCCTGAGGCCCTCTCGCGAGACACGGTCAACAGGTGGTAAACGCGCGCCGGATTCGGCGCGCAGCGGCGAGGCTTGCGCCGCCATCTCCGGGGCAGCGGGAGATGGGGCGAGGCAGGAGCATGCTGCGCTGCCCGCGAGCGGCCGCCAAGTATCGGCGATTTAAGGCTTCCTAAAGGCGTGATCTTCTAAATTTTTTCGCGCATCGCGGATCCGCGCGGCAGCAGTCTCAATCTCGTAAACGATGACCAAGGCAGCAGCACTCATATCCCCGCAGTCCCGATTTGAGCTGAGGACTCTGCTCGCCGCTCTCGATTGCGCGGGCGACCTCGCCTACGTCTGGGACGTCGCGACCGACGTGCTCTCCTGGTACGGGCCAGCAGCGGCGCGCCTGGGTGTGCGCGACCTTTCGGCCGTCGCCACGGGAAAGAGCTTCGGCGATTGCATCCATCCCGATGACCGCGCGCACCGCCAGTCGAGCATTGCGGCTCATCTCGGCGAGAGGGAGAACTTCGAGTGCGAGTACCGCGTGCGCGGCGACGGCGGAAGCCTCGTCTGGCTGCAGGATCGCGGCCGGGCCGAGACCGACGCCGACGGCAAAGTGTATCGCCTGACCGGCGTCGTCCGCGCCGTCACGGGTCGCAAAGCCGAGGAGCAGCGCCTGGAGCGGCTCGCCAATTACGACGAGCTCACGGGGCACTTCAATCGGACGCGGCTGCGCCAGGGTCTCGACCAGGCCGTCGCCACCGCTCTGCGCTCGAACTCGCCCGGCGCCTATCTCGTCATCGGTATCGACAAGCTCGCGACCATCAACGACGCCTTCGGTTACGAGATCGCGGACCAGGTCATTCTCGAGATCGGCCAGCGCCTCGACCAGAGCCTGCGCGAGAGCGATGTGGTTGGCCGCGTGGGCGGCGACCGCTTCGGGATCGTGCTCACGAACTGCCCCGAGGAGAGCGTGGCGATCGCGGCGGAGAAGGTCCTTTCGCGGATCAGCGATGTCCCGATCGGAACTGCCGCGGGTCCCATCTACACCACCGTCTCGATCGGCGGGACGAGTTTTCCGAGCCAGGCTCGCACTGCGCACGAGGTTATGGCGCGCGCTGACACCGCCCTCGCAGAAGCGAAGCGCGCCGGGCGCGACTGTTTCGTGCCCTATCGTCTCGAGGAGCCGCAGCGGCGGCAGCAGCGCGTCGACCTCGCGCTCGGCGAGCGCGTGCAGCGCGCGCTCAAGGAGGACCGGCTCCGCTTCGCTTATCAACCCGTCGTCGACGGCGAGACCGGTGTCGTCGAGTATCACGAATGCCTGCTGCGCATGGTCGCCGAGGACGGCAGCATCGTCACGGCGGGCGGCTTCGTGCCGACACTGGAGCAGCTCGGGTTCATCCGCCTCCTCGACCGCCACGTAGTCGAGCGCGCGGTGCGCGAGGCGATGCAGGACCCGCAGGCCGCGCTCGGCTTCAACATCTCCGGCCTCACCGCCGCCGACCGTGCTTGGCTCCGGCTCGCGGTCTCGCTGTTGCGCGACCGGCCGGACGTGGCGCGCCGTCTGACCATAGAGATCACGGAGACGGCGGCCCTTCACGACATCGAGGAATCCGCGCGCTTCGTCGGCACACTGCGCGAGCTCGGTTGTCGCGTGGCGCTCGACGATTTCGGCGCAGGCTTTACCTCCCTGCGGCATTTGCAGGCGCTTTGCGTCGACATCGTCAAGATCGATGGCTCCTTCGTGCGCGGCATCGCCGACAGTCACGACAATCAGGTGTTCCTGCGCCATCTCGTGGGCCTTGCCCAGGGTTTCGGCCTCATGACCGTCGCCGAGAGCGTTGAGACCGAGCGCGACGCCGTCATTCTGCGCAAGGAGGGTGTGCGGCTGCTACAGGGCTATTACTTCGGCCGTCCGAGCTTGGAGCGGAAATCCCCTCTCCCTTCGCAGAGTGGGGTCCGACGCGCAGCTTCGGGAGGGTGAGGACCCTCAGCCTCGCATCGCTCTGCGATGGGTCCGAGGGATTATTCTTTGCGGCTTTTCGTCAACTCTTCGATCTGCTTCTGCAGCGCGTTGATGCGCTCGGTCAGATCCTTCATGTCGCCACCGGCCGGTGCTGGCGACTCTGTCTTTTGCGCGGGCGTCTCGCCGGGCATGCCGAAGGGCGAGAACATCTTCATGGTCTGCTCGAAGAGCGCGAGGTTCTGCTTCCCCATCTCCTCGAGATTGGTGAAGGGAAAAAGGCCGCCGAAAGTCTGCTGCAGGCTCTTGCGCATCTGCTCCTGATTGCGCGCGAAAGCCGTCATCGCCTGGTCGAGATAGCGCGGCACGAGCCACTGCATGCTGTCGCCGTAGAGGCTGATGAGCTGCCGCAGGAATCCGATCGGCAGCAGGTTTTGCCCCTTCTGTTCTTCCTCGACGATGATCTGCGTCAGGACGGCGCGCGTGATGTCGTCGCCGCTCTTGGCGTCGTAGACCACGAAGTCGCGGCCTTCCTTCACCATGCGGCTCAAATCATCGAGGGTGACGTAGCTGCTGGTGGCGGTGTTGTAGAGCCGCCGGTTCGCGTATTTCTTGATGACCACCGGCTCCGGCTTCGCCGTGCCGCCGGATTGCGCTCCGCTCTGCTCGTCTGCCATGAGCCCGCTTCCGCTGTACAAGTTTGAGGCAGCATATCAGCTTTTGCGCGCGTGTGCGCGTAAGATGTTGCAACGCAACAACCTATCGCCCGCACCTAGCAAGCGCCATATTGCGCCGATATACTCCCGCGCCATGGCGGACCCGCCGGACCTCTCGGCCCTGGCCAAGCGTTATGTGGACCTGTGGCAGGATCAACTAGTCGCCCTTGCGGCACACCCGGAGCTGGCGGAGGGGCTCGCGCGCATGCTCGCAGCCTTCCCTCCGATGCCAGGCTTCGCGCCCCGTGACGGCAACGGTGCTGCCGCGGCTCGGCCCGCGTCCGCTGCCGCTTCATCTCATGGCGGCGATCGCGAGCTTCGGGAGTTCGCAAGCCGCCTTGCCGCTCTTGAAGAGCGGTTGGCTCGCCTGGAGACCGGAGCTCAGCGAAGCCGGAAGAGAGCTCGAAAAACAGCTCGGCGCCGTCGGACTTGAGGCACTCGCCACCGCGGTCGAGGCAGAGCTTCGCGCGCGCGCCGACCGTTTCCTCGCGGGGATCGAGCGCTACCGCGATCACCCCTATCGGCGCGATCTCGCGGATCCTCCCGCGATCTGGGAAGACGGCTCGACGCGGCTCCTCGACTACGGCATCGCGGGCAAGGGCACGCCGCTCCTCGTGGTGCCGTCGCTCATCAATCGCGCTTACATCCTCGACCTCATGGCTGAGAAGAGCCTGCTGCGTTGGCTCGCGAAGCAGGGCATGCGACCGCTGCTCGTGGATTGGGGAAAGCCAGAGCCGCTCGAGCGCGGCTTCTCGCTCACCGACTATATCGCGGGCCGTCTCGAGGCGGCTTTTGAGGCGGCCGCATCGGCCTCGAGCGAGCCCATGCCCGTCATGGGATATTGCATGGGCGGGCTCCTCGCCCTGGCGCTCGCCGCGCGTGGACCGCGCCGGGTGAGCGCGCTCGCACTACTCGCGGCACCCTGGGACTTTCATGCGGAGCGGCCGGAGCAGGCGCGGCTGCTGGGTGCGCTCGCGCCAATGCTGGCTGCATTCTTCCGGCCGCTCGGCGAGCTACCTGTCGACGTCCTCCAGACGCTCTTCGCGGCGCTCGATCCGCTGCTGGCGCTGCGGAAGTTCACGCGCTTTGCCGAGCTCGATCCCGCGAGCGAGCGGGCGAAGGAGTTCGTTGCGCTCGAGGACTGGCTCAACGACGGCGTGCCGCTCGCGCTGCCGGCCGCCGAGACTTGCCTCGGTGAGTGGTATGCCGAGAACGTGACCGCGCGCGGCATCTGGCGCATTGCCGGCGAGAGCATCGATCCCACGCGCTGCACGATGCCGACGCTGGTCGTCGTGCCGGCGCATGATCGGATCGTGCCGCCGCGCTCGGCACGCGCGCTGGGCGAGATATTGCCCCGCGCAGAGGTGCTCTCGCCGCCGCTGGGCCACATCGGGATGGTAGTGTCTCGGGAGGCGCCGAGCATGGTCTGGCAGCCGCTCGCGGCCTGGCTCAAACGAAAGGCTCGCCCGCGCCCCCGGCGACCCGCTGGGCGACGCTAAGATGACCGCTGTTTGCGTACACCCACGCCTGGACCGCGGGGGTGGCGTAGGTTTAAATTTTGCGCTGCGGCATTATTTAATGGGCAGGTCGCCCCCTTTTCAATCTGCAAGCTCAGGAGTCTCCGATGACCGAGGTCGTGATCGCTAGCGCCGCCCGCACCCCCGTCGGGTCGTTCAACGGGAGTCTCAGCACGCTTCCCGCACACGAGCTCGGCAAGGTCGCGATCCTGGAGGCGATGCACCGGGCCAAGGTCGATGCGAAGGAGATCTCCGAAGTCATCATGGGCCAGATCCTCGCCGCGGGCGAAGGCCAGAACCCCGCGCGCCAGGCCGCTGTTGCGGCGGGCGTGCCCTATGAGGTGACAGCCTATGGCGTAAACCAGCTATGCGGCTCGGGCTTGCGTACAGTCGCGCTGGGCTTCCAGGCGATCCGCAACGGCGACAGCGAGATCGTGGTCGCAGGCGGGCAGGAGAGCATGAGCCAAGCGCCGCACTGCATCCACCTCCGCAACGGCACCAAGATGGGGGATACCCAGCTCGTCGATACGATGATCCGTGACGGGCTCTGGGATGCCTTCAACGGCTATCACATGGGCAACACCGCGGAGAACGTGGCGCAGCGCTGGCAGATAACGCGCCAGCAGCAGGACGAGTTCGCGCTGCGCTCCCAGGCGCGCGCGGAGGCCGCTCAGAAAGCCGGCCGCTTCAAGGAAGAGATCGCGCCGGTGAAGATCGCGACGCGCAAGGGCGAGGTGGTGGTCGATGCCGACGAATATCCGCGTCACGGCACGACGCTCGACGCGCTGCAGAAGCTGCGTCCGGCCTTCGACAAGAACGGCACTGTAACCGCGGGCAACGCCTCCGGCATCAACGATGGCGCGGCGGCAGTGGTGCTGATGACCGATAAAGAAGCGGCACGCCGCGGGATCAAGCCCTTGGCGCGGATCGTCTCCTGGGCGACCGCGGGCGTCGATCCCGCGATCATGGGAACGGGCCCCATTCCCGCAAGCCGGCTCGCCCTCAAGCGCGCGGGCTGGAGCGTCGACGATCTCGATCTCATCGAGGCGAACGAGGCTTTCGCGGCGCAGGCCTGTGCCGTGAACAAGGAGCTCGGCTTCAATCCAGAGAAGGTCAACGTCAACGGCGGCGCGATCGCGATCGGCCACCCCATCGGCGCTTCCGGTGGGCGGGTCCTGGTGACGCTGCTCCACGAGATGATCAAGCGCAATTCGAAGAAGGGTCTTGCCACGCTCTGCATCGGCGGCGGCATGGGGATCGCACTTTGCGTGGAGCGCGGCTGAGCCGCGCGCTGCAAATCCAAAAAAATCTTTCGGGGAGGCTCGGATGGCACGTGTTGCAGTGGTGACGGGAGGCACGCGCGGGATCGGCAAGGCAATTGCTGTGGCGCTGCATGCGCGCGGCCACAAGGTTGCCGCGAACTACGCCGGCAACGACGCGGCGGCGCACGAGTTCACGGAGGCGACGGGGATCAAGGCCTACAAGTTCGACGTCGGCGACTATAGGTCCTGCGAGGAGGGCGTGAAGCGGATCGTCGCCGAGCTCGGCCCCGTCGAGATCCTCGTCAACAACGCCGGTATCACCCGGGACTCCGTGCTGCACCGGATGACGCCGGAGGCTTGGGGCGCGGTCATTCAGACGAACCTAACCTCCTGCTTCAACATGAGCCGTCTCGTGATCGACAGCATGCGCGAGCGCGGCTTCGGCCGCATCGTCAACATCGGCTCGATCAACGGCCAGGCCGGTCAATACGGGCAAGTGAATTACGCCGCCGCCAAATCCGGCATCCACGGCTTCACCAAGGCGCTTGCCCAGGAAGGTGCCGCGAAGGGCATCACCGTCAACGCAATCGCGCCCGGCTACATCGACACGGAGATGGTGCGCGCGGTACCGCAGAACGTACTGGAGAAGATCGTCGCACGCATCCCCGTGGGCCGTCTCGGCCATGCCGAGGAGATCGCCCGGGGCGTGCTGTTCCTGGTCTCCGACGAAGGCGGCTTCATCACGGGCTCGACCCTCTCGATCAATGGCGGCCAGCACATGTATTGAGCCGCGTGGGCTCGCGACGATGGGCGAGGCAGCGGACTGGCAATCGCTGGAGCGGTTCTCCTTCGGCGATGGCCCGGAGCTCGCCGACGAGTTAGCGGCTCTGGTCCTGGCCGGGAAGAAACGCGCGACCTGCTGGGCGGCGAGCGAGGGCGCTCTCACAGCCATTGGAAAGCGCATGGTGATGCTCGACGGAGCAGGCGCGCCGCGGGCCGTCATCGAGACGGTCGAGCTTTCTCAGAAACGGTTCTGCGACGTCGACGCGGCCTTCGCCTATGACGAGGGGGAGGGGGATCGAACCCTCCCCTACTGGCGGTCGGCGCATCAGCGGTATTTTGAACGGCGGGGCGCTTTCGCCGCCGACATGCTCCTCTACTGCGAGCGGTTCCGCCTCGTCGAGCTTATTGAATGACTTGACCGGCGCACGCGGTGTCGGCAAACCCTCGCCGCGATGTCCGCGTCAGCCGCCTCGATCCGGCGGGCCAGCTTCGCCGGTGCGGCCGCTGTGCTGCTCTGGGCGCTGCTTGCGCCGCTCACGACCTTCGCAAGCCGCATCCCGCCTTTCGAGCTGGTGGCGCTCACCTTTGCGCTTGCCTTCCTGCTGGGCTTCGCAATCAGGCTCGCGCGCGGCGGCGACCTCCTCGGTCATCTCCGCCAGCCGCTCCCGGTCTGGATCCTCGGAGTGGGCGGCCTCTTCGGCTACCACTTCTGCTACTTCACGGCCCTCCGCCTCGCGCCGCCGATCGAGGCGAGCCTCGTTAGTTATCTCTGGCCGCTCCTGATCGTCCTCGGCTCCGGGTTGATCACAGGCGAGCGGCTGCGCTGGTGGCACCTTCTCGGCGCGAGCGCGGGACTCTTCGGCACCGTGCTGCTGGTGACGGGCGGGCACGGCCTCAAGACCGACCTCGCATACCTCCCGGGCTACGCGATGGCGCTTGCGGCAGCGGTCGTGTGGGCGAGCTACTCCGTGCTCAGCCGCCGTTTCGGCGAGGTCTCGAGCGATGCCGTCGGCGGCTTCTGCGGGGTGACCGCGCTGATGGCGGCGGCATGCCATTTGCTGCTCGAGCCCACAGTCGCGCCCGCGCCCGGCGAATGGCTCGCCGTGTTGGCGCTCGGCCTTGGGCCTGTGGGAGCAGCCTTCTTTCTCTGGGATCACGGCGTCAAGCACGGAAGCCTCCGCGCGCTCGGCGGCTTCTCCTACTTGGCGCCGCTGCTCTCGACGGTGCTGCTGCTTGTGCTTGGACGCGGGACGCTCAGCCTTGGGCTCGCGCTTGGCGGGCTGCTGATCGTCGGCGGCGCCGCCTGCGCTGCGGGCGATCTCTGGCGGAAGGCTTAGCCCGGCTCCCAGCCCTTCGGCGCCATCTCGAATCCCGCGAACTCGAAAGCGGGCGCCACGGTGCAGCCCGTGAGCGTCCATCCGCCGAGGCTCCGCGCGCTCTGCCAGACCTTCGCAGGCACCACGCGCTGCGGCTCCGCGGCCCCGGCGAAGTCGGGACCGAGCACAAGCTCCCGCCGCGCCCTGCCGTCGGATGAGAGCCTCAGCAGCAGCGGCGCGCCCGCATACCAGTGCCAGATCTCCACGGCATCGACGCGATGCCAGTGCGAGACTTCGCCCGCTTGCAGCAAATAGTAAATCGCCGTCGAGGCCCCGCGTGCGCCGGTGACGCTCGTGTCGCGGAAGGTCTCGCGGAACCAGCCGCCCTCGGGATGGGGCGCGAGGCCGAGGCGGCGAATCGCCGCCTCGGCGCTCTCCGCCGTCACCGTCACTTCGGGTCTTGCGGCACCGTCTGACGCATGGACGGGCGCTCTGCGAGATCCGCATACCAGCGGCCGAGTCCCGGTGCGGCATTGCGCCATTCGAGGCTCGCGTAGCGGAAGTCGAGATAGCCCAGTGCGCAGCCGATCGAGATCTGGCCGATCGTGAGCGGACCCCGCAGCAGTCCTTGGCCCACCTCGATCTCGAGCGCGGCGATGGCGCCGCGGACTTTGCGCATCTGGCCCTCGGTCCAATCCGGCCATTGCAGCTCCTTGGGGCGGAGACCCTCGTAGCGCGCGAGGATTCCGGCCTCGAGGACGCCATCCGCGAGCGCCTGCTGTCGGAGCGCGATCCAGCGCTGCGGCCCCGGCGCAGGGAAGAGCTTCGGACCGGCATGGAGGCTGTCGAGATATTCGCAGATCACCGGGGAATCGTAGAGCACCGTGCCGTCGTCGGCCGTGAGGGCCGGCACCTTGACCAGCGGGTTCTCGCGGGCAATCTCGTCGTTGGGCTTGGTTGGCAAGACCGAGCTCGGGATCTTCTCGATCCGGCCGGCAAGTCCGGTCTCGAGCGCGGTCACCATGACCTTGCGCACGAAAGGCGACGTGGGGGCGAAACGAAGCTTCATCGAGGCGTCTCCGGAAGGTGGCCTGAGGAGCGAATCTTCTGCCACATTGTACCCCTCATCGCGCCGCATTCCTAACGATCGTCACGGCCGGGGTCCGTTAGCGCGGTGATGCGCACACTGCGCGACTGCAAGCGAGCGCGTCCTCAAAACACATCCTTGCGGCGGCGGATTTCGGCGAAGGTCGCGACGGGGTCGCCGGGCGACCCCATCGCGGACTGGAGTGCCGGTTGGTCGGCGCGCAGGAACGGGTTGGTCGCGATCTCCTCGCCCATGAGTGACGGAACGGTCGAGCGCTGCTCCGCACGCAGCTTATCGACCGCGCGCGATCGCTCCACGAGTGCGGCGTTGGCTGGCTCCATCGTGAGGGCAAAGCGCGCGTTCGCTTGCGTGTATTCGTGGCCGCAGTAGACCCGCGTCTCCGGCGGCAGCGCTCTCAGCTTTGAAAGCGAGTGCCACATCTGCTGGGGCGTGCCCTCGAAGAGTCGTCCGCAGCCGAGGGCGAAAAGCGTGTCGCCGCAAAAGACCGCGCGGGACGCGGGGAACCAGAATGAGATGTGGCCGCGCGTGTGTCCGGGGATGTCGAAGACCTTCGCGACTTGCGTGCCGAAGGCGTATTCGTCGTTCTCGCCGACATCGACGTCGATGCCGGGGATGCGCGCGTGGTCCGCCCGCGGGCCCACGACGATGCAATTCCATTTCGACTTGAGCGCAAGATTGCCGCCGGTGTGGTCGGGGTGATGATGGGTGTTGAGCACGTGCGTGAGGCGCCAGCCTGTCTCCGCCAGCGCCTCTTCCACGGGACCGGCCTCGGAGGGGTCGACCGCTCCGGTGGCGCCTGTCGCGGGATCGCGCAGCAGATAAACGTAATTGTCCCTGAGCGCCTTGAGCTGGCGGATGACGAGCTCGGTCATGTCGCGGGCGTGTCCGGTCTGGTTTCGCGCGAGCCTAGCCTAATCCCGCGCGGGCATGTCATGCTAGCGTTGATGTACACCGACGTGGTCGACCTACGCGACTTCTACGCGACGCGCCTCGGTCAGGCCGCGCGGCGCATGCTGCGCCAGCGCATTCGCCTCATGTGGCCGGACGTGCGGGGGATGCGCGTCCTCGGCCTCGGCTACGCCGCACCCTATCTGCGGCTTTTCACCGAGGAGGCGGAGCGCGTCGTGGCGCTGATGCCGGCGGAGCAGGGCGTGCTCCCATGGCCGGAGGACGATCGCAATTGCGTGGCTCTTGCGGAGGAGAGCGAGCTCCCGCTGCAGGACTATTCCGTCGATCGCGTGCTCCTCGTCCATGCACTGGAATATTCCGAGCATGCGCGGATGCTGCTGAAGGAGATTTGGCGCGTGCTCGCAGGCGGCGGTCGGCTCCTCGCGGTGGTGCCGAACCGGCGCGGGATCTGGGCGCGGCTCGAACGCACGCCGCTCGGCGGCGGCCGCCCCTATAGCTCCGGCCAGCTAACGCGGCTGCTGCGCGACGAGCACTTCACGCCGGAGCGCAGCGCCGGCGCGCTTTATATGCCGCCGACGCGCTCGCGCGTCATGCTGCGCTCGGTCGCGGCCTGGGAGAAGCTCGGCGAGCGCTGGTTCTCGACCTTCGCGGGAGCGGTGCTGATCGACGCCACGAAGCAGATCTATGCAAAGACACCCGCTCGCCGCGTCGAGACCCGTCGCGTATACATTCCGCTGCCGCAGGGTGCCACGCCTGCGACACGGGATTCTCAGTAAATCCGCGCCGCAATCTGCGTCGGTTACGCTCGGGCAGCGGGCTTCGGGAGAACCTGCTGTGCCGCCGATGCAAGCTCCGCGGGGCTCGCCTCGCCGCCAGCGACCTGCACGGTAGGGAAGGCGAACCCGATGCCGTTCGCATCGAAGGCCTGCTTGATCATGGCAAGGGCACGGCGGCGAATGACGAACTGCTCGCCGGGCTTCGTCATCATCTTCATGCGAATCTGGATCGCATAGTCGCCGAATTGCTCGACGCCCTGCATTTTCAGGGTCTCGAGTATTTTTGATTTGAGTTCCGGGTCCTCCGCGAGCTGCTTGCCGATGTCCTTGATGATCTTCTTAACCTTGTTGAGATCGGTGTTGTAGGTGACTCCGATGGAGAGCTTGTCGATCACCCAGTCGCGACTCATATTCTCGACGGCGCCCAGCACTCCGAACGGCACCGTATAGACGGGCCCGCGATGGTGTCGGAGCTTGACCGAACGCAGGCTGAAGGATTCGACCGTTCCCTTGAAGTTGCCGCTCTGGATGTACTCGCCGACCCGGAAGGCGTCGTCGAGCAGATAGAACATCCCGCTGATGATGTCCCGAACGAGGGTCTGCGCGCCGAAACCGATCGCGACACCCACGACGCTTGCGCCCGCGATGAGCGGCCCGATGTTGACGCCGAGCGAGGCCAGCACCATCAGCCCGACCATCACGATGACCACGATCAGCAGCAGATTGCGCATGATAGGCAGCAGCGTCTTGAGTCGCGCCTGGCGTCGCCAGACCTCGTCGTTCGTGTCCGACGACAGCGGCTGCTCCATAATCTTGCGGTCGATCGCGGTGCGGGTGATCTGCCAGCCGAAATCCGCGATGATGATGATCACGACGCTGCTCACGAGCCCGCGAACGAGCTGTATGATCGGCGTGTCCCCGGAAACCAGCGCGGTGAGGTCGATGTTCCAGCGGTCGACGAGGAAGAACGCGCCCGCGATGATGATGAGAGCGCGCAGTCCGCGTTTCAGCGCCGTTTGGAGGAAAGTCGGCGCGATTGCCACATCGTCGCTGGGCGCCGGCCGCGTCAGGTGCGTAACCGAGCGCTGCATGCAGTGGATCGCCCAGGGTATCACGGCACACAAGATGAGGAACCACATGAGCGCGTTCGCCGAGGAGACCCAAAGCACCCAGATGAGCACGCAGTAGATGGATTGGAGCCACGCCACGGCGCGCCGGCGCGGGGCTACGGCGGCGTCCTCCAAGGGTCGGTGCCAGACCACGTCGAGTGCGATCGCCAGCAGCCCGAGCCCAAGGATGTAGGCGACGAGGCGACCGGCCTCGAGATCGAAGCCGAGCGTGCGAAGGGAGAATACCGTCGCGTATCCGAAGGCGAACCATCCCACCGCCGCCACTATGCGCTTGCGCCAGAAACGCGCAGCCCCTGGGCTCGTCGGCACGACCTGGAGCGCCTCCGGTCCTGCCTCCTTCGGCCCCAACAGGAAGTCGATCGCGACGAGCGTCAGGCGTAGCTCGAGCAAGGCAATGAGATAGAGGAGGAGGATCTCCCGCAGCAGCGGCGGCCAATCGAAGATCAGGAATACCCCGAGGCTCGCAATGCCGAAGATGACGACGGTGGCGGCCTGATAGGCGAAGCGAGCGCCGAGCTCGGCAAAGCGCTGCCCGACCGTCTCCGTCGCCATACCCCGGATCCAGTGCCGGAGCCGCGTGGTCGACCAGAGAAAGAGCCGCTCCACGGCAAGGCCGAGGAGCAGGAAAGCCAGCAGATAGCCGAGAATCTCGAATTGGCCGCGTCCCTCCGTCTCGCGGCTTAACGCCCTGAAGGCGCGCTGAAACTGCGCGGGGAGTTCGGGGATGACCGTGAGGAGCCCTTTCAGATGCTCGCGGATTGCGGTGAATCGGGCCGAGATACGGTCCTCGATCTCACCGCTGGTGTCAGGCTTGGCCTCGGCCTGCGGCACCTGGCCGGCGGCCTCGGTCTTGATCCAGGCCTGCACCTGCGGGTCGTCCAGGAGCTTCAGGAGCTCGCGAACCTTGGCGTCCTGATCGGCCGGCGGCGCAGGTGGCGATGCAGCATGAAGCGGAGCGGTGAAGGCAATGACGAGTGCCAGCGCCCCAAACAGGCGAGCGATGTGTAGCGCCAGGTCGTGGGCCGCGCGCTTCATTGAGCTGGTCGTTCGATGTGAGTCGCTTCCCCTCGCTCGATGGATGCTAGGCCGCGACCCCAATGGAGGCAAGGCGAAGTGATGCTGGGCGGGCAGATCAGCTCTTGCGGCTCAGCACAAAGAGTCCTTGCTCCGCCAACAGATTGGCGAGCGTGCCGGCGGGATCGAGGGAGAACGGACGGCCGAAGCGGTCGAGCGTCACGCTCTTCTCGATCGCGACGCCCAGCGCCTCGGTGAGCCGCACGAAGTCGTGGATCGTGCAGAGATGGATGTTGGGCGTGTCATACCAGTCGTGCTGGAGGAGATGGGTGACCGGCATGCCTCCGCGCAGCAGCAGATGCAGCCGGATGCGCCAATGACCGAAATTGGGGAAGGAAACGATCGCACGGCGGCCGATGCGCACGAGCTGCTCGACCACGACGCGAGGGTTGCGCGTCGCCTGCAGCGTCTGGCTCAGCACCACGTAGTCGAAGGCGTCGGATGGATATCCCGCGAGGTCGCGGTCGGCGTCGCCCTGGATCACGGAAAGCCCGTGCCGCACGCAGGCGTTGACGCCGGATTGCGAGAGCTCGATGCCGCGGCCGTCGACGCCCTTACTGCGCGCGAGATGGTCCAGGAGCTCGCCTTCGCCGCAGCCGACATCGAGGACTCGCGAGCGCGGCTCGATAATCTCCGCGACGAGCGCGAGGTCGCCGCGGAGCTCCGGCAGTGCGGTGGCCGCGGCCGGCACGCCGGCGATGTCAGCCGTCCCCGCGCTCACGGACGTCGCAGGCCCCGATATTCGGCGCAGCCGTCGAGGAAGCCACGGAACGTCGCGAAGAACTCGGGCTCTTCCAGCAAGAAGGCGTCGTGGCCCTTGTCGGTCTCGATCTCGACGAAGCTCACATTCGCCGCGACCGCGTTGAGCGCCTGCACGATCGCGCGATTCTCCGAGGTCGGATAGAGCCAGTCGCTGGTAAAGGAGATGACGCAGAAGCGGGACCGCGTGCCGCGGAAGGCATTGGCGAGGACCCCGCCATGCTCGGCTGCGAGATCGAAGTAGTCGCAGGCGCGCGTGATGTAGAGGTAGGAGTTCGCATCGAAGCGATCGACGAAACTGATACCTTGATGCCGCAGATAGCTCTCGACCTCGAAATCGGCGTCGAAGCCGTAGGTGACGGCCTCGCGGTTGCGGAGCTGGCGGCCGAACTTGCGGTGCAGCGCTTGCTCGGAGAGGTAGGTGATGTGCGCAGCCATGCGCGCGACCGCAAGGCCGCGCGAGGGCCGGCGGCCGAGCTCGAGGTAATTGCCTTGTGCCCATTCAGGGTCCGCCATGATCGCCTGGCGTCCGACCTCGTGGAAGGCGATGTTCTGGGCGGAGTGGCGCGCGGCAGTCGCGATCGGGACTGCTGCGAAGACGCGGTCGGGATAGCTCGCCGCCCATTCGAGCACCTGCATCCCGCCCATGGATCCGCCGGTGACGCAGAAGAGAGAATCGATGCCGAGATGGTCGACGAGCCGCTTCTGCGCGCGGACCATGTCTGCAATCGTTATAACCGGGAAGCCGAGACCCCAGGCCCGACCGGTCGCGGGGTTGATCTCCATGGGGCCGCTCGACCCCATGCAGCCCCCAAGGACGTTCGTGCCGATGAGGAAGTAGCGGTCGGTGTCCAGGACTTTGCCGGGTCCCACCATGGTGGACCACCAGCCGGGCTTGCCGGTGACGGGATGCGGCTCGCCCACGTATTGGTCGCCGGTGAGGGCGTGGCAGATCAGGATCGCGTTGCTGCGCGCGGCGTTGAGCCTGCCATAGGTCTGGTAGGCGATCGTGTAGTGGTCGAGACTCACACCGCTGTCGAGCGGCAGCGGCTCCCCCACCACGAGGCGGTGGCCCGGGCGCTGGCGCAGGTCGGGATTCGGGGATTCGGCGATCTCGGCACTCATGACTGGGATGCCCTTGGAACTCCAAGTGCTGCGGGATCGGGCAGGTTGCGCAACGGGCGCATAGCTAGGTAGCAAGTCGCGGCGGTGTCAATGTTTTCTTTGCTTTCCCGGGCGCGCCCGACTATCAGTATCGCCCTCCCCGGCATGAAAATCCCCGATGGCCGACCCGCATTGGACCCTGGACGAGCTACGCCGCAAGATCGATGAGATCGACGACGAGCTGCACGACCTCCTGATGCGGCGCACCGAGATCGTCGCGGAGATCGGCGCCCTCAAGAAGGGCGATCGAGTTCCCGCCTTGCGGCCCGGCCGCGAGGCGACGATCCTCCGCCGCCTGATGGCACGGCACAAGGGACCGCTGCCCCGCCCGGTGATCGTCCGCATCTGGCGCGAGCTCCTGAGCGGCACGATCGCGCTCCAGGTTGATTTCGCCGTCGCGGTCTACGCGCCTGACGCCGCGCCGGGCTACTGGGACCTCGCGCGCGATCACTATGGCAGCCACACGCCCATGACGGCTTATAGCACCGCGGTTCAGGTGCTGCGCGCGGTCACCGAGGGAGACGCGAGCGTCGGCCTTTTGCCGATGCCGCAGGACGGCGAGGCGGATCCCTGGTGGCCGCATCTCGCGGCGACCGATCCCGCGACGCCCCGGGTGATCGCGCGCCTTCCCTTCGCAGGGAACGGCAATGCGCGGAGCGGCAATACCGAGGCGCTCGCGATCGGCCGCGGCGATGCCGAAGCAACCGGCGCCGACCGCAGCCTCCTCGTCATCGACACGAGCCGCGAGATGAGCCGCGGCCGCCTGCTCTCGGCGCTCAAGGCTGGCGGCTTCGATCCCGGTTTCCTCGCGGCCGTCGACCGCGGGCCCGATATCGCGGCCGATCTCCTGGAGGTCGAGAGTATCGTCCGTGCCGACGATAAGCGGCTCAAGGATGCGCTGCGTCCCCTGGGCGAGGCCGTCGGCAGCGTATCTTTCCTCGGCGGCTATGCGCGGCCCCTCTCGCTGCAGGAGATCGCGTCGCCGCGGAGAGGTGCCCCACGTCGGCGAGGTCAGGTGCCATGAGTGCCAAACTCGTTCCCACGCCCCGTCCCGGTGTCCTGGAGATCGCGCCCTATCGCGGCGGCGAGGCCGGGGCTCCGGGCTTTGCGAAACCGATCCGGCTTGCCTCGAACGAGAGCGCGCTGGGTCCGAGCCCGCGCGCGATCGCGGCCTATGCGGCGCTCGCCCCGGAGATTTACCGCTACCCCGACGGCGCTGCGGACATGCTGCGGCAGACCTTGGCCAAGCACTACGGCCTCGATGCCGCGCGGATCGTCTGCGGCAACGGCTCCGACGAGCTCATCGGCCTCCTCACCAAGGCCTATGCCGGCGAGGGGGACGAGGTGCTCTACAGCCGCCATGGCTTCCTCATGTATCCGATCGCGGCAAAGGCCGCGGGTGCCAGGCCCGTGACGGCGCCGGAGCAGCATCTCACCGCCGATGTCGACGCGATCCTCCGGGCCGTCACGCCGCGGACGCGCATCGTCTTCCTCGCCAATCCCAACAATCCCACGGGGACCTATCTCTCGAGCGAGGAGGTCGCGCGGCTCCATGCGGGGCTGCCGAAATCGGTGCTGCTGGTGATCGACGCTGCCTACGCGGAATTCGTGCAGCGCAACGACTACGAGCCCGGCATCGCGCTCGTCGAGGCGAATTCCAATGTCGTCATGACCCGCACCTTCTCCAAGATTTACGCGCTGGCGGGGCTGAGGGTCGGCTGGGCCTATTGCAGCGCCGAGATTGCAGACGTGCTCAATCGCGTGCGGGGACCATTCAATCTCAACGCGGCCGCGCAGGCGGCGGCGGTGGCGGCGCTCGACGACGTCGCCTCGGTCGACCGTGCGCGCGAGCACAACGACATCTGGCGTCCCTGGCTCGAGCGCGAGCTCGCGGCGTTGGGCGTGACCGTACAGCCCTCGGTCGCCAATTTCGTCATCGTCCGTTTCCCTGGCATCGGCGGAAAGACTGCGAACGCCGCCTTCGAGTTCCTGAAGTCGCGCGGCATCCTCACGCGCGGGATCGCGGGATATCAGCTCCCGGATTGGCTTCGCATCACGATCGGGACGGAGGAGGAGATGCGCGCCGTCGTGAAGGCGGTGGCGGATTTCCTGGGGGCTCAGTGAGCGCGGTGCATTTCGAGCGCGTCGCGCTCATCGGCATCGGCCTCATCAATTCCTCGCTCGCACGGCTCCTCCGGCGCGAGAAGCTCGCGAGAGAGATCGTCGTTTGCGCGCGGAGCCAGAAGAGCCTCGACACGGCGATCCGCCTCGGCCTCTGCGACGAAGCGACGCTCGATCCCGCTGCCGCCGTCAAGGGCGCCGATCTCGTCGTGCTGGGGACACCGCTCTCCGCCTATGCGGAAATCGCGGCGGCAATCGGCAGTGCACTCAAGCCCGGAGCGATCGTCACCGATGTCGGCTCGGTGAAGCAGGCGGTGATCCGCGACGTCCTCCCGCACATACCCGCGGGGAGCCATTTCGTGCCGGGCCATCCCGTGGCGGGCACCGAGCATTCCGGCCCCGAATCCGGCTTCGCGGACCTCTTCAACGACCGCTGGTACATCGTGACGCCGCTGCCGGAGACCGATGCCGCCGCGCTCGCGCGAGTCACGGCGCTCTGGCAGGCGGCCGGCATGAAGATCGTGACGATGGAGGCAGAGCATCACGACCTCGTGCTCGCGATCACCTCGCATCTCCCGCATCTCATCGCCTACACCATCGTCGGCACCGCGACCGACCTCGAGGACACCCTCAAATCCGAGGTCGTCAAGTTCTCCGCCGGCGGCTTCCGCGATTTCACGCGCATCGCCGCCTCCGATCCAATCATGTGGCGCGACATCTTCCTCAACAATCGCGAGGCGGTGCTGGAGATGCTGCAGCGCTTCAGCGAGGATCTCACGGCCTTGCAGCGCGCGATCCGCTGGGGCGAGGGAAATAGGCTCGAGGATCTCTTCACGCGCACTCGCGCGATCCGCCGCTCCATCATCGAGGCGAAGCAAGCCTGAGGGGGAGGGACCATGTACGCGGTGATCTTCGAGGTCGAGCCCATGCCCGGCCGCAGGGGCGACTATCTGGACATCGCGGCGATGCTGCGGCCCGAACTCGAGAAGATCGACGGGTTCATCTCCGTCGAGCGCTTCCAGAGCATCACTAACGAGGGCAAGATGCTCTCGCTCTCCTTTTGGCGTGACGCCGAGGCCGTCGAGCGCTGGCGGCGTCAGGAGCGGCATTTCGAGGCGCAGCTCAAGGGACGTACGGAGGTCTTTCGCGACTATCGACTCTCGGTCGCGGAGGTGGCGCGGCAATACGGCATGCACGACCGCGCGCAAGCGCCGCAGCACATGCCCGACGCGAAACGCCGCTGATTTCCTCGCGATGACCGCCTCCGGCCGTTCGGGTGGCGTGCGGAGCCTGATGACCGGCGTCGCGCCGGGGCTCTTCGTTGTTCTGTGGTCGACGGGCTATATCGGGGCGAAGCTCGGGCTCCCCTACGCCGAGCCCATGACGTTCCTGGGTCTGCGCTATTCGATCGTGGCCGCCATCATGGCGCTCGTGAGCCTCGCTGCGGGCGCGCGCTGGCCGCAGAGCTTAGGCGAGGCGGCCCACATCGCGGTCGTGGGACTTCTCTTGCAGGCGACCGCTCTCGGCGGCGTCTTTCTCGCGATCTCCATGGGCCTGAGCGCTGGACTGACCGCGCTCATCACGGCCTTGCAGCCGCTCCTGACGGCGGTGTTGGTGCGCCACCTCCTGGGTGAGCCGGTACGGGGCCTGCAGTGGCTGGGCTTCGTGCTGGGCTTCGTCGGCGTGGCGTTGGTGGTCGCCGAGAGGCTCCGCCTCGATGCCGGCGCCCTCTGGGGGATCGTGCCGAGCATGGCGGCGCTCCTCGGCATTACCTTCGGGACGCTCTATCAGAAGCGTTTTTGCGATGCCATGGATCTGCGAAGCGGGACGGTGATCCAGAATGCGACCGCCGCGCTTGCGATGATTGCGGGCTCGCTGATCTTCGAGGGACGCCACATTGCCTGGACCGGGGAGTTCATCTTCGCGCTAGCCTGGCTCTGCCTTGTCCTCTCGGTGGGAGCGACGATGCTCCTATTCTGGTTGCTCCGGCGCGGCGCTGCCTCGCGCGTCGCGAGCCTCTTTTATTTGGTGGCACCGACGACGGCCCTTTTCGCCTATTTCCTCTTCGATGAGACCCTGGCCGCGACCGCGCTCCTGGGAATGGGGCTTGCGGTTGCGGGAGTGGCGCTCGTCGTGCGGGGCAACGCATGAGCGAGAAGCAGGCGCTGGCCTGTCCCGAGATTAAAGCGGCGCTCGCGGAGGGGCGCGATTTCTGGGTCTTCGGTTACGGCTCGCTGATGTGGGATCCGGGCTTCCACCACGCCGAGGCGCATCCGGCGCTGCTGTACGGCTATCACCGCCGCTTCTGCGTCTATTCTCACCGGTATCGCGGAACGCCGAAGCGGCCGGGACTCGTGCTTGGGCTCGACCGCGGCGGCGCCTGCAGGGGGATCGTCTACCGCGTGCCGAAGCGCCACGCCAAGGCGGTCCTGATTTATCTCTGGGATCGGGAGATCCGCGGCGGGGTCTACATCATGCGCAAGCTTCGCGTCCGGCTCGCGCGCGGGACCGTCGAGGCCTATGCCTTCGTCGTCGACCGCGAGCATCGCGGATATGCGGGAGAGCTTCCACCGGAGGAAACCGCGCGCCTCATCCTGCAGGGCGCGGGCGTGCGCGGTCTCTGCGTCCACTACCTAGAGAATACGGTGCGGCACCTGGAGGAGCTCGGGATCGATGACGGGCCGCTCCACCGCCTCGCCGATCTCGTTCAGAGGACGGCGAGCTCGGCCCAGCTCAATGCGGGGCCTTCCCGCGGTCCTTCGCGTCGAAGTAGCCCTTGAGCGCCAGGAATATCCAGACGATCGAGACGATGAAGAGCGCGATCCCGGCATAGTGCAGCATGCCGTCCTCGTAATGGCCCGCGAGCACCACGCCCACCAGCGCGAGCGCGCCCATGATCGGCAAGAAGAGCCAGAGATCGTTCTCGTTGCTCCAATCCGTGAGCCATTCGATAAGCCACATGCGCCGCGCCGCTCCGTCCTCGGGGATTGACCAATGCCCGGCCCGCCGGGCGCCGCGATCATACCGGCGGGCGCGCACGACGCAACCCCGCACTCACGGGCGGAGCGGCGCTTCGATGCCGGCCGTGAAGAGCTCCTTGAGCCGGGCGCGCGCGGCGCGGCCGGCCTCGAGGTCCCAGCAATTGACGATCGCGAGGCGGAATCCGCCCGGCGGCATGGCGTGCTGCTCCGCCGGCACGTCCTCCTCGAAGGTGATCTGGATCGAGCTCACCTCGGGCATGCGCAGCAACTCCTTGACGCGCTCCCGGTCCACCCGCCAGGGGACGCCGTGGGCGCCGAAGAGCACGACGCTGTAGCCGGTGCGGCGCCGATCCTCGAAGGGCCATGCGCCGTTCGTGTAGAGCGCCACCACCGCCTTGAGCCAGCCCTCGCCGTTGAGGTCGAGCCATTGCTCGCTCATGCGGAGATGGCATTCGATGATCGTGGCATCGATGGTCTCGAGATTGACGATGCCGGTGAATCCCGCGAGGTTGCGCTCCAACCAAGGCAGCACCTGCGCCTCGACCCGTGGCATCGGCTCCGCGTGAAGTGTCCAGTAGTCGAAGGTACCCTCCACTCCCGCGAGCCCCGTCGCGTGCCTGCACCAGAGCACGCGCCCGTCGCGGAGCGCCACGTCGGTGCTGACGTGGAGGCCCTCGAAAAAGGGCATCCACATGTATCCGGGCTCGACCGCGGCCTCGTACTCTGCACTCGAGCGGATAATGCGACCGCCGGTACCCATGCCGCGCATGTTGTAGATGGGCTTCGAGAAGACCGGATAGCGCGGCGGCTCCGTGCCGTGCGGCCCGTGCGGCAGGCCCTGGCTCTCGCAGATCAGGAGCTTGTTGTAGACCCAGCGGTGGCGCGGGAAGAGGTTCCAGCCGGTGGCATCGTCGATGGGGACAACGACGTCATCGGGACAGGGCTCGCCCTCGAAATACTGCCAGCGCCAGGGATCGACCCCAAGGAACGGCATGACCGCAATGATGCTGCGGGGCGCGCGCTCTGTCCAATCATCCGAGCGGCCTCGGTTGCGAGGCTCGGGCTTTGCCGGTAAGGTCCCGCCCCGCCTGGTGGGGCGTAGCCAAGTGGTAAGGCAGCGGATTTTGATTCCGCCATTCCCAGGTTCGAATCCTGGCGCCCCAGCCAGCCAGTCCGCGGTTTCCGACGTTCTCTGCTTGCTGCCGTAAAAAGCCCCGGAACGAGGCCTTTGTGACGACCTGAGTCACACCGGAGAACGCAGAACCCGACGAAACGCGGGTCGAGCGACCCGTTTCTCTCTGTCGGCACTTTGCCTGCTCCGGTTTGGGAGAAGGATGGTGCAGCGAATCGGTGGGCGGAGTCGCGTTATGTGAAGCCGAGTTGACGCCTTTGGGTGTTCCAGTCGAGGGCCAGGTCGATGCGTCTCACCAGCTTCGTCGCAGTGAGATCCGTGGGCTGCCTCCCCTGGGTGATCGCTGTGACGATCTCGGGCGCCAGGAAAGCCAGGGGCAGCACGCAGCTGATATAGCGATCGTCGACCCCTTCGCGCTCGGCCAACTCGGCGATCGATGCTTTACGGAGGCGCAGTGCGTCGAAGCAGCGATGCGCCCGGATGATTTCCTTGAGGAGGGTTGGGTCTGCTTTCGCGGGTGCAAGATGATCGCTCGCGATGACGAGCCGCGTTTCGACGCCGCGCCGT